>DAIRDH010000015.1:11979-62946 GCA_036796255.1 Cryomorphaceae bacterium
GTGAAATTAATTGAATTGCCCTGTTGGTTTTATCATTAATTCTCGTACATTTGCACCCCCAATTTGGGCAAGAGGCGTCTACCAGTGGCGCCAAAAAACTGAAAAAGAGCAATTTTAGAATTATGCCAACTATATCTCAATTAGTACGCAAGGGACGGGTAACCAAGCAGAAAGTGAGCAAATCAGCCGCTTTGGCTTCTTGCCCACAAAGGCGCGGTGTATGTGTGCGGGTGTACACAACCACTCCAAAGAAACCAAACTCGGCCATGCGTAAAGTAGCCCGTGTAAGATTGACCAATGGAAAAGAGGTGAATGCTTACATCGGTGGTGAAGGTCACAACCTGCAGGAGCACAGTATCGTTTTGGTACGTGGCGGCAGGGTGAAAGATCTTCCCGGTGTGCGTTATCACATCGTGCGTGGTGCACTTGACACTGCCGGTGTAGGTGGTCGTACCCAACGTCGTTCTAAATATGGTACAAAACGTCCTAAACCAGGTGCTGTTGCTCCAGCCAAAAAGAAATAATACCCAGTCATGAGAAGGAAGACCGCAAAGAAGCGCATCATATTGCCAGACCCGAAGTTTAATGAGGTTTTGGTGACCAAGTTTGTAAACAACATGATGCTTCAGGGTAAGAAGAACCTTTCTTACAAAATATTTTACGATGCCATAGCCATTGTTGACGAGAAGTCAGAAGAGACAAGCGGCCTCGAAGTGTGGAAGAAAGCATTGACCAATGTGACCCCTGCCGTAGAAGTACGCAGTCGTCGTGTTGGTGGAGCTACCTTCCAAATACCACAGCCCGTGCGCGAAAACCGCAAGCTCGCTATGGCCATGCAATGGTTGATTGGATACTCGCGCAAGCGCAACGAGAAAACCATGAGCCAGCGTCTTGCCAATGAAATACTCGCAGCCGCCCGTGAAGAAGGAGCTGCTTTTAAGAAAAAAGAAGATACCCACAGAATGGCAGAGGCCAACCGCGCCTTCAGTCATTTTAGGTTCTAAATAGACATTACCGCCTCAACAACACTGAAATGGCAAAGAGAGATTTAAAATACACCAGAAACATTGGTATCGCTGCCCACATCGATGCGGGTAAGACCACCACGACTGAGCGTATTCTGTATTACGGTGGTGTGAGCCACAAAATTGGTGAGGTGCACGATGGTGCGGCTACCATGGACTGGATGGAGCAGGAGCAGGAACGTGGTATTACCATTACCTCTGCCGCTACTACCCTCAACTGGACATACCGGGACCAGAAGTACCACGTCAATATCATTGACACTCCAGGTCACGTTGACTTTACAGTTGAAGTGAACCGCTCTTTGCGCGTACTCGATGGACTTGTTTTCCTTTTCAGCGCCGTTGACGGTGTGGAGCCACAGTCAGAGACCAACTGGCGATTGGCCAACAATTACAATGTACCCCGTATTGGTTTCGTGAACAAAATGGACCGCTCAGGCGCCGACTTTTTGAACGTATGCCAGCAAGTGCGTGACATGCTCGGAAGCCATGCTTTGCCACTTCAGATTCCAATCGGATCAGAGGATGACTTTAAAGGAGTGGTTGACTTGATCAACTTCCGTGGAATTGTATGGAATGAAGAAGATCTTGGAATGACCTTCCAGGAAGTCGATATTCCAGCTGACATTATGGATGAGGCGACTGAATACCGCGAGAAATTGCTCGAGGCAGTAGCTGAATTCAACGATACCCTTCTTGAAAAATTCTTCGAAGACCCAGAGTCACTCACAGAGCGTGAGATTTTGGATGCCCTTCGCGAAGCTACCATTTCTGGAAAAGTAGTTCCAATGATGTGTGGTTCATCTTTCAAGAACAAAGGCGTACAGGCCATGCTCGACATGGTAATGGAAATTCTTCCCTCGCCACTCGATGTTGAGGCCATCATTGGCGTTAATCCCGACACTGATAAAGAAGAGCGCAGGAAGCCAGGTTTTGACGAGCCTTTTGCTGCCCTCGCATTTAAAATTGCAACAGATCCTTTCGTAGGCCGCCTTTGCTTTACCCGCGCATACTCAGGTGTGCTCGAGTCGGGCTCATACGTACTCAATACACGTACAGGCAAGAAAGAGCGTATTTCGCGTATCTTCCAAATGCACGCCAACAAGCAGAATCAGATTGATACGCTTGGAGCAGGTGACATCGGAGCCCTCGTAGGATTTAAAGATATTAAGACGGGCGATACCCTCTGCGATGAGAAGCGTCCTATCGTGCTTGAGTCAATGGACTTCCCTGAGCCGGTAATCGGATTGGCCATTGAGCCAAAAACTCAGGCTGATGTTGACAAACTAGGTATGGCGCTTAGTAAACTCGTAGAAGAGGATCCAACCTTCCAGGTGAAGACAGATGAGGAAACAGGTCAAACCGTGATTAGCGGTATGGGTGAGCTTCACCTCGACATTATTTGCGATCGACTCCGCAGGGAGTTTAAGGTTGAAGTGAATCAAGGTGCACCACAGGTTTCTTACAAAGAAGCCATCAACGCTTCAGTTGATCACAGAGAAGTGTACAAGAAGCAAACAGGTGGTCGCGGTAAATTCGCCGACATTTCGATAACCATTGAGCCGGGCTCAGCAGAGAAACCAGGTCTCGAGTTTGTAAATGAAATTAAAGGTGGTAACGTACCCCGCGAATTTATCCCTGCTGTAGAGAAGGGATTCAAAGAAGCCATGAAAAATGGTGTGCTCGCTGGTTACCCCATGGACTACCTCAAAGTAACGTTGAAAGACGGATCATTCCACGCAGTCGATTCAGACCAATTGTCGTTCGAACTTGCAGCGAAACTCGCCTTCCGTACCGCAATTCCTAAGGCGAAGCCAATTCTTCTCGAGCCTATCATGAAAATTGAAGTGCTCACTCCGGAAGAAAATATGGGTGATATTGTAGGTGACCTCAACCGCCGCCGCGGATTGATGGAAGGTATGGGCGACCGTGCCGGTGCCAAGGTTGTAAAAGCCAAAGTGCCGCTTTCAGAAATGTTTGGTTACGTAACACAGCTCCGCACCATGTCATCTGGTCGCGCGACATCAACCATGGAGTTCTCGCATTTTACGGAAGCACCACGCAATGTGGCTGATGAGGTGATTGCGAAAATTAAAGGTAAAAAAGTAGAAGCTTAATCCCTCAGTATTCATAACGATGAGTCAGAAAATCCGCATAAAACTAAAGTCATACGATCACAACCTGGTAGACAAGTCTGCTGAGAAAATCGTAAAGACAGTACGCACTACAGGTGCAGTTGTGAGTGGTCCAATTCCATTGCCTACACACAAGCGCATCTACACGGTTCTTCGTTCACCCCACGTGAACAAGAAATCGCGAGAGCAATTCGAACTATGTGCCTACAAGCGCTTGCTCGATATTTACAGTTCATCATCAAAGACAGTAGATGCGCTTATGCGCCTAGAGCTGCCCAGCGGTGTTGAAGTTGAAATTAAGGTTTGATAGAAACCAGTTTAAACCAAGAAAATGCCAGGATTAATAGGTAAAAAAATCGGAATGACCAGTATGTACAATGCTGACGGGAAGAACGTCGCTTGTACAATTATACAGGCTGGTCCTTGCGTGGTAACGCAAGTCAAGACCGAAGACAAGGACGGCTACAATGCTGTTCAATTGGGCTTCGGCGAAAGGAAGGAGAAAAATACTCCCGCTCCACTAAAAGGGCATTTCAAAAAAGCAAAAACAACGCCTAAACGCAAGTTGGCCGAGTTTGTCACTTTTGACCAGGAGGTGAAGTTGGGAGACCAGATTGGCGTGGAGATTTTTGCCGAAGGCGAATTTATCGACGTGGCTGGTAAGACCAAAGGAAAAGGTTTCCAAGGTGTGGTTAAGCGCCACGGATTTGCCGGTGTGGGTGAAGCTACCCACGGACAGCACAACAGGGGACGCGCTCCGGGATCTATAGGTGCAGCATCATTCCCAGGTCGCGTATTCAAAGGAATGCGCATGGCTGGCCAAACAGGCAACACCAAAGTGACATTTGAGAACATCGAAATACTCAAGGTGATTCCAGAACAATCGCTCGTGGTAGTGAAAGGTTCGGTACCGGGTCCAAATGGCTCAATCGTTATCCTAGACAAGTATTGATTATGGAGGTAGCAGTTTTTAATATTCAAGGCAAAGAGACCAAGAAGGTCAGCCTTAACGAGGAAATCTTTGGAATCACTCCAAATGACCACGCGATATACCTCGACGTAAAGCAGTACGGTGCCAACAACAGGCAGGGTACGCACAAGTCGAAAGAGCGCGCTGAGATTACTGGGAGTACCAGAAAAATCAAAAAGCAAAAAGGTACAGGTACGGCCCGTGCCGGTAGCATCAAGAACCCTCTTTTCCGTGGTGGTGGACGTGTTTTTGGCCCTAAGCCGCGCGACTACAGCTTTAAGGTAAACAAGAAAGTGAAGGTACTTGCCCGTAAATCAGCACTGAGCTACAAAGCACAAGAAAACCTGATCACGGTGGTAGAAGACTTCAAAATGGAAGGCCCAAAAACCAAGCAGTACCTTGATATCATGACGGCACTAAAAGTTTCAGACCAAAAACCACTTTTGGTGTTGGGAGAAGCAGATAAAGTACTATCTTTGTCGTCCCGAAATTGCCAAGGGCATAAAGTAGTGTCGGCCAGTGATTTATGCACATATGACATTTTGAAGCATAAATCTTTGGTGATCGCGGAAAGCGCACTGCCCTTGATCACAAACATTTTAAACAAGTAACAACGATGAGCCAAATCATAATCAAGCCAATCATCACTGAAAAGATGACCGCGGTTACTGAAGATTTGAATCGCTTTGGTTTCATCGTGAAGTACGGTGCCAATAAAATTGAAATCAAAACTGCGATAGAGAAACTATACGGTGTGAACGTGGAAAATGTATGGACCATGCGTTATGCCGGCAAGTCGAAAAGCAAGTTTACCAAAGCCGGATTGATTTCTGGAAAAACAGGCGCCTTTAAGAAGGCGGTTGTTTCACTCGCAGAGGGAGAAACAATTGACCTATACAGCAACATTTAACACGAACAGCAATGCCAGTGAGAAAGCTTCGTCCGACTACACCCGGACAACGACATAAAATCATCAGCACCTTCGCGGAGATCACTACTGATAAGCCCGAGAAGAGCCTGCTTGCACCGATTAAGAAATCGGGCGGTAGGAACAATCAGGGCCGCATGACCATGCGCTACACTGGAGGTGGGCACAAGCGTCGCTACCGTATTATCGATTTCAAGCGCAATAAGTTTGGAATGGATGCTGTGGTGGAAACCGTTGAGTACGATCCAAACCGCACTGCCCGCATTGCATTGGTGAAATACAGCGACGGAGAGAAGCGCTACATCATCGCTCCTGAGGGAATCCAGGTAGGCCAGACCATCAAAAGTGGTGAAGGCATAGCTCCCGAAGTGGGCAATGCGCTTTTCCTGAGCGAAGTTCCATTGGGTACTGTTGTTCACAATATTGAAATGAAGCCTGGTCAGGGTGGTGTTATCGCAAGAGGCGCCGGAACTTATGCCCAGCTCAATGCTCGTGACGGGAAGTACGCAATTCTTAAAATGCCTTCAGGCGAAACAAGAATGGTATTGGTTACCTGCCTTGCTACGATCGGAACAGTTTCGAATGGAGAGCATTTCCTCGAGCGTTCTGGTAAAGCAGGTCGCAGCCGTTGGAAAGGACGTCGTCCACGTGTACGTGGAGTGGTGATGAACCCTGTTGATCACCCAATGGGTGGTGGTGAAGGCCGCAACTCTGGTGGACACCCAAGGTCGCGTAATGGCATTCCTGCGAAAGGGTTCAAAACCCGCAGCAAGAAGAAAGCCTCGAACAAACATATTATCGAACGCAGAAAGAAATAATTGAAGCATGAGTCGATCGCTTAAAAAACCGCCATTCGTACACTATAAGCTCCAGAAGCGTGTAGACGAAGCACAAGAGTCAGGCAAGAAGTCTGTTGTAAAAACATGGTCGAGGGCTAGTACCATTACGCCTGAGTTTGTTGGTATGACAGTAGCTGTGCACAACGGAAATAAATTTATCCCGGTGTATGTGACTGAAAACATGGTTGGCCACAAACTTGGAGAATTCTCCCCAACGCGCACCTTTAGGGGTCACGCTGGAAACCGAAAGGACAAGAAACGATAATTTGCCAATAGGCAAAAATTCAAATACCAATGGGTAATAGGAAAAAACTAGCAGCTGATGCACGCAAAGAGGCCCGAAAGCAAATTGCTATCGCGAAGCTCAACAACGTGCCAACATCGCCAAGGAAAATGCGCCTGGTTGCTGACGTAATACGCGGCGAAGAGGTGATCAAAGCCCTTGCAATGCTGAAGCACATGCCACAAGATGCAGCGCGTCGTTTGGAGAAACTCCTGATGTCAGCTATTGCAAACTGGCAAGCCAAGAATGAAGAAGAAAATGCTGATGATGCCAACTTGGTAGTGAAGCAAATAAATGTAGACAGTGCACGAATGCTGAAGAGGCTGCGTCCCGCTCCACAAGGAAGGGCTCACCGCATCAGGAAGCGTTCTAACCACGTCACTATAATACTAGATAGCGCCAAATAATCATGGGACAAAAGACCAATCCAATAGGTAACAGACTTGGTTTCATCCGCGGATGGGATTCAAACTGGTTCGGAGGCAATGATTATGCCGACAAAATTGTTGAAGACGATAAAATTCGTCAGTACCTTAAAGTACGTCTCAACAAAGCCAGTGTCTCTACAATCATTATTGAGCGTACACTGAAACTTGTTACTGTAACTATCAAAACTGCACGTCCGGGTATTATCATCGGTCGTCAGGGTTCAGAAGTAGACAAGCTGAAGGAAGAGTTGAAAAAGCTCACCGGCAAGGAAGTTCAGATCAATATTTTTGAGATCAAACGTCCCGAGCTCGACGCACGTCTTGTAGCCGACAGTATTGCACGCCAAATCGAAGGCCGTATTTCCTTCCGTCGGGCAATCAAAATGTCGATTGCTTCAACCATGCGCATGGGAGCTGAAGGAATTAAGGTTACCGCATCAGGCCGACTCAATAACGCTGAGATGGCACGTACTGAATCTTACAAAGAAGGCCGTACACCGCTGCATACGTTTCGTGCAGACATCGACTACGCACTTGCAGAAGCACACACCAAAATGGGCCGTATCGGCGTGAAGGTGTGGATTTGTAAAGGTGAAGTATACGGAAAGCGTGATCTTTCACCCATTATAGAAACTGGAAAAACGCAGGCAGCCCAAGCCAAGAACATGCCACGCAAACCACGCGGTGGTGCAGGTGGTGGAGCAGGCAGAGGCCGCAGGTAAGTTTTAATTAACGCGAACAATTTTAAGCGATGTTACAGCCAAAAAAGACAAAGTACAGAAAAACGATGAAGGGCCGCATGAAGGGTAATTCTACCCGCGGAACTACAATCGCTTTCGGTTCTTTTGCCATCAAAACCACTGAAGAGGCATTCATTACTGCCCGCCAGATAGAAGCTGCCCGTATTGCAGTAACACGCTTCATGAAGCGTGAAGGAAAAGTGTGGATTCGCATTTTTCCAGACAAGCCGATTACAGCCAAGCCTGCTGAGGTAAGGATGGGTAAAGGTAAAGGAGCACCCAGCCACTGGGTAGCAGCTATACGCCCGGGACGCATCATGTTTGAAGTTGATGGTGTATCACTCGAGGTGGCCCAGGAGGCTTTGCGTCTCGCAGCCCAAAAGCTTCCGGTGAAAACCAGATTCATTGTTCGAAGAGATTACGACCTTAAAGGCTAAGAAGATGAAAGCAAAAGAAATAAAAGATCTCACTGACGCGGAAGTGGCAGAGAAGCTCGAAATAGAGCTTGAGAACTACAATAAATTGAAGCTTAACCACGCGGTAACCCCATTGGAGAATCCTGTTCAGCTGAGATTGCACCGCAAGTTTATCGCGCGGTTGAGAACAGATTTGCGCAAGCGCCAAATGGCTGAGGCCAAATAATAACACGTGAGGAACATGTCACAAGAACAAGTACAAGAAGAGTCAAGCGTAGAGAGGAATCTCAGAAAGCAGAGGATAGGTGTTGTGTCAAGCAACAAAATGACCAAGTCTATCACTGTGGTGGTTGAGCGCAAAGTAAAGCACCCACTCTACGGAAAATTCATGAAGAGCACGACCAAGTTCGTAGCCCACGATGAAAACAATGATTGCAACATCGGTGACACGGTGCGCATCATGGAAACACGAAAACTGAGCAAGCGCAAGAACTGGCGTTTGGTTGAAATACTCGAAAGAGCTAAATAATATCCTACAATGATACAGCAGGAGAGCAGGCTCAAAGTAGCCGATAACAGTGGAGCCAAAGAAGTGCTATGCATTAGGGTGCTAGGTGGTACCCGACGCAGATATGCTTCAATTGGTGACAAAATAGTTGTTTCCGTGAAGTCAGCTATGCCTGCCGGAAACGTAAAAAAGGGGATTGTGTCCAAAGCTGTTGTTGTGCGCACACGCAAAGAAGTGCGCCGCCAGGATGGATCTTACATTCGCTTTGACGACAATGCAGTGGTATTGTTAAATAACGCTGGCGAGATGCGCGGTACAAGGATCTTCGGTCCTGTAGCCCGTGAACTTCGCGACAAGCAATTCATGAAAATTGTATCTCTCGCCCCAGAGGTACTGTAAACTGGGATGGCAATGAAAATCCATATTAAGAAAGACGATACTGTACAAGTGATCAGTGGTGAACACAAAGGCCTTACTGGCCGTGTGGTTTCTATAGACCGCGATAAGTACCGCGCAATCGTCGAAGGTTTGAATTTGGTATCAAAACATACCAAGCCAAGTGCCGGGAGTCCGCAAGGAGGCATCGTACAAAAAGAAGCGCCTATTCACATTAGCAACCTTCTTATCGTAAATGCAAAGTCTGGTAAAGGCGAAAGGATAGGCCGTAAATTGAATGCTGAAGGCAATTCGGTGCGGTATTTTAAGAAATCAGGTGAAGAGGTTTAATTATGTACACGCCAAGATTAAGAACCAAGTATAAGGAAGAGGTAATGCCCGCACTGGCCAAAGAATTTGGCTACAAGTCGAGCATGGAGATTCCTAAAGTCGAGAAAATTTGTATCAATCAAGGTTTGGGCGATGCAGTAGCCGACAAGAAAATAATCGATGCTGCAGTGGCTGAGATGACCATGATAACCGGTCAGCGTGCCATTGCAACGTACTCGAGAAAAGACATTTCAAACTTCAAACTTCGTAAGGGCATGCCCATCGGAGCGAGGGTTACCCTTCGAGGCGACAAAATGTACGAATTCCTAGACCGATTGATTTCAGTGGCACTGCCACGTACCCGTGACTTCCGCGGTGTGAATGCAACCGGTTTTGATGGACGTGGCAATTTCACCATGGGTGTTAAAGAGCAAATCATCTTCCCGGAAATCAATATTGAGAAAATCAACAAAATTAACGGAATGGATATCACATTCGTGACCAACGCGCCAAGCGATGAGGAAGCGAAAGCACTCTTGAGAGAGTTTGGATTTCCCTTCACCAAGAAATAATCAGGCAAGATGGCAAAAGAATCAATGAAAGCCCGCGAGCGCAAACGTCAACGAATGGTTGAGCAGTATGCAGCGAAGCGTGAAGAACTAAAGAAAGCCGGCGACTGGGATGCACTCCAGAAGTTGCCAAAGAATTCCTCAAAAGTGAGGTTGCACAACCGTTGTTTGCTCACCGGAAGGCCAAGAGGGTACATGCGTCAATTTGGCCTGTCAAGGGTTACTTTCCGCGAAATGGCACTGGACGGCAAAATCCCGGGTGTTAAGAAAGCCAGTTGGTAATTTACAAGCATTAAGAAAGAAGTTATGTATTCTGATCCTATTTCCGACTACCTCACCCGCCTTCGCAACGCCATCATGGCGCGCAAAAAGGTGGTTGAAATTCCAGCATCCAACATCAAAAAGGACATCACAAAAATTTTGATGGAGAAAGGCTACATCCTCAACTACAAAATAGATGAGGACAAAGTTCAAGGCACCATCAAAATTGCTTTGAAATACCACCCGGTAACCAAAATTCCGGCAATTAAAAAACTGGAGCGTGCATCAAGCCCTGGTCTTCGTTATTACCGCGGCGCCAAAGAGCTGCCAAGGGTACTCAACGGACTCGGTGTGTCGATCGTATCAACCTCACACGGCTTGATGACTGATAAAGAAGCGCGCGCCAACAACGTAGGTGGAGAAGTCATCTGCTACATTTACTAAGACATAAACATTACACACGATGTCAAGAATTGGAAAAGCCATTATTACCATCCCCGCAGGCGTTACCGTCAGCGAAGAGAATGGTGTGGTGCGCGTAAAAGGTCCGAAGGGAGAGCTTGAGCAAAAAATGCACAGCTCAATTACCGTATCGCAAAAAGACGGTGTCCTGACCTTCGTACGCAGCAATGAGGAGAAACAAACCAAAGCCATGCATGGCTTGTACCGCTCACTGGTCAATAACATGATCGAAGGCGTGAGCAATGGTTTCGTAATTAAGCAAGAATTGGTAGGGGTAGGCTACAGGGCCAAGACTACTGGTCAATTGCTGGAGCTTACACTTGGATACTCGCACCCCATCATTTTGCAAGTGCCGGATGAAGTGAAAGTGAACGCGGAAGCACTGAAAGGTCAAAACCCAACGATCACCCTTGAGTCGCACGATAAGCAACTCATCGGAACTGTTGCGGCCAAGATCAGATCATTCAGGAAGCCTGAGCCATACAAAGGAAAAGGTATTCGCTTCGCAGGAGAACAGATTAGAAGAAAAGCAGGTAAGTCTGCAAGTAAATAATTTAGGCCATGTCAAACACCAAATTAGAAAGAAGAGCACGAATCAAAAAGAGCATCCGTAAAAAGATCTCTGGCAGTGCTGAGAAGCCCAGGCTTTCGGTTTATCGCAGCAACAAGCAGATTTATGCCCAGATTGTTGATGACCTCGCTGGCAAAACGCTCGTATCTTGTGGCAGCCTGAAAATGGACAGCGCACAGTCAGTAGCCAAAGTGGAGCAGGCGAAATTAGTTGGCAAAGAGATTGCCAGCAAAGCCCTCGAAGCCGGCATCACTGAAGTGGTGTTCGACCGAAACGGCTACCTCTACCATGGAAGGGTGAAATCATTTGCAGAATCAGCACGCGAAGGCGGACTAAAATTTTAATTGAAAATGTCTACAGCAAACATTAAGCGCGTAAAGTCAAGCGACATTGAGCTTAAAGATAAATTGGTTGCCATCAACCGTGTTACGAAAGTGACCAAAGGTGGTAGAACATTTAGCTTTTCTGCAATTGTGGTGGTTGGCAATGAGAATGGCGTAGTAGGTCACGGACTTGGGAAAGCCAAAGAAGTAACTGCTGCAATCGCCAAAGGAATCGATGATGCGAAAAAGAATTTGATCAAAGTTCCTATCGTGAATGGCACAGTGCCACACAGCCAGTATGGTAAATATGGTGGAGCAAAGATTTTGCTCAAGCCAGCTTCAAGTGGTACTGGTGTAATCGCTGGTGGTGCAATGCGTGCAGTGCTTGAGAGCGTTGGTGTGAAAGATGTATTGGCGAAGTCGCAAGGCTCATCCAATCCACACAACGTCGTAAAGGCAACCCTGGAGGCACTTACACACATGCGCGACGCACGTGCAGTGGCCCAGCAGCGTGGAGTATCTCTGCAACGTGTGTTTAACGGATAATTCTTAAAGAGAAAGACCATGGCCGATAAAATTATTGTGACCCAAATCAAAAGCGCGATCAACAAGCCAAAAAGACAAAAGGACACCCTAGTGGCCCTTGGCATCAAAAAGCTTAATCGCCCGGTTGAAAAGACCGCGACACCCCAGGTGCTCGGAATGATAAATAAAGTGAAGCACCTCCTGAAGGTGGATCACGCATAAGAGTATTAAAGATCCAAAGGAGAGAAGAAATGGACCTCAGCAATCTTAAGCCTGCAAAAGGCTCGACAAAAACTAAAAAGCGTCTTGGACGCGGCGAAGGCTCAGGATTTGGCGATACAGCCGGTCGTGGTCACAAAGGTGCCAAGTCACGCAGCGGTTACAAAACCAAGCGTGGATTCGAAGGTGGTCAGATGCCTTTGCAGCGTCGTGTGCCTAAGTTTGGCTTCACCAACCCCAACCGCAAAGAGTACACAGGTATCAACCTCGACGTGCTTCAGCGATTGGCTACAGAGAAAAATATTGAAACTTTTGACATCGTGGTTTTTGTCGAAAACGGACTGTGCAGCAAAAAGGACCTTGTAAAGGTTTTGGGCCGTGGTGAATTGACCGCCAAGGTTAAAGTTACCGCCCATGCATTTTCGGCGACAGCCAAAGCAGCGATTGAAAAAGCGGGTGGCGAATTAACCCAAGTCTAAAATTGTTTGACCAAAGTAAGGCATGAAGAATTTCATACAGACGATAAGGAATATTTGGAGCATTGAAGAGCTGAGAAACAGAATTCTGTTTACACTAGGCTTGCTTCTGGTTTTTAGGATCGGCTCCTATATTGTTTTGCCGGGTATTGATTCTGCAAAACTTGCTTTGGCAAATGAAAGCGGTGGAGGCCTTGCAGGTCTTTTGGATCTCTTTACTGGTGGAGCCTTCAACAGGGCCTCTATTTTTAGCCTCGGTATCATGCCATATATTTCTGCTTCGATTATCATGCAGCTGATGGGTGTGGCAGTGCCAAGCATTCAGAAAATGCAGAAAGAAGGGGAGAGCGGTCGCAAAAAGATCAATCAGTACACCCGATTCCTGACCATCGTTATTACAGGTTTCCAGGCTCCTGGGTACATCGCAGCTTCAGTGCCACCGGAGGCCCGTATGGACGACTCGATTTTCTGGTGGACTTCTACAATTATCATTCTTACCACAGGTACGCTTTTCGTAATGTGGTTGGGTGAGCGAATTACCGACCGCGGTATCGGAAATGGTATCTCATTGCTTATCATGATTGGGATCATTGCCGGTCTGCCAGGTGCATTTTTCCAGCAGGTGCTTTCATCTACAGGTCCTGAGGGAAGCGGTTTGGTAATTCTCCTTATTGAAATGGTGGCCCTACTCGTGGTGATCGCAGCAACTGTGGCCTTGGTGCAGGCAGTTCGCAGGGTTCCCATCCAATTTGCCAAAAGGCAGGTTGCAGGTAAGGAGTACAGCCAGGGTGCACGTCAGTATATCCCCTTGAAAGTGAACAGTGCCGGGGTAATGCCAATCATCTTTGCCCAGGCCATTATGTTCGTGCCACTTTATATTGCACAATATTCTGGTGCAGAGTCTGGTTTTGTTGTAGAATTGGCTAACTTTGCCGGCTTTTGGTACAACCTGTTGTTCTTTATTCTGGTTATTGCCTTTACTTACTTCTACACAGCCATTACGGTCAATCCGAATCAAATGGCTGATGACTTGAAGAGGAATGGCGGCTATATTCCCGGTGTGAAGCCAGGTCGATCTACAGCGGATTTCTTGGATACTGTGCTGTCTCGAATTACGTTGCCAGGGGCAATTTTCCTTGGCCTTATCGCTATTTTACCAGTGTTTGCCATGCAAGCGGGTATTATGCAAGCCTTCTCAATATACTTTGGCGGTACATCACTGCTGATTATGGTTGGGGTGGTGCTGGATACACTTCAGCAAATTGAAAGTTACTTACTCATGCGTCATTACGACGGATTGATGAAAACCGGCAAACTGGCCGGTAGGGCTTCAACCTTCGGAATGGCCGGTTAAATAAAATTGAACAAAACAATATGGCCAAACAAGCCTCTATTGAGCAAGATGGTGTAATCGTAGAAGCCTTGAGCAACGCAATGTTTAAGGTGGAACTCGAAAACGGTCACGTCATCATCGCTCACATCTCAGGAAAGATGAGGATGCATTACATCAAAATTTTGCCTGGTGATAAAGTGAAGGTTGAAATGTCACCATACGATTTGTCCAAGGGAAGAATCACGTTCAGATACAAATAAGCGGAACAATGAAAACACGCGCAAGCATCAAAAAACGGTCATCGGAGTGCAAAATCGTACGCCGTAAGGGACGTTTGTATGTCATTAACAAGAAGAACCCCAAGTTCAAGCAACGTCAAGGTTAAGTAAAGAAAAAGAGTACTATGGCTAGGATAGCAGGTATTGATTTACCAAAAAACAAACGGGGCGTTATTGGCCTCACCTACATCTTCGGTATTGGTTCTACAAGGGCCAGTGAAATATTGGCCAAGGCTGGTGTGAGCGAAGATAAGAAAGTACAGGATTGGGATGACGACGAGCTCGCCAAGATTCGTACCTACCTCAACGAGAACTTCAAAACTGAAGGTGCGCTCCGTTCAGAAATCCAGACCAACATCAAAAGGTTGATGGACATAGGTTGCTATCGTGGTGTACGCCATAGATCTGGCTTGCCATTGCGCGGACAACGCACCAAGAACAACTCGCGCACCCGCAAAGGAAAGCGCAAGACTGTTGCCAATAAGAAGAAGGCAACTAAATAATTTAAAAGGGAAAACCATTTTATCATGGCCAAATCGAATACAAAAAAGAAGCGTATTGTTAAGGTGGATGCTGTCGGCGAAGCGCACATCCAAGCCTCTTTCAACAATATCATCATTTCACTCACCAATGCCACAGGCCAGGTTATTAGCTGGTCTACCGCAGGAAAGCAAGGCTTCCGTGGGTCGAAGAAGAATACGCCTTACGCAGCCCAAATTGCTGCTGAAGACTGTGCCAAAGTAGCCCATGAGGCTGGTTTGCGCAAAGTGAAGGTGTTCGTGAAAGGACCGGGTTCAGGACGTGAGTCAGCCATCAGGTCAATCCACAACAGTGGCATTGAAGTGACTGAGATCGTAGATGTAACGCCGATCCCACACAACGGATGCCGCCCACCCAAAAGAAGAAGAGTTTAATCATCAAGTCAACGAGACTACATTACAACATTGAATCATGGCACGATACAGAGGCCCCAAGTCTAAAATAGCACGACGTTTCAGAGAGCCCATCTTCGGCGCTGACAAAGCACTGGAGAGGAAAAACTACCCTCCCGGAATGCACGGCCCTAACAAGCGTCGCGGCAAGCAATCTGAATATGCTGTACAGCTTGCGGAAAAGCAAAAAGCCAAATATACGTACGGAATTCTTGAGCGTCAGTTTGCCAAGATGTTCGACCGCGCTTCGCGCAAAATCGGTATTACCGGTGAGCTTTTGCTTCAATTCTGCGAGGCCCGCCTTGACAATGTGGTATACCGCATGGGGGTAGCTCCTACACGTCGCGCAGCAAGACAACTTGTAACGCACCGTCACATTACTGTAAACGGTGAGTTGGTTAACATTCCATCTTATTCTTTGCGCCCAGGTGACAAAGTTGCCGTGCGAGAGAGGTCAAAATCGCTCGAGACAATCAGCAACTCAATCGCTGGCGCTGGTACCAAAAAGTCTGATTGGTTGGAATTCGACAAAGCAAGCCTGACCGGTACCTACATTCAGCACCCGACGAGAGACCAGATCCCTGAAAACATCAAGGAACAGCTCATCGTCGAACTTTACTCAAAATAATTAAACTCCTCAAGCAAATGGCCATTTTAGAATTTCAAAAGCCGGATAAAGTCGTAATGATTGAATCCGATAGCAACAGAGGCAAGTTTGAATTTCGCCCTCTTGAGCCAGGATACGGTATCACGATTGGAAATGCGCTGAGACGTATTCTGCTTTCTTCGCTTGAAGGCTTTGCCATCACTTCCGTAAAAATCGAAGGTGTAGAGCATGAATTTTCGACACTCGCTGGTGTTGTACAAGACATTACTGAGGTGATTCTCAACCTGAAGCAAGTTCGCTTTAAGCGCCAAATTGATGGAACCGATAGTGAAAGGGTAACCTTAAATCTCGGAAATACTGACAAGTTTACCGCTGGTGACATCGGAAAATTCACATCAGCTTTTCAGGTATTGAATCCTGACTTGGTGATCTGTGAAATGGACAAGTCAGTGAAACTTGAAGTGGAAATCAACATCGGCAAAGGCCGTGGATACCGCCCTTCAGAGGAGAATAAGGTGAGCAACGTGCCTTTGGGTACCATCTTCGTAGACTCCATTTTTACCCCGATTCGCAAGGTGAACTACACCATTGAGAACTTCAGGGTAGAGCAGAAGACTGACTTCGAGAAATTGGTTTTGGAAGTGTGGACTGATGGTTCAATTACGCCAAAAGATTCATTACAGGAAGCTGCGAAGATTTTGATTCATCACTTTATGTTGTTCTCTGATGAGCGCATTACGCTCGATCATGAAGAGAAAGCAGAGACTGAAGAATTTGATGAGACTTCGCTCCACATGCGTCAGTTGTTGAAGACGAAATTGGTTGACATGGATCTTTCAGTTCGCGCGCTTAATTGCTTGAAAGCTGCTGACATTGACTCACTGGGCGACCTGGTATCTTACAATAAAAACGACCTTTTGAAGTTCCGCAACTTTGGTAAGAAGTCACTCACTGAGCTTGAGGACCTGATCGAATCAAAAGGATTGACATTTGGTATGAATGTCGCGAAGTACAAACTCGATAAAGAATAACGCGAACCTTGCCTGAAGTTATTGCCGCAAAGTTCAATTAAAGAAAGTCATGAGACACCGCAAAAAAGGAAACGCACTTGGACGTAAATCAGCCCACAAGAAGGCCATGATGTCCAATATGGCGTGCTCGCTCATCGAGCATAAACGAATCACCACCACTGTGGCCAAGGCTAAAGAACTACGCATGTTTGTCGAGCCCTTGATTACCAAGTCTAAACTGGACTCCACCCACTCGCGAAGGATCGCATTCAGCAACCTGAAAAGCAAGGATGCGGTAAGTTCATTGTTTCGCGATGTAGCTCCCAAAGTTGCAACCCGGGAAGGTGGATACACCCGCATTATCAAGTTGGGTACCCGTCATGGTGACGCTGCTGAGATGTGCATGATTGAACTTGTTGACTTCAACGAGTTGATGCTACAGGATGCCAAGTCTAAGACACGCAGAAGCCGCAGGGGCAAGAAAAAATCTACAGACGCAACAGCCAAAGCTGCTCCGGCAGAAACTGCTGAAGCTACTGAAACTGCTCCAGCTACGGATGAGGCAACTGCTGAAAAAGTGGAAACTGCCGAAGCGAAAGCAGAAGAAACTGTTGAAGATAATCCAAAAGGCGAAGCGCCTGAAGCATTTGCCGATGACGCTGACAGCAAGGATGACGATAAGAAAGAAGCCAAGTAAGCTGTTCAAAAATTTCACCTTAATTTGGGACAATACCATTGGTATTGTCCCTTTTTTTTAATCTTTTTGCACCATGCAATCACACATCTCACTCCCATCTGCCGCAGCAATTCTACTGTTAGAAGACGGCACAGTTTTTCACGGAAAGGCCCTCGGCGCTATTGGTACTACAGTTGGAGAAATTGCCTTCAATACGGGCATGACGGGCTATCAGGAAATTTTCACTGACCCCTCTTACTACGGTCAGCTGCTCGTAATGGCAACGGCACATATCGGAAATTATGGTGTACACGAGGACGAAGTCGAATCAGAGGGAGTCAAAATAGCAGGATTGATCTGTAAGAAGTTCTCAGAATCCTACAGCCGTATAGGGGCCTCAGGCTCTCTTCAGAATTACTTCGAGCGCGATGGGGTTGTAGGCATCCGCGATATCGATACCAGAGCGCTCATACGCCACATCAGAAATCAAGGGGCGATGAATGCAATCATATCGTCAGATCAAAGCGATATGGTGCAGCTCAGAGAGCAATTGAAAAAGGCACCTTCCATGGAGGGGCTAGAGCTTTCTTCAAAAGTGACTTGTAAAGAGGCTTATGAACTTGGAAACCCTGAAGCACCCACCAAGGTAGCAGTGCTTGATGTAGGTGTGAAAAAAAACATCATTCGATGCTTGCTGGAGCGTGATTGCCGCGTGAAGGTATTCCCTATGCATGCGCCTTTGGGAGATATGGAGTCATGGCAGCCCCATGCATATATGCTCTCCAATGGTCCCGGCGACCCAGGAGCTATGCACGGCACCGTAAACCTTATTAAAGAAATTGTCGCAACAGGTAAGCCCGTCTTTGGCATTTGTCTGGGGCATCAACTCATCGCCCTTAGCCAGGGACTGGGCACGGTGAAGATGTTTAACGGGCACCGTGGCATCAATCACCCCGTGCTGAATCTCCTTTCTGGAAAGGGTGAGATAACGTCCCAGAATCATGGATTTGTGGTCGAGACCGATTCGGTGAAGGCCAATGAGAATGTTGAGATAACCCATTGGCACATCAATGACAAAAGCGTTGCAGGTATCAGGCTTAAGAATGCACCCGTATTCAGCGTTCAATATCACCCTGAGTCTTCACCAGGCCCCAATGATTCCCGTTATTTATTCGACCAATTTATTGCCCTGATTAAAGAGTCAGCAGACGTTCCGGTTTCGTAGATTTGCCCCGCTGCATTTAATCCTACTCTTGGAAAGCTAAATTGGTTTTTAAAGTAGGGAAAGTTTGTATAGGCTTGTATATTGAGCATATCCAACCTCACCGCAGGAAATATTCTTGTGATCCTATGAAGCCTTCCGCCGATCTTTACGACTTGATCAAATCGCTGACCAAAAGCGAAAAACGATTTTTTAAACTGGTCTCATCCCTCCAGCAAGGAGAGAAGAATTACCTGAAGGTTTTTGAGTTTATTGACAAGCAAAGTAAGTACAGTGAGGAGGATTTAAAGCAACACTTTGAGGGGATGGGCTTTATCAAGCACCTGCCTTCAGAAAAAAATCATCTTTACAAGCTTCTGATGAAAAGCCTGCGCCAGTATCACGCCGATACCACCGTAAGCGGATTGCTCAAGCAGGAACTCAAGAACATCGAAATACTGTACAAAAAAGCCCTGTATAGAGAGTGCAATAGATTTCTGATCAAGGCGAAAAAAATGGCCGTTGATTACGAGAAGTTCTACTACCTCTTTGAGTTGCTTAGTTGGGAAAAAACCCTGCTTGAAGAAGCTTACGAGTCAGGGGAGTTCACAAAGGATATTGACGCCCTCATCAAAGAAGAACAAGAAGTAATCGAGAAGCTGCGCAACCTCGCGGCTTACCACGTTTTGTATTCGAAAATAAACTACGTCTTCAGAAGCGGGGGATATGTGCGAAATGAAGCTGATCGCGCTTTGGTGGAAGAGATATCTCATCATCCGCTAATTATAGGTCGCAATACGGCTCTAAGCTATCGGTCAGCCACTATTTGCTATTACATTCAGGGGTTTTGTGCCAAAGCCAATTTGGACAAGCAGACAGCTATGGTGAAGTTTATGAGGGTAAAGGAAATACTAGACGACCACCCTCACATATGTAAAGATCTGTCTCAACGATATACGCGGACTTTGAGCAATATTCTCAGCCTTCAGATTGATATGGGAATGATTGATGAAGCAAAGACAATGATTCAGACCATGCGCGATATGCTGTTAAAACCAAGTTTTGGCACTGAGGATATTGCTGTGCTCACGTTTCGGGCCACTTACCTGGCAGAGATAAAAATATGTGAGCGCACAGGTGCCTATAAAACGGCCTTGCTACTTGCAGATACCATTATCAAATCACTGGAAGGTGACAACGCAAGAATCAACAAAGAGCACGAGTTGCATTTCCTCAATAGTATCGCCTCAGTGTACTTTGGGGCTGAGATGTACAAGGAGTCATTGCAGTGGATCAACCGGGTGCTCAACGACAATGAGAACCATTTGAGACAGGATGTATACAGTTATGCAAGACTTTTCAATCTTGTACTCCACTTTGAGTTAGGCAATTTGGATCTAATGGAGTACAGTATTAAATCAACATATCGCTATTTAGCGAAGCGGCAACGAGACCACCAGTTGGAAGTGACAATACTGCAGTATATGAAGCGGCTCGCAAAGTACCGTTCATCATCACATAAAAAGACGATTTTCCGTGAGTTTGCGGCAGCCTTGGATGAATGTTTGCAAACGGAGTCTAATAGAATCGTCTTAACGCATTTTAATTATCCGGCCTGGATCAACAGCAAGATCGAAGACATTACTTTTGCTGAGGCGGCACGAAGGCAGTATGAAGTGAAGTTGAATGCTTAATAAAAAACCCCGCTATTTCAATGTAGCGGGGCTTAAATTATCTATTCGCTTGAGTGTTTAGCTTCGCTTTTCATCAAGAACAATAAACTCTGTTCTTCGGTTCTTTTGGTGCTCCTGATCCGTACATTCCACGCCATCCACACATTTGTTTACTGGTTGTGATTCGCCAAAGCCTTTAGACTTCAGCCTGTTTTTCGCAATTCCATTGGCTACGAGATAGTCAACCACTGATTTGGCACGACGATTGGACAGGGCTATGTTAAAAGCATCGCTACCCCTTGAATCGCAATGGGCCTGGATTTCGATGGAAATCTTCGGATTGTCATTGAGCAATTGCACCAATTTGTTAAGGGTAGGTTTTGCATCAGCCCGAATGCCCGAATCATTATAGTCATAGAACACCTCTCCAATATCATAAGTTTTCTTAGCGGTTTCAGATCCATCTTTGGGATTGCCGCTTCCCGTTCCGCTCTTGCTTGCCACGATTTCATCGATTTCAAATCCGAAGTCTATGTTTTTCTGCAATGACTTATTACCGGTTTCGAAAGTTTCGGAAAGGTTAAAATAGCCTTCTTTATTGCCAAGCACAGTGTAAGTTTTATTGGCAAGGAGGTTGAATTTGAACTTGCCATCGGCTGGGGTCGATATGCGTGCCGTGTCTCCATCAGTAACGTTGATCAACGTAATTATCACGTCTTCGATAGGAACTTTATCACTTTTAAGTGAAGCAATTCCTTGCAATATGAATACGGCTGAGATGCGATCGAAGCTGTATACCATATCACTGCCTGAGCGGTTTGAACTTACAAAACCTGTGCTATCACCATCATTGTACACAATAGCGAAGTCATCATTGCTTGAGTTTAGCGGATAATTGAGGTTGATGGGCTTGCTCCAGATTCCACCTTTAGATTCAGTCATGAATACATCCAGACCTCCAAGAGTGATGTGACCTTCACTCGAAAAGTACAGTTTCCCATCCTTACCGACAGTTGGGAACACTTCGTTTCCAGCGGTATTGATTACATTTCCGAGGTTTATGGGCTCTGACCAAGTTTCACCATCATAAGTTGATTTATACAGGTCAGATCCGCCGTACCCCCCGGGCATATTGCTTGAGAAGTAAAGGGTTTTGCCATCTTCAGAGAGGGCAGGGTGTCCTACGCTATAGCTTGGATTATTGAAAGGCAATTCCTTGGGATTTTCCCATTTACCATCAACTTTTTTACTTGAATAGAGGTAAAATTGATTTTCCTGTCTTTCGTTCACCAGTTGCTTCTTTTCATTGCGCATTGCACTACGGGTGTAAATGATCATATCCTGATCCTTGTTGAAAGTGGCAGGGCCGTCGTGAAATCGACCATTCAAGTTTTCATCAAATGCTACAGGAACATCCCAGTATCCCTGAGCATCCTTTTCCATGTAGTAGAGGTCGTAGTAAGAGTAACCGCTCCAAGGGTTGGTAGAAGCTGCGCTGGTGATTTCAGTTTCGGCAGTTACTACAATACCTTTTCCGTAATGGGCTGCTCCAAATTTTGAAACGAGAAAGTCAAGAGGAAGAGGCTTCAATTCATATGCGGCTGTATCCTCTTTGAGTTCATCCACCCTTTGGGTTGAAGCAAATAGATCAAGAGCGAACTGGTCTTTGGGATTGTCCTTGAGGTAATTCTCAAGTACGGCCTTTGCTTCTTCGGTTTTCGAATTTTGCATTAGAACCTGAGCATATCTTACTTGGTCTTCACCATTCAGTCCCTGAGCTTCTGCAACCTCACGGTAGTAGCGCTCGGCTTCTCCAGGATTATTTAGGTTACGATGTGAATCAGCCAGCTTGAGCTTGATTTCATTGTTGTCAGGCTGCTTGGCAATGACTTTTTCATATTTTTCAACAGCTTTGGAATAGCTGAGATTCTCGTACATCTGATCACCGACTTTGATGCGGCCATTGGTACATGATACCAAAAGGGCAAGGGTGAAAACGATGACCAGGCTTTGGGGGGAGAAAGGTCTTTTCATAGTGAAGCTTTGATTAGAAGTAACGGGGTGATTTAGTTTTAACTGGGTCTTTTCCAAATTTATAACTCAACATAACTTCGTGTGAGCCATTGCTGTAATTGTTTATTCTCGTCACGGTAAGGTCGTATGCATATCCAATGCGAAAATCTTCTAAGACGTTCACCTCCAATAATGCTACGATTGCATCGCCCGTGCGGTACGATGCTCCAATCCAAAACGTATTTCTGAACAAGAGGTTACAATTAATATCGGCCTGAACAGGTGCATTCGGCAGATATCGAATCAAGAAAGATGGTTTAATCTTGAAATCTTCGTTGACGATGTGCACATATCCGGCCGTAAGGTACGTATGTGGCTGAAAATAGCGATCACTTACCTCATTAATATTGAAGCGCACATTGTTATCAGCTGCAAATATAGTCGGGACGCTCAATCCGGCATACCATAATTTGGAATACAAGTAAACACCGGCGCCAAACTTTGGGACAAATTGATTACCCACATTTTGGCTGAATATTGGATCGCCATTGTCAAAGACTTTCGTCTCACTAAGATTGGCAGTGTAGTCTGAAAAACCTGCGCGAATACCAAAACTTAAATTGGTCTTTCCGGCAGGGTCGAGCATGAGGTGATAGCTCCAATTGGCGAAAATTTCCGTTTGGCGGGTATCTCCTATCCTGTCATTCATTGCGGTGAGCCCTATACCCATATTTTTATTTTTAATGGGACCCTCAATACCAAAAGTTTGGGTTCGGGGGGCTCCATCAAATCCTACCCATTGGCTGCGGTGCAGGGCTGTAGCTTCCGCAAAATTATGGGAACCAGCGTAAGCGGGATTCAGGAAGAGTCCATTAAACATGTACTGGCTCAAGAGGATTTCTTGCTGGCCATATGCCTTCACGGCAAATAGTGCTACAGCAACAAAGATGATCGTCTTTTTCATGATGTTCATATGCATGGTATTATCTTCTTAGCTCAAGGTATCCTCGTAGGCTGTCGCGCCCTTGAAGCTCAACAATTACAAAATAAGTACCCTGTGGCAGTTGTTCACCGCTTTCATTAAGGCCTTGCCAGGGCGTTGCATTGCGGTAGTTCGTTTCCTCGTAAAGCAAATTGCCCCAGCGGTTATAAACCATTAGTTTATTGTTGGGGAAATCTTCAAGCCCCCTAACAATGAGTCCATCGTTGAATCCATCGCCATTGGGAGAAATTCCATTGGGTAGCTCGAGCGGCACAGGTTCGATGAGCACAATTGAAGCACTGTCACTGCAACTGTTGGCGTCTACAACCATCAAAAAGTATGTTCCGGCTTCCAAGCCACCCAGCGCACCAGGAGTTTGCGAAGCAAAATTATTGGGGCCTGTCCAGTTAAAGCTGTAAGGCGAGTTGCCGCCGCTTACCTCAGGAGCGT
Organism: Cryomorphaceae bacterium; assembly: GCA_036796255.1. Classification (GTDB taxonomy): domain Bacteria; phylum Bacteroidota; class Bacteroidia; order Flavobacteriales_D; family Cryomorphaceae; genus T3Sed10-241. The sequence goes on from DAIRDH010000015.1 coordinate 35,518, forward strand.
TGATTACTCCATCTTCAGATTGAAATGCTGTGAGGTTAAACCCATTTGGGTAAAGCGGACTCACCAGTTCAGATATGACTACGGCGTCGGGCTGTGTCACTGTGTACGTTTCTTCAACCACACATCCATTTGCGTCAACCGCAGTAAGGGTATAGTCGCCTGCCACCAGCTCAGTCAACGAGCCTGCAGAAGCTGTAAACCCATTCGGGCCTTCCCACATGTAGGTGATCGGTTCTGCACCTGTGAGCGTGCTCAGGCTGAGAGTTCCATCACCATCCCCAAAACAGGTTGGTTCTGCAATCTCAGATTCAAAGCTCAGGTCGTTTTGTGAAAGTACCTCAAAACTGGCCTCTGCTACACAGCCATTGTCATCAGTAACGGTAATGGTATAGCTTCCCTGACCAACGTCAATAAGATTTTGCGTTTCAGCGCCATTGCTCCAAAGCACCGAATATGGGGGTGTGCCTCCCGCGAGAACTGTATTGACAATGCCATTTTGAGCATCACAACTTGCAGGTACAACTTCAGCAGAGATGGCAATTTCCAATGGAGCTGATAAGTCTATATTGCCACTTTCATTGCATCCGTTGATGTCGGTCACTACGTAGAAATAAGTTCCGCTTGTAAGATTCTCAATGTTAAATTCGTTTGAGCTGAAATCATTAGGGCCAATCCAGGTGATTTCATAGCCGGGAGAGCCACCGCTCGCTGAAAGGCTTATCGATCCGGTTTCGCTGTCGAAACATTCCGGCTCTAAGGTTTCCACCACTTCTACTGCAAGCGGTAACTCTGGTTCGGTCAAGGTCACATTGATTGTAAACACGCAACTATTCACGTCTTCAATCACGAGTGTGTAGGCCCCCGGCTCCAAATTCTCAAGGTTGGCACTGCCCGAATTAAATTCGTTTGGCCCGAGCCAATTGTAGAGATAGGGTCCAGTGCCGCCAATTGCAATGGTTTCGATGCTTCCGTCAGCCAATCCTGTACAACTAATGTTATCGCCTGATGCGAATTCTGATGTAGTTGCAGTACCGCTCAAGGGTGCTTCGGGTTGGGTCAGCGTGATGCTTTCTTCCGCGATGCATCCTGTTCCATCAGTCACCAATACAGTGTAGGTGCCTGGTTCAAGTTCATCAAGGCTGGCTTGATCTGAAACAAAGCCGTTTGGACCTGACCAGCTGTAAGTAAAGTCACCAAGGCCTCCTGTTACCGCAGTATTGATTACCCCATTGTTGTCGTTAAAGCAGCTGATTTCAGTTCCTCCGGGAAATGCAGGACTATTGATATTCAACTCAATGGTTTCGGGCGCACTGATTTCAACATCCGCAGTTTGTACACATGCGTTGGCATCGGTGGTAGTGAGTGTATAGGTACCTGGACATAAATTGCTCAAAGACGCATCAGTCGAAGTGAAGCCATCTGGCCCATTCCAGCTTAGTGCAATGGGAGCAACTCCGCCGCTCAGGTTAACGCTCAGGGAGCCGTCGCAGGCATCGCTGCAGGAGGTGTTGAAACCATTGGCCAGGGTGTTCACATCAAATGTAATGTCAAGGCCGTCGGGCTCAGTGAGAACTATGCATGCCTGCTCTTCGCAGCCTGAGTTGTTTGAAACTGTGAGGCAGTATTCACCCGCCAAAAGATTTTCGAGGTTGATTGCTTCTGCTGCAAATCCATTAGGTCCAATCCAAATGAAACTGAGGTCGTCAATATTACCCGACACTGTTGTGGTTATTGAACCGGTATTGCCACCAAAACATGCGATATTCACTCCGCCTTCTTCAGGGCTGGTCAGTACAATGTCAAAGCTTGCCGGATCCACGATGTCGAAGCAGGCATTGGTGATGCAGCCGTTTAGATCTGTAACTGTCGCACAGTACGTTCCGGCGGTAAGACTGCTTAGGGAAGCTCCATTTGCTGTAAAGCCATCAGGACCAGTCCATGCTATGGCAAATGTAGGTACCCCTCCAGTCACAACTGCGGTGAGGCTGGCATTGGCTTCACCCGGGCATATCGGTTGCGTGCCCTCGAAGGCAAGCGACAAGGCTTCAGGCTCAGTAAGCGTAATGCAAGCTTCACCTGTGCAGCCTTCTTCGTCGGTTACAGTCAAGCAATAAGCGCCAGCCTGCAAGCCGCTGAGATCAGCTTGATCGCTGATAAACCCATCCGGACCATCCCAAGAGAAAGTCAGGTCTCCTTGCCCTCCGCTAATCGTTGTGTTGATGATTCCGCCAAAGTCACCGTTGCAGGCTACGTTGGCACCTCCGGGCAATTGTGGCGATTGGAGCGAAACAGTAAGTGCATTTGGCAAGCTGATGCTGAAAGGAATGAAGAGTATGCATTCATTGGCATCCATTACAAGTACAATGTAGTTCCCTTCAATAAGATTGACATTTCCAGTACTTGCACCGTTGCTCCAATTAAAGGTATATGGGGGAGTACCGCCACTTGGAGTCACTGTTACTTCAGCGCCGCTTCCATCGTTACATGCGGGAAGTACGACGTCACTGGTTGCCACAAGCGGTTCGGGGGCTTCCAGTGTACTGCATTCGGTCACAGTGCAGCCATTTGCATCGGTCACTTCGAGGCAGTAAGTGCCAGATTGCAAGTTTTCAATATTTTGAGAAGTTGATTCAAATCCATCAGGTCCTGTCCAGAAGTAAGAGAGTGGTGCAGTTCCGCCGCTTACCGTGCTGAGCACAAATCCATCATCGCTATCACTGCAGGGCAGACCGAAGCCACCGGAAAAAGTCGAAGGAGTTAATGCAATTGATATTGCCGGAGGTGCATTTACGGTTATGCATGTCTGTTCGCTGCAGCCATCCGCATCTGTCACAGTGAGGCAGTAAGTGCCTGTTCCCACGCCAAGTATCTCTTCAGTATCAGCAGTAAAGCCATCTGGTCCGGTCCATTCAAAGTTGAGCGGAGCAGTGCCCCCTGTGACTGTGCTGAGCACATCTGCGTTGCCATCGCCTTCGCAAAGTATGGGACTGTCAATGGTGAGCGCTATTTCAATAGAAGGAGCAGCAATCAGCTCTGCGCATTCAGTACTTTGGCAACCATTGGCATCAGTGATGGTGAGGCAGTAGGTGCCTTCCACCAGTGTACTTATGTTTTGCGCATTGGAGCTGAAGTTGCCGGGACCTGTCCACGTGTAGCTCACAGGTGCCGTTCCACCTTCAACAATTGTACTTATTGAGCCATCGTTGGCGCCTCCGCAACTAATATTGCCACCGTTTGGATACACGAAAGGCTCAAGTGTCAAGGTCAGAGGCAGGGGGGCAGTAAGCGTTATACATGCCGACTCGGTGCAATCATTGCTGTCCGTTACATCTACGCAGTATTCGCCTTCGGCAAGGTCAACTGGGTTCTGAAGCGTACTTGAGTAGCCATCGGGACCGGTCCATGCAAAGGTGTAAGGGCCAGTATTCCCGCTAATGGTCAATATAATGGAACCGTCATTAGCGCCGGCACAGGTAATGTTGTTGCCATTGATGCTTTCCGCAAAAAGGTTGATGCTGTAAGCAGGGGGTTCAGTAATGGAGAAACTGGAAGAAAAAGTACAATTGTTCGCATCTTGTATCAATACACTGTACTCTCCTGCTGATACATTTTCAATGGGGTTTCCGAATACTGGCCCGAAACCACCAGTGCCTATCCATATGAAATTGTAACCGGGAGTGCCGCCACTTGCTACAGCAGTAATGGACCCATCTGCTTCACCATTACAACTGATGTTGAATCCATTGTCAAATTCATCGGCAATAAAGTCAATGGAAATCGGATCGGGACCAATAAGCTCAATAAACTCATTTTGCACGCATCCGTTTTGATCGGTGAGTACCACTTCATATGTTCCAGCGGAAAGATTGCTTACATCTTGCTGGTTTGAGAAATTTGGGTTGCCTGGCCTGTTCCAAATATAACTGTAGGGGGTGATTCCTCCGCCTGGAGTGATAAATATAGATCCATCCGAACTGTTCCAGCAACTTGTGTTGAAACCATTGATGTCTGATATCGAATCGACAGTGATGGTTAAGTCTTCGGGTTGAATCACCGTTACAGCGTCAAGTAAGATGCAACCATTGGCATCCTCGACGGTGAGAAGATATACTCCTCCTTCAAGATTGGTGAGTTCCAGACCTGTACCAGTGAATCCTCCAGGTCCTGTCCAGTTGGCTTCGTAAGTGGGAGTTCCGCCAAATATTTCAATGCTTATACTTCCTTCAGGTGAGCCAAAGCACAAACTTGGCGTACTCGAAGAAGTGATTTCAATCGGTTCGGGAGCTGTAAGTGTAATACTTGATTCTTCAACACAACCATTTGCATCTGTCACTGTCACGCTGTATACACCAGGAGCAAGGTCAATAAGATTGAGATCGGTGCTGGTATCTAGTCCGGGTAGGTTCCATAATACATCATAGGGGGCAGTACCTCCGGTTATGGTGAGGTCAAGGGTGGCAGTGCTGTCATCAGCGCAGGCTACATTCACACCACCGGTGAATAAGGATGGCGTAATTTCTAATGCGAGGGCACTTTCAGGGCCATCTATGATGACCTCAAGGGTCACTGGTAATTCGCAACCATTGTTGTCGAGCACTGTCACGGTGTAGGTCCCTGGAGCCAGCCCGGAGGCAATCGGCCCGGTTTGGTTAGTGGGATCATCCCATTGATAGTTATAAGAGCCGCTACCCCCAGTACCCACTACCTGAATGAGCCCTGAGTTGTCACCAAAGCAAAGTACATTCTCTGAGTTGATAAGGTCTACACCGAGCGGCAATGCTGGTTCTGTTAAGGTGGCTTGCACTGTGGCAATACATCCGTTGGCATCTGTTACAGTAAGCGTATAGGCGCCAGCCCCGAGGTCTTGGGCAGTTGGTGTGTCCTGGGCTAAAGCGTCGTCCCAGAGATATTCATAAGGCGCAGTACCTCCGCTCACGTCAACTGCAATTGAACCGGTCTCAGCCCCACTGCACAGGATGTTTTGCTGGGTGGTAATCTCTAGTACCAGGGGTTCAGGTGCTGTGAGTTCTATGGTTTCAATGAATGAACAGCCATTGGCATCTGTTACTGTCACGGTATAGCTGCCTTCCGGAAGTCCATTAAGCTCACTGCCAGTTGCAGGCGGGGTGGTATTCCATGTGTACGTGTATGGTGCAGTACCTCCCGCGGCTTCAACCGCTATGCTTCCGTTTTCGAAAGCATCACAGCTTGGGTCGCTGGCGGAACTTACCGATAGCGATAGCGCCACTTCAGGCTCTTCAATTTCTATTTCCAGGGTTTCAGCACAGCCATTGGCATCGACCACTTCAACTGAGTAGAGTCCAGCCTCCACATTTTGTAAGCTTGCCCCATCAGTAGCAGGTGTCGTGTTCCAGGTATAGGTAAATGGCCCTGTGCCCCCAGTTGCATTTACAGTTACACTTCCCGTCGCCTCGCCATTACATAAAACATTCACCAGTGAAACCACATTTACCGCAAGGGGTAGTGGGGCTGTCACATTAAATGGAAGGCTGATGCTGCATCCATTGTCGTCGGTGACGGTGAGGTTGTACGACCCTGCCGCAAGGCCTTCCAGATTGGCAGTATTGTTGCCCGGAGCACTACTCCATAGGTAGGTATAGGGTGCTGTCCCACCTTCGATTTCGGCAAGGGCTGAGCCATCATTGAAGCCATTACAGCTCGGTGGGGTTACCAGTACATTTCCCGAAAGGGCAGCGGCCGGCTGCTGGATTTGTGCTTCCGCAAAACCGACACAACCATTTACATCTGTGATGGTAACGGTGTAGATTCCTGCTGGAATTCCGCTGGCATCAGGTCCTGTTTGTGGGGGCACTGTATTCCAAACGTAAGTATAGGGAGCAGTTCCACCTACGCCCAGTATGGTAAGGTTGCCAGTGCTTTCGCCAAAACAGAGTACATCATCCCGGTTTTCAAGGGTGCCAGTGATAGGTTCAGGTTGCGTGAGGGTAATGCTCGCAGTGCTTACGCAAGCGTTCGCATCTGTCACCGTAACGTTATATGTGCCGGCTGTGAGTCCGGATGCAGTGGTGTTGCTTTGCGCTGCAGCATCATCCCATGCTATGGTGAAGGGCGCAGTGCCGCCTTCAATGCTCACCGTGGCTTGTCCATCAGCAGCATTGTTGCATGACACATTATTACCTCCGAGAAACTCAGGGCTGCTAACCGTGATTTCCAAAGGCGGATTCTCATCAATAGTGACTTCAGTAGTTTGTGTACAACCCTCGCGGTCAGTTACGAGGACACTATAAGTGCCCGGAGCCAGGTTGCTTAAGTTCTGGCTATCGGAGCTGAAACCATCTGGCCCCGTCCATTCAAATTCGAAAGGCGACTCACCTCCGGACACCCCGAGCGTGATGGCACCGTTGTCGTCGCCGCCGCAAGCAATATCAGTTACATCAGGGGTCAGCACTATATTGGATACGCGCACTTCTCCTGTAGCAGTTTCTTCGCAGGAACTGACTATAGAAGTAATGGTGTAAATGGTGTTTTCGTCAGGGCTTGCTGTTGGTTCTTTTATAGTTGGATCATCCAGAAAATCAATTGGACTCCAGTTGAAATTATTACCTTCTCCAATCACATTGAACGTGTAGCTTTCGCCAGGACAAATAAAAGCCTGTGGTGGGTCTACAGCGATTTCGAGCTCATCCAGGATGCCAAATACGAGACTGTCCTGAACAGTGCCGGGGCAGAGGGGGTTGCCTATGTAAAAAACTACAGTTTCCAGTCCTTCGTTAAGACCATCATCAATAGGTTCGATGGTGACCGTTGCTGAAGCTTCTCCGGCTGGGATGGTGATAAATTTTGGTTCTGAGGGATCCGGGTCACCTATGGCAGGGTAGTCAACACCATTGATGGCTGTACCACCGATAAAGTATGTAACGTTGAGTGGTGCAGATGATACTGGCGCACGTGTAAATGTTACCGTTCCAAAATTACAGCCTTCGATCATATTTTCGATCTCTCCATCGGTGGTAGCCGTAAGGCTCACATTGTTGCTTTCGATCGATTCAATAAATACGCTGCTGTCCCACCTTTCGTCACCTACGTCGGCGATCACCAGCTTAAGCCTGAAGGTGTCGCATGCAGCGAGCACTTTTTGGGCAAAAAGGCCTGTGGTAAAGCCGTCATATTCAAATTGAGTGCTAAAACCAATTGGATTGGAGACGAAGAAGTCCGAATTCACAGCGGGAAAGCCAATGTCGGGATTGCCATTATTAACCGTATTGATTCCAACAGGAGTGCTCGTACCAGGAATTAAAGCGATGTTTTCAAAACCGTCCAGACCAACATCTCCGGTTATACCCGGGCCACTAATCAAAAAAGCGAACACATCATTGAATGGAGTGCCCACATATTCCGGGTATTCTTCGCTGGCGAATGTGAAATTAAAACGAAGGGTATCACCTACCGGTACCACGTCGAATTCGAAAACACAGGCATCAAAGCTACTTTGACCAGCAATAGTGGTAATTTGATCATCGCCTGGAGTACCCCATTCTGTAGTCGTAGTTGAGCTTAGGTTGGGTCCGGGTGCGTCAAAGATGTTTCCGGTAGACAAAACTACTCCTCTTGCCGTGGGCAAATTTGCCACATCTACAAAAATGTACTGACCAAAAGCACTATCAGCACAGGTAATGCTCGGGTTGAGAATCTGAACTCCATTGCCATTGATGAGATTGGCAAACTCCTCCGGGGTTCCGCCAAGCTCCATAATAACCTGAGCTTTTAATACATTAGATCCCATTAGCAGGGCTCCGAGTATCGTCAGTTGAATGAGTTTTTTGACCATCGTACGCTATTTAGAAAAATCCGATTGGAGTTATTGACAAATTTGATTTCGTTCAGATGCTGCTATACTTCTGATTTGAACTGTTTCTTTCTTTCGTGAATTTTTGCCAGCTACCATATCTATGAGCTCTTTTTCAATGTCATTAATCCGTTTGGGGTAGGATGCATCCACAGCAACCATAATCTTCTTTGCAGATGGGCAGGAAGCATATAGCGACATAAAATCCTGCTTCTCCAGCTTGGATTTTATCTCAATCAAATCAGCATCAGAAATGGATGCTGAGTACACTTCGAAATAGCGAAAATACTTCTCTTGCGCATAGCATTCATTTGCAGTGAATTGCGCGACGAAAAAAAGCGAGAATGCGAAAAGCGATAAAATTTTGGATTTCATACGGTTAAATTGTCCTGATGTAGCAACTTTATAAACGACAGTTTAAATGTATGTCAATGCACGCGGACAAATGTTACCCTAAAAGAAAGTTTTTAAGATAGTAATATCAATAAGTTTTGAAGCCTGCAGTTGAGGATTGCCTCGCGGGCTTCATTTCGAAAGCCTTTGCCTCACCGCATCAAAGAGGATTACAGCTGTGGCCACAGACACGTTGAGGCTTTCGGTGGTGCCGGGCATCGGAATGCAAACACTGCTATCAGCTTGCTCAAGTAAAGCAGGACCTATGCCCAGCTCTTCTGACCCCATGATCAGAGCCAAAGGTTGGCTCAAGTCCTGGTCAAAATAATTGACCTCACCTTGTTCATGACAGGCCAGCACTACCACTCCTGAGTTTTTGAGGAATTGTATCGTTGCCATCAGTGAGCCTTCACGGCAAATGGGCAGGCGAAGCAAGGCTCCGGCTGAGGTTTTTACAGCATCTTCATTGATTTGTGCAGCACCCTTGGAGGGAATCACAACGGCATGAGCACCTGCACTTTCAGCTGAGCGGCATATGGCACCGAAGTTTCTCACATCCGTGATATGATCGAGTACCACGATCAAAGGATTTTCACCTTTTTCATAAATAGAGGGCAAGAGCCATTCCAACTTGGTATACTCAATAGGAGAAATGAAAGCAAGCACACCCTGATGGTTTTTTCGGGTGATGGAGTCAAGCTTTACCTTGGGTACGTATTGGTATGCTACATCAGCATCGCGCAGCTTTGAAAGAAGCTTCTGCAGGTGCTCCTGATCCAGCCCTTTTTGGATAAGTACTTTATCAACTGTTTTGTCGCTTTCTACAGCTTCAAGCACAGGGTGAACCCCGTATACGATGTCACTTCTCTTCATATTTTTCTAATAAATTCTCCCATTGCGCCATGCCTCGAGGGAGCGGTACCAGGTGGGCTTGTAGTACTCTTCGCGGTTCAATCGGAAGTCATTTCCTGTAAAGGGATTGATAACCTTGGTAAAGTTGAAAGTAATGGACATTGGGTTGTTTTCCTCCCCATATATCCAGGTCTCCACTGTGGCGCTGCGGTACACCTTGTTCGGTTTACCGTATACAATGTAAACCAATCCCCGGTCTGATTTCCATCCGTCCACATGCGAACTAAAGTATTTGTTCGCCTCTTCCACCCTGGTGTAGTATGCCTTGATACTTGAGCGCGCGCGCTCTTTATTGCCGCACCATTCTATCCAGTAGCTCTCCAGCCGTTTCTTCTGTTCCGCATCTTTGATGATGTTGGTAAATTCCTTGTTGCTGAGTAAGTATCGAAATGGGTCAACCATCTGCTGGAATTCTGTGACTTCGGGATGGTCGCCGTTGCTCACGAAAAGCGTAAACCCCTGTTTGGCTTCCGGGTCGGTTTGAAAATGGTAAAATCCGGCATCGCCTGAACTGAACATTACCTTATTCCATGGATCGAGCATGATAGAGAAAGTCGAATCAGGGGTGTAATCAAAACTCCTGTGGTCGTAGTAGGCAAAGGGTGGGGGAGGCAAGTTGAACGAGCGGTTGTAGTACTTCACATGGATGATCCCCGAAGGACTCGCATTGGTGCGCAAGGTATAAGTCTCGTGCGCTTCTATCCTGTCGCTGAAAAGTGGCACCCGAGCATCGTGATGTGTGGCGATGAAATACTGACCGGAATATGGGTAGTGCTTTTCGGTAAGCTCAGTTTTTGTGATTTCACGTTGCTTATTGAGATCAATGATTTTAATATTCAAACTATAATCCTTGTCATCCGGTAGGAATATCGTTGTAGTGGCGAGCAGATCTTTGATCGTCTTGGTATCGTCCACATCATTCACCCTGATGGTCTTGCCTTTGAGTTTATAAATATTTGCGTCGCCGAGCACGTAAGGTGTAATCCTTATTTCTACCCTTGCGGCAAATGTTTCTGAGTTGCGCCGCGTATAAAGCAAATTTTTTGTGTTGAGCTTGATGTAAAGTTTGGATGAATCGCGTGATTCATGGTAAACCTGAAATGCAGTTTCTATGCTCAGCTCGTCATTATTATAATCCTGAATGGTGGTGCGCGCGAGGTCATCCCCACTTCCGCAAAAGGTGAAAAGTACAGGAATACTTAACCACATTAGCAGGTAAGGCACAGACCTTAAAAGGTCTTTTATGTTTAGATATGTGTATTTAGCTACCAATCTGTTTGGATGTTTTGACGCCCAGATCTTCCAATTGTTGCGCTTGGGATATGAGGCTGCCCCTGCCATCTTTCAATTTGTTCATGGCATCCTTGTAGGCACCTTCAGTTCTGTTAATATGCAGGCCTATCTTCTCCATGTCACTTACAAAGTTGCTAAACTTCTCTAACAGAAGCTTGCCACGGCTTGCTATTTCCAGTGCATTTTTGTTTTGGTACTCGTGTTTCCAGGTAGAGGCTATGATTTTCAGTGAAGCAATCAGCGTGCTTGGGCACACCATGACTATGCCTTTATCGTAAGCTTCATTGAATAGGCTCGGGTCGCGGTTGAGGGCGGTGAGGTAGGCAGGCTCAATGGCGATAAACATCAGTATGAAATCGAGATTTTTACCATTTGAGATGTCCTGATAGCTTTTGCCGGAAAGGCCCTTGATGTGGGTCTTTAAAGAGAGGATGTGGGCCTTGAGTTCATTGTCCCGCTCTTTTTCATCTTCGCTGCGCACGTAGCGCTCGTATGCAGTTAGTGACACCTTGCTATCTACAATCACCCACTTCTCGTCCGGGAGTTTGATCATGACATCGGGCTGCAGGCGTCGCCCTTCATCATTGGTGAAGCTCTGTTGCATGAAATATTCTCTGTCTTTCACTAAGCCTGAGGTTTCGAGTATGCTCTCGAGGATCATCTCACCCCAATCGCCTTGCACCTTGCTGTCATTTTTTAGCGCTTTGGTGAGGTTTTCTGCTTCGCGGCTCATCTTTTGACCGGTTTCGCGCAGATGCCTTATTTCCTCGCGAAGGCTGGTGGCCTGCATCAGGCTCTCCTTGTGGGTGAGTTCTACCTTGTCTTGAAAGTCTTTGAGTTTGGTCTTGAGCGGTTCCAAAACAACATCAATGGATGCACGGCTCTGAACGTTGAATTTTTCCGTCTTTTCATTAAAGATCTTATTGGCCAAGAGCTCAAAATCCTTCCGGAAAGTTTCCTGCATGTTTTGAATGTCGGCCCGTTGGCTCTCAATTTGCTTCTCTACGGCAGCCTTGCCGGTCTCTAGTTGAGCCGCCCGAACACTCTCTTTTTGGTATGCCTCCCTCAGTGCATCGAGCTCGATCCTTAATTCGTCAAGTCGCTGTTGTTGAATCTGAACCTGCTTTTGTGCGGAGGCGTGGGCGCTCCCCAGTTCTTCGTGCACTTTCCGCAATTGATCCAGTTCTGGCGACTTGTTGCCTTTGCGCAAAGCAAAAATATAACCCACCGCAAGGCCGGCTATAATGCACACGACTGAAATTACGAGCAACGCAGGTTCCAAATCAAAGGTCAATCACTCAGTTGTTGAGGATCACCACAAAGGTACCAACTTCTACCCGATTGAAAAGATCGATTACATCAGCATTCGACATGCGCACGCATCCCTTGCTGGCTGCAGTTCCGAGCAGGCCTTCCTCGTGGGTACCGTGGATGAAAATTCCACGGGTGTAAGAGTCGCAACCTTCGCCAAGGTTGATATTGGGTTCGAGGCCTTTAAGGTGAAGAATTCGGCTCGTGATGAGGTCTTGATCGGTGGCACGGGCTTCTTTGACCACATTGGCCTTGCCGCCCGTAGGCATTTTGTTTTTGATTACGGAGTACGCATCAAGCTCGCTGCCTACCTTTTCAGCAATGCTGTGCAAGCCTTGTGGGGTCTGGTAACTGCCGGTTTTGGCACCAATGCCCTTCTTGGAAGTGGAGATGCTGTATTCTATTACTATGTCTTCACCATCAATGAGGTAGAGTTTTTGTCGCTTGGCTGCTACATAGATAAATTGCTCGAATTGAACGTCTTTGTATTTTATCTGGAGGTATTCCCGGAGAAAGTCAACCATAGGATTTTCCCCATCGCGCTCGGGTACCGACCAGCTTCCGAAAAGCACGGTGAGCATCAGGGGTAGCCAAACCGGCCTTATTCTAAAAGAAGTTGACAAATCCAAAATGTATTTTTCCACTGCGCAGTTCAATGTTGTTATCAAACTGCCTGCCGAGTGCATACGTCAACGAAAATATTCCCGCTGGTGTTTCGAAATTGATGCCTCCGCCAAAACCAAAGGGAGTGTCTGTAGCCAATTCGTTGTTGATGCGGTTCTCATATGCACCTTGGTCTAAAAATACAAAAAGGTTGGAGTTTTCCTCAAATAGGAATCTGTATTCGAGGGTAGCTATAGCAAATCCGGTGGCAAATATGCCTTGCTCATCAAATCCTCTGATCGATTTGAGACCTCCGATCCGGTAAGCTTCATTCAAAAACATATTGTCATTGATGAAATATCCGCCGCGCAGCCGCAGCATGACCGTTGATCTTTTGCCGACAGGCTGAAAGTAACGCGCGACGACATTCATATTGTATAGCTCGCTGTTGAGATTCACGTCATCGTAAAATGAAGGATCCAGATTGGGATTGGGGTTGATGCGCTTTGTGCCCACGCCCGCACTGGCCTCGATGGCATAACCACTGCGTGGGTTAAATCTGTAGTCAAGGGCATATGTCACCACTCCCAGTCCAAACACTGTGGTGCGCGAATCGACCAGATTTCTTTGCTGAAAAGCCTGAGGTGATATCACATTGGCCTGCATATCTTCCACATAAATTTTGATGTGGTCACCGCCTTTGAAAAAATAAGGTATAGCAGCCATGATATTCACCTGGCTGAACAAGGTGTCCTGCCTAAACAGGTTGAGCTTAAACTCTGCCCCGAATGGCGAGTTAAAAACAAAAGGATACATGAACCTCAAGTCGAGCTGTTGCGTGCGCGTTTGCAAACGTTGCCAGCGCATATTGATGGTTTCGGCGCGCTTCAGGGCGTTCATGAGGTCAATTTGTACATCGCCGGTCACTACCACATCGCCTGTCACGGCATCGGGTAGTATACCCAGGATGCCGTCAAAATTGCTGGCTTTGCGGTTGTCGAGGTAGAGGTACACATCGCTTTTGCCTTCGCGCATGCCCACCTCGTAAGGCTTTATGACCTGCACAAAGGGCAGTTCCTTTAATCTGTTTGGTATTTTGCTGAGCCTGGACTGATTGTATGGATCTCCTTTTGAGATGCCGAGGTGATTTTCCAATACTTTAGGATTGGTGAGCAGTCCTCCTTTAATTATCAGGCTATCGATCATGGTATAGCTGTTCAGCTTCATTTTGATCACGGCGCTGATTTCACTCTGATGCAATTCAATACTGTCAAGTCCCACGGAGGCAAATGGATAGCCATTGTTTTCAGCGTAATCCAAAAGGGATTCGAAAAGCCTGGACACTTCCTTAGGCTTGAAGAGGGTTTCAGTGTAAAATTTTTCGCGATAGCCCACCCTGCTTAAAATCTCTTCGCGCACATTGCCTTTGCTCAGCTTGGCCCAATTGTAGCGATTTCCCAGGTCGAGGTAAGCAACTACTTCATCTGCTTTCCATGAGACACTGTCAAAAGAGGCTGCTAAAAACCCATCTTCAATCAACTCAAATCTCAAAGCAAGCAAATAGCCTGTAATTGAGATGCTATCCTTGACATTGTTTGGAATGTGGATTTTGACTGGATCGTAGCTTTCACTTTGTACGATATTCAGCCTGCGCTCCTGCGCACCGACTGACACCGTGAGGAGAAATATGAGTCCGATGGCTAGAAGTGGTATGGAAATTGTCTTCCTCAAATTGGCTTTTGCACTTTGGTAAACCCTTATTAAATGGGTATATTGTAAGTTGCAAAGCAAATTTAAATGCATTTGTTGCGTTTAGACTATCTTTGTAAGTGATAAGTACAAGATTATTGAAATGAGAAAAATGGCTTTTATCTTTTTGCTAATGATTTTTGGAGGCATTGTAATGTCTTCATGTCGCACGCAAAAGCAAGCCTGTGCCGCTTATAGCAGTGTAGAGCAAGTAGAATCGACTGACGTTAACAGCTAGTCTATGTGGGAATCTCTCACCTCGGTGGCGGCATTTGATGCATGCCTGAATGCCCATGACCCCACTTTTTCTCACACCATCATTTTTAAGCATAGTACGCGTTGCTCCATCAGTAGTATGGCCAAGTCACGCCTTGAAAAGCAACCCGACGCAAGGGCGCGATATTTACTGGTTGACGTAATTGCTGACAGGCAACTGAGCAACCATATCGCAGGGCACTTCAATGTGCGCCATGAGTCTCCTCAGGTTTTTCTATTGCAGCTCAATGAATTGCTTGATGTGCGCTCTCACATGGCGATACGCCCCGACGCCCTATCAAGCTTGATGGATGCTCAGGCACCGAAGTGAAATTTCACATCCATTTCCAAGTCAGGATGCAAGCTTTTGGCAACGGGGCAGTTAAGCGCAGCATATTTTAACAATTCTTTCGTTTTATCGCTGTAGCCCTTTTCGGGAAAGAACAACTCAATTTGTATTCTTCCAACCCGACGGGGATTTGATTCCATGGATTTAAGCACCTCGGCCTGCACATCTCCAAATGGGATATTTCTTTCACTGGCTGTGATACCCATAATTGTGAGCATACATGCGGCCAAAGAAGTTGACATCAAGTCTGTTGGAGAGAACGCTTCGCCCCGACCTTTGTTGTCTATCGGTGCGTCGGTGTGGATTTGTTGGCCGGATTGCACATGGGTGCTCTCCGTTCTTAAGTTACCAGCGTAAATAACAGTTGCGGTTGCCATAAACTTTGTACCTTTAATCTTCGTTTTTGTAATGATGAACTTACCCCAAATAGCCAAAACCTTACGCTTAATTGCTGCTGCAGTATTTCTAATTACCTGCAACGCCGCTATGGCGCAGGCACCCGAGCAAAAAGCGACCATTTTTGACGAGGCTACCGTGGTGTACAAAGAAAGCATTTTTGGAGGGGTATTATTGCACACCAATGGCTACGGAGCACACATCACATATGCCAAGAACAAAACGGCTTTCAAGGCGCGCACATATCAGTTCGATGTCATCGTTATGCGCCACCCCAAAGAGGTGCGAAGCTTCAACGCATTCTATGAAGATAGCCGAAGTTATATATATGGCAAGCTCAACACTTTTTTTATCCTCAGGCCCTCTATTGGTTCAAGGGTAATTAAATTTGACAAGATCCGAAAAAGTGGCGTGGGCGTCGGCTATTCCTGGCGGGTAGGACCAGCACTTGGCCTTACCAAGCCAGTATACCTTGAAATTTTACTTCCTGAATCTCCGCCATTTAGAAGGGTAGTGGAGCGCTACGATCCTGAGCGGCATACTTTCGCTGATATTTATGGCAGAGCGGGTGGCTTGAGAGGCTTTAATGAAATGGAGCTTCATCCGGGAGTGCACGGCAGCTTTGCACTTAATTTTGATTATGATTCACGGCGCGAAGGCCTGAAAGGCATTGAGTTGGGTGCCAGTGTCGATTATTTCCCGCTTGGAGAGGTGGAGATCATGGCCCTTACGGAAAATACCAACCTCTACGTAAACTTATACGTAACTTTGCAATTCGGAAAAAAATTCAATAGATAAATGATTGAAGCAGAAGTGATAGAGAAACCATTGAGGGTTCCCAAGCCCAAATGGCTGAGGGTGAAATTGCCAACAGGCGATGCTTACAGAAACGTGCGCCAAATAGTGGAAGAGCACAAGCTCCACACCATTTGCGAAAGTGGAAGCTGCCCCAATATGGGTGAGTGCTGGGGCGAAGGCACAGCCACATTTATGATACTTGGTAACATTTGCACCCGCTCATGCGGTTTTTGCGCCGTCGATACGGGACGCCCTGAGGCGGTTGATGAATTTGAGCCAGGACGCGTGGCGCGATCGGTGAAATTGATGGGCGTGAAGCACTGCGTGATTACCAGTGTGGATCGCGATGATCTGAGTGATGGTGGTAGCAACATTTGGGTGCAGACGGTGAATGCTATTCGCTACCAGTCGCCAAATACTACAATGGAAACGCTCATCCCGGACTTCGCCGGCAAATGGGACAACCTGCAGCGCATCATCGACGTGGCTCCGGAGATTGTGTCTCACAACCTCGAAACCGTGCGCCGCCTTACCAAACAAGTACGCATCCAGGCCAAGTACGACCGCAGCCTTGAAGTACTCCGTCGACTCAAAAAGGGCGGTATGCGCACCAAATCAGGGGTGATGCTGGGCCTTGGCGAAACAGAGCGGGAAGTAATCGAGACCATGGACGATTTGCGCGCTGTGAATGTGGACATCCTCACGCTGGGTCAGTACCTCCAGCCCACGCGTAAGCACCTGCCAGTAGTAGATTTCGTCACGCCTGAAATGTTTGCGAAGTACCGGGAGATTGGCCTGCAAAAAGGCTTCCGCTATGTGGAAAGCGGACCACTCGTGCGCTCTTCTTACCACGCCGAGAGGCACCTTTTTTAAGTAAAGGCTTAGTATAAAGTGCGCTTTATCTACCTTTGAAGCCCATTAGATTTCACTGAAACATGAGTAAACGCATTCGCGTTGGCATCAACGGTTTTGGCCGTATAGGCCGATGCCTGAGCCGCCTTATACTATCCGATCCCAACCATGCATTCGAGCTTGTAGCTTTCAATGATCTCGGATCGGAAGAAGCTATGGCCCACCTTCTGGAGTTTGACAGTATCCACGGCCGCTGGAACACAAATATTGGTTATACAAACGGCATCATCACCGCCAATGGCTTCGATATTTCCGTGTCCCATCACCGCAATCCCGCTGATATACCCTGGAGAAAGTATGGGGTAGATGTGGTCGTGGAGGCAACAGGTAAATTTAAAACAGCCCATTCAGTTCAAGGCCATCTCGATGCTGGTGCACCACGCGTAATTATCAGTGCAGTACCGTCAGGCGAGCCTGTAAAAACCATTGTGATGGGTGCCAATGAACACTTGCTCGACGGCACGGAAAACGTGATTTCCAACGCTTCCTGCACCACCAATTGCGCGGCGCCACTGCTTGACATTATCGACAAGGTGTGTACCATTGAGAGCGGTTACATCACCACCGTGCACTCCTACACCGGCGATCAAACCTTGCACGATACCGCACACAACGACCTGCGCCGCGCCCGAGCTGCCGCGCTTTCCATTATCCCTACCACGACAGGGGCAGCCAAGGCGGTTACCAAAATATTTCCCCACCTCGATGGTAAACTTGGAGGCGCTGGCATTCGCGTACCTGTGCCCAATGGTTCGCTCACGGACATTACATTTACCGTAAAGGAAAGCCCGAGTGTGCAAGAGCTCAATGCACTATTTGCGAAAGCAGCAGCTGAAGGGCCCTGGAGCCCCTACCTCGAGTATACCGAAAAGCCCTTGGTGAGCATGGATGTGATCGGCAATCCGCACTCTTGCGTATTCGATGCGCAACTCACTTCGGTGATTGGCAATATGGTGAAGGTGGTGGGTTGGTATGACAATGAAATGGGCTATACACACCGACTGATGGACTTGATGCAGTATTGGTCAAAGGCCTGGAGATAGCGCCTTGGGGAGATTTTCAGGAAAGGGAAAGTACAGTCAGGACTGGCTCAGGCCATCGCCGTGAATCACAGGTTCCTCATCGCTGTAAGCTTTCATATGCATACCAGCGTCATCATATACAGCATAAGTGCAAGGCCCTATCCAGTCGCCGGTATTGATGTACACGCCGCCTCGCTCAAGTTTGATCGCCATGGGCAGGTGGCGGTGGCCAAAGATGTAATAATCTGTGGGTTCGATGGCATCCATCTCCTCGCAGTACTGAGCGAGCCATTCATGCTTTTTGCCCAGAAATACTTCATCTTTCTCGCGGTTGGCCTTGCGGCTGCTGCTGGAAAAGAAGTTGGCCAGACCAATTCCAAAATTGGGGTGAAAACGCGCAAACAGCCATTGTGAGGCCTTGGCGGCGAACACTTTCTTGATAAACTTGTAGCCATGATCGCCGGGGCCGAGACCATCACCGTGGCCTATGAGAAATGTTTTGCCGTAGAGCGTGCGCCTGATGGGCTCACGGAGTAGTTGTACATTGAGCTCTTTGGGCAGGTAGTCAAAAATCCACATGTCGTGGTTGCCTGTAAACCAATGGATGGGAATCCCTCGATCGCTCATGGAGGCCAGTTTGCCTAGCAGGCGCACGTAGCCCCTTGGCACGGCATGGCGGTATTCAAACCAAAAATCAAAAACATCGCCGAGGATGAAAAGCTCCTCAACATCGTCGCTTATCTCGTCGAGAAACTGCACGATTTTCTTTTCACGCTCCAGGCTTTGCGCATGGTCGGGCACGCCAAGGTGAAAGTCGGATAGAAAATAGTACTTCTTTGCCATCAGGGCATGCTAAGTGGCTTAAGCGCCAAATAATTCCTCCATTTTTTGCTCCAGGGCCCTGCCGCGCAAATTCTTGTCGACCACATTGCCGTCGGGGTCTACAAGCAAAGTAAATGGGATAGACTGCACATTATACAATTTGGCGGCAGCCGAGTTCCAGAACTGCAAGTCGCTCACGTGGGGCCAGGTCAACTTATCTTCGGCAATTGCTTCCAGCCACTTGCTGCGGTCGCGGTCGAGTGATACACCGAGAATTTCAAAGTCGTACTTCTTGTACTTGTTGTACATTTTCACCACGTTCGGATTTTCCATACGGCAAGGTTTGCACCACGAAGCCCAAAAGTCTATCAACACATATTTGCCCTTGAGCGATGAGAGGCTTACCATTTTCCCGTCAGGGTTGGGCAATACAATGTCGGGAGCAGGAGAGCCCGGTGAGAGAAACTTATCGGCTTCGATGCGCATTTCAACCTGCTCAATGCGCTCAGCGAGTGCATCGTAAAAGAAATTGCCGCGCATGCGTGGGCCAAGTCCTTCGCTAACTTTTCGGTATAGCTCAATGTCCTGCATGGGGTCCAGCCTTTGCAAAATGGAATAGTTGGCCACACTGCCGGGATTCGACTCGATGCGGCTTACAAGATACTCCCTGTAAGCCTTGCGGGTGTCGTTATAATAATTTCCGAGGCGTACCCTCAGATCCTGGTCACCACTTGTGGCGGCTGCCTGCATGGCTTTCATCGTCGAGTCGAGCTTTTGCTCGTACACGGTGCCCTCCACGAAGAAGTCCCTTACATCTTCTGAATCAGCTGAGCCAGAGACCTCATATGTCTTGTCAATAGTGGCGTAATCCGCATTGACCTTAACCACTGCGCTTGTACTGTCAAAAGCAAGAAAAACAGGCGCTTTTTCACCCACTGCGAGCGTATAAAAGCTCAATCGGGCAGGTGGCAGATCAAAAGTAAACTGCCCATTGGCACCCAAATTTTTCTTTCCGAGCGTATCGGGAACCGAGCCCTTGTAGTGCAAGAGCGTAATTTCAGCGCCATCGGCATTGTCAATGATGCCCTCTACGGTGACGCCGCTTTTGTCAGGGCCACTGCAAGCCAGTAATCCGGCTACCAAAATCGCTGTGAAAAGTGATGTATGCTTCATGATTCCAAAATTTTCTTGAGTATTTCGCTGGCCATTTTAGGATTGGCCTTCCTTTCTGAGCGCTTCATTACCTCACCCATAAACAAGCCCAACATGCCTTTATTGCCCTGCTTGTAAGCTTCTACCTTGTCGGGATACATGGCAAGGGCTTCATGTGCAATGCTTTCCAGCCAGTTGTCGTCGCTTTGCTGCAGCAAGTTGTTGGCCTCGGCAATCTGCTCCGGCTCCATATCCGGACTGGCCAGCATCAAGGGGAATATTTGCTGCGAAGCCACGCTGTTGCTCACTTTATCTGCATCAATCAGTGCGATAAGGGCAGCGATCTTCTCCGGGCCAAGGGGGAAGTCTTCGATGCGTGAAGCCGTTTGGTTGAGGTGAGACTTGATGTCGCCCATCAGCCAGTTGGCCGCTGCTTTGTAGTTGCTGGTGTGCTTGATAAGCGATTCATAATACATCGCGATGGGCTTTGATTCTGTGAGGATGCCAGCATCGTATACGGACAGTCCAAGCTCATCGGTGTAGCGCTTGTGCAAATCGCGTGGCAAGGGCGGCATGGCCTGCTTCACCTTTTCAATGGCGGCCGCGCTGAGTTCTAGTGGCTGAATGTCGGGCTCGGGAAAGTAGCGGTAATCGTGTGCATCCTCTTTTCCCCTGAGGGCAAAGGTGGTACCATTCACAGCGTCGAAGCTTCTGGTTTGTTGCTCTACGTGCTCGCCAGCTTCAATGAGGGCAATCTGTCGCTTCATTTCATACGTGATGGCACGTTGCACGTTGCGCAGCGAGTTCATATTTTTCACCTCGCAGCGGTTGCCATATTCCGTGCTGCCTTTCAGCATTACCGATACGTTGGCATCGCAGCGCATGCTGCCCTCCTCCATGTTGCCATCGCAAATGTCGAGGTAGCGCACCAGCCTGCGCACTTCAGCCAGGTAGTTGTAAGCCTCTTCAATGCTGCGAATGTCAGGCTCCGAAACTATTTCCAGCAAGGGCACTCCGGCGCGGTTGAGGTCTACAAGCGTATTGTACGGATCTTGATCGTGAATGCTCTTTCCGGCATCCTCTTCAATATGGATGCGGGTGATTCCAATCCGCTTGTCCTTGCCCTCAGCATCCTTCACGTCGAGGTAGCCTTCGGTGCATATGGGGGTTTTGTCTTGTGTGATTTGGTAGCCTTTCGGCAAATCGGCGTAGAAATAGTTCTTCCGTGCGAAGTGCATTTCACGGGTAAGGCTGCAATGTGTAGCCAGGCCCAGACGAACAGCATGCTGCACCACTGCTTCATTTACCCTCGGCAATGTGCCCGGGTGGCCCAGGGTGAGCGGGCAGGTATTGGCATTGGGCAGGTCACCGTATGCATTCACAGCACCTGAGTAAGCTTTGGAAGCCGTGATAAGCTGGGCATGAATTTCCAGGCCCACCACCAATTGGTATTTATTGAGAATTTCCTCTCGCTCTTCAATCATAGTTTTTCAATTATACCGCGAAACAGCGGAACCATTTTTGCGGAAGCAGCACCCGCAGCACGCACCACATCTTCGTGGGTGGTTTCCACAATTCGGCCCTCCACTCCAAGGTCAGTAATCACGCTCGTGCCAAAGCACTCCATGCCCATGTGGTGGGCGGCAATTACTTCGGGTACAGTGCTCATGCCCACGGCATCGGCGCCAATAATGCGGATGTACTTGTACTCCGCCGGTGTTTCAAGGCATGGGCCGGTAAGTCCGGCGTAGGTGCCGTATTGTAGATTCGTGCCCTGGGCTTGGGCCACTTCTTTGGCGAGTGCCACCATGGCTTTGCTATAGGTGGTGCTCATGTCGGGGAAGCGCGGCCCCCACTTATCATTGTTCGGGCCCATTAGCGGATTGGTCGGAAAGAGGTTGATATGGTCAGTGATCACCATCAAGTCGCCAATTTCGAAATCGGGATTCACGCCGCCACAGGCATTGGATACCATAAGTCGCTTCACGCCGAGCAGCGCCATGATGCGCACTGGCGCCACGACTTCGTCCATGCTGTAGCCCTCGTAATAATGAAAGCGCCCGCGCATGGCCACCACTTGCTTGCCGCCAAATTGGCCAAATGCCAGCGTGCCTTTGTGTCCCTCGACAGTCGATTTTGGAAAGTCGGGGATGTCGGTGTACGGTATTTCAACATCGATGTCGATTTGCTCACCGAGGCTGCCAAGGCCCGAACCCAGTATGATGCCCACCTGAGGGACATAGGGCATTTTTGACTTTACAAAGGCCAGCGCAGTATCAAGATTCAACATAAGCTCTTATCAATTTCTCAAAGTTTTCGGCATCATCGCCAAAGTTTACGGCAATTTCCCAATAGTACATATCGGGCATTTCGTGTTCATTGTCAATGGTGTATGGGAGCAGACGCATGGCATCTTTTTCGGTGCTGAGCACTGCCACCTCGCCGGGCGCAAAGCTACCAATAAAATCGCGAATGCGCTGTAAATCCGCCTGCGTGAAGCGGTGGTGGTCACGGTAGTTGAAGTGTTCGAGTACCTTGTAGTTTTCGCGGGCATGTGCCTCAAAGAGTGAGGCATCGGCGATCGCACTGAGTAAAAGTACACACGATCCGGGCTTCAACTCACCAGGCTTGGCCCCTGCAAAATGCCTTGTGTCTCCATACCTTATATGAGAGAAGAAAACGGGCACGCCGAGGTAGGCCAGTTCATCGCGCAGGGCTTGTCGGTCTTTTTCGCTGCTGTTTTCAGGGGTTTTGGTCACCACCACGGCATGGGCGTGGCGGGCGCGAAGCTTATGGTCGCGCAGGTTGCCCGCTGGGAGGCTTGCATCGCGGGTGAAGGGCTGCTGCCAGGTGGTGAGCAGCAGATTGAATCCCGCCCTGAGCTTGCGGTGCTGCAAGGCATCGTCGAGCAGCACCACTTTCCTTTCCGGAAAACGGGCTTTGAGCTCGGCCATTCCGTGCAACCGATCCGCATCCACCAACACCAGGGCTTCGGGATGCTTTCGCGCGAGCAGAAGGGGTTCATCGCCCACATCGCTGGCATTGGCGCTTGGTGTGACCACTGCAAATCCCGAGCTTTGGCGACCGTAGCCACGGCTTAGCACAGCGGTGCTGCTTGCATCGAGCATGCGCAAGAGGTAATCGGTATGGGGCGTTTTGCCGGTACCTCCCAAAGCGAGGTTGCCAATGGCTATGCTTTTGCCGGAAGGCGCCTGCGAGGCCAGTACACCTGCATCATAGAGCTTGTTGCGCAGCCATACCGCCGCGCTGTAAGGCCATGACAAGGGCAGGAGCCAACGCCGTTTTTGAATCATTGTGTAATTTTAGCAAACAATTTTAAGCCTACCATGACGCAAATCAAAGAAGTAATTGCCAGCCTTGAAAGGCTCGCGCCAAAACAATATGCCGAAAGTTATGACAATCCCGGTTTAATCGTAGGCGATCCCCATGTGGAGGTGAAGGGCGTATTGGTGAGCCTTGATTGTATCGAAACTACCGTCGATGAAGCTGTTGCGCGAGGTTGTAACCTGATTGTAAGTCACCATCCCATTGTGTTTCGCGGGCTCAAGCGCTTGAATGGAAGCAATTATGTAGAGCGCACCGTGATCAAAGCCATACAGCAGGGCATTGCGATTTATGCCACCCATACCAACCTCGACAGCGTGCCCGATGGTGTAAATGGACGCCTTGCGGCAAAAATCGGATTGCAGAATCCTAAAATATTGCAAACCAAAGAGGAGGTGCTTTCAAAGCTGACTTTTTTCGTACCGCGCGACCATGCCGAGAGGGTGCGACGCGCATTGTTTGACGCTGGGGCAGGGGTGATCGGTAATTACGGTGATTGCAGTTTTAATGTGGACGGCACCGGCACATTCACCCCGCTCGAGGGCTCCAATCCATTTGCCGGAAAGGCAGGTGAACCGGAGCAAGCTGCCGAAACCCGCGTGGAGCTCATGTTTCCCCGGCATATGGATGCTGCGATGCTGCGCGTGCTTCGCGAGGCGCATCCCTACGAAGAGGTGGCCCATTACCTGCACCACGTGGCCAATGTAAACCAGTATATCGGTTCCGGTATGCTGGGGGAGCTGCCTGAGGCCCTGCCGGGAAATGAATTTCTCACATTGCTTAAAGAGCGGCTTGAATTGAAAATGATCCGCCATACCGCTTTTCCCGACAAGGGTGAGCGGCGCATCCGCAAGGTGGCGATATGCGGCGGCGCAGGCAGCTTCCTGCTTCAACGGGCCAAGGCTGTGGGCGCCGATGCCTTTGTAACTGGCGACTTCAAATACCATGAATTTTTTGATGCAGAGGGACAGTTGCTCATCGCAGATATCGGACACTTTGAAAGCGAGCGATTTACGATTGATCTTTTGGCGGAGAAACTAAGCGAAAAATTTAGTACTTTTGCCACCCATTTAACGGAGGTCAATACCAACCCCGTGCAATACTTTCATTGATATATGGCCGAAGCAAAAACTAAAACCAAAGCAGGCACCACCCCTGAAGAAAAACTCAGGGCATTGTACCGCCTCCAATTGATTGATTCCCGAATAGACCGCATACGCATTGTGCGTGGCGAACTTCCTCTTGAGGTTCAGGACCTTGAGGATGAGATTGAAGGTCTTGAAACCCGTCTCCAGAAAATGGAAGATGAGCGCGCAGGACTTGAAGGAGAAATCAACGCGAAGAAAAATGCCATTACTGACTCTAAAGCACTGATCAAAAAGTACAAAGAGCAGCAAAACAATGTGCGCAACAACCGCGAGTTTGAATCGCTTGCGAAAGAAATGGAATTCCAGGAGCTCGAAATGAAGCTCGCCGACAAGCGCATCAAAGAATTCAAAGCCCAGATTGACGGTAAGGAAGAGGTACTCAACGCAACACGCGAAGAAGTGGCCGGACGCAAAAAGGACCTTGAAAACAAGCGTGCTGAACTTGACGAAATCGTGGGAGAAACCAAGCGCGAAGAAGAGTTGCTCACCAAACTCTCTGACGATGCCAAGAAAAATATTGATGACCGCCTTGTGACCGCTTATGAGCGTATCCGCGAGGGTTCAAAAAATGGTTTGGCAGTTGTTCCCATCGACCGTGAAGCTTCTGCTGGTTCGTACATTACGATTCCACCACAGCGACAACTTGACGTGGCTGCCCGCCAAAAAATCATTGTGGATGAGCACAGCGGCCGTATCCTGGTAGATGCTGAACTCGCCATTGAAGAAACTGAAAAAATCGATTCGGAGATTGCCAAACTGATGAAGTAAGGTTTTGATCTGATGCGAAACTTCAAGCCGCCTTCCTGCAAAGGGAGGCGGTTTTTTTTGCCCCTGATTATCGCCAAGCGGCCGATTGGATATTTAGTATATTTTATGCCTCAGCCTAATCTGGATTTAAAACATCAGTGTCTACGCGGCGTTTATCAAGCAAACCTTTAAATCAAAATCCCTATGGCAACTTTAAGATTGGGCGATACCGCCCCCGACTTTACAGCAGAAACCTCTGAAGGCACCATCCGATTTCACGAGTGGCTTGGCGACAGCTGGGGTGTGCTTTTCTCGCATCCCGCCGACTACACCCCCGTGTGCACCACTGAGCTTGGCACAGTAGCCAAGTACACCGACGAATTCAATAAGCGCAATGTGAAGGTTGTAGCCCTCAGTGTTGACGGGTTGGAATCGCACGCGGGTTGGATCAAAGACATCAACGAGACACAGCACACCACAGTCAATTTCCCCATCATTGCCGATAAGGATCGCAAGGTGTCAGAACTCTATGACATGATACACCCCAACGCAAGCATGAGCCATACTGTGAGGTCGGTATTCGTGATAGGCCCCGACAAAGCAATCAAGCTTATCCTCACATATCCAGCTTCGACCGGCCGCAATTTTGACGAGCTCCTGCGCGTCATTGACAGCCTGCAGCTCACTGCATACCACAAAGTGGCCACTCCTGCCAATTGGCAAAATGGCGATGACTGTGTGATCGTGCCTGCAGTGACCAATGAGCAAATACCCGGACTTTTTCCGAAAGGACATACTGAAATCAAGCCTTACCTAAGGATGACTCCTCAGCCTAATTTGAATTAAGGTTGCATTGGTATAATCATCTTCCCCATTTCGGGACCTTTTTTAGGTAAGTACAAAATGGAAAACCCTCCAAAGCGGAGGGTTTTTTTTACGCAGGAGCGCTCTTCCAAGTCGATCGAGACACATAGATTCTTCAAGAGTTCCTTGCAATAGTGGTTGATGGTTGAGCTGTTTTTTTAGAGTATTGTCAATTCAGACGCCATTCAATCTCTAAACTCAAACAAGCCATCCTCATCATAATCAATTTCGTTCTCTTCGAGCAAGGCGATATACTCCTCCCGAAAACTGTGCTCTAGGTGGTACTCCTCCTGATTCAGTAAATGGTCGATCAGGCGGGGTGCAGACGAAAGTCCCTCACTCACGGCGGCATAGCCCTCCTGCCAGGTGAAGGTTTCAGGTACGTGGAGGTTTTCATTAATCCATGCAGCACTTTTTTCCTTGATGTTTTCTATGCAGGCTTCTATCGAACATTCAAAATTCAAATCGATCAGGATATGGCAATGGTCGGGCATACATGCCACGCACATGGTGGTGTTGCCGTCTTCTTCGGCAATGGCTGTGATGCAGCCTTCGATTGGCTGCTGCAAAAAATTATAGATCGTGTTTAAATCTCCGCCTACCGCAATCACATAATGGATGAAAAGGTGGCTTCCTGGGTCGGGCTTTTCCATGGTTGTTGCATTGCTTTAGATGAAGGTAAAAAATTTTTGATTTCAGATTGGCCTCTCCTCACGACTGATATAACGTTAAAGGCTTGAAAGTTTAAAACCTCGATAGACTTAAAGTAGGCCGATTGGCCTCAAAAAAAGAAACCCTCCCCGAAAGGAAGGTTTCCAAAATCAAAGAATCCGATGCGCTATCCAGCCGACTGCCGGTACATTTTCAAAAACACCAGCGGAAAGTAGCCGAGGTTGAGGATAATGATTCCGAGGCTTATCTGCACATTGGCGGTGGGCCAATGCAGCATTTTGAAAAGGAAGCCTGCAGCGAGCAGGGCAAACCCGAAGTATCCAAAAGCTACTTTTAATCTCAGCTTTACATCAGCACTTTGCTCACGGTGATAAGCATTGTAGAATATAAGTGGCAGCAGGGCAAACACAAAAAGAAAGGTGCCCAGCAGCATCAGGATACTGGCACCTGGCCAGTGCATGGTTTTGAACAGCACGCCGGTGGTGAGCCCCACTGCGGCGATAAACGAAGCGACATACATGAACTTTTTCATTGGGTTGTTATTTGGTTGTGTTTGTAGATATTGGGTTTCCGATTGAATTTCCTGCGGCCCGTTGGGGCATATTTGTTGGCTGGCGGAGATCAGTGCTTCCGCAAAATTTTTCCCACCGTGCATTTCAGCTTCCACCGCACAGCAGAAATGGTCGAGCAGGTCGTCGTGCAGTTGGGGGGAGAGCTTGTGCGCCAAGAGCATTTCGGCAATGGCTTCGATTTGTGAGGTGCTTAGCGGCTTCATGATGCGGGATTTTTGGCTGGTGTGAATAGCATTTCCGAGAGGGTAGCCATAAATGCATTTATTTCAAGGAGTTTTTCCTTGCG
>DAIRDH010000016.1:0-5964 GCA_036796255.1 Cryomorphaceae bacterium
TGCAACAGGTTGTAATTCTTAAAAGTAAACAGCTGCTTGCCTCCATTGAGGTGCTGCTCCACAGCGGTGACCACTTTGTTTTTAAAAGTCTCGTGCTTGAAGGGTTTGCGTTTGCTCAGGTCGGCGGTTTTTGAATAGTTCAACTGGTCTTTCCAATCCATTTCGGCAATGCGCTGCTGCATCACGGCCGGGTGGCTCCCTTTGAACTGGGATATATTGCCCAGCGCCCCATAGTCGAACAGTTTTGCCTCTTTTTTGTAATCGGCGTCGGCACGGGCCTCGCCGCGGTGTATGGTATCGAGGGCTTTGCGCTTGCGCTGCATAAAGTCGGGAGGCCGCACGTAGCCGTAGTGGTATATGTGCGCATCTACAGCGGCCACGTTGAGCTTGTGGGTGCCTTCCTGCTGCCGGTAATTCACATAATCGAAACCCGGAATGCGCCTAAAACTCTGCGCCGACTCCCATGAGTGAATGTCAGGGTGGTTGCGCACGATGCGGATCTCATGGGGATACCAGCCGTGGGCGGTGTGGTAATGCCCATAGTCGCCCCAAAAATGATAGTAGTTGAACAGCAGGCCCTCTACCTCCTTGTCATCGACAAGCTGATTACAGCGCCGCTGAATGGCGGGCAAATCCTTTTCGTGCACCACCTCATCGGCCTGCAGGTAAAAGAGCCAATCCCCTGTGCAAGCTTCTCTGGCGATGTCGGTTTGGTGGGCGTTTTCGGTGCCGTTGGGGTACTTTTCGAGGTCCCATTCTGTGCGAATGATCCGCAGCTTGTCTGAACCGATGCTTTCAATTTCCTCAAGCGTGCGGTCGCCGGCCTCGCCCTTGCCTACCGCCACCACGTACTCATCGACGATGGGCAGGATGGACATGATGGACTCCTTGATGGGGTAGTAAAGCAAGGTGGCGTTGCGCACCATCGAAAAACCACTGATTTTCATCTTGATTGATATTTTGCCATTTTTAGGCTTTCGCCAAAATGAACTGCTGAAGCAAATCCCTGTCTAATGCGGCTCGGGAATTGAAGCAGAACATCACCATGCGAATTGCTGCGAATATAGCAAAAAGCACTGTGCATGGAATCGACACCTCCGACGGGAGAATGGCGCACAAAAAAGCCGGCTGCTGCCGGCTCCTTCCATTGTTGTTTTATGTTGTGATCAGGATAATTCAGAGTCGTCAAGGCATTTTTTGCTCACCTTGTAATTGTCGTATACAGCAAGGCTTGCCAGAAAAAGTCCGAATGAGAGAAAGAGCAAAATCCAATTTTCGGAAAACAAGCTGTGGTAGAACAAGAATAAATTGATAATGGCCAATGTGTTGAATGCAATCCAGTTGGCATTACTCACCTTGCGCAATTGCCCAATGGTGAGTTGGGTCAGGTCTTCCACGCTCATAGCTTTGTTTCGTTTCAAAATAGCTATCATAGAACGTATTTTTTGAATCAGGGTTACCAAGTTCAGAAATTCAAGTCAAGAAATCAAGTGCCATTGCAATTCAATTTTCTGCCAGGGTTTTTGTTTGGGCAATTCTCAGGGAGTCAATCACGGAACCGGCTGAGAGCTCAGGCAGGAGCTCAAATCCATCGGTAAGGGCACCTACCACGGTAAATCTACCCTCCAGGTGGGGAGCGCTGGCGTGGGAGATAAAAAACTGACAGCCTTCCGTATCCGTACCTGCCGAAGCAAGGCCGACCACACCGCGTCCAAACCGGAGTGGCGAAAACTCCGAGCGCAGGCTGTAAGGCACGCTGTGGAAGCCATCACCTGCCGGGCAGCCTCCCTGGCTCACAAAACCTGGGATCACGCGGTGAAAGTTCAGACCGTCGTAAAATCGATCATTTGCAAGTTTTATGATACTTGCCACGCTGCCCGGGGCATCCTCCACAAGGAGTTGAATTTCGAGGTAGCGGCCTTTGTGGTAAAGCCGGGCGTAGGTTTGCCGCGGTATTTCGCGGACGCTTTCCCAATCTATGGGGTGGTTGTATTCAGGCGGCCCGAAGGTTCGGTCGCCATTGGTCAAGGTTTTGTGCACTCTCAGCAGTGCTTCTCTTGCTTCGGCCTCGCCGGGTGATGTAAAGCGATCAGCCGCTTCCAGGAAGGTTGCATAATGCTCAGTGAGCAATATTTGAAAGTGAGGTGCCCTCGCTGCTTGCGCGAAAACTGTTGCTGCGCCGATGTCAGCAGTCAGAATTTCACCGACAATTATTTCAGAAACAAAAGGCCGCATATCAGGAAATCTACCTGCAAGGCCCACGATGGCTTCGGCCGCAGCAGTCGAGATGGGCGCTGGTTTTCGCAGATAAGCGAGCAGGGTATCCATCGCAAAAGGAAACTCACCGAGGTTGCGCACGAGTGGTACCCGATCGCCCGAAGTTCTGTAAGCGGTCATCACACTTCGGTAAAGCTGCCAGCCTTCATTCTTGTCTTTGGTATTTCTGAACATGTGATTCACGGCGGCGGCCCGCACTTCGGGCACGGGCGAGCTCAGGGCCAGACTCCGCAATGCTTCGGGCGAGAGCGCCATACCCAGCCCCGGCATGCGGGCAGCGGCCACGGTAGCTACCCATGCCTGTCCGTCCTGGAGTGCGTCCATGATGATGCCTATAGCTGGCTCAGAGGTGAGATTGGCAAAAGCTGCAATCGCTGTTGCCCGCACGGCCGGGTCCGCATCATTGAAAAATACGCTGGCGTAAAACTCATCCTTGGTATACGTATAAGCCAAAGCGTGCATGGCTTTGTGTCGCACCTCCGCCACAGGATCACTTGCAGCGAGGGCTCTCAAGTCATTGGCATAATCGTCAAGGCGGAAGGCTTGCTGCTGTGCAAGGGTGCTTATTGCAGCCAGGCGTGTATCGGCGTCGCCTGACTTGAGGTGTGCGGCGATCACACGCACGTGGTCTTCCAGCAGCAATCCTTTCAACGATGCGCGGTAAATGCCCCACATTTTTCCAGCCTCTTCAGCCGGGGTATTGGGCTCATGGCGAATGAGAAAGGCCATTGCATTGGAATGGGCGCATTTACCGATGGCTTCCAGCAATTCCGCTTTTACTTCCGGAATGGTAGCCTTGCGTATAGCTTTTTCCAAAAAAGCCAAAGCAAGCGTGTCTTTGTATTGACCAATGGCCCATGCCGCTTCGAGGCGCACATATGGAATGGGGTCTGAGAGCAATTTGCCAACCGGATCGAGCAAGACACTGTCGGGCATGGAACCCACCAAGCGCGCAAAGGCCCGCCTGTAAGCGGCGGTTTCGTGCTCAGCATAAGGCAATAGCGCCAGTGCATCGCGTTTGTCGGCAGCATCGTACATGCTTACCAGGGAGGCATCTTCAAACATGTTGACTTCGCCAATCGCTTCGCGTGGTTGGTTATCGCCACAAGCAACAGCCATGAACACAAGCGATAAAAAGGAAATCCATTTCAAGTTGAAATTTGCGAAATTGCCTATCAGCATGTTGGGGTTTTTTGGAGCCCGAAGCTAAGAAGTTTTGAGGGAAATGGACAGAGGCCCATTTTACGGAAGTAGCAATTTTGCCGAAAAGGCCCGTCGAGGCTTTATATTGGGCCACTTTGAGAAAGTGAGGCGGGAAAGCGGGATTCAGGGCTTTTGCAATGCATTGATTGCATGGAGCAACCAAAAAATGTAGCTAATTCAGAACATTTCTATCTTTATCCGCAAGAAAAATCGAAAGCCGCATGGCAGTTCAAAAGAGGATGGGTGTGATAGGTGGAGGCTCATGGGCCACTGCCCTCACCAAAGTGCTTAGTGAAAACAATGACCTTACCTGGTGGTGGCAACGCAACCCCGAGTCTGTTGCGCACATTGAGCGATACCACCACAACCCCAATTACTTAAGGGCGGTGGAATTTGATGTGAGCAAGCTGAAAGTATCATCAGATATCAATGAAGTGATAGCGAATTGCGATGTGTTGATCGTTGCTATACCCTCTGCATTTGTACACGCCAGTTTTAAAGAGGTACTGCCCGAAGCGCTCAAGGGCAAAATAGTTTTCTCTGCGATCAAGGGCATTGTTCCAGAGTTTCACTCCATTCCGGCGCGCTACTTTCACATGGAGTATGGTGTACCATATGACGATATCGGGGTGATATGTGGGCCCTGCCATGCCGAAGAGGTGGCCATGGAAAGGCTGAGCTACCTCACCATAGCATGTATGAATGAGGAAAATGCAGCCTTCCTCGCTGAGCGGCTGAGTACGCGCTATATGAAAACCACCACATCCGAAGACCTCTTCGGGGCTGAAATTGCTGCAGTACTTAAGAATATTTACGCCATCGCAAGCGGTGTTTGTGGCGGCCTCGGTTACGGCGACAATTTTCAGGCATTGCTGATTTCAGCTGCGATTATGGAGATGGAGCGCTTTCTCGACAAGGTCAATCCCTTTCACCGCGATGTGAGCGAGCCAGCCTATCTGGGCGACCTGCTTGTAACCGCGTACAGCAAGTTCAGCCGCAACCGCACCTTTGGCTATATGCTCGGCAAAGGATATTCTGTAAAAGCCGCCCAGCTCGAAATGGAAATGGTGGCCGAAGGCTACTACGCCACAAAGAGCCTCTTTGAAATGAACCGCAAGTACGAGGTTGAAATGCCCATCGCCGAGGCGGTGTACAACATCATTTACCAGCGTATTTCTCCAGTTGTTGAGATGCGGATTTTGGCGGATAGGTTGGGGTAGAGAGTTGTAAGAACCTCACGCTTGCCCCTTAGCCCTACGACCGCAGGTCATAGACCCTGCTTCAGCACGGGGAGTCCGTATGGAAAGGTAGTGCCCTCGCACGGGTTTACCCACAATCGGTTCAGTTTAATATTTGAAAGGATCTCGAGTTTAAAATATTGGAAAAGCATCCAGAAAGAGATGACCAGGTAGAAAGTTAATTCCACGAAAGCGGAAGATCGAAATCTGCGGTCTCTGCGGGTTTTTCGTATGAGCGCAGCGAATATAATATCAGCGCTAATCAGCGCAATCAGCGGGCCTCCCTTTTTTTTATCCCCCCGCGTTTGCCCCGGCATTTCGGACTGATGAAAGGGTAGTGCCGCAGCAGGCATAATCAACTACAAAAGAAATTTTTAGGCGTAAAACGAGAATTATCTGCCAGAACTTAAACCAAGCCTTTTGCCACCAAAAGCTCAGCGATTTGCACTGCATTGGTGGCAGCACCTTTGCGCAGGTTGTCGGCGACTATCCAGAGGTTGAGGCTGTTGGGCCATGAGTCGTCGCGGCGTATCCGGCCTACGAATACCTCATCCTTACCCTCAGCAAAGCGCGGCATGGGGTAGGTCTTGGTGTCGGGATTGTCTTGCAAGGTGACACCGGGGGTTTCATGGAGCAACTTCCTCAGCTGGTCCATTTCAAAGTCGCGGTCGAGGGTGAGATTTACCGATTCAGAGTGGCCGCCCATTACGGGTACACGCACCGCTGTTGCTGTAACACGCACATCGTTGTCTCCGAGTATTTTTTTCGTTTCGCGGGTGAGTTTCAACTCTTCTTTGGTGTAATCACCTTCTTCAAAAACATCGCAATGCGGAATGCAGTTTTTATCTATCGGATATGGGTATACCATTTCGCCTTTTTCGCCACGGCGCTCTCGTTCAAGTTGCTCAACGGCGGCAAGCCCTGTACCCGTTACCGACTGGTAGGTGGATACCACCGCCCTACGTACGCCATATGCCTGGTGCAAAGGTGAGAGCACCATGACCAATTGAATTGTAGAACAATTGGGGTTGGCAATGATTTTATCTTCGGCGGTGAGCAAGTGACCGTTGATTTCGGGCACCACCAATTTGTGGTCGGGGTGCATGCGCCAAGCTGAACTGTTGTCGATTACAGTGGTTCCCGCTTCCGCAAATTTAGGCGCCCACTCAAGGCTGGTAGAACCTCCAGCGCTGAAGAGCGCGATGTCACATTTGGCCTTCACGGCCTCCTCCATGCTGTATATCTT
>DAIRDH010000016.1:6064-23812 GCA_036796255.1 Cryomorphaceae bacterium
GGAACTGAGACCTTGCTCCTGGAAGGCCCCGCATCGCAAGTGAATAGCTCGAGTAACAACCCTTTTAATGTCAGGGTAACTCGCAGCACGGACGGTCTGTGGGACATCCGTGTCGACCAGGGTGTCACAGGCAACTTCCAGAGCCTGGGTTTGGTTACGGACAATACGTTCAATAGCACTGTAGCTTTCGGAATCAAAATTTTGCAATCTGGTGCTGCCGGGCCAGTCAACAGCCACTGGTTTGACAACTTCAACGTAGCACCCATCCCACCCGATGTTACACCGCCCACTGTCATTAACGTAGAAGCGCTTTCTGCCACCCAGGCTTTGCTCACTTTTGATGAGCCACTTGATGCAGCCACTGCCGGAAATGCAGCGAATTACTCGGTAAACGGAGGAATAGGAAATCCTTCATCTGCTCAATTCAATACAGAAACGCTGCTCAATGTAACCCTAACTTTTGCGCAAGCGCTCAATGAAGGCCAGGTATACACACTCACCGTCAATGACGTAGAAGACCTTGCGGGAAATGCCATTTCGTCGCAGGCCCTGGAGCTTGTTTTTTTTACAATCGCTCAGTCCGCTTTCCGCGAAATTGTATTCAACGAAATGATGGTGGATGAGAACCCTCCTGTAGCTCTGCCCGCCGCCGAATTTATAGAGTTGTACAATACAACGACCGACAAATATTTCGACCTTTCAGGGTATACTTATGTAAATGGAACTACTGCCAATCTTCTTGGCACAGCACTGCTCGCGCCAGATAGTTACCTCATCCTTTGCAGAAGCGCAGATGCACAAACATTCGAGGCGTATGGTGATGTTTTGGCATTGCCCTCATGGCCGGCGCTTACCAACTCGGCCGATAGCCTCACCCTGCTCAATCCCGAAGGGCAATTGATCGACGCGGTAAGCTATACCATTGGCTGGTATCAGGATCCTGACAAAGACGAAGGAGGCTGGACGCTTGAGCAAATCAATCCTTTTTCGCCTTGCTCAGGGATGGGAAATTGGCGCGCAAGTGACGATCCTCAAGGAGGTACTCCTGGTGAGGGGAACAGCATTTTTGACGATACACCCGACACCACCGCCCCGGAAATTACAGGCTTTCAGCAAGTATCGTCCGATGTGGTTCGTGTGTTTTTCAATGAAATAATGGACGGCGAAAGCCTGAACAACGGGTCTTATTCCATCACTCCCGGGGTCAATGTGGTGGGCATCACCGCTGCTGCAAATTTGATGTCGGTTGATTTGCAGCTGGATACACCGCTCGAAGTTGGCGAAACCTACACCCTTTTGATCAACGGCCCAGCAGATTGTTCTGGCAATGTATTGGAAGCCAATACTTCAATTGAAATCCTTTTCGGAATTCAAGCACAGCTGGGCGACGTAACCATTTCAGAAATCATGGCCGATCCTACCCCCGTGGTAGGATTGCCAGCACAGGAGTATTTCGAGCTTTTTAACGCAAGTGACAATGTTATTGACATTCAGGGTTGTGAGCTCTCCGGTTTAAGTTTTAACCATCCCAGATTGTTGATGCCGGGAGAATACCTGCTTTGCGTGTCGAGCAGTGCGATTGGAGATTTTCAGAATTATCCAGATGCTTATGTGATGGATGGCATGAGCCTCACATTTCTCACCAATGGCGGGCGAGAGCTTAGCTTCATCAACCAGTCAGGCACACTTGTAAATACGGTGACTTACGATATCAGCTGGTACCGCGATCCATCCAAAACAGATGGCGGTTGGTCGCTGGAGATCATCAATCCCTTCACCCAATGCAGCGGAGCCCAGAATTGGCGCGCCTCCAATGCTGCCCTCGGAGGTACGCCTGGCGCTCAAAACAGCGTCTTTAATGATGCCCCTGACCTGGCACCACCTGTTATCCAGGGTTATTATGCTGAAGCTGAAGACATTATTGTGTTGCAGTTCAATGAATTGATGGATGAAGAGTCGCTGATCAACGGCAGTTACCTGATGGACCAGGGAATAGCCGTACTCGAAGCCCAACCACTCTCGCCGCTTATTGAAGTGCGCCTGCTGCTGAGTGAATCGCTCGAAGTAGGTGCTGAATACAGCCTTACGGTAAATGGCTTGCTTGACTGCTCGCTGAACGCCATGCCCGAGGCCACGGTTTCCATTCGGCTCGGTGAGAGCCCTGAGCTTCACGACGTGCTCATCAGTGAGATCATGGCCGACCCTACGCCAGCCGTAGGACTGCCACCTACAGAATATTTCGAACTATACAATGCGAGCGACAAAGTGATTGAACTACAGGGATTGACCCTTTCTGGCCTTGAACTTACCAATACGCGCTTGCTGCTGCCGGGTGAATATGTGATTTGCGCTCCCGCATCACAATTGCAGGAATGGATACTCTTTGAAGGCGTGTATTTTGTGGATGGAATGAGTACTACTTTTCTCACCAACGGTGGCCGAGAATTGTTGCTGCAAAACTCAGCCGGAGAGCAGATTGATATTGTGACTTACGACCTGACCTGGTACCGGGATCGAAGCAAAGAGGATGGGGGCTGGAGCCTTGAGCGCATCAATCTCGAGGAGCCCTGTCGCAGTGGCGACAACTGGACCGCTTCTGTTGACAGCAGAGGAGGTACCCCTGGCGAAGAAAATTCTGTAAACAGCACAGCGCCTGATGCCGAGCCACCATTTGTGACAGTGGCAGTGGTATTGGCACCCACAGAGGTAGAGGTCCGTTTCAGTGAGGTCATCGACCTGGAGAGCATAGCAACAGCCGAATTTTCAATTGACAACAACAGTGTGACCAGCCAAATGGCCATATTGCCCAATGCCACAGCGGCCCTTCTTAGCCTTGGAAGTCCTCTGCAGGCGGGAATTATTTATACGCTCGAAGTAAGCGGAGTGCGCGATTGCGTGGGCAATTCCATGGCGGGTATCACTTCCGTAAAAATTGCTTTGCCCGAAACTGCTGAGCCCGGTGATGTTGTTATCAATGAGTTGCTCTTTAATGTGCGCTCAGGAGGCAGCGAATTTGTTGAGGTGTATAATCTCTCCGAAAAGTCTATTGGGCTTCAAAACTGGATAGTGCGCAACCAATCGGGCACTGAACGCATTGTCACAGCTGACCCACTGGTAATCTTTCCGGGCGAATATCGGGTTTTCACAACCGATCCGGCTTGGTTGATTGAGAATTATCCTCTGGGGCGTGCGGAAACTTTCCTGGCGGTTAATGTGCCATCATTCACAAACAGCGCAGGCAGTGTAATCCTGCTCGACGCGCAAATGACCGAGATTGACAAATTCGATTATGAGGAAGATTTTCACCTTTCTCTGCTCCGAAGCTTTCAGGGAGTTTCCTTGGAAAGGCTAAGTTTCACCCGGCCAACCAATGATCCCGGCAATTGGACATCAGCGGCTGAAAATGTTGGATTTGCAACGCCGGGATACCAGAACTCTCAATTTTTGCCGGAAGGCCAGGCCACTGGGCAGTTTGAGCTGGAAAACGAGGTATTTAGCCCGGACAATGACGGCTTCCAAGATGTACTGTTGATTAACTACAACATCAATCAGCCTGGTTACGTGGCCAATGTGCAGATATTTGACAGACGCGGCCGCATGGTGCGAAACCTGGTGAGCAATGAGATTATTGGCACCCAAGGCACCATATCATGGGATGGCACCACCGACAACCGCTCAAAAGCGCGCATAGGGCCGCACATAGTCTACATTGAACTCTTTAGCCTTGACGGGCAAACTAAAGTTTACAAACTGCCTTGTATTGTTGCAGGAAGATTGGGCGGTTGAGGTTGTAATTCCTCTGCCAAAACGCTACCTTCGTTCACCATGCTTACCCCTACAATACTCTCCAGCAAGCTGCCGCAAACCGGCACCACCATCTTTAGCGTAATGAGCAAGATGGCAGCTGATTATGGCGCCATCAATCTTTCCCAGGGTTTTCCTGACTTTCCGGTTGACGAAGCCCTGATATCGCTGGTGGAAAAGCATATGCGGGCCGGCCACAACCAGTATGCACCCATGCAGGGTGTGCCTGCACTTCGCACAGCGATTGCCCATAAAATGGAGTCGCTTTACGGACATGCTTACAACCCCGATACAGAAGTTACCGTTACGGCCGGAGCTACCCAGGCCATATTCACCGCCATCACAGCCCTGGTAAGGGAAGGGGATGAAGTGATTGTATTCAATCCAGCTTATGATTGCTATGTGCCGCCTATCTTGCTCAACGGTGGCAAACCCATCCATATCGAGCTCAAAGCCCCGCACTTTCGACCCAATTGGGAGGAAGTAAAGAAAAGGGTATCGCGGCGCACCAAGTTGATTATCGTCAACAGTCCCCATAATCCGTCGGGATCGGTTTGGACGGAAGATGATATGCTTGCGCTTCAAAAGCTCGTGTTGGGCACGGGTGCATTTGTACTCAGCGATGAGGTGTATGAACACATCGTTTTTGACGGAGCAAAGCACGAGAGTGCCGCACGGTTTGAAGGCCTGGCCGCGAACTCATTGATTGTAGCGAGTTTTGGAAAAACCTTCCATGCCACAGGCTGGAAAATGGGCTACATCTGCGCGCCTGAATACCTGATGACTGAATTTCGCAAAGTGCACCAATACCTTGTGTTTTCTGTCAACACGCCCATGCAGCACGCCATTGCAGAATACCTTGGCGACCCCAACCACTACAATGGCATCTCAGCCATGTATGAGAAGCGCCGCAACCTCTTTCTGGAGGCCATAGCCGGGAGCCGATTCAAAGCCATACCCTCGCAGGGCACTTATTTTCAGTTGCTCAATTACAGCGCCATTAGCAAGAAGAAAGAAGTGAAATTTGCCGAAGAGCTGGCCCAAAAACACGGTGTAGCCGCCATTCCGGTTTCGGTATTTTACCCCCAGGTCAAAGACCAGATGGTACTGCGCTTTTGCTTTGCCAAAGGGGAAGACACCCTGCGGCAAGCAGCTGAAAAGCTGCGTTCCTTATGAGAGCCTTTCCTGTGTTGAAACTTGCCATGGTTCAGAGCGAACTCCTGTGGCAGGATCCCACAGGCAATATGAAACAGCTCGAAACGAAGTTGCGGGCCCTCCCAAAAAATATAGACCTCGCCGTGCTTCCTGAAATGTTCACTACAGGCTTCACCATGAAGCCCGAAGCCTATGCCGAAGGCCCTGATGGTGATGCGAACACTTGGCTGGCCCGTTTATCTTCAGAATTGGGCTTTGCCATTTGCGGAAGCGTGGCAGCGCACGAAAACGGGAAGTACTTC
Source organism: Cryomorphaceae bacterium (assembly GCA_036796255.1). Lineage (GTDB taxonomy): Bacteria > Bacteroidota > Bacteroidia > Flavobacteriales_D > Cryomorphaceae > T3Sed10-241. The sequence continues at coordinate 11,326 of DAIRDH010000016.1, forward strand.
AATCGCTTTCTTTGGGCTGAAAGCGGCAGCGCCACGGCGGTGTATGACAAGCGCCATTTATTTCGAATGGCCGGAGAGCACGAAGTCTACAGCCCCGGCGAGCAGCGTGAGCTTATTGTTTTCAAAGGTTGGAAAATCATGCCGCGTATATGCTATGACCTGCGATTTCCCGTGTGGAGCCGCAGCAGTGAGGCCCACCTTCAACTGTACGTGGCCAATTGGCCAGCGGCCCGGGTCGATGCCTGGGATAAGCTCCTGATGGCAAGGGCCATCGAAAATCTGAGCTACGTAATTGGCGTAAATCGCGTCGGCAGCGATGGCAATGGCGTTCAGTACAATGGACATTCAGCAGCAATTGATTTCAAAGGCATACCGCTGGTACCTGTCATAAATGATGTTGAGCAAAGCGTGATCGTGGAATTGCAAATGGACGCGCTGCAGGCATTTCGGGAGAAGTTTCCGGCACACCTTGATGCAGACCGGTTCACCCTGCTTTAGTTTTCGTCGAAGGGTGTACTGGGAATCCAGTCCACATCCGCATCCCAATTGGACCGGATATTGATTTCATCACTGAAGTATGTTTTGCGCTCCGGTTGAATTCCTTCATTGTAAATTCCAGTATTCCACTCCCCATCTTCATTTTCATCAAAAATGCCTTCAAGCTTCACCTTGCCCGGCGGGAGCTTTCCAAAATTAATGGTCTGAGAAGTGGTGATTTTTCGGGTCTCTATTCGCGTTCCTTTTTCATTGAGCAGCTCTATGAAAAATGTACCTGTTTTCACCGTATCCTTAAGCATTACATTCACCTTCAAAGTGCCATAATAATCATCGGGGTGCAGGCCAAATTGAAAATGGACACTGTCGCTGTAATTGCCATAAATATCCTTGAATGCACCGGCCTTGGCATAAATCGCATATGCCGAATTTTTATTGAAAGGGTATATCACGTCCAGCTTTCGCTGAAAAGGGCCCAGCCTTGCCCGGCTGGGGTTGACTGCAACTGAATCTTCCAAAAGGAAAATGAGGGTGGTGTCGGCCTCTTCGAGTGGATGGTTGAATGCAAATGTGAAGGGCTTATTGAAATCTATTCTACCGCTGCCACCTGATGCGGATACTTGTATTTTGGCCTTTTCCCTGTATTTTTCCTCGGTTTCGATGTACCAGCTACTCGTGTCTGCGAATGCGGGTTCGTCTGAAACGATTACTGTAATTTCTTCCAATTCGGGATATTCCAATATTTTCACCCAACTCCGCAAGGTGTCGCGCCCCTTGCTCAGCAGGCTGGCGGTTTCCAACAAGACATCATTTTCTTCGTCTATAAATCGGATTTTTGGGTCATTGGCCGGAAGGTTAAACACCGTTTCGTAATAACCATAATCTTTTCCCGCGCCGGCCTTAAGGTACTGGCTGGTGTCCCTTTCTTCAAATACTGCAACGGTGTGTGCGTAGGCCGTGTCATCGTAGGCAGAAAGCACGTGATAATCAAGAAAGCCAATGCGCTCTGGTGGTCCATTGTAATTGTAATTGCTGCTCTCTTCTTTCAAGGCAAACAGCATGAACGTATCCAGAGGCAGGTAGCTTGCGCGAAAATATCCCTGCGCATTGCTTATGGCCAGATAGTCGGGAGGTGAGGAGTATGGCATGCTGTCATTGAGTTGCTTATAGAGCATTACGCGTACCTTGTCCAGCGGTTCATTGGTGTAAGCGTCAAATACCCTGCCGGTTACCGACATGGAGTCGATATAATCGCCCGTTGAGAATACATAGATCAGCCTGTCGTTGACATTGCCTTCGTTGAAGTCTTTGATGGCATCGCCAAAATTAAACTGGTAAGTGGTGTTTTCCAGAAGCCTGCTTTCCCATGATACGCTGAGCTTGCGACCCCTCATGCGGTATTCCGGCTTCTTGCTGAGTGGTGGTGATACGAGCAATTGCCCGCTGAAATCGTCTACCTGAATATATTCATCAAAAACGTATTCGAAAGAGCTGCCATTGAAGTGCGTTGTCAAAGGTTCCGGAACGATGAGCACAGGTTCTGGTGGAATTTCATCCTTTATGCCTCCCGTGGGAGAGGTTTCCTGGGCGCAGCCCAGCAACACGGCGAGGCCAAGAAGGGCAGAGAACTTTCCGTAAAAATTCATGGCATTTTCGCAGTCAAAATGCGCGCCACCTTTTCGAGGGCTTTCACATCCATTTCTGAAAAGTCGTAAAGGCGATCGCTGTCTACATCAAGTACCATGGCCACCTCGCCTGAGCGATTATACACAGGCACCACTACTTCTGACTGTGATGCCGCATCGCAGGCGATGTGCCCTGGAAAGTCGTGTACATCGGGCACCAGCTGCGCGCAGCCGGTGGCCCAGGCAGTACCGCACACGCCTTTGCCCCGGGCTATGCGCGTGCAGGCCACTGAGCCTTGAAAAGGGCCAAGCACCAGCTCGTCGTTCTTCACGATGTAGAAGCCAACCCAGAAGTATCCGGGAAGCGTTTTCAGGATTGCGGCTACATTGGCGAGGTTGGCGGTGAGGTCATTCTCACCGTCAAGCACGCCTTGAATATGTTGCAGGGCGGTGGTGTAATCGCGGGTGGCAGTTTCCATGGGGGCAAAGATAGCGGCTTTTCACGCACTGGCGAGAGTGGCCATGCTCACAGCCCTGGCGCCTGCCTCGAGCACGCTGTGGCCGCAGGATTCCAGGGTACTGCCAGTGGTGATCACATCGTCAATAAGCAGTACATGGCGACCTGCGATTTTCTCAGGGGCTGCCACTTCGAAGATGCGCTCTACATTGGTCCAGCGGTCGAATCGCGATTTTTTGGTTTGGGTGGGATTGGCAACGGTGCGCTTCACGACATCGGTTCCCGAAGCAATGCCCAGCGCCGATTGCATACCCCGCACTATCGAGTCACATTGGTTGTAGCCCCGCACCCGCTGCTTGCTGGGATGCAAAGGCAAAGGGATAATGAGCTCAGGGCCAGAATAGCCCTCTTGTGCAAGCTCCTTTCCGAAAATGAGACCGAGCCGTTCGCCCACATCCTCTCGGCCGCTATATTTGAGCGCATGCAATAAGGTTTGCACCACATTGCCTTTGTGAAAATGCACAAATGAGAATGCCTCAGCCACCGGAAGCCGACCCCAAAATTTTTGGTAAACTGGATTTTGGTGAATTTTGTGATAATGGGTGCGGGGCAATTGGTAATGGCATGAAATACAAATGATTTCAGATTTATCCTGAAGTGGAAGGCCACATGAACGACATACTTGTGGAAACAAAAGCTGCCCCATGCCATATAACCATGCTAAATTGTAATTTTGTCGCATATTGCGCGTTTAGGCCATTCATCATTGGCATAAATGTAGCAAATTAATCTGCGCCCAAAAAACACTACAAGATGGCTGAAACATCATCGTCCAAAAAACAGAATATCATCATTGCAGTGCTCGCATTGCTCACCCTGGTATTTGGCATATTATATTTAACCAAATCCACTGAAGTGGTGGAAAAGGAAGAGCGGATCTCTGAGGTGGAGCTCGAACAGCTTCAATTGAAAAGCGACCTTCAGGAAATGTTGATCCAGTATGACACCTTGAACGTGGCCAACGACCAGCTCAATGCCGAAATGATGGCCCAGCAGGATCAAATCCGCGACATGCTCAAGCAAATCGAAAAGCACAAGGACGATGCCTGGATTATCCACAAGTTGAAAAAAGAGGCATCCACTTTAAGAGAAATCATGAAGGGCTATGTGGTCACTATCGATTCGCTCAATACACTCAACGTAGACCTTAGAAAAGACAATCAGTTTCTTGCAAAAGAACTTTCTGAAGTGAAAACCCAGGCCCAGGCCCTCGCTGAGGAGAAGAAAGGACTGGAAAGCAAGGTCGCCGCCGGTTCACTATTACAAGCCAACAATGTGAAAGTATCAGGTGTCAAGGTGCGCAACAATGGCAATCAGGTGGATGTGAGCAGGGCCAAGCAGGCTGAAATCATAAGGACTTGCGCTACGATTGCCCAAAACCGCATTGCTGAAGCGGGCAAGAAAACCATTTACCTCCGCATTATTTCGCCTGATGGTGTGGTGCTCGATGCTGGCGCAGGCGATGACGGCCGCTTTGAATTTGATGGCGTAAGCGGCAAGTATAGCGTTAAGCGAACTTTTGATTATGCAAACGAATCAATGGAGCTTTGCATTTTCTACAATGTACAGGCCGAATTGCCCAATGGGAAGTACATCATAGAGCTTTATGAGCAGGGCGTTCTGATTTCCAAGTCTGAGCTCGACCTGAAGTAGGCTTTAACTGCTGTAGCATCAAAAGAATGCCCTTACCTGTACGTTGCCAGTATGCACTGCAGTGATTTCTTCTGACTTGCGGCCATTATAGCTGAGGCTGAGCTGGATGTTGTTTCCCAATTGGCGCTGAACGCCCGCGCCCCAGGTGATGTTGCCTCCATTTTGCAAGCCGTCGAGCATTTCGTAGGCCACGCTATTGTTGGCCACGCCGCTGAAATCGATGGCGATGTAGTTGAAATGTCCAAAGAGCATTCCCGATTCTATACGGTTGGCCCTCATGTCGAGTCCCAGGTCAATGAGTGTTGCTTTTTCTCCCCCGTACTGTTCCGAATTGTCGCGCTGGGTGTACTTGCCTGTAAAGCTCAGCCTGAATGTGGTTCCGGGCTGGTATGACAGCGTTTGCTTGAGCGTATGGTAGGCGATGTCAAAGTTTCGTCCCTCTGTGATTTCGCTTAAGCTGCTGTTGCTGCCGGTTTCGTACTCGCTTATGATGCCGTATGCAGGGCTGAAATTGTAGCGCAAGCGACCTACGTGCGAGGTCTGCACGCGCTCCTCAAAACCGCTGGTAAAAGGATTCTTTCCGGCAATTTCACTGTAGGTGTAATCTACCCCAAATTTGCTGCTCGTCCGGTTGTAAAACAAGGTGCTGCGCATACTCGACGACTGTGAGATGAGCGCTGTATCGCTGATATCCTGCGCAAAAGGATTGAATCGGTTCAAGCCATCCTCGAGCTGTGTGCGCCGCTGTATCCTGAATGCTGTTTGGTTGCTAAAACGCGCAATGACAGCTCTGTAATCTTCCTTGCCCATCCAGGCCGCTGCCGGATTGATATTTACCGATTGCGAAAATTGATTGCTGAAGGCCCTAACGTATTCATTGGTCGGCGTAAATACGCGAATGTATCTGTCACCATCTTCAGGACGGGCCAATTCGAATTCGTTGAGCTCTTTGATTCCATTGTTGTTGTAATCAATCCATGTATACGGGCCCTGACCCGTGGGGTCGAATATGAAAATGAACTCCTGCTTGCGCTCCAGCCCTGAGCCGAGCTCGTAATAGGTGTTGGTGACGATGCTGTTTTTGGCGAGCCTCAGGCTGTGTTCGAGGCGCGATAGCAGGGTGCGCTCGGGCGCATTGTCGGCCAATTCTTCGTTGATGATGTTGAGCACCCTGTTGGAAACACCCACTTTGAGTTGATGCTTTGGATTGTGCACCAATCCCAGCTCTACTCCATAATGATTGGCATGGGTACTTTGGCCCAGGTTGTTAAACTCAGTGGCATAATCGGTTCTTTCCCTGTAAAAAACCTTGTAATTGACCTTGGCGGTGTCGAGGTTGGTGAGGTAAAACTGCCAATCGTAAAACTTGTAAGCTGTACTTGACAAGGAGTCAGAGTCTTCTCTAAAGCGTCGGTTTTCCTCCCGCTCGTCCTCGAAGCCCAACTTAGCAAATCCAATGGACCGCTCAACACGTGAACGGTGACGTGAAAACCGGCTCTTTTCGAGGCCATCTGTCTCAAGTGTGCTTCCTCGAAACCAAACATCAAAACCCTGCATATCGGCATCGGCGGCGAGCTCGTGCTTGGTGCCACCGTAAAGGTTGCCTGCCTGAAATCGATTGAGTTTGTAATCAATGGCGAGTGCTTCTGCCTTGTGCAGGCCAAAACTTCCTGTGATAATGTTTTGCGAGCGCTGCAGCACTTCTTCTGTGAGGTTCCAGTCGCGGTTGAATTCTACAGAGCGGTAAGGTTCTATGGGTTGAAAATTGCCGCCAATGGCCTCCAGCATCAATCCGCCTTTCGCCACGAGGGCCTTGGGTTTATTGCTCAAGGGTTGTTCATGGCTTATCCTCGCCATGAGTCCGTGGCTCACATTGTTTTCATTGTCCCTTTCGGAAAATGTGTTTTGATCCTGGTTGCTGAAGCCGGCTTCCACTTCGGCGAGGGTGCGCTCAGTGAGCTTTACACTTCCCCCGATCATCAACATCTGATTTTTGCGCGGTGCCACCAATCTGCGTACTGGTGCGAAATTTCCTTTCCGCAATATTTGTGTTCCTGTAAATTCAGGTGCCACCCATTTAAAGACCCGCCCCGAAGCATCAAAACCATCTTGAATATAGTCGCCATTGCCTTGACCCACATCGCTGAAATTGACCTGGAAGAGCTGGTCACTCTGTCCGGTAGCCCGCACGAATACACTGTCAAATCCCAATGAATCGATCATGGTGTAGAGCACCTGATTGTTGTTGAACTCTGCCACGCGTTGGAAGCTGGGTGCAATCGCCAGGTGCAGGTCGTCGCCTACCGCGTCGAGTATGCGCTTGTCATCGTCGCTGAGGTCTTGTTGTAGCGGTTGATTTTTAGCGTCTTGTTCAGAGAAGTAGTTCACGTAAAAGCTGAACTTTTCGGTTTCAATTCCCGTCGATGTTTGCACCATGGTTCTGGAGTAGTTGGCATCGGTGTACTGAAACTCAACCACTATCCTTTTGTCTTTATTGATAAGTTGTCTGGCCGTGAAGGTGATCTCAGAAGTGTTGTAATCAATGATGTAATCGTTTTCCTGGCCACGCTGCAGCTCCCTACCATCGATGAATACCCTCTCTGTTCCTGCGAGAATGATGATAAACAGTTCATTTTCGTTGCCCTGAAGGCGGTATGGTCCCTGATTGCCCTCCTGCCCGGTGATGGGAAATCGTGAGAACTTACCACGTGAAAGTGCCGCGCTGGTTTCCGTAAAGAAGACTTTTTCTTCATCGTCGTCAATGGTTTGGCGCGTTACGAAGGAGGCGCCTTGGGCGCGTTTGTAGTAGGTCGTGAAATAGCCGAGTGGTTTTGAAAGAAAGAAGTCACCCGCAGTCAGTTTTGACTTATCGTCAAAGAGCTGAATAAACACACGGTCAAACTCTTGAAGTGTCGCCGTATTTCCCTCCGGCTGTATAGGTATGTTGTCGTCTGTAATAGAGGCGAGTATGCTGATGTTGTCATTGAGCTTACCATTGAGCTGCAGGCTCAGGGTACTATTTACCGTAAGGTCTTGAGCATTTCCCACGCCCACACCGCGCGAAATGCTTCCGGTTTTATTGATTTGGCTGCTGCCAAACATAGGTACTTCCTCAACCTCAGGCCTGAAAGTGTAAGGTTTATAGTGGTATTGGTCATCGGGCTGAATGAGTGCAGTGGAGCGGCGGCTGAACTCAGCGTTGAGGTCGAAGTGAAATACGCGGTATTTGATGGTTACACCTTCCCATGGATGTGGCTTGGACCAGATGAGGCTCGCCTTGGCATAGTCGATGGTATACAATGATGTATCCGCCAACTCTTCGCCTACATACACAAGTGCGCTTTCAGGTATAATGCTCAGGGTGTCGATCTCTATGGTGTCAGCACTGATCCAAAGGGTCTTAGACCGGAGATTGCCAGCGTTTTGTGCATGCGCATGCTGCGCGAGCAGGAAAAAAATGACAACAACAACAACACACCGTGGAAATCTCTTTCTACACAATGCAAACCACAGCGGGTAAATTCCGTTACATTTGAAATTTTGCAAACAAAACGATCTAAGTTCCCAATCCGTTATCTATACGCAATTTGAGTTTAAAAATTATATCCTACAACGTTAATGGTATTCGGTCAGCGGCTTCAAAAGGTTTGATGGAATGGCTTGAAAGTGAAAATCCAGATATTTTCATGATACAAGAAAGCAAGGCACAACCCGACCAAATTGACGTAGAAGCTTTTAAAAAACAAGGCTACCATACCATTGTGCACAGCGCTGAAAAGAAAGGCTATTCTGGTGTTGCTATTTTTTCTAAGCTTCGACCTGATCATGTTGAGGTAGGTTGTGGTATTGATGCGTATGATAGAGAAGGGCGTGTATTGCGGGCCGACTTCGGTGACATTACTTTATTGTCTACTTATTTTCCTTCAGGCAGCAGTGGCGACGATCGCCAGGCCTTTAAGATGAAGTTTTTACACGATTTCAGCCCTTTCGCCGAAAAGCTGCTAAAAGAGAGGAAGAAGGTAGTAATTTCGGGCGACTTCAATATTTGCCACAAGCCTATAGATATTCACAACCCTGTGTCAAACAAGAATTCCAGTGGGTTTTTGCCGGAGGAGAGGGATTGGCTCACATCATTTCTTGAACTGGGTTTTGTGGACGTTTTTCGCCACTTTCATCCAGAGCCGCATCGATACAGCTGGTGGTCGTTCAGGTCCAATGCCCGGGCCAAAAATTTGGGCTGGCGTATCGATTACCATATGGTGTCAACTGCGCTTGCCGAACAAGTCATCAATGCAGACGTGCATGAAGATGTAGTTCACAGCGATCATTGCCCAATATCACTTCACTTACAAGTATAAAACCATAGAATGAGATACCTTTTACGTTTGCTGGCCATTGTCGCGGTTTTTGGTGTAGCGTTTTTAGGATGTACCGACGCTCCCGAAGAAACCGTGCGCCGGCAAAGGACCGGTGCAGGCGATGCCCAATACGGTGGCCTTTTCAGGATGAATGTAGCCGATGATATCCGCAGCATTTTCCCGCACAACATTGTAGATGCAGCAGCATTCAATATCATGAATCAGGTATATGAGGGATTGGTTCGCATAAATCGGCAAACCAACGAGATCGTCCCTTCGCTTGCCGAGCGCTATGAGGTGAGTGCCGATGGCAAGAAGTATACTTTCTATCTCCGAAAGGAAGTCTACTTTCATCCTGATGCCGTATTCGGAGATGCGGAAACGCGGGAATTGAAAGCAGAAGACGTGGCGTATTGCTACACCAAATTGTGTGAACCTTCAGCCACAAATCAGCTTTATGCTCTCGCAATAGATGTGATCAAAGGCGGCCGGGATTATTATTCCAGTCACGGAAAAGGGATAGCGACCAAGCCATGTCCGGATGGAATTAAGGTGGTATCACCCTATGTGCTCGAGATTGAATTGGAGTATGCGATGCCCAATTTTCCCACTTTGCTCACCCACCCGGGATTTTGGATTTTTCCTAAAGAGCTATACACATTTGGCGAGGAGTTTGACAATTGGTGCATAGGTACAGGACCATTTAAGGCACAAACCATCAAAATGAACGACGTCATCATTTTGGAGCGCCATGACGGGTATTGGAGAAAGGACAAGGACAGCAATGACTTACCCTTTCTCGATGCGGTACGTTGCAATTTCGTGAGGAGTGATCGCGCCCAATTGGAAAATTTTTTTGAGGGCAACCTCGATTTGATTGTGCAAGTGCCATATAGCGAAGTGCACGCCATAGAATCGTCAGCCAAGATTGGAAGCAATGGCACGCCAGAATATCAAATACTTACAAGCCCCGGGCTGCGCGTCGAGTATTACGGGATGCAACATCGCAGTGAAATTTATGGCAATGAATTGGTGCGCAAAGCATTCAATTACGCCATCGACAGGGAGAAAATAGTAGCAGACATCCTTCAGGGATACGGAATGCCGGCCATTTATGGATTTGTGCCTTTCAGCATGCCGGGCTACGATGTTCAAGGCCTATCAGGCTATCACTTTAATGCTGATACTGCCCAATATCTGCTCAGTCAGGCCGGCTATCCTGGAGGAAAGGGTTTTCCTGTGGTAAGGCTGCAAGTCAATGATGGAAATGAGACCGCACTTGCTGTGGCTGAAGAGGTGCAGCGCATGCTTTTTGAAACGCTAAATCTCACCGTGGAGCTATCGGCCCTGCCACGAAGCAGGCATTACGATCAAATCGAGCAGGGCAAAGTTGACTTCTGGCGCGATGGCTGGATAGCAGATTACCCTGATCCGGAAAACTTTCTAAAGCTGTTTCACGGCAAGCTTGTCCCTGACGACAGCGTCAAGGCATCATACCTCAACAGTGTGCGTTTCAAAGACGATAGTTTTGATTCTTACTTCGAGCAAGCCATGCGCGCTCAGGACCAGACCAGCCGAATGGAGCTTTTTCAAAAAGCTGACCAGGTACTTTTAGATAAGGCTGCAGTAATACCACTTTATTATGAAAAGTGGATTTGGCTTACATCCCGGAGGGTGCACAACCTTACAGTGGGTAGCATGGGAGAGTTAAGTCTCGCCGAAGTGTATTTGAAAAATCCGAATACAGAAACTACGTTGAAGTAGCTGTCTTGATCAGGTATTCTTTGGCCAAAGGCACGAGCGTTTCATATTGAGGGATGGTCAGCTTGCTTTCTACCAAATAGGCATTTACAGCATTATTTAAACCCCGTTGTGCTTTGACCAGGTCCCATTTAATGTGATTCAGGTTGGAAAACCGTGGAGCGGTAAGTTCTGAGTGGTAAGCGGTACACACGTCTTTATAGTTTTCATTGCCTTCAGGGCGACGCACATAGCGAAAGTGATAGGTATAAATGCGTATTCTGCTGTCGCACTTGAAGAGCAAAAACCCCGGATTTTCAGCTGATCCCTGCATGCCCAGCGGGCTGATTTCAATAAATTTTGATAGCTCAGTCAGGAGCTTGTTTCCTGAAATCTGCAGATTCTCGAACCGCTCTTGCGCAAAAGAAATAATATCGTTCAGCTCCGATATCAATCCGCTTTGGTCTGGCAAAGCATCGCGGATCAACTTGAGCCTGTACAAATCAATTTTTTTCAATTCGCTGCGCATCTGGGCATCCAGATCTGACTTTGCTTTGCTAAATGCTTCAAGATCGTGAAGATGGCGCTTCACTTCGCTGAGATATGGGTATAATTTGATCTCTGAAAAGCACTGCTCAATTCCTTTGGCGTAAGCAAGTATTTCATAGCTTTTGTACTCATAATCAAAGAGTGGCTCTACAAACCAATTTTCACTCAATTGCTTCATGGGCGAGTTATTAAACCAAAGTATGTTACCAAAAACGTAAATTGTAGTCAAAAGGTACCAAAATTGTTGGACTTTTGTGGTATCTAAATTAAACTACCATGCATTTGCAGCGACCCCATAAATATTTTGTAATCCTATTACTGCTCACCTTTACAGCCTGTGTACCTGGCCGCAAATACCAGGAAACTGTCGACAAGGAGAAAAGTTTAAGAGCAGAAAATGAAGGCCTTGTTAAAACCAACGAGGCTTTAAAAGTCCAGAACAATGAATTGCTGACCAAATACGAAGTTTCGGAAAGGAAAATTCAAGCCCTGAGTTCTGATACTGCTGTATTGGGAACATCTTTGCGCATTTTGCGAAAGCAATACGATAAAATTAACGCGCTGAATGATGAGCTGCTTGCCAAAACCACCAGCCTCAGGGCCGGTACAGAAGAGGACAAGAAGAAGCTCATGGGTGAATTGGAGGAGCTCAAAGTGGCGCTGCTTGCAAAAGAAGACGCCCTTACACGGCTGGAGGCCTCGCTCAAAGTGAAGGAGCAGGAGATTATTGCACGTGAGGCCAAACTCGATGAAATGCGCAGTGTACTCAATGCCAAAGACAGTATGATGACGGCTTTGCGCAAAAGTGTGGCAGATGCCTTACTTGGCTTTGAAGGCAAGGGACTTACGGTAGAGTACCGCAATGGCAGGGTACATGTCAGCATGGATGCTAAATTGCTCTTCGAAAAGGGCAGTGCAGAGGTGGATAAAAAAGGCAGGGAGGTGATCATGGACCTCAGCAGTGCCATTGCCGGACGAGATGACTTGCAGATCATGGTAGAAGGCCACACCGACTCAGATGGCTTTAACAGGACAACGTTCCCCCGCAATAATTGGGATTTGAGCGTACTACGGGCAACTTCGGTGGTCAACATTATGCTTGAAAACAGCAGCCTTGACCCCCTCCTGCTCACAGCCGCCGGACGAAGCGAGTTCTTGCCAGTAGATCCGAACGACATGGCCAAAAACCGCCGCATTGAAGTCATCCTTACGCCCAATCTCGATGAGTTGATGAACCTGGTGGGAGGCGAAACGGAAGATTGATAAAATCCCCCTTGGCTTCAGCCAAACATTTCGCTCAGCATACCCTGCACTTTTGATATGCGGAGCACCTCTATGCCTGTGGGAACTGCGAGGCTTTGCGCGGAATGCTCAGAAATGAAAATGCGCTTGAAGCCGAGCTTGGCCGCTTCAGCAATGCGCTGTTCGGTGCGCATTACCGGCCTTATTTCACCCGAGAGGCCCACCTCCGCAGCAAAACAAGTGCGGCTCGGCAAGCTGAGGTCTTCGCTCGAGCTCAGTACCGCTGCCACGACTGCAAGGTCGATGGA
>DAIRDH010000016.1:23912-29789 GCA_036796255.1 Cryomorphaceae bacterium
GCGACGGGTTGCAGGCCGCCGCTTTCCATTTGGTATATGCCCAACTCGAAGGTCGAGCCAAAACGGTTTTTGGTGCAACGCAATAGGCGAAACTGATGATGCTGGTCTCCTTCAAAAATGGCAACCGTATCCACCATATGCTCCAGGACTTTCGGGCCAGCAATGGCCCCTTCTTTGGTGATGTGGCCGATCAAAAAGATGGGTATACCGCTGGTTTTGGCGTAGCGCATAAGCAGCGCCGCGCTTTCTTTAATCTGGCTTACAGAACCCGGAGCGCTGTCGAGCCAGCCGGCGTGTAGCGTCTGTACCGAATCGACCACGATGAATGAGGGTTGAAGCTTTTCGGCTTCTTTCACAATGTGTTCGGGGTCGGTCTGGGTTAAAATAAAGCAGTTGTTGGGCCCGGGTTTAATCCTCCTGGCGCGTGAAGCTACTTGCTCTGCGCTCTCTTCGCCTGATACGTATAGCACGGTGCCATTAGCGTTTGCAACAGCGGCTTGTAATAATAATGTTGACTTGCCAATACCTGGCTCACCGCCTATCAGGATCAGCGATCCGGCTACCAGCCCACCGCCCAGCACCCTGTTGAGCTCTGCATCGGGCATGGCTTGGCGTTGTGCAGTATCTGCTTCGATCTCGTCCAGCTTTTGCACTTCCTGTCGGCTTTCAGCGATGATGCCACGCGCCGGCCCTTCGGTTTTTTTGTGGACAGTTTCTTCTACAAACTGGTTCCACTCACCGCAGGAGGGGCACTTGCCTTGCCATTTGGGCGATTCGAAGCCACAGCTTCCGCAAAAGAATACAGTTTTAGCCTTTGCCACTTTTACTTCTTTCTATAATGGACGTGGTCGAGTAGCCTTCGACTATAGGTACCACGACGGTTTCTTTCCCCCTTTGTCGCTGAAGATCAGAGCCAACGAGGTAGTTCTTCGCGTTTTTATCGCGTTGATCGGGGTCGTAGTCGCCGCCCTTTACAATCACATCGGGGGCAATGGCTTTGATGAGCTCATAAGGCGTGTCTTCACCAAAAATGATCACGAGGTCCACCATTTGCATGGCGGCAATCACCAGCGCGCGATCACTTTCTGCATTTACAGGCCTGTTTTCACCCTTGCCGAGCTTGCGCACGGAGACATCAGCGTTTACAGCCACGATGAGCTTTTGGCCGCAATCAGCTGCTTGAGCCAGGAGGGCGACATGACCGTGGTGTACGATGTCGAATACGCCGTTTGTGAATACAACTTTTAAACCCCGCATTTGCCATCCGGCGCACAAAGCGCTTGCCACTTCAGGTGTAGTGATTTTTGCGAAAAGCGGATCAAGCCTTTTCATGGGCAAGGATTTTATTGCGGTTATAAATAGGCATGAGGATCATGCTCATGCCACCTACGAGTACGATCATAGATGTTTGCGAAAGCCATAAAATCCAGCCAAGCGCAAAACCGGAAGATGCCGCCACGCCATAAAGTAACAAAACTTGCATGATACCTACCGGAAAGGCGCCTATGCCTCCGGGAATAATGACGATGGCAAAGCTGCCAACCACGAAGCTCGCGAAGATGGCATCCGCCCCCAGGGTTGAGGTATCTTCCAAGGCATAGAAGCAAATCCAAAACATACCTAAATATAAGGCCCAAATCATTAGCGTAGCGATAAGGTAGGATACCCTGGCCTTCATGCGAAATATGCTGCGAAGTCCTTCGATAAGGCCTTCTTTAAGCTTCCAAATTGGATTGAAAAATGGGCGGTCGCGAAAGCGATCGAGCAATTTGAAAAACACGAAGGCGCCCACCAAACCGGCTGCGATGAGCACCCACAGTATGATGGAGGTAAAAGTGCTGGAGTATACACTGAGCAGTTCGTTCAGGAAAGGCTCAAGGGCACTGTATTGCAAGGCTAGCGTAATACCGCTAATGGTAAGCAGCAGCACAAAGTCAACAGCCCTTTCGGAGATGATGGAGCCAAAACTTTTTTCAAAAGGAACTTTTTCATATTGAGTGATCGCAGCGGCGCGGCTTACTTCGCCTACCCGGGGCAAAACCATATTGACAATGTAGCCAATCATCACCGCAAGAAAATTATTGACTCCACTCACTTTATAGCCCATGGCCTCGAGCTGAAAGCCCCAACGGTAACCTCGAATATAGTGACTCAACACACCCATCAGGAATGATAAGGCTACCCAAAAATAGTTGGCGTTTCTGATCGCGCTGAACAGGGCTTTTCGCTCATCATCAGCGAGCTGCTGGTAAATGTGTACCACGAGATACACGCCCACCGCAAGGGGAAGAACGATTTTAAGAAACTGAATCAGGCGCTTTTTCACTGGGCTCGACAATACGGCTCGGCGAAAGTAAGCAAACCACCCGTATAGGAGAGATAAGGCAAATATTTCCGCTGGCTTATAAAGGGCGCAATTGCGCATTGTCTATCAACCTGACCCCATTCACACTGGCCGCAATTAAAGCCACTGGATTTTGATCATCGCTGATCGCCTTGTCGCCAATGTGCTCCAATGTATTGGCATCGGCAATATCAAAATACTCGAGCTGCACTCCGGGTTGTTGACCAAGAAATTTGCGCCCCAGCGTTTCGAGATCCGTATTTTGGCCATTTGCAAAGGCCTGCCTGACCAGGGTAAGCGATTGATAAAGTGCGCGGGCAGTAACCCTGTCCTCCGCTTTCAGGAGTTGATTGCGCGAACTCAAGGCAAGCCCGTGCTCATCGCGCACAGTAGCGCAGCCAATGATTTGTACGGGAAGTGAAAAGGCTTTCACCATGTTTTTGATAACCAAAAGCTGCTGATAATCCTTTTGACCAAAGTAGGCCCTGTGCGGCTCGACCAGCTCCAGGAGGCGCCTCACCACCGAAGCCACACCCTGAAAGTGTCCGGGCCTGAACTCACCTTCAAGTCGCCTGGCGACAGTTCCCAGATTATAATGGTGTGCGTCAGGTGCCGGGTACACCTCCTCGACATCCGGGTGAAACAGTACGGTGCAATTGGCTTCCTCCAGTAATTCTATATCCTTACTCAGCTGCCTCGGGTAGCGGTCAAAATCGCTTGAATCATTGAATTGGGTGGGATTTACAAAAATGGAGCTTATCACCACGTCATTTTGTGTCAATGCCGACTCGATTAGACTAATGTGCCCGCTGTGAAGGGCTCCCATGGTTGGAACAAACCCGATTTTCAGCTTTTTTTTCCGGCAATTTACCAGATAGTTTGACAATGATTTTGCTGAGTTAAAGGTCTGCATGTAAAGCGTAATAAGTGACGTAGTGGGCTGGTTTGGAAAGGCCAAAACGCGCCAAAGCTAAGCGAATATGTTGAATATGCGGGATAATTTTCGTAATTTTGTGTTATCTAATTAACATTTCCACCATTTTATGAAGAAGACGAGAGTTTTGTACGTGTCGCAGGAGATTACACCTTTTCTGCCCAAGAATGAATTGTCTGAAGTATCGAGAAATCTACCTCAAGGCATCAGTGAGAAAGGAAAAGAAATCCGGGTCTTCATGCCCAAATACGGAACAATCAATGAGCGAAGGCACCAGCTTCACGAAGTGATCCGCCTTTCGGGAATGAATCTGGTGGTGGACGATACCGATCACCCGCTGATTATTAAGGTAGCTTCTATTCCCACCGCCCGCATGCAGGTGTACTTCATTGACAATGAGGACTACTTTCAGCGCAAGGCGGTGCTTAAAGACAAGAACGGAAAATATTTCAAAGACAACGATGAGCGCGGCATCTTCTTCGTGCGCGGTGTTTTAGAAACAGTGCGCAAGCTGGGCTGGGCTCCGGATGTGATCCACTGCCATGGTTGGTTTACTTCATTACTGCCACTGTATGTGAAAAAGATTTACGGAGATGATCCCCATTTCGAAGATGCGAAGGTTGTGGTTTCCGCCTACAAAAGCGAATTTACCGGAAGTCTTGACGCTAAACTCATTGAGAAGTTAAAATTCGATGGAATCAGCGAAGAGGATATCGCAGACCTTGCGAGCCCTACCGTAGAAAATCTGCACAAAATGGCTTTCAAATTCGCCGACGGAATTGTGGCAGCCAGTCCAGATTTATCTCCGGAAATGAATGAGTTGATGGCCGCCTCAGGAAAAACGGTTTTGCCATACTGCGATCCAGCCTCCTGCGTTAAAGCATACAGTGATTTCTACGACTCCATATTACAAGACAGTACAGTACTTGTCGACTAAGTTACTTTCCCCTATGACTAAATTGCGCAAGCGGCCTGATTTCAAGGCCGCTATCGTTTTTTTTGCCTCGGCCATTGTGATGATCAATTGCACACGGCCCGAACAGGATCTTGGCCTTAATTTGCAGGATACCGACCGATTGCTTGAGGCAAATGGTATAGATACTTTTACCGTAAGGGCTCACACGCTGCTCGAAGACAGTATACGGTCCGATAAGTTTAATCCAGGCATGATCGGCGCCTATGTAGATCCGATATTCGGATTTGCGAAAGCGGAGCACATTACCGAATTGCGCATGTCAGAGGCGGAGCACATTTTTGTGGCTCCGAACTCCACCTTGAGTGATATTGTGATTGACTCGCTGGTGCTCTCTCTGAGTTTCTTCTCCAATTCAACAGCACCGGGTGCCAGCGCGGGAGTGGGCAATTTCGGCCCTCAATATTTTAAGGTGCACGAATTGCTTGAGACGATTACTGTTGATGGACAATACTACCATAGACGCCCTGTTATATTTGATGAAGAGGATATGGTGCTACCCGGACACAACCTCCAGACGCCGAGGCCCAACGACACCTTAACCATCAATGGAGTTCTGGCACATCCCCAATTGCGCATTCCATTGAAGACCGATTTTGCACAACGCATCATTAATTTTAATGGAGGTACAGGGCTTAACCAGCTTGATTTTTTGACTTTAAGCAATGGCATTTACCTAACGGTTGATGAGACTCAATTCAATCCATACGCTTCCGGTATAGTCTACTTCAACACCTTCGAGCGCGACCGCACCAGAGCAAGGAGCGCAATTACCGTATATTATCGCAACACAGCACTTGGCGACACCTTAAGTTTTGATTTTCTCATTCGTGACAATTCAGGAAAATTTGGTCGTTTCACTCATGGACATGAGCTGGGAGCTGAATCACTCACCGCCCAGGTCCTAGAGGGCATTAAAGATCAGGGGCAGCGCGACCTCTACATTCAGGCCATGGGAGGCACCAAGATTCGCATTGACTTGCCGCATATCAATACCTTGCGGGATATTCCCAATCAAGCGATGAATCTAGCTGTGCTTACTTTGCCGGTGCGCACGGGCAGTATTGGTATTATTCCGCCACCTAGTAGTTTATTGATATTTGGTATCCGCGACGACGGCAGTCTTTTTTTCTTACCCGACCAAATAGATGATACGCAAAACAGTACATTTATAGGTGGATTTTTCGACCCCGAAAGAAGTGAATACCGCTTTAGTATCACAAGATATTTGCAGCAAGTGATCGCTGATGGCGCGGAGTTTAATGGGTTTGAAGTTGTGTCGGGCCTTGCGGCACGCAGTGCAAATAGGGCAGTGATCAACGGACCTGAGTATCCAGATCCTGCTTCGCCGGAGAAAAATGCAAAACTTCAGATTATATTTACAAAATTTTGAACCATGTGTGGAATTGTAGGATACATCGGGCCACAAGAGGCCTACCCCATATTGATTAATGGTCTGCGCAGGCTCGAGTACCGTGGTTATGATAGTGCAGGTGTATCGGTAATGAATGGGGGTGATTTTGTAACCTTCAAATGCAAAGGCAAAGTAGCCAATCTCGAAGCACTCGTGGTTAAAAACGGGACGCCGGTTGGGACTTCCGGCATCGGCCACACCCGCTGGGCCAC
>DAIRDH010000016.1:29889-62463 GCA_036796255.1 Cryomorphaceae bacterium
GCTGCCAAGAAGGGAAGCCCACTCGTGGTGGGAATAGGTGAGGAGCACGAGTACTTTATTGCATCTGATGCCACACCGATAGTCGAGTACACCAAGAATGTGGTCTATCTCGATGACGAAGAGATTGCCATCATTGACCGAGCAGAGGGCTTCAAGTTAATGAATATCAAAAATCAGGAGAAAACACCTTATGTTCAGGAACTTGAACTGAAACTGGAAGCACTTGAAAAAGGTGGATATGAGCACTTCATGCTCAAGGAAATTTACGAGCAGCCGAGATCTATCCGCGACAGTATGCGCGGCAGGCTCCGCGCAGATCTTGGCAAAGTGGAGCTCGGAGGTATCCGGGATTACATGCAAAAATTTGTGCACGCAAAGCGGATTATCATATTGGGCTGTGGCACCAGTTGGCATGCAGGTCTTGTTGGAGAATATCTTTTCGAAGACCTGGCGCGCATTCCAGTCGAAGTGGAATATGCGAGTGAGTTTCGCTACCGCAACCCTGTGATTTATGAGGATGATGTAGTCATTGCCATTTCTCAATCAGGTGAAACAGCGGATACCCTGGCCGCCATTGAGCTGGCAAAATCAAAAGGCGCTACCATTATTGGTATTTGCAACGTAATCGGTTCCTCAATCCCACGCGCCACACATGCAGGCTCTTATACCCATGCCGGTCCCGAAATAGGAGTCGCTTCCACAAAAGCGTTTACAGCCCAAGTAACGGTGCTCACACTCATGGCGCTGCACGTTGCGCACGAGAAGGGTTCCATCACGAGCAGCAGGTTCCGCCGACTGCTGATCGAACTTGACAAAATTCCCGAAAAGGTGGAGCGCGTCCTCGCACGCAATGAGCAAATCAAGTACATCGCCGATATCTACAAGGATGTGCCCAATGCGCTTTATCTCGGCAGGGGATATAACTTTCCCGTGGCGCTTGAAGGTGCACTGAAGCTCAAGGAGATTTCTTATATCCATGCTGAGGGCTATCCTGCTGCGGAAATGAAGCACGGTCCCATCGCCCTTATTGACAATTCGATGCCGGTATTCTTTATCGCGCCAACCGGAGGTGCTTATGAGAAAATTGTAAGCAATATTCAGGAGGTGAAAGCCCGAAATGGCAAGATCATTTCAATTGTTACGGAGGGCGAGAAACAAATCACTTCCATGGCCGATCACGTGATTGAAGTACCTGAAACTGAAGAATGCCTCATGCCGCTGCTTACCGTAGTGCCACTTCAGCTCCTGAGCTACCATGTCGCCGTAATGCGCGGATGCAATGTAGATCAGCCCCGCAACCTGGCCAAATCAGTAACTGTAGAGTAAACCCTTCTTGAAAAAATTGGCTTTACCGCAAAAGTCGGTGGTCTAGATAATCATTCCCGCTCCAACAGTCTTATTGGTCGCCTCGTCAATCAGAATGACGCTCCCAGTAATTCTATTGCGCGAATAGCGGTCGTAAAATAGCGGTGCGGTGGTTCTTACCATGATGCGGCCAATATCGTTGGTGCTGATGGTCTTTTCATTTTCTACCCGGTGCAGGGTATTGATATCCACTTTGTAGCGCACTTCTTTTACAATGCAACGCACATCCTTGCTTGTATGCTTCAAAGCATATTTACCGTTGGGCACAAGCGGCTGATCGCCCATCCAGCACAGCATTATTTCAATGTCCTGACCTACAGTTGGCTGATTGTTGGTCCTCACAATCATATCGCCGCGGCTCAGGTCGAAATCTTCTTCGAGCTGCATGGTCACACTCATTGGCGCGAAGGCCTCAGCAATTGGGCCATCAAAAGTCTCAATGGATGCGATGCGCGTTGCGAATCCTGATGGAAGCAAAGTCACTTCATCTCCTTTTTTGAACACGCCGCCCGCAATTCGGCCCGCGTATCCGCGGAAATCGTGGTGTTCATCTGTTTGAGGTCGAATTACATACTGCACCGGAAAACGGCAGTCCACGTGGTTGTGATCGCCTGAGATATGGATGTTCTCCAAAGTGTACATGAGCGTGCTGCCCCTGTACCAGTCCATATTTTCAGATGGATTTACCACATTGTCGCCTTTGAGCGCACTGATGGGGATAAATTGTATGTCGTTCACCTCCAGCTTAGAGCAAAAGGCCCTCAAGTCATCGCGTATTTCATCAAAGCGCTCCTCGCTGTAATCGACCAGGTCCATTTTGTTGATGCAGAATACAATGTGTGGAATCTTAAGCAGCGAGGCAATAAACGAATGCCTGCACGTCTGCTCAACCATGCCATGGCGTGCATCTACCAAAATAATGGCGAGATTGGCCGTGGAGGCTCCGGTCACCATGTTTCGGGTGTATTGGATATGGCCTGGCGTATCGGCGATAATGAATTTTCGTTTAGGCGTGGCAAAATAGCGGTAGGCTACATCAATGGTGATGCCCTGCTCCCTTTCGGCCCTCAATCCATCGGTAAGTAAGGCCAGGTTCACTTCCTCCTCACCGCCCCCGCCAAGGCGGGCACTGGCGCGTTCAATTGCCTCCATCTGGTCCTGGAATATGCTCTTGCTGTCGTAGAGCATCCTCCCTATCAATGTCGATTTTCCATCGTCAACACTTCCCGCAGTGGTGAAGCGAAGCAGGTCCATATCGAGGTAGGTATTGCCTTTACTCTTTGTCATCTCAGTAGTTTTCGAAAAAATTCAAATTAAAAATAACCCTGCTTTTTGCGGTCTTCCATGGCGGCCTCACTGCGCTTGTCGTCTGACCGGCTTCCCCTTTCGGTAGTCCGCGCCGCTGATACTTCTTCAATGATGAGGGCCACGGTATCGGCTGCTGACTCCACCGCACCGGTGCAGGTCATATCTCCAATGGTGCGGAAACGCACCACACGCTCCTCGACTTTTTCATGCTCCCTCCTTGGGATGTAGTCGCACTCGGCCAGCAAGGCACCATCGCGTTCAAACACCCTCCGCTTGTGGCTGAAGTAAATGGAAGGGATGTCAATATTTTCGTAAAGGATATACTGCCAGATGTCCATCTCCGTCCAGTTCGAAATGGGGAATACCCGAAAGTGCTCGCCGTAATGTTTGCGCCCATTGAAGATGTTCCACAATTCGGGCCGTTGATTTTTGGGGTCCCATTGGCCAAACTCATCCCGGTGGCTGAAGAAGCGCTCTTTGGCGCGCGCCTTTTCTTCATCGCGACGCCCGCCGCCCATGGCAGCATCGTACTTTCCACTTTCCAGGCTTTCGAGCAGCGTGACCGTTTGCAAGGCATTGCGGCTTGCATTGTAGCCTTTCTCCTCTACAGCCATTCCTTTGTCAATGCTCTCCTGCACAGAGCCCACTATAAGCTGAACACCCGTTGCGCGCACCAGTTGATCGCGGAAAGTGATCGTTTCTGGAAAGTTGTGTCCTGTGTCTACGTGCAGCAATGGAAACGGAACTTTCGCTGGCCAAAAGGCCTTTCTGGCCAGGTGAAACATGACAATTGAATCCTTACCACCCGAAAAGAGCATAACAGGGTTTTCAAATTGCGCAGCAACTTCACGAAGTACAAACATGGACTCCGATTCCAGTTCCCTGAGGTGGGTTAAGCTATATGATTGCATCAGTTGTGTTTGATTTTAGAGCGTGTAAATTCCAACAAGGTCCTTGCCGATTCTTCAGGACTTGTGCCCTCCGTTTTGAGAACGAGCACCGCATTTTTGGGCACTTCAAAGGGAGCAGATATTCCGGTGAAATTGGCGATTTCGCCTTTTCTTGCTTTTTCATAAAGGCCTTTCACATCGCGCGCTTCGCAGAGCGCCAGGGGTGTATCCACAAAAACTTCAAGAAAGCATTCCTCACCAATGATGTCGCGGGCCACCTGCCTGATCTCTTCGGTGGGACTTACGACGCAATTGATGGTAATGACACCGCAATGGTTAAACAGTTTGTTGACTTCTGCAATGCGGCGGATGTTCTCATGCCGATCTTCGGCCGAAAAACCGAGGTTATTGTTCAAGCCATCGCGCACATTGTCGCCATCGAGCAGCTGTGTGAGAAAGCCCAGCTTGTGTAATTCCCTTTCGAGGATTTTTGCGATGGTCGTCTTCCCGGAGCCAGATAAGCCGGTAAGCCAAATGGCCCGGGCGCGTTGCTTCAGAAGTTTTTCTTTGTCTGCCTTTTGAAGAATCTCGTCATACGTCGTGAAAATGTTGTTGGCTTTCTCCTTCATGTTGGCTCCAATGAGGCGCAAAAATAACAATACTTCCTATCCCACAGGTCAAGGCGCTGGCATAAGATGTGCGCAGTACATCTGATTGGCCACTATTTTTCGGCTTCCGCCAAAAGTTGTTTAAGCGCATCGTCATGATTTTGCAACAGCTCCTTCCAGGTGTATCTACTTGCAAGCAAACGTGCATGGGTTTGAATTATATGCCAGAGTGCTTCATCGCTAAGCAAGCGAATGATGTGCGCTACCTGTTCGCTGATATCATTGGTGATATAAAGGTGCTCAGCGCTTACCGCGTTGAGGCCCTCAACTCCAATGGGTGTGGTTACCACGGGAATGCCGCGGTACAGCGCATGGAGCAACTTCACCTTAATCCCGCTGCCAAAGCGCAGGGGAATTACAAACACGCGTGCTTTCCTGTGGTAAGGCTCCAGGTCGTCTACAAATCCTGTGAAGGTGATGGCAGCATCTCCTGCAGTAGCATCCAGCAAGCGCTTGTCGGGATTTTTGCCTATGATGTAGAAGCGGATTTCAGGCTCCTGCGATTTGAGCGCAGGCCACACTGATTTTAAGAACCACAGCAATCCATCGATATTGGCTTCCCAGGTCAGCGTGCCGACAAAGAGCAGCGCTTTTTCAGTTTCCTGAAATGATGTGGCAGGCAGTTCCAGCATGCTGTCATCGCCCAGGTGGTAAGTCACTGCACATTTGCTGCGCTCTACCCCGATGGCAACCAGGGCATCAATGTCATTGGGTGCGGCGAGCACCAGATCAGCCCGTTTTGAATATTCTCGCTCTGCGGCCTGAATGCGTCTGGATTCAAAGCGCAGCAGGAATCTCTTCAGCGGATTGGCTTCAATTTCACTCAGCCTTTGCCACATCACGTATTCGGCATTGTGGGTGTGGAGTACCACCTTGGCATGGGTGTGTGTAGGAACAAACTGTGCCATTTCATAGTGGTCTACTAAAATGACATCCGCAACGGGAGCCCATTTTTCCGTCAGCTTGCTGATTTCAGTTGAGGCGTTGCGGTACACGTTGAGCGTGGGCGCAAAGAGGTAGCTTTTCAGCAAATTCAAGGGCGTTCGGGGCTTTTCAACCTTCACGCCGTGTATTTCCAATCCTGGCAATCGATGGCGGAGATTGTCCAACTCAGCAGCGTCCTCATTTTTCAGCGCGCAGATCACCCGCAGGTCAGCGTGGCGGCTCCAGTGCTCCACCAGTCTCCATGACTTGATCACACCCCCACTCGTGGGGGGATAGGGAAGCTGTGTGGTGAGAAATAGAATTTTCATTTTGTCATATGGCCTTCTCCAGTGTAAATACTGCAGAAAGCTTTTTGTACCCTTGAAATCTTGCAGCGGATGAAGTAAAACCATCCCTGCGCATTGGTTTCAAGCGCCGCAGCGAAAGTAAGAAACATCCCAATCCTAAGCGTGATGAAGTCCGGTCAAGGCTGAAGGCTGCATTTCACATCCCAAAGCTCTGGGAAACTTCTACTTTTGCCGCCAAGGCTGGCTTGCGCCAAATGAAATTGAAAGGGCGCTTGCTTATACTGCACAAACCAGAATTGAAAAATTGAAACGAAAATGAGCTATCAGGAACCGAAAGCATTGCTTTTTCAAGCGATTATTGCTGCGATTGAGGCAGGCAGGGAAATCATGGAAGTTTACGACACCGATTTTGCGGTGGAGAGCAAAGATGACAATACGCCGCTGACATTGGCCGACAAGCGGGCCCACCATAAAATAGTGGCGCTCCTGGCATCGACCAATCTGCCTGTGCTCAGCGAGGAGGGACGTGACATTCCTTATCAGGAACGCAGCGCCTGGAAGCGGTTTTGGATGGTAGATCCCCTCGATGGCACCAAGGAATTCGTCAAGCGCAATGGAGAGTTTACCGTCAATATTGCCCTCATCGAGAATGGGGTTTCAATAGCGGGCGTGATTTACGTCCCCGTGACCAAAGACCTTTATTTCGGTTGGGTGGATGAAATTGGGGCATTCAAACTGCCGCAATTTTTGCCGAAAGGCAGCACAGGCATGGATGACTTGTTGAAAACAGCGGTAAAGTTACCGACCGAGTTGCCTACACGCCCTTACACCGTGGTAGGAAGTCGATCACACATGTCGCCTGAAACCACGGCTTACCTGCAAACGCTAGAGCAGGAGCATGGTGAAATCGATATCGTGTCGATGGGAAGCTCTCTGAAGATTTGCCTTGTCGCGGAGGGTTTTGCGGACATTTACCCGCGGTTTGCCCCGACCATGGAATGGGACACCGCTGCGGGACATGCCATAGCGAGCGCAGCGGGCAAGGAGATTGTCGACAAATCTACAGGCCTTCCCATGCGGTACAATAAAGAAAACTTGCTGAACAACTGGTTTGTGGTGAGCTAGACCTAACCCCAAAGAAGACTTGTGGGCAGGTTTTACCTTTTCTCAACCAATGCTTTCGGATTGTCGGTGTCAAGCGCATCCAGCGCTACCTGGAGCACATTGTCATCATCGACCATCACAGCGTAGAAACCGTCATTGCCCCATATGTTGCGTGCAATGTATGCTTTCAGTCGTGTCTGGAGCACTGTGGCAGAATGCCGTATGCCTTTTGGATCCTTATCCACCCCTTTTTCTTCGGCGTAGTTCACAAAGGAATCAAGAAGGGCAGTATTGACCCTAAAGTCAGCGTTGAATTTTTTGTAAGAGTCAAAATTGTTCAGTCTGGATCGGTGCTGGTCGGCATAGTCAAAACCAAACTGATTGATAATGCCCCTGTAGCTCACCGCTCCGAGGTATTCAGACGCTCCAAGGGTATCGAGCCCAACGAAGATGTCGGGGGTAATTCCACCTCCACCATATACCGTGCGGCCTCCGGGCGTGATGTAGATCAAAGAATCCGGAAGGGGTATACTGTCCGCGAACTCAAGCTCGCCGGAGGTGTAGCGTGATTCATAATCGGCTTCATAATCAATATCGCGGCCGTATGGCTTTTGAATGCTGCGACCCGTTGGGGTATAGTAGCGTGCCACGGTAAGCCGCAGGGCTGAATTGTCGCGAAGCCCCATGTGTTCTTGCACGAGGCCTTTGCCAAAGCTGCGGCGGCCTATGATGGTGCCGCGGTCATTGTCTTGTATGGCTCCTGCCAAAATTTCAGAAGCCGATGCCGAGCCTTGGTTGATCAAAACCACGACAGGAATGTCTGCGTACTTGCCGCGCTTCTGGGCGTAGTATGATTTGCGCGGGCTGGATTTGCCCTCGGTGTATACAATAAGTTGTCCCTTTTGCAGAAATTCTTCCGAGAGCTTTACTGCAGCATCCAGATAGCCACCACCATTACCGCGCAGATCAATGATGAGGTTGTTCATGCCCTCTGATTCGAGCTGAGCCGTATGGCTCATGAATTCATCGTATGTCGTTCGGGCAAACCGGCTGATTTTGATAAAGCCGGTATTTTCGTTTAGCATTTGGCTCGTGGCCACGCTATTGAGGGGTATTTTACCACGTACTATTTCGAATGGAAGGGTGGCATTTTGCCTCAGCACGTCGACCTTGACCACTGTTTTGCTTGGACCTTTCAGCCGTTTGATCACGGCTTCATTGTCGATACCTACACCGGCAATGAGCTCACCGTCAACAGTTATGATTTTATCTCCAGCCTGAATGCCGAGCTGCTCGCTGGGCCCACCCTCAATGGCTGCTACCACCCTAACTGTGTCATTTTGTATCAGAAATTCCACACCAATGCCTTCAAAATTGCCTTCAAGCGGCTCTGTATATCCAGCCAATTCCTCGGCTGAGATATAATAGGAGTGGGGGTCGAGATCTTCAAGAATGGCCGCAATGGCCTTATTTACGAGCGCGTTCTTTGTAACACTATCCACATATTGATCTTCAATCAAATTGAGGATTTGCACTATTTTATCTGATGAGCTGTTACCCTTTCGGGAAATGATAATCGAGCTGCCATCCTGGTCTCCAAAATAGCTGCCAATGTATATGCCAAATACCAGCATTACCGCCAAAAAAACGGGGTAATAAATGATAAGTTTTACTCTATTGTGATTTTGATTCATATGCCTTTAATGGAAGGTGTTCGATGTAAATACCTGCTTCGGAAAGCAGCTTCAATCCCGCACCATCTTTGTACAACTCACTAAACACGACCCTTTTGATACCAACCTGCAGAATCATTTTACTACAATCCTTGCAAGGAGACAGCGTAAGGTACAACGTGGAATTCTGCGCATTGTTGGTACTTCTTGCAACTTTTGATATTGCATTGGCCTCGGCATGCAAAACGTACCACAATGTAATTCCTTCCTTGTCTTCGCAATCATTGTCAAATCCCGATGGTGTACCATTGTAACCGTCAGAAATTATCATGCCGTTTTTTACAATGATCGCGCCAACTTTCTTTCGCGTGCAATGTGAGAGCTTGCTCCACTCTTCGGCCATGCGCAGGTAGGCAAGATCGTATCTTGTCTGTTTTTTCTTGTCATCGTAGGTGATGAGACCTTCTTTGTTCATATTTTACAAAAGTAAAACGATAATGCCGTATACGCGTTGCCGCAAGCAGGGTTAAATTTAGTGAAAGTACGCCACTTGAATTCCGAACAGAAGGGGTGGTTGAATTTGAATATGGCCCTGATATTAACCATTCCAGCCAAATTCTCTTCCTATCAATTCATAGAGCGTTTCGTTGTAAGGCCGGTAGAACTCCTTCAATTTGCTGATCGGTTCCTCATATTGACCCAACTCATTCACCCTGCTTTTGTGGGACTTGATAAGCGGCATTTCCTGAAAGGGGAGCTTGAGAAATGCGAGAATCTTGTGTTGTGTTTGCTCCCAGTCTAAATAAAGATCGCGGTTTTCGAGAATCAAGACCTGCTCAGGGGGGAAGTATTTGAAGAATCTGGAAATCTGCTCGTGGTAAATGCCACGTTCTATGTATCCTTTCGGATTGCGATCGAATGATTTGGTGCCAAAAGTTGCCAGTTCTTCCGCAACCACCTCATCAAATTTCCTGAACTCTTTGTATTGCCTGTTGGGACCATCCTTGATGTGGTGGTGGTACATGGTCCATGCCGAAAAAGCCCTTGAGGCAGGTTCACGGAGGCTGATGATGAGTTTTAATTTCGGATTGTACGCATGCAGCCTCGCTGCCACTTCAGGGTGGTAGAGGTACATGGGCGTGGCTTCAAAGGTCAGCCCGGATTTCTTTTTGTTGTGAGGCAGCGGAAAGTAAGCATGGTATTGCCAAATTTTGCCCGCTCCATGCCACGCGTCATTGTCGAAGTAATGAATTTCCTTGGTAGTGGCGGCCTCGATATCGGGATGGGTTTGCAGCATTTGATGCAGGGCTGAGGTGCCCGCTTTCTGCGCCCCAATGATGATAAAATCAGGACCGGTCGCATAGCTGGCCTTCAACAATAAATTACGAAGTGGATTGCTTCTTTGCATCGACAATTTTGCGGTTCTCAGCTGTCAAGCTGCATTCAACATTGAGAGAATGGGAACGCAAAGATGCTGGAAAACTTCAAATTGCCTGCTTCATTGCGACAATAATGCCTTATGTCAAGGCCTTCTGAGAGGAAAACCATCGCCCTGAATAAATTATCGGGCCCATACGCAACGGTCCTTTTATGGGAAATGACTGAACAACTATGTTATTGGGGTTACAGCACAGGATGCTACTTTATAATCTACGCATCCTTGATGACCCGCATTCTAATCGCCTCAGCGACAAGTGAATTGAGTGATGTTTTGGTTTCAAGTGCCAGGAGCGCAGCCTTTTCATGAAGCTTGGAAGATATCCTCACATTAAAGCTTCCCTTAAAGGGTTTTTCAGGTTTTATTCCGTTTGCTTCACATGTGGCCATGTATTCATCAATGGCTCCTGTGAAATCTGCATAAAGTTCCTTGCCCGTACTGCCATCATATGAAATCAGGCTTTTGATGCCGGGCACATTGCCGTAGAGTAGGTCATCTTCCTGGTTGTGTTCGATGCTGCCCGTATATGCCTTGTAAGTTAAAAGCTCCATGTGCTCAATATTGCCTTTACCATCGGAATGGTTTAGTCAAAATTAAAAAAAAGCAACACAAAAAGGGTCTAAATCAGCACAACAACATCACCCCGCCGCGTACTTCGAAAGCTTGTTCAGCTTCTCACCAAGCATGCTCTTTGCCGCAGCAGCGATATCGGCCACGCCAAATCCAGCCTCTGCGTAGAGTTGCTCCTGGCTGCCATGTTCGTACCACTTGTCGGCCATACCGAGGCGCTTTACTTTGGCCTGGTAGCCATGGTCGGCCATGAATTCAAGCACAGCGCTGCCCATACCACCCATGATACAACCGTCTTCAACGGTGATCACTTTGTCGAATTTGCCAAATACTTCGTGCAGCAGCAACTCGTCAATGGGTTTTGCAAAACGCATGTCGTAAACGGCAATATCGGCGCCATCGGCTTTGAGCTGCTCGGCGGCCTCAAGGGCAAAATTGCCGGGATGGCCCAGACTGAGTACTGCGAGGTCGCTGCCATTGCGCACGCGGCGCCCTGTGCCTACTTTTATTTCCTGAAAAGGGGTTTTCCACTCGGTAAGCACGCCTTCACCCCGCGGATAACGGATGGCGAAAGGCCCGCGGTCTTTGAGCTGGGCGGTGTACATCAGGTTGCGCAGCTCGCTTTCATTCATCGGGGCGCTTACCACCATATTGGGGATGCAGCGGAAGTAAGCCACATCGTAAGAGCCGTGGTGCGTAGGCCCATCGGCACCGGCAAAGCCAGCGCGGTCGAGGCAAAACACCACATTGAGGTTTTGCAAAGCCACATCGTGCACCACCTGGTCATAAGCGCGTTGCATGAAGCTGGAGTAGATGTTGCAATAGGGCAGCATGCCCTGGGTGGCGAGTCCGGCCGAGAAAGTGACAGCGTGCTGCTCAGCGATTCCCACATCAAATGCGCGGTCGGGCATGGCCTCCATCATAAACTTGAGCGATGAGCCCGTAGGCATGGCGGGGGTGATGCCCACAATCTTTTCGTTTTTCTCCGCTAATTCTACAATGCTGTAGCCAAACACATCCTGATATTTGGGCGGCTGCGGACTTTTGGGTACCACTTTGATAATTTCACCGGTGTCTTTGTTGAAGAGACCCGGCGCATGCCATGTCGTGGGCGAGCCTGCTTCGGCGGGCTCGTAGCCTTTGCCCTTTACCGTAAGGCAATGCAATATTTTAGGGCCGGGAATGTCTTTCAAATCGCGCAGCACCTGCACGAGGTGGTTCACATCGTGGCCATCTACGGGGCCGAAATAGCGAAACTTGAGTGATTCAAACAGGTTGCTCTGCTTGAGCAGGGACGATTTTACCGCATTCTCGATTTTCTGGGCGATGAGTTGGGCATTGGGACCAAACTTGCTGATTTTGCCAAGCAGGTTCCACACTTCATCTTTCACCTTGTTGTAGGTATGTGAAGTGGTAATGTCGGTGAGGTAATCCTTGAGCGCGCCCACATTGGGGTCAATGCTCATGCAATTGTCGTTGAGGATTACGATCATGTTGGAATTCTCAGCGCCGGCGTGGTTCAGTGCTTCAAAAGCCATTCCGGCGGTCATGGCGCCGTCGCCAATTACGGCAATGTGCTGTCTGTCCAATTCGCCTTTGAGCCTGCTGGCCACTGCCATTCCGAGTGCTCCACCGATAGAAGTTGAGGAGTGGCCCACCCCAAAGGTATCGTACTCACTCTCGCTGCGTTTGGGAAATCCACTGATGCCTTTGTACTTGCGGTTGGTGTGAAATATATCACGCCGCCCGGTGAGGATTTTATGACCGTAGGCCTGGTGACCTACATCCCAAACAAGTTGGTCATCAGGCGTATTAAACACGTAGTGCAGGGCTACCGTGAGCTCTACCACACCGAGGCTTGCGCCAAAATGTCCTCCTTTGGTGGAAACAACATCAATGATGAAATCACGCAACTCATCGCAGACCTGCTCGAGTTCGGTTTCTTTGATCTTCTCTCGTAAATCGCTTGGAATGTCAATTTTCCCGAGAAGGGGTCCGGCTTTGTAAGTTTCCATGTATGCGTGTGGTAGTGTATGAGTAGGCTTTAACAAAAGTAAAAAATAAATGTTGCAGACCGTCATGTTTGACTGCCTGCAACATTTACACAAATTTTGGACTGGGAATGGCTCCCTTTTACTTGTCGATACTGTAGCTTACTTCCTGCTTGTAGATGAAGCGGTACTTGACCTTCGCCAGGATGAGGTACATCACCGGAACGATAATCAAGGTGAGGAAGGTGGCAAAACTCAAGCCGAAGATGATGGTCCAGGACATTGGGCCCCAGAATATCACATTGTCACCACCCACATAGATTTGCGGATCAAATTCGCTGAGCAGGGTAAAGAAGTTGATGTTAAGTCCAATGGCCAAAGGCACAAGCCCAAGAATGGTGGTAATGGCTGTGAGCAATACCGGTCGAAGTCGGGTTTTTCCTCCTTCGATGATGGCATACACCGTTTCCTGAAAAGGGAGCTTCCCATCATCCGGCATGTCGAGTTCATCCCGGCGGCGGGCGCGAATGAGGTTGGTGTAGTCAATGAGTACAATGGCATTGTTGACCACAATTCCCGCAAGGGAAATGATTCCGATCATGGTCATGATGATCACAAAGTCCATTTGGAATGCCACCAATCCCAAAAGCACCCCAATAAGGCTAAAGAACACTGCGAAGGCGATGATAAATGGCGTGGATATGGAGTTGAACTGTGCGGTGATAATCAGGATGATCAGGAAGAGTGCCAGGGCAAGGGCCGTGCTGAGAAAGCTAAACTCTTCGGCTTGTTCCTCTTGCTGCCCGGTAAAACGCACTTCTGTTCCTGCATCAAAGTCATATTCATTTACCACATTTTTGATTTGGTTCACCACTTCATTGGCATTGTAGCCGGAGAGCACATTGCTGGTAATGGTCACGACCCTGTCGAGGTCGCGGCGCTTTACTGCACTGAAAGTGCTTGACTTTTGGGCTTCAGCCACACTGGAAATGGGTACTTGCTTGATCTTGCCCGTGGCCTGATCGCGGAAGGTAAGTCGCATGTTCATGAGGGCGTCTTCATTCTCCCTGTAGTGCTCCATCAGGCGCATATTGATGGGGTAGTCGTCCTCGCCATCTTTGAAGGTGGAAACTTCCTTGCCGAAAAGTGCGGTGCGCAAGGCATCTCCAATCTGATACGTCGATAAGTTGAGCCTGCGCGCTTTAGCACGGTCAATGATAATGGGCATTTCAGGTTTACCCAGCTCCACGTCCAGCTTGAGTTCTTCGATACCATCAATGCCACGGCCGTTGATGAAGTTTCGGAATCCGAGTGCATCGGCCATGAGCTTGTCGTAATCTTCGCCGCGCACTTCAATGTTGACGGGCGCTCCCTGAGGGGGACCCCCCTCATTTTTGTTGACCGTAATTTGGGTACCCGGAAAACCTTTCACTGCACTTCTGATTTCTTCCATCACGTCAGTGGTGCTTATGCCCTGCCTGTCCTGAAATTTTGAGAACTGAACGGTAATTCTGCCCTTGTGGGGAGTATTGGCCATGGACACCCCTTGGGCAGGGTCGCTGGTTCCTTCACCTACTTGCCCAATGATTGACTTGACGAGGAATGACTCATGCTTATTTCCGCCCGGGTCATTGTATTTTTCCATGGCCTGCATCACGCGTTTCTCAAGCTCGAGGGTGATCTCATTGGTTTCTTCAATGTCAGTTCCTATGGGATTCTCAATAAATACATTGACATATTGAGGCTCGTTGATGGGGAAGAAAATAACCTTGGGGGGAAAGGTCATCATGAGGATTACCGCCACAATGAGCAATCCAAAAGTACCTGCCAGGAAGCCATAAGGCCTTCTGCCTTTAAGGGCGTAACCCAGAAAACGCTCATAGGCATTTTCCAGGGCTGGCAGCCACTTGTTTTGCAAGGCCCTGGCACCAGGCCTCAACACGTAAACATTCAGGAAGCCCGAAAGTCCGATGAACACTGCGAGACTGCCAAGGGAAACCACCCACTTTTGTTCGGCACCGATCCCCAACACGACCAACAAAATACCAACACCAATAAATATAAGGCTGTTGCGCAGCATCCGCCTGATGCTGATGTTTTCCTCTCCCACTTTCATGTACATGGAAATCAGTACCGGATTGATGACGAGGGCCACAAAGAGCGAAGAACTCAATACGATGATGAGTGTGATGGGGAGGAAAAACATGAATTCACCAAACAATCCAGGCCAGAAAGCCAGCGGAAGGAAAGCTGCAAGCGTGGTGGCTGTAGACGCGATGATCGGCACTGCCACTTCGCCTACACCGAGCTTGGTGGCCTCAAGCGCTGAGTAGCCTTGCTCCATGAGGCGGTACACGTTTTCCACGACGACAATACCATTGTCGACGAGCATACCCAAAGCCAATACAAGGCCGAAAAGCACCATCACGTTGAGGGTAACACCCAGCGCTCCCAAGATGAGAAAGCTTGTAAGCATGGAAAGTGGAATCGCAATACCGACGAAGATGGCATTGCGCAGACCAAGGAAGAACAAGAGGACGCCCACCACGAGCAATACACCGAAGATAATGCTGTTTTCCAGTTCGTCCACCTGGGTCTTGGTTTGGTCGCTGGTGTCGTTGGTAATGCTCACAGCAAGGTCGTTAGGGAACACGTTCAACTTGGCATCGTTTACAATGGCATTGATTTTTGCTGCTGCCTCTATGAGGTTTTCGCCTGCGCGCTTCTTGATGTCAAGGCTTACCACAGGCTTGAGGTATTCCCTCGCGTAGCTTTCCTTTTCTTTTTCACCAAATGAGATCTCGGCGATATTCTTGAGGTACACCACTTCCTGGTTTTCCCTTTTCACAATGATTTCGCCGAGCTCTTGCGGATCCTTGATTTCTCCCAATACCCTTACGTTGCGTCGATAGCCATCCACGAGCAAGTCTCCGCCC
This sequence comes from Cryomorphaceae bacterium, assembly GCA_036796255.1. Taxonomy (GTDB): domain Bacteria; phylum Bacteroidota; class Bacteroidia; order Flavobacteriales_D; family Cryomorphaceae; genus T3Sed10-241. The sequence continues at coordinate 45,065 of DAIRDH010000016.1, forward strand.
GAAATGGTGACATTCTCAGCTGAAATGGCATTGGAAACATCGTCAAAATTGATCTCCATGGCTTCCATGGCGAGGATGTCCAGATCGACCCTGACCTCCTTGTCCATCACGCCCCTGATCTCCACTTTGGTGATTTCAGGCAGATCTTCAATCTCATCTTCGAGGTATTCCGCATATTGCTTGAGCTGGTCAATGGAATAATCGCCTGAGAGGTTGATGTTCATGACGGGGATGAGCTCGGAGAAGTTGAGCTCAAATATGTTGGGATCGGCAGGCAGATCGGTTGGGAAATCTTTGTCGCTTTTGGCGATGTCGATCTTGTCTTTCACTTTGCGCAAAGCCTCATCGGGGGTCACGTCAAAATTGAACTTGATCTGAATGGTGCTGTAGCCCTGTATGCTCGTAGAATTGATCTCATCGACGCCGGTGATGGCATTGAGCTCTTTTTCAAAAGGCCGGGTGATGAGTTTTTCGATATCGAGCGGAGAGTTGCCCGGATATGCCGTCCCGACATAAATCTCCGGGGTTACCACATCGGGGAAGTTTTCTTTGGGCATGCTGTTGTAGGCTGCGATACCTCCGAGGAAAATGATCACAGACAAGACCAGCACAGTGGTCCGGTTGCCGACGGATAAGGAAGAGAGGCCAAACTCTTTGTAGCCTTTGTCTCCCGGTTTAAGCTTGTTCATTGCTCTAATGTTTAAATATTGGTTGGCTCTACCCGGTCACCGTCGCGCACGCCGCGCGAACCCTTGTCGATGATGACAGACATTTCATCAAGACCCTCTTTTATCAAGGTTTGTCCCAGGTAGCGCATTCCGGGCTTTACGGGTTGTTTTCTTGCAACCGTTTGGCTATTCTGGTCTTTTTCGATGATGAATACATAGCTTTCACCATCGCCATCCTGCATGATGAGCGATGAGGGTATTGCCACTGAACCTGGCTCACTGTAGTCGTTGATTTTCATCACAACCAGGGAATTGGGAAGGAGATTGTCGCTGCTGTAATCAATATCGACCCTTACTTCAAACGTTCGGTTGTTGGGATTGATAAATGAACCTATTCTGCTTATGGCACTCCTGAGGGTATCTGCGCGGTTTACAATGATATATACAGAATCACCCGCATTTACCTTGCCGGCGTAGCGCTCTGAAACGTCAGCTGTAATGTATAAATTCTCATTGTTGACAATGCGCATTGCGGGCATTTGGCCTGAGCCCATTTCACCTACTTTCAGGAATATTTTGTCGACCACCCCATCAAAGGGGGCCCGCAGCACACTCTTGTTGCCTTGCTCGCGCAGGGTTTTGATGACATTCTCAAGCGATTCCTTTCTGTTTTTGGCTTCGAGGAATTGCACTTCGCTGCCTATGTTCTGGTCCCAGAGCCTTTTTTGCTTTTCGTAAAGGGTGGTGGCAAGTTCGAGTTGGGTTTGTTGTTCCTCGATGTTTCGGGATATCAGCTCTGAGTCAAATCTCATCAGCACATCGCCTTTGCGCACTTTCTGGCCTTCACTCACCGGGATTTGCTGGACCAATCCGGGATTTTCAGCATACAATGAAGCGGCACGGTCTGTCTCCACATTGCCGTATACTTCAAAATAATGACGAAACTCTTTCCGGCTTGCCTGGTAGGTCGTTACTAACTTGTGTTCAGCCGTGGTGTCAAGTTCAGCGATGCGCTCGTCGAGGATGAGGAGCTGCGCCTCAAGTGAATCTTTGGCAATTCTTATAGAGTCGCGTTTCGCGATTAAGCTGTCGAGCTCCCCCTTGGGCTTGTCATCATTGCAGGCCGTCAAGAGCGACATTGCGATTAGTATGGGCAGGATGAGCAGGCCGGAATTGAATTTGGTTGTTGTCATTTTTAATCTTCGAATAGGTTAAAGGCTTTGTCCAATTGTTGTTTAGCGTTAAGCAATTTGAGTGCGGCATCCACATACCTGCCTTGTTCATTGAGCAGCTGGCTGCGCACCACGTTGAGGTCGGTGCTGGTGGTGATGCCTTCTTTGTACTTGATACTGGTGCGGTCGCTGATGCGCTTGGCCAGCTCCATGCTTTCTTTCTGCGTTTTCCATACGCGCATGGCATTTTCATATTCAGCCATGGCCCTTGTTTGCGCGAGCCTCAGGTTCTGCTCAGCTTCGGTCAGGTTGATTTCGGCCTTCTCCAGCTCTATCACCCCCCTTCTCACACTGTTTTTTCTTTGAAAGCTGCTGAAAATAGGGATGTTCATGTTTACCCCCAGCACTGTGGCAGGGAACCAGGGTTGTCCACTTTCTGTGAAATTGAACATGTTGCGCTGTGCATTTTGCTGGTGGGTGAGAAAGAGGTTCATGTTGGGGTAATACGCCGCCTTTGCGCCTTGCAGCGTGAGGTCTTGTACCATCACATTGGTGCGTGCTATCAGGATGTCGGGGTGGGTCTCAAGCTGCCGGTCCCTTTGCAGAAATGCGGCATTGTTGTTCAGCACCACGAGGTCTTCTATTTTATCGGTCAGGGTAACTTCGGTACTGATAGGGATGCCGATGAGGTAGTTCAGGGTTTTTTGAGAAATCTCAATGTACTTCTCGGCATTGTCGATGTTGTTTTGAATCTGGTTCCGGTTGAGCCTCAGCTGGTCTACATCCTGCTCCTCAACGAGCCCATTGTTAAAAAAAGCCTCTGATTCCCTTAAGAGGTCATTTACGGAACTGAGGTTTTCTTCCAAAATGCCCTTGTTGGCCTCGGCCACGAGCGTGGTGTAATAGGCTTCGGCCACAGCCACCCTCACCTCAGCGGCGGTTTTGATCTGGGCATTGCGCACCAGCTCTACTGCTGTGCGTGCAGCTTTGAGGCCCACGAAATACGTTCCGTCAAATATCAACTGCGATGCGGTGACACTTCCCGTAAAATTGTATTCCAAACCGAATTGCACTTCTGCAAATTCACCGGGTTCGAGACCGAAAAATTCACCGGGTACCAATTGCACGGGTATTTGCAGGAGTTGCTGGTAGTCCAATAGCGCATTGACCTGTGGCAAGCCAATGGCCAAAACTTCCTGCACTTCGCGCTTCGTGGCGGCGATGTCCATCTCAGCGTTGAGCATTGCGTAACTCTGCTCCATTGCAATGGCCTGCGCTTCTTTGAGCGACAATGCCATGTTTTGTGCCCATGAAGCCTGGCTCAGGGTGAGCAGCAGGGTGAGGGTGATCACAATTTTTTTCATGCTATTCTTTCTTGAGTTTTGGTTCTATGCGTTCCTCGAGATATTTCAAGCCTTTTTCGCTTGCCAGCCCGCGTATTTGGTGCACAAACATTTGGTTGTACACTTCGCTGAGCTCAAATTCGTGGATGGGGAAAAGCTGTGGCTGAAAAATGGCGTTCAACCTGGATAGCCAGAGTCGCGTTGCGATCTCCACATGGATATCTTCCCTGAAAAGGCCTTCCTCCATGCCCTTCTTGATGTTGTTGTAAATCATTTCGCCGGTAAAACCATTTCTGCTTTCCTGAAGCAGGTTCCAGGCTTCCGGGTAGTAGCGCTCGAGTTCAAAAAATATGGAGGGATGTACCTGCTGTATTTTTCCGATCACGTACTTGCTGATCTCCAGGTTTTCATCAATGGCATTAAGGTTTTTGCCCGCGATGGTGCTCATCTCGCACTCCTCGCCGCATATTTCCTGCCCCAGGCATTTGCTTACCAGGTCGTTTTTGTCTTTGACGTATTGGTAAAGTGTTTTTTTGGAAATGTGGAGTTGCCTGGCAATGTCGTCCATGGTCATGCTCTTGATGCCATAAGTCATAAATATGGCGGTCACATCGCGCAGCAGTTTATCCTGCTTCTCTTTTCCTTGGTCTTGTTCGCTATTCACGGCGCAAAATTAGGAAGATAAAACACATTGAAAACAAAAAATGTTTTAAATGTTTCCAATTGGTGCGTGAGTGGCGAATGTGCTGGGTAAGCGGTAGGGGGGTGAGTTTGAAAGTAAGAAAGTTTAAAAGTTTGAAAGTTTGAAAGTAGAAAGTTTGAAAGTATCGCTGGTCATTGGCTTGATGGGATTGAGGGTGTGGCATCCCTGGCACGGGTATCATAATGCGGTCTAATTGCTGTGTCCCTCCATTTAATGTAGTGTGTGAAGCAATTCGGAGGGATTTGGCAATGCACTCAGGTATGGCCTCGCATGGGTAGGGTGGCACATCAATATGATTGACTGTCACCGCAGAACACTGCTGTGTCGAACCTATACAGCCACTTTGAGCATCAGAGCCTGTCATTTTTCCATTGATTATGATCTTAGCGGCTGGCACTGGTTGTTAATATGTCATGTACGGGTCTGGATCGACTCAAGGTACTCTATAGATTGGATCGGGATACGGAAGGGGACAAGTCGCCGCTATGGGGTACTGCAGTCAGGAACGGTATAAAAGCGGCTGCACAGCGGTACCATAGCGGCATGATAGCGGCAGCATTGCGGCATCACAGCGGAGTAACAGCCCTAGCATGGCCTTTTGATTACTGAGGAAATTGGGAGAATTCAGTTATGTGCCACGTGAGGCCATTATTGGCATAGCTGCGTCATCATCCTGAACTAGCAACGACCCATTTTCTACGTGTTGCTATGTCTGCTTCTACGCAAGAATTTGAGTAACCCAAGAATAAGTGAGGCTTGCAAAAAATTATTGACAAGGATTAAAGGAAGTCTCTCAGATGGTGCATTTTGGCTATGCAAAAAGAAAGGATAACTCTCATTGATAAGCACCATTGGAAACCCTAGCACATACTTCAATGAGAAAAACGACAAATTTCCGACTGCACTTACCGGTTCATCAGTCATTGCAAAGAATATCATTAAGATGAAAAGGATCAATTCAATGAAACCTAGCAAGAAGAATATCCTCATGAATTGGAAGGTGATTCTTTTCATTGTTTCAAATTTTTGCTCGATTTACAATTTTTCATCGATCCGCTTTATTGTTAAACCCCATCGCTACGGATACTATTCACAACAGTATCGCTGTTGACCTAATTGTCGATTGTTAAATTCACTTTCTGTTTCGGGTTCCCCCATGTCGACGATATCGTCGTCGTATGCAGTGTCAATGGCAGGAAAATCTTCTCATCGCATAGCCAAAAAAAACCGCCGCAGAATACTGCGGCGGTTTTTATTTCGGTTAAGTTTTAAATTATTGCTGCGGGATGTACTGCACAGCAAATGTTATTCCACTTACCACACGGAATTCGGGCTGATTGGGAGGAAAAACATTGGTCTCACGCACGCGCATGAAGTTGATGTTTCCGCGAATCAAACCTGCCGCGAGGTTGGTGTAATTGTAGGTTATGTTCAGGCTATTGATCAAGGGGTCATTAAACACAGGGTCTGGAGCAGCTCCTCTGAATGTTTTCAGGCCTTCAAATTCGCCATCGATAAAGCCTTCCGTATATTGAATCGTTGGTGCATTCGTTCCTGGGGCTGGTCCTTGCGGGAAAGGAATAAGCGGAGTGATCTCACCCTGCTCCAGGTTGGCCGGAGCAGGAATGAAAATTTCCAACACACGCTCATAAGTTCCTGTGTTGGGAACGTTAATGCGCTGAACTCCCCTAATTACCCTGAAAGGACCATTTCCAACGGGATTCTGATTGGTAGGCAACATCACCAGCGGATCTTCAACTGAAAGTGTGTCCTGATTGCCGAGTGCCAACAATGCATTAAAAGTTGCCTGATCGAGGAACTGAGATCCTGAAGCCACCGTATTACCAATCGAATTGGCAATGAGGAACTGCTCGCAAGGCTCACAAGTAGGGCCTCCGCAGTCAATGTCCAGTTCGAACAAAGTCTGGGTGAGCTCACCATCATGACAAGAAGGACACAATGGGCAAGGGCATAAAGCACACTCAGGATTATCGGGTGATGTGGTATGGCTGGGGAAGGGATAGTCCACACAATCGATCAACAATTCAGGACCATTTTTAAATTCATCGTCACACCAGGCGCAAGGCGGGCAATCAGGTCCTCCGCAGTCTATGCCCTGCTCGTTGCCATTCATAATGCCATCGTTGCAGGTTTCCAATTCACTACAAGCGGTGATGCAATTTCCACCACAGTCAATTCCCGATTCAAGGCCATTTTGGATACCGTCGAAGCAGGTGGGCAATGGACAATCAGGACAAGACGTAAGGGGGTTGTTGTCGCAATCTATGCCTGCCTCCACCACAATAAGGTAACCTTCCTGAACAATGTCTGTAACCTCGATATGAGAGTTCTGTATGCCATCACTGCATGTTGGGTCCGGACATCCCTGTTGGCTTATTGGGCACTCCGCGCTTCCGCAGTCAATACCTGTTTCCATGCCATTCTGTATGCCATCGTTGCAGTTGGGCGGGATAATACATGGCGGACAATCAGGGCCACCGCAGTCGATGCCTGTTTCAAAACCGTTGAGTACACCATCCAGACATGAAGGAGGGCAAACGCTGTCGCATGGAAAGCCGCAGTCGATGCCGCGCTCCATCACCAAACGGAAAAAGATGGGTTGTCCGTTCGGGTTGATGACCACCCCTATACTGTCCTGATTGATTTCAGAAGGCGTAATATTGGGGTCGAGCACCCAGTGGGCGTTGCGAATACCGTCATCGCAGGTAGAACATGGAGGGCAGTTTTCGCCGCCGCAATCGATCCCAATTACATTGGGATTGGTCAGGGTTACCGGGCTGAATTCGTCCTGGTTAAACTGACCGTCGTCGCAAGTAGGTGCACATGAAGGACAATTAGGGCCGCCACAATCGACGGCTGTTTCACCCTGGTTTTGCACGCCGTCAAAGCACGTTTCCGGGATTAGATTGGCCTCATTGCGGCAAGAGGAAAACGTAAAAGCCGCAACGGCGAGCAGCAATACGAAATGTGAAAAGGATAATTTCATCAGGTTCAAAGATTGTTTCTTCATCGGGAAAGCATAGCCTACAGGGCTGTGAAAGTATGTTATATTATTGAGACGTTCAAAATTAATTGAAGTTGTTCACAACACAAATTAAATCTATTTCCTCAATTCTGGCCATATTTGTAATCCCAAGCCCTCAGACCTATGCAAGAAGAATTGACATCAAAAGGTGTATTGCACTGGGACTTCGGTCCTGAAATAAATACTGAAACGCTGTCCGCTTTAATCGCTCAGGTCTCGGGCCTTCATCCCATCGTTGCTGAAATTTTGTGCAAGCGCAATTGTGAAAACCTCGAATCGGTGAAGCGTTTCCTCACGCCGGGGCTGGACAATCTGGAAGGCATTCCCGAAATGAAGGACCTTCAAAAAGCAGCCGAACGGGTTCTAAAAGCCCGCGACAATTCCGAAAAAATATTGGTGTACGGCGATTATGATGTGGACGGCAGTTGTGCCACGGCCATGATGTACACCTTCTTGCTTGAGCTAGGCGCAGATGTAAGCTTTTACAACCCCGACCGCTACTCAGAGGGTTACGGCATCAGCGAGGCGGGAATAGGCCATGCCCGAGAGCAGGGCCACGGCCTCATTATCGCGCTCGACTGCGGCATCGCCGCCATAGACCGCATCGCCGAGGCCACTGAGGCGGGCATAGATGTCATCGTGTGCGACCACCACCAACCCGGCGACCAGTTGCCTGCTGCACATGCCATTTTGAATCCAAAGCAACCCGATTGTGGCCTTTACGGCGAAGAGCTCTGCGGCTGCGGGGTGGGTTTTATGCTGATCAGGCATTTGTGCCATTTACTGGAAATGGAACCCGAAGTGTGGAAGCGGTTCCTGCCCCTGGTAGCCATAGCGACCTGTTGTGATATTGTAGACCTCACTGGCCTGAACCGCTCGTTGGTAAAGGCTGGGCTGGACATGATCAATGAAAATCCACCTGCCGCTGTGGCAGCCATGCTTCAGACCGCGGCTTACCAGCGCCATGTCGACGTATCAGACGTAGTGTTTAAGCTCGGGCCGCGCATCAATGCGGCAGGCAGGCTTGCCCATGCGCGGGATGCAGTGGAGCTGCTTATTCAGAATGATTTGCCCTTGGCCATGCCCTATGCCCACAAACTCGAATCGCTCAACCTCGAGCGCCGTGCACTCGATAAGGAAATCACTGCCGAAGCTGTGGAGGCCATGATGGCCGCCGACCCGGAACTGAAAAGAAAAACGACAGTGGTAAAAAGCGATGCCTGGCACAAAGGCGTGATCGGGATTGTGGCTTCGCGCCTTACGGAAGTGTGCTACAGGCCTACGGTGGTGTGCACCGAGGTAGAGGGCATGCTCACCTGCAGCGCGCGCAGCGTGGTGGATTTCGACCTGTACAGCGCCCTCAAAGCCTGCGCCCACCTGCTCACAGCTTTTGGAGGTCACCACTCAGCGGCAGGGCTCAGCCTTACACCCGCCAATTTCCAAGCCTTCTGTGAGGCATTTGAAGCCTCGGTTTCAGAGCGCATCGGCATGAATGATGGCTTGCAAAAACTCCACATCGATAAGGTGAGCGATTTTGCCGAATGGCATGATGAGCGCTTTCACTCCTTCTTCAACCAGCTGTGCCGGCTCAAGCCTTATGGGCCCAAAAATCGCGAGCCCATCTTCGCCACTTACGGTTGCCAGGCCAGCAACCTGCGGGTTGTCGGCAAGGACCACCTGAAGTTTCAGGTGTCGCAAAAAGACAAGGACAGCGGGCATTACGATGTTATCGCTTTCGGTTTCGGCCATCTCTACCCCTACCTCTCACAAGGCGGCACATTCGATATGGCCTATGCCATGGGCAGCAATACCTGGAATGGCAAGAGCAGCTTTCAGCTGGAAGCAAAAGATATCAGGACTGTTTAGGCCTCTTTAGCGAAGCTGGGAATAAGTGTCACCGGAAAATTCTCCTGCTGTCCACCTTGAAGGTAGTCCCTCATAAGCGGAGATTGAACAACGAGCAGCTTCTGTATGAGAAAAAAATGAAGTCTGCACGGTCAGCATATGCGAAGGCAAGGCCGAGCAATAACTGATTCGCAAAGTTAAACAAACGTTAATTGCAACCAGTTTTTGGCTGCTTAACATATTTTAACTATCCCCCCCCCAACGAAATATAACCCTTACATTGCAAAACCATTATTGACGATCAAAGCTCGAATTTATTCGCTAAACAGAAATCCTTACGCCATGAAAAACCTCACCAAAACCTTCCTGATATTCCTCCTCCTCAGCCTGAGTGCTAGCTCGTGCAAAAAGGACGACGACAACGACTGGGATCCACCGCGTACAGGTGATTACTTTACCTGTTTGGTGAATGGAGAGCGCTTTGAAACTTCGTCGAGTTTCAACTGCAATGGTACATCTTTTTACTACTATCCTGCGGGATCGGTTGGTGAAATTGATACGAATGTTATTTCGATGAGGGGCATCAACTGCAATGCGGTTGATCAGCCGGTAATATTTTTAGGATTACATGGAATCGAGCCTTTTACGGGCTACCTCAATTTTCTCAATACAGAATCTGGTGAATCGGGCAGGCCTGTTGTTGTACATGGAAATCTCATTGCTTTTGATAAACTAGTTGACGGTTGGATCGATGTTGATGAATTCAGTCCACGGCAACCAAATAACGGAGATTTTGGGACATTTAGAGGAACTTTTGAATTCACAGTTACACATGATACCATCGAAACAGTTTATGAAATTACAGAAGGAGAATTTCGATTTGCTGTACCAAATATCTGGTAAATAACTTTAATAGCTAACCCAAACCTTAAAAACGATGAAAATCAAAATGCTATGGCTGGCACTCTTGTGCTTTGGCCAAACCTACGCCCAATTCACCAATCCTTTGGATTCAAAAATGGTGGCTCTAACCCATAACCTGAATTTTGCGGAAGTAACATCGGGAATACTCTTTGACCGTGGTGCTCAGACCGCCCGACCGGGCGGGTACGATGGGAGTACCAATACCGATACTATCTTTTCTTTTGACGATTGGTGGCTGCAATACGCCGCCATGTACACCGGAAATGTGAATGCCACCAACACGCTTGCGGCTGTTGGCGCATGGAAACCTCAAGCCTTGGCCTTGGTAGATTCGGGCATCGTGCCATTGATGGTAATGAACGTAGACTACAATAGATTGATTACCCGCTCCGCTGGGCATTCGCCCTGAGGAATTACATTTACACCTAAAAAATTCTTATTGAAGATAAAAGGGCATTTGCCTGGCTCCTGAAGATTCCGTTGAGTTTTTTGCTATACTCGATTTATTTCGCCTCAACTCGACGCAATTGTACCGCCTTCATCAAAGCCAGTAATACGACCCATTCAGATATCCCCGTTTACCTATCATCTTGGTTATTGTTTGTAACAAATTTGCTTAAGAGAGGTGACATATCCGCTAAGAACGCATGTAATCAAATTGTTCTTGGCCTTAATTTTTTAAAAAGGACAGAGGCTTCCCGGAGGGATGGAAGGGTGTCACCACGCCTTTCGCGAGGCCACAGCACACGCCCAAAATTACGTCATTAGCACCGCAAAGAGGCATAGCCTACGCCATGGGCAGCAATACCTGGAATGGCAAGAGCAGCTTTCAGCTGGAAGCAAAAGATATCAGGACTGTTTAGGCCTCTTTGGGCCCATTTCACCCTCCGCTTTAGTCGGAAACTCACCCGACACAATCCTCAAATCCAGCTGAGGCAAGGGCACCTGTATGCCGTGGCTGCGGAATTGATGGTCGATATCAAAGCGGATTTCGCTGAGCAAAGTCTCCACCACCCAGGTTTTTCGCGCCCAGAAGTACACGCTGAAGTGCAGGCCATTCTCACCAAAATCCTCAAAGCGCACGATGATTTCCCTGTTTTTGCTCACATCGGGGTGGCGCAATGCGCAGCCGTAGAGCAGTTCTTTCACATGTGATGTATCGCTGCCGTAGCGCACACGTACATTGATGTTGAAGCGGGTGAGCTCGGTGCCATGGCTCCAGTTTACCACCTTCTCGCCTACCAGGTTGCTATTGGGAATGATGATGTACTTGCCATCGCGGGTGAGCACCTTTGAGGTACGTATGTCAATTTGCTGCACGCGGGCCACGAGGCCGTTTACTTCAATCACATCGCCCACTTTTACAGGGCCCTCAAAAAGGATGACGAAGCCAGCCACGATGTCGTAAAATAAATGCTGCAACCCGAAACCAATACCCACCAACAAGGCGCCCGTAGCGGTGAGGATAATTTTCATGTCAATACCTATGCTCGTCAAAGCCACAAGCAGCGCGAGCCCATACAGCCCATACTTGGTGAGCTTGTAAATGGTGTACTCCTTCCCTTCGTCGATCCAGGCCTTTTTAGAAAAATTCTTGCGCAGGATCACCCTCAGCAGGCGGGACAAAATGCGCGCGAAAACGAGGATGATCACAAAAATGAGAATCTTGCCCAGTGTGATCTTCACTTTGTCGACGGTGAGTAGGTTGTAATTCATCGCCATGTCGAGCAAGTCGTAAAGCCCCAGCGCAGCTATGGCGGTGACCACGGCCGAACCTATGATGAGGGTCCTGCCCACCCTGAGCAGTATGGCCTCTTTCTCTTTGTCGAATGCGTCCAGCGAGCGCACATGCCTGTGAACAAATTTTTTGAACAGCCTCAGCAGCACGCGCATCACCACAATGATGAGAATCAGCAGCAGGATACTTGCCACTGTAATTTCAAACAGCTGGTTGGTGTAAAAGGAATACTCTAAAATGCTTTGCATCCGGTTGTCGACGTATTTGCGCTAAAGTATGGCCGAGCCAAAAAAGTTGCTCAAATGGCTTTTGACTTTATTGAGCCTGATCTTCTCTCCAAGGAGTAAAAGTAGTTCTTCTTCCTGATCACAGGCTTTTATTTGAACCTCCAAATCTTTGATCATCTGCATCACCTTCCTCAATTTGATACGCATAAGCGGATCCAATGCCAGTTTCTTCAGGTCATCATCCTCACTTTCCGTAAATATGCGGTGCTGGCTGGCCCAGTTGTCACTGAGTTCGTAAGGCGAGCTGATCAGGTTGGCCACCACATTGTTCAGGTCGGGGTCTTTCACAAAATCTTCCGCTTCGGGAAATGATCCATCGGCTTCATACTTTTGCCGAAAGGCCTCCACAATGCGCGCCAGTTGCGGCGAGGCAAAGGCTATGCCGTCGCTGAATATTTCGTGGAGCACGTACTCGGCCAGCGGCAGGGTAATCATCTCATCCTTGTCGTCCTCGTTTTGCAATTCGAGCTCTATCTCGCGGTTGCCGTAGGAGAGCAGTATGCGGATGATTTCATTTTCATAAATCTGCTCATCGCCCTGGTAGGAACCCTTTTGCTGCTGGGTGGGCAGCTTAAATCCGGCCTCTTCCGTCGCTTGCTCCTCCTGAGGCAGGCGGCTTCGGCCGCGCTTCCGCAAAATTTTGTTTACCTCAGTGTGAATCACCTGCGGGGCAATTCCCATTTGCCGCCCGCACTTCTCCACGTACACGCTGCGGCTTATCTGGTCTTCGATCAGGGCAAAGCTCTCCACAATGCGGCGCAGGGCATTGGTTTTCTCTATGGGGTCGTCGGCCTTGCCTTCCGGCAAAAGTACCTGCAGGAAGAAATCGATAAAATTCAAAGCCTCCTCCTCGAGGTAGCGCTCGAGTTGGGCTTGGGTCACCGAGCGGGCGTAGGAGTCGGGATCGTGCCCGTCGGGGAAGAGCACCACCTTCACCTGCATGTTTTCCTGCAGCAACAGGTCGATGCCGCGCATGGCCGCTTTCACACCGGCGCTGTCGCCGTCGTAGAGCACGGTTACATTTTTGGTGTAGCGTTTGATGAGTTTGATCTGCTCTTCGGTGAGCGAAGTACCCGATGAGGCCACGGCGTACTCCACCCCCGCCTGGTGCAGGGATATCACGTCGGTGTAGCCTTCCACGAGCAGGCAATTGTCTTTTTGCAATATGGCCCGCTTGCTTTCGAAAAGCCCATAGAGCACCTTGCTCTTTTCATAGAGCTCGCTCTCGGGCGAGTTGAGGTACTTTACCTTGTTGTCGCTCTTGAGGGTGCGGCCTGCAAAAGCGATGGTGCGGCCGCTCACATTGCGTATGGGAAATATGACCCGCCCGCGGAAGAAGTCGTAACGCCCGTAATTGCCCTCCTTCACCAGGCCGAGTTTCATCAGGTGCTCCTCATTGTGGCCGGCATCCTTGGCGAGCTTGAGGAAGGCGGTATTGTCGTCGAGGGCGTAGCCAAGGCCAAATTTCTTAATGGTGCCGTCGGTAAACTGCCTTTCACGAAAGTAGCTGAGACCTATTTGCTTGCCTTCCTGTACTGCCCAAAGGTTGTTTTCAAAATGTTCGAAAGCAAATTGATTGACCAGGGCGAGGATTTCGCGCAGGCTCACTTCTTCGCCATCGGGTCGGTCCTGCCCGGTTTCCTCCACCTCGATGCCATACTTTGCCGCAATGTACTTGAGCGCTTCGGGGTAGCTCATGCTTTCGAGCTCCATCAGGAAGGACACGGCGTTGCCGCCCTTGCCCGAGCTGAAATCCTTGTAAATGCCTTTGGCCGGCGACACGAAAAATGAAGGCGTCTTCTCGTTGCTCCATGGGCTCAGGCCCTTGTAGCTTGAGCCTGCTTTCTTGAGCTGCACAAATTCTCCGACAATCTCCTCTATGCGGACTTCCTGAAAAATGCGGTCTATGGTCTCCCTGGAAATCAATTGCTGAGTGGTGATGTCGTAATGAGTGAGTCTTGCTTGCCTTGATTCTTGTCCATGTCGATGCGCAAATCCAGCACGCCAAGGGTGTCATAGAAATTCCAAAGTCCCGAGCGCTCGTTGTCATGATAGAACCCGGTATAGCGCATCATTCCATTGGGATAATAGGTCACTGTGGGGCCTTCCATCACGCCTTGCTTGAAGGTGGTTTCACTCCACTTCAATCCTGTAGGGTAGTATGAGCGCCACAATCCTGAGCGCTTGCCATCAATGGTGGTGCCTTCAATGCTCAGCATGCCATTTTCATGGTATTCAGCTACATTGGCCACTTTCGGCCCGGAGTTTTCTTCTTTATTTTCATCGGCTTGTGGCACGCAGCCAAAAGCTACAAGCGCCGCAAGGGCCACAGCCCAACATACATTTGTGCGAAGCATCGTCAAAGTTATTTTTTTCGGTTGATGGTGTAATTCACCAGTTGTTCAAGGGCATCGCGCGCCTCGGTTTGCTCAAAGCTATGAAGAATTTTTATAGCCTCATTGCGGTAGTTTTCCATTTGCTCAGTGGCATAGGCTATTCCGCCGCTTTGCACCACATGCTCAATCACTTGGCGCACCCTTTCTTTGTTGCGGTTGTGGTGCTTCACTGTATTTACGATCCAGCGGCGCTCTTTCCTTTCGGCGTGCTGCAGGGTGTAAATCAGGGGCAGCGTCATCTTCTTTTCCTTGATGTCAATGCCGGTTGGCTTTCCTATATCACCCCCCGCGGCATAGTCGAAAAGGTCGTCCTTGATTTGGAAGGCAATGCCCACTTTTTCTCCAAATTGCTGCATGCGTGCGCAGGCGTCGGCATCGGCTTTTGCCGAAAAGGCACCACTCTCGCAGCAGGCTGAAATGAGCGAGGCCGTTTTCTGGCGAATGATGTCGAAATAAATTTTTTCGGTGATGTTGAGCTTGCGGGTTTTCTCCATTTGCAGCAGCTCGCCTTCACTCATTTCGCGCACGGCTGTGCTCACAATCCGGAGCAGCTCAAATTCCTTGTTCTCCACGCTGAGCAGGAGGCCTCGCGAAAGGAGGTAATCGCCTACGAGCACGGCTATTTTGTTCTTCCACAGGGCATTGATCGAGAAAAACCCACGGCGCAGGTTGGCGTCGTCTACCACGTCGTCGTGCACCAGGGTGGCGGTGTGGAGTAGCTCAATGAGCGATGCTGCGGTAAAGGTGGCGTCGTTGACCTGCCCGCAGAGCTTTGCGGAAAGAAACACGAACATGGGCCGCATCTGCTTTCCCTTGCGCTTTACGATGTAATGCGTAATGCGGTCGAGCAAAGGGGTATTGCTCTTCATCGATGCACGAAAGCGTCGCTCGAAATCAGCCATTTCGGCCGCTATGGGCGCTTGAATTTGTTGTACTTCGGTCATCAATGGGCGCAAATATCCGAATTCATTCTGATTCTGTTGCGCCCGCAGTTTTTTCCATGATGAGCCGCACAAATTGCCAACCCGTGCTGCTTGCTGTAAACAGCACTACACCATCGCTTAATGCATAGCTGTAACCGGGAAGCATTGTACCATTTTGAGGCGATTTCGTGAAAAGAATGTGCTTGTACATTCCTCCATCTTCAGCAAACTCATACATGACTGCCTGTGCGCCGGCATAGCCGCTCAGCATGGTGTATTTGCCGCCCGAGTTCAACTCAAGCGAAGCATTTCGCTCGTGGTCATTGAAAGCCATAAAGGTGCTGCCACTACTTTGCCAGGAGAGAAATGAAACAAAGTCGGCAATCTCACGGCTCGAGGACTGGTATTTGGGAATTTTAATGTTGTATGTGGCCGCTCCGGCAGGATTGAGGCTGGTAAGGAGCAGCTCATCAAAAATGTAGTTCTGTATGATGAAATAGGTTCCGGTGGCGGGATTGAACATGGTTGATGATTGCATGTCGCGCTTTTCACTCAGCATGAGCACCCTGTTGTTCTTCCGGGCATAGGTGTAGTCGGTTTGATAGAGGCTGAGCTCATGGCGCTCCTGCAAATTTCCGATTGGCCTGAATTGCGCTTTAAAAGATCGCTCAAAAGGACTCAGTCCCTGCGATACAATTTGACCATTGTTGGTGTCGAATGCCACAGAAAATGTTCCTGCCATCGCCAGTTCAATCATGTTGCTGAAGTAGCCAAACACCTGCAAATGTCCTGCTGTATTCATGGCCATGTGGACATTGTAAATCCATTTTACCCCAATGGAAAGGGATTTTTCTGACACCAGGTTGCCCTGCCAGGTATACTTGAGTAAAAAATGGTCGCGGCCGGGATTTTGAACCTTGCCCACCTCGCGGAGCTGCTCCGAGGCCTTGCTCATCAATACGTACACCGCTTTATCCTCATCGACCAAAATATCGCCATAACTCACATCGGCAGTGGGGTAGGGTACTTCCAGCTTTTTCTCATAGAGCACGCCCAAATTCTCGTCGAGCAGCCGAAGTTCAAACTTTTCATTCCTGTCGGGTACATCCTCCTGAGGCATCAATACCAGCAGAAATGCGTTGTTTTCACTGGGCACCACCCGAAAAAACCGGGTTTTTAAAATCACATTTCTCGGTATGCTTCCCAGCAGTTTGGGCGCGAGGGCAAATTTCAATTCCTCATCCACTTCGTGGGCATACACCACTATCTCATCGCCCGCAGGATCATCGACTGTGCTCAGCAGGTAGGCCTTTCCGGCAAATGAAAGGGTTTGCAAATAAAGCGGTTGCAGTCCGTTAATCAGTGGCAGTGTGAGTATCGCACTTTTTACCTGCCTCAAGCTGTCGGTTTCCGTTTTGGTGATGACGATCGGTGAACCCTTGCGGTCACTTGAGGTGAGGGTATAAAAATGGGTGTCGTCACCGCCAAATATTTCGAGCAATTGCTCCGGGCGCGACTTGAGAATATCAGGCCCCCACACCAAGCGGGCGCTGTGCTGGGCGGCAAGTGACGAAATGGAAAACAATGAGATGGCCAATACAATAGCAGTGCGAAGCCTCAGCCCAATATTCTCCTTATCTTTAGCCATTCCGTTGATCAATCGGATATCTACAATGTCTGCACACAATTTATACAAATATACAGCCATTCTTGCCTTGGCCCTTTCTTTTTCTGCGCGGGCGCAAGATACCATTGGCTACAGTTACGATTTGCCTGACACCATGTATTCGGTGAGAAACGCTGTAAAATTTGATCCTGTTCAGGTTTTCTTCGGCGATTACCAATTTTACTTTGAGCGTATGGTCGGAGATCAATGGAGCGTGGAAGTCGGTCTCGGGCCCACGCGCCGCAATTTTACCGCAAGCCTTTTCGAGTACGAATTGGACAATTTTGGCAACAACATCGATATCAAGACCCGCTACGCCGCCAGCCTGTGGCTGCGGCGCTACTTTTGGGATACCGGAGAGTTGTACGGGCCATATTTGGCGGCAGCTGTAATACACCGCAGGCACGACAAAACTTATAATGTCATCAATGTGGAAGGCGATCTCTCCGGAATTTCTTTTGACGACAGCAGGCGCTACACCTCATTCATGCTATTTGCCGGGTATCAGGCCATCCCGATGCAGTCCAATCTTTTCTGCGATTTCTACCTGGGCCTCGGCGCACGCTACCGCGATTTCGACATTGTGCGGAGCAATGATATTTACAGCCCCGACGACTACATCGTAAATCAGGAGCAGAGCTGGATTGGTACGATTCAGGTGGGTGTGAAGGTGGGGTATGGGTTTTAA
>DAIRDH010000017.1:0-56076 GCA_036796255.1 Cryomorphaceae bacterium
TGCTCTAAGCTGTCGCGCTTGGCCCTGCCGAGTGGGCTAAGACCGTCGGAGGCGCGGTTTATTTCGTGCCTTACGCCAGTAATGGCATAATGAGGTGTTGCTTCGATTTGCAAGCTATTGAGGTCGATATGCTCAGGAAAGCCTTGTAAGTGTAGCAAGTTGAGTCCAGGCTTGAGGTCAAATTCAGCCTTGTGACTCACAACAGCACCGCTCTGGTATACAGCGGCCTCAATCGGTTTTGTTTTTAAAATTTGAGGATCTTGGGCTTGTGCCAATGAGAAGATCATTGAAATCGCAAGAGCGAATAGGATGCGCATAATGTAGGGTTAAGGTTAAGAAAAGCGTGTTAATGCAAATAAGCTGCGTTCTGCTATGCAGGTAATAGAAGCTGTACAAATATGGCTCCAATTTTCTATTGAGATGTTCCCAATGGATGCTAAGTCGATAACTGTGCGCGCATTCAATATTAACAATTGTATGCCAGCACATTAAAATGTTTTGAAAATTACACTTCGGATCTTTTCATCATCTACCTGTGATATGTGCATCGATTTCTCACTCCCTTCCTTATCAATTTGCTGGCCTTTGCTTTTTGCGCGAGCTCGAGCACTGATTCAGCTGGGAAATCTGCGGGTATAGAGCGCTGTGCCAGATCAGCATCGATTCTTTGATTTGAAAGGACTTCTTATATCGCAAGTTCTTATGCCGTAAAGTTCTACCATTCATATTTTTTGATAGTCCGATTCTTCCGGACGACCTTATGTACGAGATGAGGCCGAAGCCTAAAAGATATATTTAGTAGCTTTACTCGACCATTCTACCAAGTACTGCCGAATTGCAAGAACTAACAAAAGCAATGACAGAAACAACAAAACAATCGTTCTATGAAAGCCATTATTAAATTCAGCATTTTGGGACTCCTCGGGATTTTCATCAGCCAGCAAAGTGTGGCACAAAAAAGCTATCTGCGGGTCAACACTGGCTATAGCTTGGGCGCCTTAGAAAGAAATGTTTTTCCCTGGTTTTAACAAGGCCCGAATAGAAGAGCTTCACTTGGCGAAGGATACAATGTAGGCGCAGCTTATGGCTATATGTTTACTGACAATATCGGTGTAGACCTGGGCCTCACTTACTTTTCAGGGCGCAGCCAAAGTATCAACGTTGACAGAACTTCACCGCAATTAACATGGACGAGTGGATTTTCAGCCCAAATGCTTCAATTTGTTCCATCTGTCGTGATCAAAGGAGGATTCGAAAAACTTGATCCCTACATACGTTTTGGGATGGTGATCGGGCTTGCGAATATCACCTACGATCTCAACACATATGAAGGCGGATTTGATTTTCAAGAATCATGGAAATACAATGGAAGCCTTGCCTTGGGCGTAAGCGCTGGTTTGGGCTTAAGCTACAAGATGAATGATAGGATGTCCATATTTGCCGAGATGACCTTTATCGGCATGTCGTATGCCCCGACCCAGGGCGAACTCGCTTCACGAACCATCAATGGAGTCGACGGCATGGAAGGATTGACCACCAACGAACGGGAAAGAAGGTTTGTAGATTCCTACACTCCCCGCAACATATTGGAGCCCAGCACTGAGGACCCCAACTCACCACAAGAGTTTCCACGTACTAATTTTCCCATGAGCAGCATTGGCTTGAATGTAGGGGTCATTTTCAATTTCTAATTACTCTTCATTTCAAAAGCATTTTCAATTAAATACCCTCGACCTTATGAAAACTCTAAAGAAATTCATTTTACCCGCCTTTATTGCCGTGCTGGGAGCTTACTCGGCTTCAGGTCAGCAGAGTTATATTCGCGTAAATACAGGCTACAGCCTGGGAGCGATCAAAAGCGACTTCTATGATTTTCAGCCTTGGCTCATTTCCAATGCCGATGGTCCGATCGAAAACAATAGTTTTTCATTGGGACAAGGATTTAATATTGGTGGAGCATATGGCTACATGTTCAATAAACATGTTGGAGCAGAAATTGCAGCTTCGTACTTTATGGGAGGCAAGAGCACCCTCAGAACCACAAGCGACGACGTGATGACTTCCATTGATCAATCTGTACAAATGTTCCAGTTTGCCCCCTCGTTCGTATTGCAGGCTGGATTCGAAAAGTGGAATCCTTACGCACGGGTGGGCATGGTGTTTGGCCTTGGCAGCATAGATCAAACAATGTCGTGGAGTTGGGAAAACAATCAGGCCAGAGATAAATCAACCTACAGTGGCAGCCTTGCACTTGGCTTCACTGGAAGCCTTGGGATCAATTACACGATGAATGAAAAGTTCAGCCTATTTGCTGAGTGTACCTTCATAGGACTCAATTATGCTCCCACCGAAGGCAAGACTTACGAATCTACATTGAATGGTCAAAATCGTCTCGATGATCTTGCCATTAATCAAAAGGAGTTCATATTCAGTGATGATTACGACGCGAATGCCGATGTAGATATTAATCAACCATCCGTGTTACAAAGGAAGTATTACCCCATGAGCAGCTTTGGCCTTAATATTGGCTTGCAGATGAAATTTTAAGTAAATTTTCTTTTTGCTGCCGTTTACCCAAAGCGCTGAATAGCCAGTTTCATTCGTCTCAGTAGGTCCTGGCTTTCGCCAAATTGGCCACTGTGAAATTCATCTGGTTTTAAGAGGTCAAATTGAGCTGAGGATTATCGCGGATTTTGCTTCGCTTCCGCTCTGAAGGAAAGGGACAGAAATCTACACACCAAAGCGATCAAAACGTTTTTATCTTCGTCCTGGAAAATCACAAACAGAGAATGGGACGTGGCTTAGGCTTTTGGTACTTTCTGGCTATCACTGCGTGCACGGTATTCACGCCGGGTCGCACAAGCGCGCAAACGGCTGAAAGCAAATTGCTGCTTCCCTTTGACAAAGGCATCATACGCGACATTCAGCGCGACAGTCTCGGCTTGCTCTGGGTGGCCACGCACAATGGATTGCTGCGCTACGACGGGCACCGCACCAAGGTGTATGAACCCGGACAGAAGGGTTGCGGCGCCTTGGGCGTTTCATACTTTTTGTGCATTCAGCCTTTGCCAAGCTCGAGAGGGTCTAAAGGTAGAGGCGACCTGCTGCTCGGCACCAATGGACAGGGACTACTGTACTACAGCGCACTGCACGACAGCCTCATGCAAGTGGAGGTGGCTTTTGATGACAGTGCTGCCCTCGCGCGGGGCAACGTCAGAAAAATGCTACATATAGGTGACAATAAAGTATTGCTATCAGTTGGTTTTCAAGGGCCAAAATTGATTGAATACGATTACGCAAATCAATCGGCGCGCACCATTTGGTCGCCAGACAATGCCTTGCCACCTACGGCTGTACTTAAACGCGACCCGCTGGACTCCAACCTCATCTGGTTCTCAGACACCAAGCTGAAAACCATTCACATTAAGACGGGTAAAGTCAAGGAGTATCCCGGCCCCTTCGATGTCGAGAATGAGGGCTTCGCCCAGGCACTCGCTTTTTGCGGAAGCGATACCCTGATGGTGGGTACACTCAATGCGCTCATCACTTTCGACCGTGCAACTGACTCGTGGAGCAAAAATCCGGGGGAATTTATCGGACTCGATATGGCTGAAATGCCCACCGGCGATATCCTCGTTGGCAATACGCCATTGCAAAATTTTCGAAATGGCTGCCTGGATACACTTCTGGAAAATGGAACGCCGGTCACCCGGATTTTTGCGGAAGGAAACTACGCCTGGGTGGCGGTGATCAACAAAGGGATATACCTGGTCGACCTCTCCCCTTCCCAAGTGCCCATGCGCCGCATTGTGGCCTCCGCCAGCCTCCGAAATGCAGCGCGGATCATTACCAAAGCGCGCAAACGCGGTGCTGAAACCTGGTACTCGGCTTTGGGCTCGCTTCCGCTCTGGGTAGAGGCCGGCGATTCAATCACAGGCATACCTTCGCCGCCGGGCACAGCACTCGACGCCGCCGACTTTGCATGGCTGGGAACTGATGCCCTGCTGCTGGCTACGAATCAAGGGCTTTGGACGTATCAAATTTCGGATAGCAGTTTTCAAAAGCAAGAACTGCCCGAGGAGAAATTGGGCCATGTGCTCTCACTTGGGCCCCAGGAAGCCATTGTATGTGGCGCCATGCACGCCTACCACTGGTCGCATGGGGTGGTGAGGGAGCTCAAAAGTAACGCTGCCCAGTGGATCAAGGCCGAAATGGTGGATGGCAGCACCTACGTTTTGGCGGCAGCCGGATTGCACAAACTCGTGGGCGACAGCT
Source organism: Cryomorphaceae bacterium (assembly GCA_036796255.1). Taxonomy (GTDB): domain Bacteria; phylum Bacteroidota; class Bacteroidia; order Flavobacteriales_D; family Cryomorphaceae; genus T3Sed10-241. The sequence goes on from DAIRDH010000017.1 coordinate 4,276, forward strand.
TGGTGCTGCTCGACGCGCCCTTTAGCATCGCCCACAGCATGACGGTCATGGATGGCGCGCTCTGGGTGAGCGCGGATTACAGCTTGTACCGCTACCAAAATGCTGTGTGGCAACACCTGCCTTACGCTGATCAGAGTCGGGTGATGGTCAATGCCCTGAATCCCGACAATCGGGGCCGGCTCTGGGGGCTCACGGCTGAGGGACTGGCCTACTTCAATATTGCGGACAGGGTGATCAACCTGATTGAAAAAAAGGATGGCCTGCTCTACACCGACGTGTCAAACATACGCCTCTTCCCCGCCCCCGATGCTGCCGACGTATTACACATTGGCTATGCCGCCATGCTCGGTACCTTGAATACCGACGCGATTGGTATAGAGGCTGCCAAGCCTCCCGTCTTCACCTCCATACGGGCCATGGACCTGCCATACGCCGGGCCCAGTATGCCGCAGGGCAATGATACCCTGCACATTCACCACACGGAAAATTATCTCCGGCTGGCTTTTGCAAAGCCCTATTTCAATCATCCTGCGCGGCAAACTTTCACCTACAAATTGGAGGGATACGAGGATATTTGGCATTTCACACAAGAGGTTCCCGAGGCCTATTACACCGGATTGCCGCCGGGCAATTACAAGTTTATGGTGCGTCCGGCCTACGCCAAGGAAGGCGAAGCCACCCTCGAGAAATGGATCTTCATCGAGCCTCCTTTTTGGAAAACAGGCTGGTTTCAGGGATTGATGATCATGCTAATCGCTGGGCTCGTGCTGCTGCTCTATTTTACGAAAGTGAGGAGAATACGGCGGCAAGAAGCCCAAAGACGCAAACACCTCATGGAGCTGAACGAGTTGGAAATGAAAGCGATCAGGGCGCAAATGAACCCACACTTCATCTTCAACTGCCTCAACAGCATACGCGCTTGTATCATGGAGGGCAAGGCAGAGGATGCGATCGATTACATTGGCAAATTTGGGAAACTTATGCGGCTGGTACTCGACCTCTCACGGGGGCAAAAAACCACCCTGCGCGATGAAATTGAGATGCTGAAACTCTACATCGGCCTGGAAGAGTTGCGGATGAACCGCAAAATAAACACGCGCATATCGCTGGATCCACAATTGAATACCGACCGCGTGAAAATACCCGGAATGCTAATACAACCCCTTGTGGAAAATGCCCTCTGGCATGGATTCAATCAGCTGGATAGGGAGCCCGTGCTAGAGCTGGCTTTCGCCAAAAATGGGCAGGGCGCGCTCGAAGTGCGCATCGAAGACAACGGTCATGGGCGCAAGGTGGAGCAGAACCGAGACCACATTTCGCAGGCCACCAAAATGATCAAAGAGCGGCTCAATGCTGAAAACCTTGCCGGAAAACCTGCCTCGATGGATATCTTTGACCTCAAGGACCCTTCCGGAAAAGGGGCCGGCACCAGAATCACCCTCAGATTTACACCATGATTCGCGTAGCAATAGTAGATGACGAAGCACACTGCATCACAGCGCTGAAATGGCTGCTCGAGAGGCTGCCTGCCAAAACGGTGGTGGTGGCTGAATTTACAGATCCGCTCAAGGCGCGCACTTACATCGCCGAGGCCGACTTTGACCTGCTTTTTCTCGATGTGCACATGCCAGGACTTACGGGATTTGAATTGCTCAAAGACGTTGTCAACCCCCGCTTTGAAATCGTGTTCACAACGGCTTATGACAAGTATGCAGTTGCGGCGTTCAAGCTCAACGCCCTCGACTACCTGCTCAAACCGATTGAAAAAGAGGACTTGGAACAAACCCTCGCCAAGTTTATCAAAAAGCAGGAGGCTGGCGGGCTTTCGCAAAAAATCCAAGATTTGCTGGAGCAGGTATCCCTGCAGGCGGGGCAGCGCATCAGGTTGAGGCTGCCCACAGCCAGCGGCTTCGAATTGGTAGACCCTATGGACATTGTGAGGCTTGAAGCCTCTGGCAATTATTCCCACATTGTATTCAGCAATAGGTCGGGCCTGTACACCAAGTCGCTCGGGGCGCTGGAAGGTCTGCTGCCTGCCAGCGATTTCTTCCGCACCCACCACAGCCACATTGTCAATCTGAGCCTGGTGCAGTCTTACCACAAGGGCAAGGGAGGAGAATTGCTCATGGCCAATGGCGATACCGTACCTGTGGCGCGCAACCGAAAGGACGCGCTTATGGATATATTGTGAAAGCCGTACAGTGGAAAGGGCCAACCGTACAGTTTGATAAACAACTGGTGGTGCTCAAATCTACTTTTGCGGTCAAATTAGCAGAACCATGAAAGTATTTCAGTCCCTATCTCTTTTTGCAATGTTGCTCCTCGGAGCCGCCACAATGACAAGCTGCAACGACGACGACGATAGCAATCCTCCTGCCGCCACAGGCGATCACACGTATTCATTCACAGTGGTTTCAGGCGATTTTACCAATAGAACTTTTTCCGGCACCCTACCCAATGCTGACATGGCAGCCGTATCGACCACCCAAGGCGAGAACCAGGTGTTTACCGTAATTGCAGTTCAAGAAGAAACCGTGGGTACCGTTTGGGGAGCATCCATAGCCCGTATAAATGGTACTACACTGGACTTAAACCAAGAGAACGATTTTTATTCTGTCATTTCCCTCGTGTTGGACGATGATGGTACTGAATACTACTATATGCCTATCGACGGCAGTGTGGAGGTTAGCAATGTCGTACTCGGCCCCACCGCCTTTGGCACATCTGCAGCTTCGTTCACTGCAACATTCGACGGCACTTTTCGCAATATTTCTACCAACAATGACTCTCAGATTTCAGGTACGTTTACTGTGAAGCAAGCCGCTGAATAATGCACTATGAACAACCCCGGAGAGCCAGCAATGTCTTTTCGGGGTTGTTTTTTTTGGCCCTTTTCGGGAAATAAAATGCCATAAGGCTCAGCATCAATGCGGCGGCACACGCACTCGGATTGGCACGAGGAGCGCACCTTGGCAAGGTAAGCAGCCGACACGCGCAATGTATAAAGCACAAAATTTCAGCCTCCGTAGAATCCGTTTTTGGAACCTTCACCGACAAATCTTAAGCGCGAATCACAAGTATTAAACACAAAGTCCCCACATAAAGACACAAAAAATGCAGACAAGCTAGACCATAATTCTCCTTTCCACCCTCTCAGCGCCACAAGTGCCTTCTCCATACAATCGCGGCTAAGGCGCTTTCCCCACCTGTGCCGTTTTTCACGGTATAACGACCCTTACGAGTGAAACTACCTGAGCTTCCCCCGCCGAAGCGGGGCAAGCAGTGCAACACTCCTGCGGCGTGCAGGCAGCGGTTTTATTCTAGGCCTTTCAGGCCGAACAAAACCTTAGTTGTTAGCTGTAGTGGTTTTACTCGTGTTGTATCGCAATCTTCTCAGCAATTCTTTGTATTAAATGTAAGTAAGGTATCAATAAGTTATTGTTTTTAGGTGTCGGTAATATTACTTTACTTTCTCTACTTTCACGTAAATGAACAAGCACATTTCTTATTTTCTCTATGTTTGATTTGGCAGTTTTCACTAAACCTTTTGGTTCAGTTTCAAAGGTTTCCTTGTCACTAATAAGAGCTGGGATTTTAAGTCCACCGTCAAAAACCAAGTCCGCTGCAAAATATTCTTTGTTACATTCAATTTCGTGTTTGATGTCGTCCCAAGAGCAAAAGTCAGCTAATAGTTTTTCAAGTTTGATGCTATCATCGTTTTGTCTGAAGTAGTCCTTAAATTCTTCGATTAGTAGTTTGCTATAATCATTTGTGTTGTTAAGTAAATCAGGTCGTTTAATAATGTTGGTTAATCGTTTCTTTAGGTCGCCATTTAAATGGTAGTATGCACAATATTCTAAAACTTGAAAGTAAAAAATGAATTTCAGTCGAACATTTGCTGTTCGTCTTGAAACTTGAAAAAGATCTATTAAAACAGGATCAAAGGTTGTGAAATTTATAACTTTAGGAAAGCCTTCTTTAGTTGTAATGCAAGGTGTTTTATATGTTTTCTTGTCTTGCTCTTGCTCAAATATTACTAGCGTTGGTGTTTCTCTGTCGTAGTAGTTCATATAAAAATTCAGGTGTTTTGCAATAGCTACAAAGTTGCTTTCCGCTTTATCAAAACCGCCTCTAATAAAAAAATTTATCGGCTCTCTATTTTCAAAATACTTTTGTATGTATTTAGGTAAGGTTTCTTGTTTATAGTAATCTCTGAACTTTCTTAAATTTCTGTAATCGGTATCTGAACTGTTGTCCGTTTCTCTAAAACCAATTGAAATTGTCTTGAATAATTCTGATGGTTCCTCAAAAGTAGCTTTGAATTCAATGCCTTTGTAATAAAAGTCAAATGCTCTATCCTTTATTGTGTCGTCCTTTAATCTAGGCGAAAAAATCACTTCTAATGTCGATGTGTCTTTATGAAAAATTGCTGATAGCTCGGGCGGAAAAGACACTGTTGCCAACGGTGAAAAGTTTGTGGTCTTTTCCAGTCTGCACATAAATGTGGAATCGTCCCACAATTTTGAAATGTTTATGTGGTCGGTCTCTTCAACTATTTCAATTGAAGGATTATTTTTCTTTAATATTTCTAAATTTTTGTCCATGTTTTATATGTGTGTTTAAGTCGTTCTACCATTACAGCTAACTTGTTTATATACCAAACAATTCCATCCATATCCACCCAATCCCCGGTTGATATGCCTGATTTCCCTCAGCCTTTATTCCACACCCCGAATATATAAAAAAACCACCCACTCAGCATCCTTCGAAGGCCTATGAATCAAGTAGTGTGAACTGTACAAGTAGAATATAGCAAAACTGGCATGCGCGATATGTACATGCCAGCTTTGCGAAGAGAACGCTATGTACGGATCTGTATGCGCCTAAGCGCTGAGGCTTACTTCACCTTCTCAAGGAGAAATGATTGCTGGCCCAGATCGGTTTCAAGCACGAAAATGTACATGCCCGGCGCCAGGTTGCTGAGGTTCCAATGCTGCCAATTTCCAGCACGGTGGGCAATCTGCCGGCCTTGAAGGTCGAGCACCCGGGTGCGGAGCACATGGCCGGCATCCATGCGCAGGTTTACCTGATCGCTGGCGGGGTTCGGATAGAGCAGTGCATCTGCCCTGTGCTCATTTATGGTGCTCACAGGCCCGGCCAGAATGGTCTGACTCGTCTCGGCCTGCCCACAAGTGTTGCCCACCAACAATGTGACCTGAAACTCACCTTCGACAAAGTATGCCTTGGTCACAAACTGGCCTGTGCCAAATGTGCCATCTCCAAATTGCCAGGCATAAGAGGCCGTGGGCCCATCTGTACCAGCGAAAAAGACGGAGGGATCATCGTACACGTACCCAAACTCAGCTGTGGGAGCGTTCTCAATGACCACTTGTATTGCATTGCTCTGACCACTGCCTTCGGCATTTTCGCCGGTCACGCTGTAAGTTCCCGATTCGGTGATGTTGATGCTTTGGGTGGTTTCGCCATTGCTCCAGAGGTAGGTGTCGTAATCTGCTCCGGCATCGAGCAGCAATTCCTCACAGGCCACGGTATCCGCGCCGAGATATATTCCCGGAAGGGAAGAATAGCGCACCAAAACCACCGCTTCATTCAGGATTTGAATTCCCAGCGGCGATGCTTCCACGATTTCCGGGGCACCGGGCCCTCCTATGTTTAAACTGTCTCTGTAGCCAATGGCCACCCAGAATTGTAGGTCATTGTTGGCTGCACTCATGGCTTGTGGAAATCCAAACCTACCATGCTCTTCAAAGTTCCAAACCTCGCGGATACCCAGTGTGGCAGTATCTACAAAAGCGATAAATGGATTGCGGTTTTGGCTGAACGTGGCCGAAAAAAGTGCGGTACTGTCGGTGGCCAAGGCCAGGCGCGAATCGAAGCTATGGGCGCCATATACAGCCAGCCTGCCGCGCACCATGTCCATGTGTGCCAGCCTGTTTATGAGGGTAGCCGATTGCCCAAAGTTTACTGTAGGCACAGAGAGGTCATAATAGCTCTTGGCAAGGACCACATCCATGTCACGGTTCAGTTTTATAACAAAGGATGACCTGTCGACCGGAACGCCCTGTATGTTCAATTCCAAATTGTCGTAAACCACATTGTTGAGCGATACTTCAAAGGGATCGGTAGATGCAGCGCCGTTGATGTTTCCCATAAAGTAAATACCGTCTGGTCTGATCAATGTTTGGTTGTAATACCTTGTGAAAGTACTGACGCCCAGCGACATTTGGGTGTTTGAAATTCTGAAGAGGTCAAAGCCGGTTTCGTCGGGATGCGACCTGATGATGGCATGCGACTCGCGGCTTTGGAAAGGCATAAGCAAAATGGGATCGCTGCTGCCATGGTGGTCGGGGCTTACAAATGTTTGGTTGGGAAGGGTGAGGAATCCTGAAGGTTGCAATGCGAAGGTTACAAAACCGTCGTGCTTAAAATACAAGTTGTAAAAGCTCGAAGTCGCCCCGATCAGCTGTGCGCTGATGTATGCTTCGCCATCTGCCACTTCTATATTTGTGGGAATCATTGTGGTATTGAATATGCCTTTCTTCTGCACCGTTCCACTGGCATCCATTTGCATGAAAATGGAATAATTACCAGTGTTGATGGGTGTAAAATAGGTCCAGTTAAAGTCAGGACCTGTTACCACGTGGGGCGCATTGGTGCCGCTCACCTGGAGTATGTTGGCAACGAGTGCAATATTGCCCGTCTCGTCCACATCAAAAAAAGGCCGGCGGGTATTCATGCCATTGAAGCTCGGATCTATGGGACTCTCAGTGCTGAAGCCTACCGCAGTGGAGCCCGTGATTAAAAACTCGAAGAGCAATTCGCCACTGGGACTGAACTTTGATAAAAACAAGCGCCTCAGGTTGACATCGCTGTCGGCATCGGGATCAAACGGCTGGCCAATCTGCAAAACCTTGTCGCCCTGGTAAAAGCCTCCAACATAAATATTGCCCCCACCATCTGTTTTGATTTCGTGTGCCGTGCTATAAATCGTCGCCGATAGGTTAGCGCCGGTGCTGCCAATTCTTGAAGCCCAGACCAAGACACCATCGGCATCGTACTTCCCCACAAAACCCGTCTTTTGACTTGCTGCACCACCCTGCGGATTTGAATTGCTCACAAGGAGGGCTCCGCTGCCATTGGGATCAATTTCTGCCGATCCTCTGACATTTCCAGCCACGAGCACCCCGCCATCGGCGGATTGCTCCATGGCATCAATCACCAGCACGCCGTTCATATGCAGATTGGCGTACGCGAGCGGCACCTGCGCTCTTGCCGTAAGGCATAAACAGCAAAAGCAGCAAAGGAAAAGACTGTACCTGAAGTTCATGTGGGTAGGAATATGTTTACTAGGATTTATTCTCCGTCGCGGTACCGTTGTCCGAATAGTAGTTTACAATACTCGTACCTGTACCGTCGGCATTCCAACTTGCTGAAGTAACGAGCAGGCCTTCATCGCGGTACTCGAGGGTACCTGAGCCATCTGCAAAAATGCTGACACTTACTCTCCAATCCAAACCAGAAGGCTTCCAGAAGATGGTATTCAAAATGACGGTGCCATCTGCCAGTTTGTAATAGTCGTGGTCACGGCTTGTGGTGGGCGAAGATCCGAGCCGATAATTATTGCGGCTGACTTCTTCGCTAATATCATTCTTTTCAGAAATTACCGCCCTCATCAGTGTATCACCTGAAGCTTGCATTACATACATGTCAGCGATATTGGTATTCTGAGAAAGGCTCACATGCTTATTGTCCACGGTGTTTCCATTGACCGTGTACGTGTAATTGCTGGTGGCCACGGCTGGCACCGTCCCCGCAGGCACAATGAAATACGGCTCATACAGTTCTACCAATTCCATTACTTGTCCCAGCGACCAGTAAGCCTCCTGTGCATCAGGATTCTCGCTGTTGATAAAAGCTTCGCTTACAGGATAAAATGACCGCTGCGAGCCCACAGCATACCACACATCCGATGGCACATCAGTGCCGGGCGTGGTGGGCGTGCTGGGTGGATTGCCGCTGTTGCTGTCGTCGCTGTCGCATGCGGTTGTGAATAGACCCATCATAAGGACCAGGGGAAAAATCTTTTTGGAAATATTCATAACGTGATATTTAGCGACAAAAGTACCCGCCCCGCACGCGCCCTCTAGCAAGATTGTACCATTGGGACATCCCACTACACAGTTGTCACAGTTGGAGGTGTAGCGGCGATTCTGTGGAGGGTTCTAAAGCGCTTTTATCCGTATTTTTTACTTCTGCTTTCCGCAAAATTGGCCAAGCCGGAAGCAATTCTGATCACAGATCACATGCCGTCTATATTTTGAGCCATTTGTAAAAGTGATCTTCCCGTTCCATACCTTTGACGCGTGAATACCGCCCCATGCCGCGCACTGCTCTTTGTGCTTGCACTGCTCTCCCTGAGCACCACGGGTATTTTTTCCACAACCTACCTCCCCTCCTCCAGCACTTCAGCCCCATTTGAAGGCGGATTTACTGTGCTTGCTGATGCTGAAAATGGTGAACCTAACCTTGATCAAAAAAGCATAGGAGCGCACAGTGCCCGTACCGAAAGTCAAATCAGCGTTTCACCCGCCTTTTCAGCACGGGGTATTGAGAAAAACAAGTTGGGCTCTACAGCCGCACTTCGCTGCAAGGAAGTCTCGCTCTTGGGTACATTTTTGCTGCAAAAGCAAGTGCACCAACTCGCGCGCTCACAGCCCGCCATAGCACTGCTCTTTATCACTTTCCACCACTTTCCCTGATATTTTTTGATGTTTTTGTGCTGTGGCTCAGCTTCCAAAGCACCACAAGGCTTGCCTCGGGCTTCCCAAAAAATTCGTGCAAACAATCAAAAAATAAAAATCATGGACCAAGAAACAGCCGTTATGAAGGCCATCATCATATTAATTTGTGCATTTCCCTTTGTGCTTTTAGGGCTCAAGCAGCGCTCTAAAAAACAGGGCATGCTCAACAAAATCAAAACGCTCGCAACCGCGCAAGGCTGCACCATCACCGAGAGCAGTTGTGAAGCCGGCATCGCCATAGGAATCGACGGCGCTGCCGGGCGCCTCTTCTTCTACAAATCATTGGACGAGGGAGAGCAACTGTACCAAATCGATTTGGGCATGTACGGGCAGTGCAGCCCACTCAAGGCAACCAGCCTCAAAGGCAAAGGCAATGACAAGTATGAGGTCATTGACAAATTAGGCCTCAGCCTGAAGCCGCGCGACAAGTCGAAAGATGAGGCTGTGGTCATCCTTTACGATGCCAATGAAAGCGCCCACCTCGGCACCCAGATCCAACTCATGGAGAAATGGGTGGCTATTTTGAATGCAAACTTGAAAGTAAAAGGCCAAGCCATTCAAAAACCCATCATGTCAAAAAGGGCTTGAGGGATTTCTTAGATTGCGAAAGGTTGAGAAGTTCTCAGTAACGAGCAAAACTTTTCAATCTTTCCACTTTTCAGCTTTCGAACTTTCTAACTTTCAAACTTTTCAACTTTCAAACTTTTCAACTTTCAAACTTTCTAACTCACCTAGGTGATACTCCCCTGACAACTACTCCCTGCCCCTGCCGTGCAACCGTAGCAATGCTGGGAAATACGAATGTTGCGGTCGGCGATGGCTTCTACATTGAGCTCGCTGATGTGCTGCTGCTTGTGGGCTACCTTGAGTTGCAGCATCTGGTTGAAGTCGCAGTCGTAGAGGTAACCGTCATAGCTCACCGAGAGGGTATTGCGGCACATCACGTTTTTCACTGCTGCCGGATTGTAAGCTGATACGAGGGCGTCCATGTAATCTTCATAGTTGTCGCTGGCCACAAGGTATTCCAGAAAGCGGCTGATGGGAAGGTTGGTGATGGTGAAGAGGTCGTTGAATACAATGCCAAAGTCGGCCTGGAGGTTGCGCTTGAATTCCGCCTGCAGCGAAGCCTGATCGCCGGGCATAAAGGCGCCCGCTGGATTGTACACGAGGTCGAGCTTGAGACCTGTTCCTTCCATGCCATAGCCCACTCCGTTGAGCTGGAGCAGGGCTTCGATGCTTTTGTCAAAAACGCCGTCGCCGCGCTGCTTGTCGGTGCGCTCGCGCTTGTAGAAGGGCAGTGAACTCACCACGTGCACATTGTGGTCGCGGAAAAACTCCGGCAGGTCGTAATATTTTTTGTTGGCGCGGATAATGGTCAAGTTGCTCCGCACAATGAAATCCTCTACGCCAATCTTATGCGCCTCTTCTACAAACCAGCGGAAATCGGGGTTCATTTCTGGCGCACCACCTGTGAGGTCGAGGGTATGCACCGTGGTGTGGCGCAGCACATCGAGGATATGCTCCATCGTGTCGCGGGTCATGATTTCCTTGCGGTGCGGTCCCGCATCCACATGGCAATGCGAGCACACCTGGTTGCACATATAGCCTACATTGATCTGCAATATTTCCAGCGCTTTGGGGCGCAGGGGCAGGTCGCCGGTCTCTTTCAATTTTTCCGAAAAGGAAGGCATGCCCTCCGGCCCGAAAATTCCATTGGAGAGGAATTTAAGCTGATCTGCGGGATCTGATAGTTTTAATTTTCGCTCTGCTTGTGGCTTTAACTTCATAGAAATAAATTACATGCTGAGTTTTTCAACTTTGTTCATCATTTGCACGCCGTGTACCAATGATGCCCCACCGCGTATGGCACCTGCTACGTGAAGTGCCTCCATCATTTCGCCTTTTTCAATGCCGCGCTGCAGCCCGTCAGTGGTATAAGCATCAATGCAATAAGGGCACTGAATGGTATGCGCTACGGCGAGGGCGATCAAAGATTTCTCTCTTGCTGTGAGCTTACCTTCTGCAAATACGGCTCCGTAATAATCGAAGAATTTATCGGCCAACTCTTTGTTCCAGTCGCCGATATTAGCGAATTTCTTGAGGTCCTGGGGATTGTAATAGGTTTTTTCCATGGCATTAATGTTTCTGCTTTTGCGCTTTTCAGCAAATGTAAATGGTTAATTGTTCAATCTGTTGTCGGACTTACGACCTTCAGTGGCATTTGGATTTCGAATCGATTAAGGATTCAATAAAGGAAATTGTTCGGGATACCGTGATTTAGGTCCTTTTCTAACTTGTGCTATTGTCGGCTTCATTGAATTTGGCGTGATGAATCATTTTCTTGTACAGCGACTTGAGTTTTTTCGGCTTTACGCCAAAATAGTAGAGTGTAAAAACGCAGAAATTCGCCAGGTTGACCCTCGGGTATGAGTTTAGCGCATACTTCCTGGCGGAAACCACCACGTCATCGGCGAGAATTTTGAACTTTCCGTAGCGCTTGCCGCGGCGTATGATGTCGTAATCTTCCATCACGATATGACTTTCGTCAAATCCATGCAGGCGATCGAACAGTTGCCTGCTGATAAACAAACTTTGATCGCCACCCCGACACATCATCACTGGGATGCGTGTGCACCAGGAGTTGAAGCGCAATGCCGCCCGCTCACTGTCGAACCGAAAACGAAAACAGCCGAAGTCTACACCCTGCTCCACAGCTTGTAGCACTTGCCGCGCGTAGTCTATTGGCGGAAGCGTATCGGCATGCACGAAGTAGAGGATGTCGGCTGTAGCCACTTTTGCCGCAAGGTTCATTTGTGCAGGCCGGCTTGCAATACCAGTGTATAGCACCCGGGCCCCACATTTTTCCGCAAGGACCACTGTGGCATCGCTGCTGCCAGCATCGGCCACGATGATTTCCATTGCCAGCCCACCCGCTCCGTCGCGCAGCCGACGTATGAGCCCTTCGATGTGGGCTGCCTCGTTGAGCGTCGGAATGATTGTTGATATTTGCATGCGGTATAAATCCGTCACAGCTTGTTCTGCGTACTTAGCATACGCCAAACTTAGACAAACAGATGTTCATGAGAAGCCTTTTCACCATAATTGTAGCCACCCTCATCACCGCGGGTTGCCTTCGGGCTGTATCGGTAGAGTCAGATTCGAAACCCGTGACACACGAGAGGTTTACTGCGTTGCTCAAAAAGCATGTAGACAGCGATGGAATGGTGAATTACAAAGGTTTTGTCGCTGACAGTACCGCGCTCAATGATTACCTCAAAATCCTCGAAGCCAACCATCCCAATGAGAAAAACTGGAGCAAGGACGAGCGCCTCGCCTATTGGATCAACGCTTACAATGCCTTCACCATTCGGCTCATCATCCGTAACTACCCGGTGAAGAGCATCAAGGACCTTGGCGGAAGCATATACCGGGTCAACACCACATGGGACATCAAATTCATCCATATCGAAGGCGAAACCTACCACCTCAACAACATCGAAAACAGCATCATCCGCAAGGAATTTGACGAGCCACGCATCCACTTCGCGCTGGTATGTGCCGCGATGAGCTGCCCCAGGTTGCGCAATGAGGCGTTCGAGGCCAAGACCCTCGACGCCCAGCTCGAAGAGCAGGCGGTGCATTTCTTCAACAGCAAAAAGCGCAACGAGATCAGCGCTTATAATCCCAAAGCCTCAAAATTGATGACCTGGTACAGCGGTGACTTTAAAGGCCACGCCGACGATATCAACGCCTACATCAACAAGTACAGCAAGGTGAAAATCAAAGAAGGCGTAAAGCTCGACTACCTCGACTACGACTGGGCGCTGAACGAGCAATGATGCCAGGCGGCCTTCCCATTTTGCGGAAGCGAAAAATCAAAGATATGAACTGGCCGGTAGAATTGACCCTGCAAATTTGATATGTGTTAGCTTTGCAGGAAATAAATCAAAGCAAGCCATGCCCTCATTCGACATCGTATCGCAGGTAGACGCGCAAACTGTTGACAATGCCGTGAATGCCGCTGCCAAGGAAATCGAAAACCGCTTCGACTTCAAAGGCTCTGGTTCTGAAATCGCCCTCGATAAAAAGAACCTCAGCATATCGCTGATCACTGACAGCGACTTTCGCATTGACCAGATAGAGTCGGTGCTGCTCAACCGCTTTGTGAAAGCCAAGATCGACCCGCTGAGCCTGGACCGCAGCAAGGATTACTACGCTACAGGCAAGAAAGTGCGCAAAGACATTCCGATACAGCAAGGCATTGAGCGCGAGACTGCCAAAAAGATCATCAAAGCCATCAAAGCGGCCAAGATCAAGGCAGAGCCACAAATTCAAGACGATCAAATCCGCGTGAGCTCCAAAAGCATCAACAGCCTGCAAGAGGTCATTGCGTTGTGCCGCAAAGAGGATTTTGGGGTGCCGCTGCAGTTCATTAACATGAAGTAATGGTTGCCTTACGGCAAAAATTGCTTTGCTGGATTCGCCCTTAGGATAGAAATTCCATCGTCAAGTAAGCCGGTACTTCCCTATCTGCGTGGCTGCTGCCATTCCGGCAGCGAGCAATGCAGCACAGCCCCATGCAATCGCTTCAAAAGTGACACCCCGGTCGAGCAGCAAGCCGAATATCATGGGAGCGATTGCTGTGCTAAATACCGCTACGACCGAGAAAATACTGCGCACCCGGCCAATGGACTGCACGCCATACACCTCAGCGAGGGCAGCGGTTTTCACCACGCCTACCAAGCCGAGGGAGAGGCCTGTGCCCACGAGAAAAATTCCGGCTGAGATCAAACCCTGACCCAGCGCCAAAGCCACCATGCCCATGGTAACCGGCAGCAGCACCCATGGGAATATGCGGACTGCTGAAATTTTGTCGGTGAGGCTACCTCCGTATATGGAGATGAGCAAGCGAACGCCTCCGTAACCAGCAAAAAGCAAGGTGTATATCTGCACCGGCCAGCCTTTCTCTTCGGCCATTACAAATTGGTAAAAGAAAAAACCGGTAATGGCAAAGCCATTGGCGAGCGAAGGTCCGGCGATGATCCAGAACTTTTTGGTCTTCACCATGTTCCAGTAGAACTTCCGCTTACCCCTTAGTGCCGCATTATCCGAGGCCTCTTCTTTCGGGATATCCATGCGTTCCGTTTTGAACCAGGGCAGTACGAGCAGCAAAGCCAGCACGACTGCGATCGACAGACCCGAGGCTACCCGCCAGTGTGAAAAAGCGATGATGGCGCCCAATATGGCTGGAATCACCATTTCGCTCATGCTGTAGCCGAGTGAGGATATGCTCAGTGCCTTGCCCCTGTCGGCATCGAAATAGCGCGACATCACACTCAGGCTGATGTGCGTCATCAGGCCCTGCCCGCCAAGGCGGAGACCTATCAGGGCGATGAAAAGCACCCAAGGATGCCATGCGATGGTCAGGATGAGGCAGGAAAGGGCCAACAGAATAATGACCTTGGTGGTGAGCGACTTGATGCGCTGCTCATCCACAAGGTGCCCCACGCGCAAGAGAAACATAGAGGCAGTAATGGTGGCTACAGCGTAATAGGTTCCAAAGGCGCCTTTGCTCATGCCCAAATCGACGAGCAGAAAAGGTACATAGAGCGAGATCAGAAATGTTTGCCCAAAACTGGAGTAGAATGTCAATATCCATCCGAAAGAAACGGCTTTGAAATTGGACTTCAGAAAATGAACATAGGCACTCATAAATCAAATTGGGCTGCAAAGTAAGGCATAAGCAATGAGGCCTCTCCTACGAATTAGCCCGCAAGATTGACTTCCACAATAAATTTCGCAAAAACTCTTCTATATCAGTGATAAGCGAAATATCCTGATAGACTTTATTAGCAATTTTAACATCTGACATCGAAAGCCGAAGCATTGAAATACCTACCTTTCAAGTCTAAATACTAATTAATAAAAACCATGGATATATTAGAAAAATTAGCCCTCAGGCACGACGCGCCCTGCATTACGATTTCGCTAAACACCCACCGCACGCACCCTGACAACCAGCAAGACGGTATCTTATTAAAAAAACTGATCAGGGAAGCAGAGTTGAGCCTGATAGAAAATTACGGAAAGAGAGACAGTGAAGCGCTCTTGGAAAAATTAAAAGCCATTCCAGAGTCCTTGAATATGAGTTTCAACCTGGACAGTATGCACATTTTCGTTTCTCCATCTACCTCAGAGGTTGTGAAGCTGGCTATTCCTGCAAGTGATAATTACGTTCACATTGGTGATGGTTTCTCACTAAAGCATTTGCTAAAAGCGCTTAACCGCACCGAAAATTACCTCATCCTACTTCTTTCAGCGGCAGGTACCTGGCTTTACGAAGCGGTCAATGATCAAGTAGTACATGAAATAAAAACGCATGGTTTTCCTTTCGGTGAAAACCCAAATATACTTACCAATGCTGCACAAAGGAGCGACGCCAAAAGACTTGACAATCAACTCAGGGAATACCTGAATGATATTGACAAAGCCCTTGTGGCAGTCCATCTGGATACCGGTTTAAACTGTGTTGTGGTGAGCGTGGAAGAAAATTACCACATGCTACAACAAGTTGCTGACAAGCCTTCTGTATATCTGGGCCATGTGGACAAACATTACAAAGAGCGTCAACCACATCACATTGCTGCTGATGCCTTTGAATTGATGGAGCAGCGTATGGCAGATGAACGCAATGCAGCTGTAGAAGAGATGAAGGAGGCCGTAAGTCAAAGCAAAGTAATCACTGACCTGAGTGAAATATACCGCGCTGCCAAAGAAGGCCGCGGTGAAATGCTCATTGCCCGCACGGGATTCAAACAAGCAGTGCGCAAAACGGAGAACAATACGTTGGAGCTTGTAGATGAAGGGGAAGGCGAAGACATTATGAGTGAACTTGCCCTTGAAGTATATGGCAAGAAAGGACGTGTAGTATTTGCTGACGAAGATGAAACCGAAGGCTTGGTGCCCATTGCTTTGAAACTGCGGTACTGATTTTACGCTAGTTCATTTTTATCTTTGCCGGGAGTGCTCTGTTGATTTTGACATGAAAGGCTCCCGGCATATTTTAATTACATGGAGGCCAATCCTGAATATTTGCGTGATATTGTGAGCATGAAGATGCCTTTCGGCAAATACGAGGGAAGGCTACTCTGTGACTTGCCCGTATTTTACCTTGAGTGGTTCAAGCGGCGGGGCTTTCCAAAAGGAAAACTCGGAATACTGCTGGAGACGGTTTATGAAATCAAACTCAACGGACTGGATGACTTGCTCTTTCAACTTAAAAAATTGAACCGCTGATGGAAGACGACGATGACCTGTTTCGCGATTACCGCAAAGAACCAATTTACATCAAGGCACGCGAGCTCGCCCATCTTGCCTTGCAGGTAGCCGATATCATTGACCATGAAAAGGATAACATGCTCGATGAAATAAGTCGCTGTCTGCGTGAGGATGCCGTGATGATCCCGGCAAAAGTAGCCCGGGCTATAGGTTCCACACTCTACGACTCGAAGATGGAATGCGCTACGCTCGTGCGCAAGAGCGCTAACGATTTGCAGCTGCAATGCACGAGTCTTGAGATGTTTGGATTTACCGAATCGCAATACCTCGACCTGATACGCGCTGAGGTGGAAGAATTCAGGGAGCTGTTCATTGACTGGGTGGCCGCCTTTGACCCTTGGGATTACCGCATTGACCGCTGGGGGCTGTTCAATCCTCCCGGCGTGGGCGCCCGCGACAAGGATCCCGATGATGATATTCCAAATGATTAACAATCCCGTGCTTCGCAGCCGTCATGGCCGTGCAAACCATGCTTCAACTCCATTGTTGTAATACTGTAAATACTTTTCAACTATGGCATCGAATGATTGGAAGCTCAAAGACAGCCCCTCGCTTGAAGGCAAAATTGCTGTTGTAACCGGCGCCAATACCGGATTGGGATATGAAACTGCCAAAGCGCTCGCAAAGAAAGGAGCCCATGTAATCATGGCCTGCCGCGACCTCAGAAAAGCCAAGGCAGCGATGGGCAAAATAAAGGAAGCTTATCCTCAGGCCTCGCTCAGCATGGAAGTGCTCGACCTGGGTGAGTTGGCCTCAGTACGGGCCTTTGCGGAAAACGTAAAGCAAGCCCATGCCCACTTGCACCTGCTCATCAACAATGCAGGGTTGATGATGCCGCCTTACGGCAAAACCAAAGACGGCTTCGAAATACAATGGGGAGTAAACCACCTAGGCCACTTTATGCTCACAGCCCTTCTCATGCCGCAGCTTGAAGCAGGCGGCGATGCGCGTGTGGTCCACCTTGCAAGCCTTGCCCACAAGTGGGGCGAAATATACTTCGATGACCTCAATTTCGAAAAAAGCTATAACAAGCAAAAGTCATACGGACAGAGCAAGCTGGCCTGCCTTATGTTTGGTTATGAGCTGCAACGCCGGCTTGAAGCTGCTGGTAGCGAGGTCAAGTCGCTTGTGGCCCATCCTGGCGTTTCAGATACAGAACTGAGCCGCTACCTGCCCAAATGGATGCAAGCCTTAAGCCCGGTTTTTTCGAAAATCGTTGCCCAATCGGCCCGCGACGGGGCCATGCCCACGCTGCGCGCAGCCCTCGATAGCGAGCTCAGTGGTGGAGAGTATATTGGCCCTGATGGTTTTGGGGAGATGAAAGGGAAGCCCGTGGTTGTGAATTCGCACCCGAAGTCTAAAAACAAAGCAGTGGCCCAAAAACTTTGGGAAGTTTCCGAAAAGCTTACCGGACAGACTTTTGATCTTACAGTTCAAAAAGTTTGAGCTCCCTAAAGATCAGTAGGTCTTCACCAGGGTCTCTAAGGGAAGTCTTATCTTGGCTTGAGATGCAAGTGCATCGTCAGGCGCACGGTAACCGAGGCAAACCACTGCGCATACTTCGAGTCCCTCGAGCTTCAATATGTTTGCATATTCCTCAGGTTTAATCCCTTCCATAGGGCAGGCGTCGATACCCATCAAGGCCGCTGAAGTCAACAATTGACCCATGGCTATGTAGAGTTGCCTCGCATTCCACTGGGGCAAGTCCTCTTTGCTGAAACCATCCACATGCTTGCGGATAGATTTGGCCCTTTTGGCGATGTCCTCATCGCTGAAGCCGCGCGCTTTTTGGCTGGCATCGAGAAACTCATCGATGTCCGCATCTGTATATTCCGTTTTGGCAGCAAAAACAATCAATTCGGAAGCTTGGGTGATTTGCGATTGATTGAAAGAGACTTTCTGCAGTTCAGCACGCAATGTGGGGTCAGTGATACGAAGAAAGCGGTAAGGCTGCAAGCCCATGGACGAAGGAGCAAGGCGCAAGGCTTGCAATAAGGTCTGCAAATCATCAGCCGGGATAGCACGGTTGGTGTCAAATTTCTTCGTGGCATAGCGCCATTCGAGCGCTTCCATTAATTGTACGTACATTTTATGGGTAGTTTCAATGTGTGTATTCATGGTTCTTATTCTTCAATCAGCACGCCGAGTTTTCCCATCTGGTGGTCGCGGAGTGCCTGCATTATTTCTGTTTGGGTGTTCATTACAAAGGGGCCGTAAGAGGCCATTGCTTCATCAATTGCCTTTCCGGAAAGGAGCAATATGTCTAAATCATCGCTCACTTCAAAGTTCAGCTTTTCACAGCCCTCCTCAAATTGGTACAGCGTGGCTGCCTCGATGAGTCCATGGCCTTGCAGTTTTCCCTTTCCGGAAATGATGTAAGCCGCTGAATTGAATTCGGGATTCAAATCCAGCTGAAAAGCTTGGCCCGCGCTGGCATACACCCGTGCAATCAGCATAGGGCTTGCGGAAGGCACCGCTCCTTTGTTTTCGCCATAGCTGCCTGTGATAAGGTGCATCGTTGCATTGTCCGACAATTGCACTTTTGGCAAGTCGTCTTTGGTTGCCGCATGGTATGCTGCTGGCGCAAGCTTGTGGCTGGCCGGGTGGTTTACCCAGAGTTGGATTACATCCATGGCGCCTCCTTTTGCCGCAAGGGCAGCCGATGGGCGCTCGCTGTGCACAATGCCGTGACCTGCGCTAACCCACTGAATGCCGCCCTCGCCTATCACGCTGCTGTTGCCGAGTGAATCGCGGTGGTGCACCTCTCCTCCTATCACCACGGTGACCGCCGAAAAACCACGGTGTGGATGCGGTGGCACACCCGCTTGAAGCGGTGGTGTACCGGCATTTACAGGCACCTGGGTATGGTGGAGAAGAAGGAATGGGTCTATTTGTTCTACCGCATTGGTGGGCAAGGCCTGCTTGACGGCAAGTCCTCCCATGTCGACATCAAATGCGGGAAGCGTTCTGAATACTGGTGATTTCATTTTCTTATGCTTAGGATTGGTTCATGGGTACTTCGATGAAGAGCACGTCAGCCTGGCTTGCGGCTTGAAGCTTAAGTGTCTTGAAATCTACAATTCCAGCTGCATCGCGTCGATTGAGTTTTGAATCTTCAAATGCTATGGCTCCTTCCAGCACCAATAGATACAGCCCATTGCCCGCTTTGTTCAAGCGATACTCCAGTGCTTCTCCAGCATCCAGGCTTGCCCGTGAGATGTACGCATCCTGGTTTATTTTCACTGTATCGCTACCATCTTCTATCGGTGATACCAAGCGTTGTACAGCGTTTTGCCGCAAGGCAGGATCAAAGGTTTTCTGGTCATAACGGGGCTTGATGTTGCGCACTTTTGGGAAGATCCAGATTTGCAGAAATTTAACTTCTTCGCTGCTGCTGTGGTTGTACTCGCTGTGCATAATGCCCGTACCTGCCGACATGGCTTGCACATCATTGGGACCTATTACGCCTATGGTATTCATGCTGTCGCGGTGCTCGAGGCTGCCCTTAAGCGGAATGCTGATGATCTCCATATTGTCGTGTGGGTGGGTACCGAAACCTTTAGCACCGGCTACGGTGTCATCGTTCAAAACCCTGAGCAGGCCGAAGTGCACGCGCTCGGGATTGTGGTAAGCTGCAAAGCTAAAACTGTGGTAACTGTCGAGCCAGCCGTGGTTGGCATGGCCCCTGCTCTCGTTGCGGTGTATGATCGTTTTCATGGTGTGTAATTTAAATCTGACGCAAAATTAATGTAGGTACATATATTTTGAAAGTAAAAGGCATCACTTAAATTGAACAGGCCTTTGCTTTTGCCTATTTCACATGAGCGATGAATCTGGAAGAGCCTATCTTCGTTGCAAAAGCGGAAAAAAGAATCGGAATGAAGGAACACATTGTGGACAACTGCCGTAATGAAAACAAGCTGTAATAAACAAAGTAGATTAAATTTGCAGTCCCCAACCCCCAGGTAAACTATAAAGACATGAGAACCCTATTGTTGACTTTTTTCATTGCATTCGCAAGCTCATTGAATGCACAGGATTCAGAAGATACCAACACCCTGCCCAATCAGTATGACGAGCTGAAGTCAAGCTCAAACAACTATCAGATATATAAAGTTGTAAAGGAAACAGCGCTCGATGCTTTCTGGGCGAGCGTTAGGGACACCTTGAAAGCTGAGCGCGCCGAAATCAGCGCTTTAAGCAATGAAGTATCTGCTTTGAAAAAAGATGTTGCCAGCCTCAATACCCAGGTGAGCGAGCGCGATACCAGGTTGGAAGAACAGGAGCATATGATTGAGCACATGACTTTTTTGGGCATTTCACTTACCAAAGGCACCTATGTTGCCTTTACGTGGATTCTCATTTTTATCCTGTTCGCGGCAGCCCTGGTACTTTATTTCCGCTTTCACGGTGCCCATAAGGTAACTGCTTCAACGCAAAAAGAAATAGAGTCTATTCAGCACGAATTTGAAAGCCACAAGCAGCGCACCCGAGAAAATGAAACGAAGCTGAAGCGAGACTTACAGACAGAACTCAATCGCGTAGAAGAACTTAAAGCCCAGCTTGAAGGCAACAGCTAGAGCCGCTTTTTCATATCCTGAATAATGGAGCGCAGCAGGCGCTTATTGTCATTCAGACGCTCCTCCAGCATGATCATCGTTTCCGTGCCCTTTATGCCTTCTAGAGATTGCATCGCTATAAGGATGTCTTTGGCGTGCAAAGTATCACGGCATCGCATCTTGCAGAAAATACTGTAAGTCCCGGAAGCCAAATCAGCAACGGTGACTTCAGGAATGGCGTTTAGCTGGTCAATCACCTTCATCGCGCTGTAGCCTGTTTGCACAAATACACCCACATATACGGTAAGTGAATATCCGAACTTGTGGTAATTGATGGAGAGTGAGTAACCATTGATCACTCCCGCACTTTCGAGTTTGCGCACACGCTGGTGCACCGTACCGGTAGAAACCAGCAATTCTTTGGCTATTTCGGTAAATGGTTTTCTCGCATTGTCAATAAGCCGGAGTATAATCTCACAGTCTACTTCATCGATTTTTACTTTGGGAGACTTAGCTAGCATTTCTACAATATTTTCAGAAAATGAATTCAAAAGTAAAACTTATTGCAGAAATTAAGTAGACTTCGACAAATTAATAACACGCTCCCCTTCCATAGCCCTACCTTAGTCACCCACGTAAATTTTAGAAAGCCATGGAGAAAAGACTAGTTGATGTAATTAACCACTCCCGTAGTGTGGTGGAGCTATACATAAACGCCGACCGCACACAGATCACAGAAGTGAAATGTCTTGCGGATCACAAGGTTAAAGAATACAGTTACGGTATAGACGACTTCTTTCGAAGAAGAGAGATACCGAAACAAACCAAGAATAGAATTGCGATAGCATTATCGCGTTAAGACATTTAATCTTGCAGCGTGTTGAGTAAGGTTGAGCAAAATCAATGTCTGCAAGGTTAAATATAGGGCCTAAACGATAGGTTCGAGTTGATGGTTGAAAAAGGAGCGAAAGTATCGCTCCTTTTTCTATTTCAAGGATTACAACGATAACATGACCTTTGAAGAATATGGCATATGAGAAGGTGAATAAGAAAAGCTGACAACATTTATTGAGGTGATAAATAAAAAGTTCAGGTGACTAGATTCATAAAGTGGTTTCGGTGATCACTCGCCCAAATAAGCGTTTTATCAGCTTCTCGAATTCATCATCTTAAAGTACAATAGCCTCGCTGCGATCCATGTCTCAAATTAAATGGACCCGGCTTGCATGTGAAGCAGGTAAACACCTCTATGTGCGAAGTTTGCTCGCAACCGTTCACCGTATTTCTCATATTAAAGTGCATGAATATGGACTGAATTAAAACTAAATGTTAAAAACTTGCGCATATCTCTTCTTTTTTAGTCAAAGTTTCCTATTTTCGTCCTGCGAATTGGTTCATAGCCTGAGACGCACGTTTCATAGCACAAAAAGCCCGATGGATTTCGGGCTTTTTGCTTTTACGATAGTATGGAAAACTTTCTGGTTTTAGAATTCACTTTTTCCTGGGCAAAATATGGCACGCCGTGTGCTAAATTTGCCAAAACCAAATACCCAGACCGATGAAATTATTTAAAATTATAGGCCTTTGCAGCATTCTTATGACCGCGGATTGTTATGCCCAAACGGGAACTTTTCGCGTAGAAGGTATCGCAATGATGAGCGAAAAGCCCGAACTGCTCAATATTCAGATTCCTATCGAGGCCAAGAATGCTTCATACGAAGCGTGTTCTTCAGCCCTTACGGCAAAATACAATGAGCTTAGCAATGCATTAAACAAAGCTGGTATAGACTCAAAATCAATCAAAGCCAGTGGATTGAGTATAAGCGAGCACTACACCTACACTGACCGGGAAAGAAAGAAGGACGGCTATTCAGGTCGCATCAATGTTACCTTGAAGATGCCACATACCGACAAAGCGCTCGAAGCTTTTATGAAAACTATGGCCCAAGAGCAGTTCAATTTTGGCTATCA
Organism: Cryomorphaceae bacterium; assembly: GCA_036796255.1. Classification (GTDB taxonomy): domain Bacteria; phylum Bacteroidota; class Bacteroidia; order Flavobacteriales_D; family Cryomorphaceae; genus T3Sed10-241. The sequence goes on from DAIRDH010000017.1 coordinate 26,966, forward strand.
ACTGGGTTTTGCCCTTTCAGAAGCGCAAAAAGCTTCGCTCAACGATAAAGCAATACAGCTGGCTGTAAACGATGCCAAGACCAAAGCCAAAGCGCTGGCATCGGAACTGGAAGTAAGGCTTTTGGGGATCAAGGAGGTGATCTACACTGAAAGTCATCACATAGAAGACCGGCTCATGCGCAACGAGTATTCAAAAATGAGTGCCGACATGGAGTCAGTAGAACTAAATCCGAATGACGTAGAAATTCGAAAGGCGGTGACTGTAATATGGCATGTGAGCCAGTAAAGGTCCAAAGCTGTTTTCGTTCTCCTTACCGTAGTAGTCTTCCTTCAAATTGTTTTTTCTTTGTGCCGCATTCACTTTTGGACACATCGATAAAGACAATACCATGAACGGACATATCCAAACAGCCAACGACAATGGGATAGGCACCATCACTTTTTTTCATCCTGCGAGCAACTCCCTCCCAGGGGCTTTACTGGCTGAATTGGCTGAAAGCATCCGCAGCATGGGTGAAGACAGTGAAGTGAAGGTTATTGTACTCCGCTCAGAAGGCGATAAGGCGTTTTGCGCCGGCGCCAGCTTCGATGAGTTGATGGCGATTGAAGACATGGAGACAGGTCTCAAGTTCTTTTCAGGTTTTGCCAATGTGATCAACGCCATGCGTAAGGCTCCCAAGTTCATCATAGGCAGGATACAGGGCAAAGCTGTGGGAGGCGGAGTAGGGCTGGCCAGCGCTGTAGATTATTGCCTTGCGACAGAGGCCGCTGCCATAAAGCTCAGTGAGTTGGCACTGGGCATAGGTCCATTTGTTGTGGGGCCCGCTGTAGAGCGAAAAATAGGACGCGCAGCCATGTCGGGATTGGCAATCAATGCAAGTGAATGGAGACCGGCACAATGGGCAGCTGAAAAAGGTCTTTACAACGACATATATCCCACTATTGAGACACTGGATATTGCAGTTAATAAACTGGCTACAAAATTAGCGACCAGTAGCCCGGAAGCCATGTCCCAGCTCAAGTCTGTGTTTTGGGAAGACAGCATGCACTGGGATGAACTCTTAATCAAGCGCGCAGAGGTAAGCGGCAAATTGGTGCTCAGCGACTTTACCAAAAACTTCATTGCAGCTTTTAAGGAAGGCAAAAGAGACGCGTAAACACTTAGGTGATTTTTGCAAAAGCTATGTGAATCTAACCTTTAAAGCAATTGGTGCGTAATGGAATGTAAATCCGCTCAATTTGCCCAGGTACATTGCCCACATCGCCCCTAAGGCTTTTGTTTCGCTCAGCTTAGGAATTGCCTTTATCACGGGTATATTTCTCGCGCCCCTGTACGTTACATGGGTATATCATACTCTAATAACCAGCAATCAAATATCTAATATATGGTTCGCCACTTTTGCAAACGCAGAGATGGATTTCACAACTGCGGCATTGGCCATTTTGTTGCCCACTGCTGGGTTGACATTATCCATGAAGCATTACTTAAAACGCATAGAAGTGAGCGGTGGCCATGCCCGTGAAAAAATTAAAACTGACGCCTTTCTCATTTTACAACTCGAAGAAGAAATTGAAACCCTGTTATTCGCACTGAGCAAGACTGAGCAACTGATTGTGCTCTCCGACAAAGAGGGTAAGATCACGTGGATCAACAATGGCGATAAGAATCTCAATAATTACAGTGAAAAAGAACTGAAGCATTTCAAAGGAAAGTCAATGGCCGAGGTGAGTCATAATCCCAAAATCCAGGAGACGATAGCGCACGTGCTGACCACCAAAGAAAAAACCACTTACCAGGCCAAGAGTTTCGACCGAGATGGTGGTGCGTTTTGGTCAAGTACCACCCTCACCCCTATCGTTGCCGCCAATGGAGAAGTCCAAAAACTACTTTTCATCGATACCGACATCACTGCAATCAAAAGGGCTGAAGAAGAAATTGAAAAAATGGCCGGATTTGTAGGTGAAGATACCAATCCAGCTCTGCGTATCGAAGCTGATGGATTGGTCTCGTACTGCAATCAGGCGGCTGAAAAGCTTCTCAAACAGTGGCAAAGCAAAATCGGCGATCGAATTAGGAAGGAATCGATACTCATCTTGCTCAATGCCGCAATAGAGGATCAGAGTGAAAAACAAATCAATGTGGCTGTTGAAAAGAGATTATTCAAGCTCCGCTTTGTTCCAGCAAAATGTCAGAGCTACGCCAACATATACGGGGAGGATATCACGGAAATAGGTGTGGGTCCGGACGGCCAAAACTTTCAAGTATCGGGTTACCAGAACTGCAACTTAAATTTCACTGACAGCCTAACCTATGCCCGGCGCATACAACAGTCTATATTGCCTGGTGAAGATGATATACGGCGGTATTTTAAAGACTCCTTTGCTTTGAGTATGCCGCGTGATATAGTGAGTGGCGACTTCTTTTGGGTGCAGGCTCTTGAAGAAAAAAACCAATACCTGTTGGCTCTTGCTGACTGCACCGGTCACGGTGTGCCTGGCGCCATGATGTCGATTGTAGGACACAGCCTGCTCAATGAAATTGTAGAATCGCATGGCCGCAATCATCCGGCTGAAGTACTGCAAAAGCTCAATACTGAAATTATTAGGTCCCTCAGGCAAAAGACAGGAAGCTCAGGCAGCGACGGTATGGATATTGGGCTCATGCACATTGATCTAAACAATATGTGTATACATTTTTCAGGTGCCTATCAGGGACTTTACCTGATGAATGGGCAGCTCCGTGTCTACAAAGGAGACCGAATGCCCATAGGAGGTGTACAGCACGACAAGGAGAGGCACTTTAGCAGCCAAACTATTCAAATTTCTCCTGGGGACTGCGTCTATTTGATGACCGATGGTTTCTCAGATCAGTTTGGTGGACCGGAGAATAAAAAATTTCTCTCACACCGCATCCGGGAGCTGATCAAAAAAAATCATCATTTCAGTATGCAAGCCCAGTCGCACATTTTCAAAAAGACATTTGAAGATTGGAAAGGGAACCATGACCAAGTGGATGATGTTTCCCTGATCGGAATAAAATTTTGACACCTTTTCGCACTTCACACTTACATTCAAGTGAAAATGCTTAATTTCATTTCCTAATGTTTAATTTGAACCACCCAAGCATTTAATCTTAAGTAGACAGCGTGCCTTGGCCAAAACCCTAATGCGATGAAAACGGAACTGTTGGAAAAACTGGAAACGCTGCTCGAGGCGAAAAATCCCTTGGAGGTATCCCGGGAATTCAATCAGGCTAGTGCCCAATTAAAGGGCCTCATCGAAGCAATTGAAGCCAAAGAATCCAATAACGGCGATAACGCTGCAACTCCCGATCAAAAATCGGCGGAAGCTGACGAGGTAAAAGAAACAGCGAAGACTGAAAACTCACAAACTTCAGAAGCAAAAGCGTCTGCACCACATGAGCTTAAAACTGAGCCTGAAGATGTTGATTCGCCAAGTCCTACAGCTGATGGCATAATGGCTGAGGCCAAAAAAACCGAAGATAGCAAGGAAGGGAAAGTTAACTACAGCAAGGAAGCGGATACCGAGGTTCAATTGATTGAGACCGCTTCTGACTCAATTGAAGCGGGTAAAACGCCTGAAATTCAGGAAAGCGCCCCTGAGGTTGAGGCTGTTCCTGCTCAAAAAGGAGCCGGGAGCACTACTGAATCTTTGGCAGCTGAGGAAAACGACAACAGTGCTCATACAGATGAGTTAAAGAAGCACACTGCCGAAATTGTAGAATCTTCATCTACAAAAGAGGAGCAAGTACAGGAACAAGAAGCGCATTCAATTGATGCTGACCACACCATCCCAACACTTGTAGAGGGAGAAGAAGCATTTGATATTGCCGCAATCAAATTGAAATTCAAAGAGATTAATGCTGCTTTCAAAGATAAAGTTGCCAAAGCGAAACAAGAGCTTAAGCGTATCGAAGAAGAAACTGTTGCCACGGCAAAACACCTTCTGGAGGAGCTTGAAACCATTGTAACGAACGAAGAAAACATTGGCAAGGCCTTCGCGGGATTCAATGCAGTGCAAGACAAGTGGAAAAGCCTGCCTAAAGTCAGCAATGACAATTACCGCGACCTCAACGCTGATTACAACAAGTTGGCAGAGCAATTCTTCTACAACATCAATATTTACAAGGAGCTAAAAGAGCTCGACCTCAAGAAAAATCTGGAAGAAAAGCTTAAAGTATTAGAGGACCAGCGAAAATTAACGACCGAAGGTGACATCAGACTGTTAGAGGTCGAGGTGAGGTTGAACCAGGACAGATGGAATGAAATCGGGCCCACCTTTAAGGAGGAATGGGATAAAATAAAAGATGAGTTTTGGTCTATTACGCGGAGTATTTACAAGCGAATTCAAGATTTTTATAACCAGCGGAAAGCAGAACAGGAGAAGAATCTTGAGGCCAAAAAAGAAGTGCTCCATAAGGCAAAGTATTTCCAGAATCTGGATCTAAAAAGTCCAAAGAAGTGGCAGGAGAAAACCAAAGAAATCCTCGAGCTTCAAAAAGAATGGAAATTAATCGGCTTCGTACCAAAAGAAAACGTCAAACCAATTTGGAAAGAATTCCGCACCATATGCGATGCCTTTTTCGAACAGAAACGACTACATTTTTTGGCCATTAAGGCGGAACAAGACGCGAATAAAAAAGCCAAAGAAGCTTTGGTGGCCGTGGTGGAAGAATGGAAATCGAGTACAGATTGGAAAACTGCAGCTGACCACATCATAGCGGCGCAAAAGCAATGGAAAGAAATAGGCGCCGCTGGTCCAAAAGAGGAGAATTGGCTTTGGCGTAAATTCAGGTCGGCCTGCGATCACTTTTTTGAAGCACGTAAAGCCGACAAAGAAGAGGAAATTGGACAGCAAGCCGAAAATTTGAAAGAGAAAAAAGCATTACTTGAAGCGCTTAGCTCCTTTGAACCCGACACCACAAAGGTTTCCGAAACGATCGGCAAGCTTAAAGAATTTGCGGAAAAATACAGGTCCACAGGCCATGTTCCATTCAAAGAAAAGGATTCCATCAATAAGGCTTACCGCAAGTTGATGGATGAAAAATATGCGATGCTCAAAATTGAAAAATCGGAAAAAGAAAAGCTACGGTTTGAAGAGAAAATCAGCAATCTAAAGTCGGCAGATTCAAAAGATCGCTTGGTGCAAAAGGAAATGGATCACATCCGAAGCAAAATTTCCAAAATCGAATCAGAAATTAACCAATATGAAAACAACCTCGGCTTTTTCGCCAATTCCAAAGGTGCTGACAAGCTCAAAGCTGAAGTCATGAAGAAGATTGAAAAAGCAAAAGAAGAAGTGGATGGCCTTTACCATCAACTCGACATGCTCAATGAGGTTTAGCGTTAATTCACTTCAACACATTGCAATATTTTGCTTAGTGTTTGCCAGTTGCTCTGGAAGTAGTGAAGAACAGGTGGCACGGCCAATGGTGTACGAGGGTATGGCGAAGTCGGATTTAGAAAATGTGCTGGGGAAGCCGGACTCGATAGGAGAAGTTCAAAAAATATACGACCCGAACCGCGGTAAGCAGAAGTCAGTGGTACGGTGGTATTATGAAAAACGAACCGTTGTACTCATTGACGATACCGTAAAAGTATCAAACGAACGCAAAAACTTCAATTGAGGTGTATAAGGTTTATGCTCTCGAGGTAAGTTTCGCTTTCGAAAATGTTGTTGACGGCGCGGAGGTACTGCACCTTTTTGTCGAAGCGGTAACTTACTTCAACGTAAAATCCAAATAAATCGTAAATCATCACCCGGGCACCATCACGGGAGCCCCGTTGATCGAGATATTTACCATACTTGGTGAGCAAGGAGGCCTTTCCATCAAAACTAAGGGCGTTGAATTCGAGAATAGTCATAGCATCTATTTTCTACAAATATACTTCGACATGCGATAAAAGTCAATATTAGGTCGACTAAATTACAGAAATGGGGTTTAATGTAAAATTAAAACGACGATAAGAATTCCGCTAAAATTCGAATACAATTGATTTTCAAGGAATAGCGACTTAAAATCCTTGCTCCATGTAATGGTTGTACCGGAGCTCATTGAATGAAAACAGACGTGGCTTCCGGCCGGGATTATCGGTAGTTTCGTGGCCTTTGGGGGTTAAAATGTTAAGCTTGGTAACCTTTTTTCTAAAGTTTCTCTTGTCCAGCTCTCTCCCCAATATTTGCTCGTAAAGGGCCTGAAGATCAGATAAAGTAAACTCCTTAGGCAACAACTTAAATCCAACAGGGCGGTTGATGAGCCTGCGTCGCAAGCGGTGCATGGCGAGGTTAATCATTTCATTGTGATCATAAGCGAGCTCTGGAATTTCTGACACGGCTGTCCACTTCGTTTCCTTATCAGCGCGGTATGATTTAATATCGTCTACAATATTGATGAGGCTGTAAAAGGTGATGTCTATCACACGCCCTATTGGGTGTCGGGTGATTCGTCCAAAAGCATTTAACTGCTCGAGATACACCTTTTTATTTCCAATGCATTCTGTGAGAATGGATTCTGCTGCTTCTTCGAGACCTTCATCTGATTTAATAAGCTTTCCGGGCAATGACCATGCTCCTGCGTAAGGGTTCTTGTTAATCTTTTGGATAAATACTTTAAGCTGGCCTTCTTCAAACCCGTAAAGCACCAAAGTAACAGATACTCCCAGGTTAAAATAGGTATTTATTTCGTCTTGGGTCAAGGGTTGTTGTTTTTTAATTGGTTATTCAAAAGTGACACTAAGGCTTATAATATTTTAAGGCTTCAGCCATACCTGCTTCCAAATCACTGATTCGACGTTCGTCACTTGGGTGGGTACTTAAAAGCTCTGGTGGCTTTCCGCCAGAACCCAAATCAGCCATACGGGTCCAGAATTTAGGAGCTTCGCGGGGGTCATACCCAGCCATTGCCATAAAAATGAGCCCCATTTTGTCGGCCTCACTTTCATGCAATCGCGAGTATCGCAAGGTACCCAGCTGCGATCCAATCCCATAAGACTGCATGAGCAGCGCCCTGGTCAACTCAGGTTGTTCGGCTGAGAGTACATCCAAGGTAATTCCGGCACCTTGAACAACCAGGCCCTGACTCATTCTTTCATTTCCGTGTCGCGCCACGGCATGCGCTACTTCATGTCCCATCACAACAGCTATGCCTGCTTCATCCTCGCATACGGGTAGTATGCCAGTATAAAATACCACGCGACCTCCTGGCATGCACCAGGCATTCACGGTAGGGTCGTCGACTGTATTAAAAGTCCAGTCAAATTCATTCAGGCGATCTGCACTGCCATTGTCGCGCAGAAATTTTTCTACGGCAAGGGCAATTTTATCACCTACTTTTTTCACTTGCTGGGCCCTGGGGTCGTTGCTGGGAAGAGGCTTATTCTCCGTCAAAAAATCACTGTAGGCAGTGATGCTCATTTCCGAGAGCTGTGAAGCGGGCAGAAGGTTCACCTGACGTCGACCAGTTACGGGAACTTTTGAACAGTCAGTGAGCAACACTGCAAGAAACGCGAAAGCTATGAGTCGTGTGCCCATGATTTAAGTGGTGATAGTAGTTAAAAAAAATCAACAAATCTCAGCCGACAAACCTCGGTCAAGCAGAGCGGTGCAAATGGGTTTTAATTTATCAATGTCTCCCCTTTTCACACCACACTTTCCGGTATAATGTACTAAAAAAGCGCATTGTTCGGCTTGAATAACATTGTGGTTACAGATTTTGATCAAACTCTCAATAACAAAATCGAAAGTATTAAAATCATCGTTATACAAGACGATTTCTTTCGGTTCTTTTAACAGTTCACTGAGATCAATGTCCAGCTCTTCCTCTACGTCAACTTGTGAAAATCTCATAGGCTTTAATTGAGCTCAAATATAATCATTTCGCTCAGCCCCTGATTAGAATTTACAGCTATTTGGCTTCTATGGCCTTAATTTGCCCATTCACTGAAGCACCCATTATTGCCGAAGTAATTCCCGCCTCTTTGGCTTCTGAGAGAAACTGCTCAGCCTCTTCTTTACTTTGAAATTCAGAAGAAACGAACATGGACTGACCTCCGGGACCTTCGATTTTTCTGATTTGCACATCCGACCTTTCCAGAAGGAAAATTGCGACCTCCTGAGGTAAATCTTCATTAAAACTAGCCAGAACAACAACATAATTTATCTCGTCCTCATCTGATTTTTCATTTAATGCAGGGCTGGTCATTTTTTCATTTTCTCTATCCTCAACGCTTTCTGAAACTGATTTCTTTGGAGCGGTAGGCATATCCATACCTAAATTCAGTACCTCTTCACCTTCGCGCGCTATGATGCCCTCTGCTTCTGACAAAGAGATTCTTTTGCCGTTAAAGTATGCAGTGATAAATGCATCATTTACGCCTGCAGTGATCGCGCGTTGCTTTCCTTCACCTGCTGAGGCTACCGAGCTAAACCGTCCGCTGGTATATCGTATCAAGCCCTTTTCGGTGAGTTCACTGTTCAACTCGTTCAAATTATAGAGTTGATCGAGCTTGACCGGCTTGGAATACACGCCTACCTGCACAGTGTAAAACAAACCTCGCACCACCTCTACCTGCACTGCCTCAGCAGCTTCGGGATCGTTGTAGTAATCGGCTTTAGGCTGCTCGACCAGCTTAGGCGCTACTGTCTCAACAGGTATGATAGCACCTGGACTCTCAATGGCTTCAGAGACCTCAGTGGGCGCCGTGCTATCGGCTGCAGGAACCGCTTCTTCCGCTTGTGCTTCAGCAAGTAGTGAAGCTGCCTGGCTCAAAATGCTTCTGGCCTGCTCGGCACTGAGACGCTCGCCGTCCACATATGCCACCACAAAGGCATCTTTATACCCCATGCCCCTAACCAGATTTCGCGCGTCGATGGCCTCACCGTATCCCTTAAACAGACCTGCACGGTATCGGGTAATACCGTTGTCCAGCTTTTGGCCCATAATGGGTGCAATTTCTTGAAACAGGTCTTGTGGAATCGGGTTTCTAAAGGCTCCTATTTGCACCTGAAAGATCAATCCATCCGGCATTTCAGGGTCAACCGGAATTGGTTTTTCAGCGCTGTAAACAGCTTTATCAGCAAGTCCGAACAAGGTCTCGTTCACATCGCTGAAGTCTGTTTTATCGGCAATAATTTCCACGGTGTTCAACCAGTTCCCTTTGTATTCCATCTCCGCGCGCTTTCTGGATGGTTCCTCTGTTACAAGGGTTCCAGAAGGCACTTCAACTGCACTTTCGGTTTTTGGCACCTCAGTGGTTATATCTGTTTGAAGACTTTCAGCAGCGGTATTATCGGGAACTGTACTTTCAGGTTTTTCAGCTTCAGGGAATTCCGCAATCACGGTTTCCGTCTTTGCCGCAGCCCTGGGCCTGGCAGGAGCTTCAACCTTTTCTTCCAGCGAGGCAAGGTCTGCAGCTACCACAGTATAGGGCGCTGATTTGAGCGCAGCATTTAATTTATTCACCTGGGCAACATCCATCTCGTTCATAGCAAATACAATAGACTGCTCCACCTCCTGTCGGCGGCTGCGTATTGAGTCACGGCGCACGGAAGCAAAAGCCGCGCTTTGATAATACAACTCTGCCTCAGCCTCTACCCTCTCTGCCTTGTCGAGAATAAATTGTTTGTTTCGGGCATTGGTTTCTAAAACAACACTTCCCTTAAGCCTTTCTGCTTCACGGCTGCGCTCCTCCGCTTGCGCAAAACTCAGCACTATAGCTTCAGCATGAAGCACTTCAAGTTTCTTTAGACTATCTGCAATAAGCACTTCCGAGAGGTATTTCAGTTCAGCTGGCAAAGGGTCTAATTCGTCAAGATCATCCGCACTTATTCCTTTTGACTTGAGGAGGGTGAATTTTTCCATAGGCTTATCCGCCTGAGCAAATTCAATAGAGTTATTCAACACGGGTGCGACGCGAACCAGGCGCTCCCTTCGTTCGGAAGGTATGTCTACCATTGAAATCCCTTTCATTGCTGCCACTTCAATGGCATTTTCGGGTTTCAATTCTACTGCCAGCAGGTCAACCTGGCCTGACCCATCTTCGGCGGCTTCCGATTGAGCGGCTTCTTGGTCTACACTTTCATTTGCCACGGGCGCAGTAGATGCTTGAACGATCCCAGTCTCAGACACCTTTAAATCCTGTGGAGGGTTGTTTGTTGTTTTCCCCTCTTCGGGTTCGATTTGCGCCAAGACAGCCTCGTCGCTAATTAAAGAAGCGCTTTCGTCAGTGGTCTCGCTTGCATCTGAAACTTTGTTTTGTTTTTCAGTCAACTTAAGCTTCGCCACATTCTCTTCGGCCAGCACTTCAGCATCTGCCTGCGATACAATCGCCTCAAGTGCCACCATCACTTCTTCCATCTCAGTGATGAGGGCGCGCTCCTCCCGCAGCATTTCCGTATATGCGGCAGTATCAAAAGCGTCCAGTTCATTTTTAAGCTGTCGGTTTTGGGCTATTTCTTCTTCAATTTTCACACTTCTCGAGTATAGTTCAGTCGACTCCTTCTTCAGTGCAGCAGACAGTTGACCATTTTGAAGGCCTTCATTCAAGGCTGAATTATTCGCAGAGAAGAAGGCCACTTCGGCAGCATTTGAGGCTTTCAGTATTTTATTCAATTCCATGTCTGCCAGCTTCACCTCGTTGGCTGCTTTTTGAAAAGCAGTGTATGCGGCCTCTTTTTCAGCCGGGGTGGCAGCATTTTTATAAGCCTCGGCCTTCACTGCAATGTCATTCCGCTTCTCGATGGCTTGACTGGCGGCCTCGTTGAGTCTGGCTCCCGACACATTGGCCTGTAGTGATCGAAATGTGAACTGCTCTAATTCAATGGGTGCAGCATAGGCAATTTGAATCTCTTCCAAATCCATGGCAGGGGCATCCTCCATTTCGACTGAGACAGCTGTATTGGTTTCATTGTCGGCAGTTGGATTGGTGCTTGCTTGTTGATCTTGATAGGGAATTTGAACATTACCCGTATCGGCCACCATATCAGCTGACTCAGACTCAGTTGCATAACGGTCGGCCTCTTGTTGCTTATCGGCAAGGAGCGCATCGAGTTTTTGAATTTGTATTTGGAGAATATCACGCGCTTCATCATTGGTCGCATTGTCCAACTCCAAGGTCAACGCATCGATGCGCGCGCTGAGCTTAACGGTTGATGCCGCGTTGAGCTCAGACATCTTGCGGAGTTTGCCGGTGGTGGAAGCATTGCTATCCTTAGAATTTGCATAGCCTTCTTCTATTTCACTGTTCAGACCAGCAATAAATTGATCTACCTCTGCTTCTACAATCCGCGCCTTCTTTACTTCTGTATCCTCGATATTGGCTGCTTCGAGTGCGATTTCCTTGCCGGGAATTTGTGCGGACATGGCTTCCTCAGTTTCTTCCTTCGCACCGGGTTCAGTAACCGTAATACTTGCCAAAACAGCCTGATCGGCATCACGCATTTCTGCAATCATCTGTTTTTCTGCAATTAGCTGCTCAAATCGTTGGCTGATCCGAGGATCATTTGCCGCCTCCGGACTGTTTACCAGTACACTAAAAACTTCAATATCATCGTCAATTTTTTCCAGCACACTGCTGTGCGCATCGAGGCGCTTATTTAATTCGCCCATGTTTGCGTTGGCATCCACCTCTTTAGCAATCATGTCAATATAACCCGGCACAACGTCATCCCAGCTATAAGGTTTTTCCAGGGCAGCTTTAAGTGCGGGACTAATACCCGACATCTCAGAAACTGATTCAGCTTCATTTGCACGAATTTCGCTGCTATCTGATTGTTTTGTGCCATCATCTCCTGCTACCATAGCGCTGTAAGCCATTGCACCAACTGATCTTGGCACATACGCGACCCTTCCCTCCATCACGGCCCTGTCTTCTCGGATTTCTAAAACTTTGATCCGTCTTAACTCAATCAGTCGCTCTGCAGACAGCACCTGATCACCTTCGTTAATTTGGGACAATAAATCTGCTACAATCGCCTCATTCAATACTATTCGTTGTTGTGCTATTTCAGGCGCACTGAGTCCCGACATTTCAATCGCCGTAAGGGCATCGACATATTGACTGTCAATTTTATTCAAGTCGGCTACAAATGCTGGCGAACTGCTGGCCTCATTGATTTTTGACTCGAGGCGAATTACATATGACACGTCGAGGGTATCCACATCAGCTATTGCTTCAGCAAGAGAAGGCTTCGCCGCAGCGCTTTTTTGAATGGCTGCAGCCGATTCGAGTTGAGCAATGAGTTTGTCGATTTTCTCAATCTCTTGCAACTTCTCAGCTTTCATTCTCTTGTAACCCTCGTTTTGTTCCAGTGCTACAGATTCACCTCTCGCCACATCAACTTCTATGGCGGCCATGGACTCATCAATAATTGATAACCAGTCCATCGCGGCATATTTTCGCGCTTCAGCCTCAGCGATGGAAGCTTGTAATTCTTTACCATTCAGATTTTTCCAATCGGGTGCATCGACATCATCCATTTGTTCCTGGCCAGGTCTGTCAATTTCAGGTGTATCATTAAGGTCCGCTGCGCTGTCGGCTGTATCATTTGGAAGTTCGAAATTCTTACCGGTTTGCCTTTGAGGTATTACAGCAGTGGTGGGCTCAACCGCGGGTACATCATTGTCCTGATTGTTCAATTCAGTCTGTACCCCATCCATTTCTGAGACCACTGTTTTGGAGTCTGGCTGAGCTGCTTGATCTATACTCTTGTTCTCATCGGGTCTCGCCGATTGGTTATCTGCTGCAGCTTCTGTCATCGCCAAAGACGAATCTTCACTGGCAAGGCGCACTCCTGTGAGTTGCTGAAAGCTCCTCATATTATTGCCGCCGCCGAGTTGTGCTAAGGCTTCGGGGTGTTGCTGAATGTAGGCAGCAGCAGCCTTGCCGTCCAGCTCTACGGTTTCGATAGTGGAAAGCGCCTGCATAAGAATACCTGCAGCGGGTGCCTCAACCAAGGAGCCATTGTTCTGAAATGCATTGAGCGCTTGCTCGTCCACATTTTGCAAAAGCGCGATTTGATCATTGACCCTCAATGCCGCGGCTTCTTTTTCCAAAGCAGATTCATATGCCCTGGAGATGGATTGCTCCAAATCGGCAATTCCAACATTCAAACGTTGCACTTCCGCTTCAGCTTCACTGGCTGCTTTGCCTTTGAGGTTTTCGGCCTGCCTCTGTTTGGCGTTTCGGTTGGAAATGAGTTCTTCTGACTCTGTGCGCATATTGCTTGCCCGACGCATGTAGCGGTCGGCTTCGATTCTGGCTTCTTTTGCCGCAAGGCTCACCTCGGCCACCATGTCGACCCGTGCGGCCACCCGGTCAAAGTTTTTGAGACGCTCATTTTCTGCCCGTAACGCCGCCAACGCAATGTCGTAGTCGCCGGTGGCGATGTCGGCCTCGAGTATTTCCACTGCGCTTCTTTCATTTTCGGCTCTGCCATTCACTTCCACATACCTTTTACCAAGTGCTTCGGAAAGTTCCTGCGCAGTGCGCGCTCGCTCAAGGGCCTCGCGTGCCTGCCATTGGGCTACAGCAGCTTCATAACTCGACTTGCCTCCATCTGTTGAGGGATCTACCTTTGCCCGCGCTTCGGCCAAAGCAATTTGCTTTTCTGCTTCAGCATATTGCTCATTGGCCTGCTGAGCCATCAGTGACTGCTGGGCACGCAATTTCGCAGCGTTTCTTTCAAAAAGTTCAACCCGCTGGTATGCATTCTGAAGCACCTCGTCATTGCTCAGTCCAGCTCCAAATCCAGCATCATTGTAAGCCATCTTTGCATCTTTGCCTTTGGCTTGCTGGGCCACAGGTTCAGAAGGGGTCTCAGGCACATCGTCAAAATTGATTTCGAGCTCGGCGCGCTTGCGCAGCATTTCCTGAACGAGCGCTGAGAGATCTCCTTGATACTTCTGGCCGAAACGGTTATTGATAATCAGCTTCTCAAGGCCAGAGGGTGCCACGAGCTCCATATCCTGCAGGTATGCACTAAGGCCATCGCCCTGCGGTATATCGACCATTCCCGAATGTGCCTGTCTGCTCCCCTGCGCTTCCACCGAAAGCTTATACTTGCCGCTTTTTGGAAAACTGAGCAGGTAATCGCCCGTGCCGGGATCGGAATACTGCACGTCGACACGTTTGTTGGTTGCCGCATCGGTTACGATGATTTTGATGGTGCGCTGTCCCGGGCTTATGCGGTTGGCAAAGCTGCCTTTCACAAGGGTGAGCTCCACGGGCGCCATGTCTACATTGACGCGGTACACATGCAGGTCGCCCTGTCGGCTGCTACGGCCCGAGGCAAAATTGGCCAGACGATTCAGGCTGTCTGCAATGTAAAAAATGTCGTCGTCAGGGGTATTGATAGCGAAGTCCATATTGGCCGGCGAGCCAAATGTTCCAGACATTGCATCGTATGATGCGCGGAAGATATCGTACCCACCCATGCTGCTGTGGCCTTTGCTGGAAAAGTAAAAAGTTTTGCCATCGGGATGCATGTAGGGGAAGTCATCGTCGTAAGGCGTGTTGATATTTCCCGGAAGGGGAGCAGGAGTGCTGTATCCGCCGCCGGGGAGCACCTGAGCGCTGTATATGTCGAGGCCATTCTGGCCATCCTTACCATAGCTGGAGAAATACACCGTCGTACCCTCCCCGCGAAAGTGAATGAGAGATCTGTGGTTGTTTTTAACATCAAGCGATGTGAGAAGCTCCTCAGGTGTCACCAATATTTTGCCACCAATGGAAGAGAGGTCATAAAGTCTAAAAAATTCGCGTTCCGTAGTTTTTTTCTTGTCGAGTACCGTTACGTCCTTGATTTGACTTAACAAAGTTTGCCCGTTGCGGGCAGTTTCCATGACCTGCGTGATTTGCCACTGTCCTGCATCTTTTTTTGATGCCTTTTCGGCAAATTTCTGGTAAGCACCGAGGGCATCCGCGAATTGATAGTTTAGGTGATACGCCCTTCCCAGGAAGTACCACACCCGCACATCCACCCCTGGTTTTCCACTGGCGAACTTGAGGTACTTGATGGCTTCTTCACGTTTGCCAGGATCGCCATAAAGTGCAGTGGCGCCGTATTTAAAATTGTAATCAACGTTGCCTGGTTCGAGGCTTAGTAACTGCGCATAGCCTGTCATGGCATCGCCATAGTCGCCATTCTCAAAGAGTGTGTTCGACTCTTGTAGCAGATCTTTTGGGCTGTACTGTCCCCATGATGGTGAGGACCAAAATAATAGCAGCACAAGAAAATATGGGCCGTATGGGGTAAGAGGCACCAATGTTTAGTTTAAGGTCTTTAGCTTACGTATGAACGCACAGTTTGTTGCGCTAAAGAAACCAAATAATTACGGCATTCTAAAACATGAATTGATCGACAAAAATATTCTGCTTAGATTTTGATCCCAACATGTAATTGTAGTCGTCTTCCTTCTTGTCTCCGGACAGCTTTCTCTTGTCGTCTTTAATTTCCATTAAAATATTGTTGAACTCCTTGTCGGAAGCGAAAGCTTGCATCAATCCTCGTTTATATGTGAAGTAATACCAATTTGCATCGTCAACCTCTAAATATACGTGGATAATGTCACCACTCGCTTTTTTCTCAAAGACCACTTTGCCAGGTACCTGCCTGAAGAACATGTTTTTACCGATACCGGCAATTCCGATATCGCCAGTTGAAACAAAAGATTCGAGGGTGGCATCCCATTTCATGGTAATATCTGATATGAAGAGTGTCTTTTTAAGGGCCTCAGGCATTTTTTTCAAAGTACCGCTGAGACTGAGCTCTGAGATCACCTTGTCGCTCTCTTCGAGGCCCATAATTTCGCGCACAGCATATTCATAGTTGCTCTTTGAAAAATCTACCGGCTTCAAGTCTGGTGCACTGAGCAGGTATTTTTCCATTCGGGCCAAGGCCTCATCACTAAAAAAGAAGTTCATGGACATCGACAGTTCCATTTTTAGATTTTCATCGAGAGGTTCATAGCTCACCTTTCCCATCACATCAAGGTCAAACTGGCCCAGTTTTTCAGTAAGCTCCAATCGGCCTTGGGCACTAAGAGCGCAGCTTCCCTTGTCGAGCGAAACATAATTGCCAGGGAGGCTTTTCTGGTTGAGCTTGTCTTTTGAACCCACTTCATAGCGTTGCCCGTTCTTATTGAAATACAGGAATCCCCTTGCAGTTGATACCGTTCTGTCGTCGGGAAATTTAAGTGCTGAAAGGAAAGCTCCATAAATTTCATAAGGATCTTTGGTAAGGCCGATTCCCACTTCCACCGGGTTTCCTCTATCGTCGAACAGCATCGTATCCACTGGAATCATTACGAGCTCAGGATCAATGAGGGAGCTGAACTTCATCCAGTTTCTGTCAAGGCTCTCACAATCATGTACAATTCGTGTACTTCCGTCAAAAGTCAAAAATTTATCATTTGACCTGAGCAACACCTGTCCTTGGTATTCGAAGTGCGGACTGAGGAAGAAGGATTCATTTGCTCCTACCTTACCAGAACCTATGGTTTGCAAGCTCGTGTCAACTGACACACTGGTAAAGTGCAGCTTGTTGGCGGCCTTATTCTCATCAATGTAGAAGTAATCGCCACTGCCCACATAGTCAAAACGGGAAATAATATTCACACTGGCATTCTCAATGGTGTGGTATTGCGTCACGTAATTCGCAAGTATACTTGCGCGCACCAGTGGATCCATTTTTGCCTTACGGCGAATGACTACGCGTCCGCTATCCGGTGTGATTTTAGCATCTGCAACGCGAATCCAAGGTATCTGATCGGCCGTAATCGTATAGGAATCAAGGTCGTAAATTGCCTGAGGTGACATAAAGTTCAATGAATCCTGGTCTTTTTGCACGCTGAAGAAGTTAGACCGGCTCATATCGAGCTCCGTATCGATCACGAAGTCGGTCATCATTTCGCGCGAGGTATTAAGCGCTATGTCATTTTTATCCATAAACCACTTAAATTCATCCATATAACAGATGTACTCATTTACAGGAAATTCCACTTTGGTTTCATCCCCATTGGACTTAAACTCCCCCAATCTGTTGGCAAAATCAATGTGCGCGCTCACATCATCGGTACTAAAGGCCAGGTTGGCTTCCTGCAAAGCCAATAATCTGAATGCCGCGGTATCTGAATCAAAGGTCTCAAGCGAATACGTTATAAGATCGGCCTCGAGCTCAGCTCCTGAAAACTCCATGATACCGTTGCCTGTGAGCCCTTCAGGCGTGAGTTCGAGCGTGCCCGACTTAAGTTCAGCCTGACCATCGTACATGCTTATGTGCTCCTTTAGCACCTCGGCATTGAGTGCATCTTTTGCAGGCAAAAAAGTAAGATTAATGGCATCAGCATGGGCCTCAGGCACCTGTGGAGGTGCACTCTTTGACTCATTTACAAAGCTCGTGGTGATGGCCCGGGTGCTGTCCGGGTAAAATGTAAATCCCTCAGACATAGAAGTGCTTGTAAGGTATGCCAACTCCCCATCTCCCTGTAGACCGCTGTAGTTGAGCTTAATATCACGGGTAAAGTTGGCCTTTCCACCATAGAGCGGAAGACCATTAGCGGAAGTAGAACGCACAAATCCGAGTGAATAATCATCCTGTACCCGAATTGACTCTTCAAGGTCAGGGAATATTCCACCCGAAACAAATTTTCCCTCGAGGGCAATTTGCTCAGGGGCAAAGTTATCAAGACTGTCGATCACGAAAGGCTCCAATTCAAAGAATACCTTTTCGCGCTCATAAACCCCTTTCTGAATGGCCCCATTGTCATAAAATACAAAGGATGGACGATCGCAGGTAAACACGGGATATTCCGTAAATTCTTCCTGCAAACCAGATTTATTGAATGGATTGTCAATCTCAAGGGTTCCCCCCACTCCTTCGATTACGTTTTTGACACGTCGTAATGATTTAGAGGTTGGCTTGAAATCTTCCACATAGAGCCGGCACGAGTCCACGGCAATCAAATCGATCAGGAACTTGTCGTAGTTAAAAAAGTATTCCTGGCCGTAAAACTCAAACCGTCCAGACTTTACTACCCCACCGAAGTAGAAGTCGCGGTTCTTGCGGACACTTACGTCGCCCCCGGCCGGATAGATCACAACATTCTGAGAATCTGATAATAAAATTTGCTCCACCCCCTTGAGCTTGAGGTCCAGGTTTATAAGGTTCAATTCTGCGTTACGCCCATCGGGTACATCTGAATTGAATAGCAGTACGTCATAATCAATTTTACCTGCAGCTGCTGAGATATAATCATAAAGCTTTGGACGAATTTCCACACTTTGGCTTTGAATATCATAGCTTATGAAGCCTTTGTTGGTAAGATCAACAAGCACGTGCACATAATTATCGAGTGTAAAGCCCATGCCTTTGGCAAGCTCTTCTGCTCCCATATAATCTGAGTTGATTCTTCGCGCAAACTGCCTTATACCATAGAGCGGGTTCATGCGGTCGATTCCTTGAAGGTCCGAATACCGGCTTATTTTGAAGTAATTGCCCGATTCGAATGCCGCACGCGTTTCCGTACTTCCGGGGAGGTTTCCCATTCTAATTACCGGATCATCAATATTCCAGTAAAGGGCCTCGAAATAGAGATCGAGCTTATGGTATGAGTTGTAATAAGGTGATTTAGACAGGCCTTCATCCTTTCGCACCAGGCTCAACTGTCGGTTTTCATTACGAAAGCGCATTTGCAAAGATGGGTGCACAATGGAGTCATTGTTCAGCACAATCACTACGCGCACATCGTTTGATGATATTCGGTCTTCTTTGATGGTATAAAATTGCGCGTATGCTTTTAGCTGTGGTGCTCCGTCGCGTCTAAATGTGAGGATAGCAGGCCTTTCTAGCGTTCCCGAGCCTTGGAGGTTGGCCCCTTCCATTCTGAAACCACCACTGTAGTCCACATTTTGAACCACATCCTTGATAGAAAGTCGCTGGTCGTATGATGTAAATTGTGGGTATACCGCCTTATCTGGCTCCACATTGGCAAGTACTTTTTCCTCTAATACACCCATCAAAGGGAATGAAAAAAAAGAATTGAAGAAACGCACTGAATCAAGTCTGAAAGCCGAAGAGCGCATGCTCAATTCATAGGGTTTGGTGAGCACTGCATAAGTTTCATTGGGATCCTGAGCCGCCCTTTCCCAGGTTATCTTCCCTTCGCTTCCGCGAAATTTATCCTCAGCTGGATAGTAAGTCCCTCTTGTGGCCATGATTACAGCGCTGTCGCCTTTGGCGAGGCATATGAGATTAAGATCGGGAAAATCTACGGTATAATCCTTATCGTCAAACACGAATTGCCACTGGTCATTGCTCGTTTTCCAGGAGGCTGATGAGGTGGAAAAGAAGACGCGCTCTTGAAATAAACTGTTGGTCATTACAAGGTATTCCTCCATGCCTTTTTTGCTTTTTCCCAAGAGGTAATCAAGCGTATTGAGCCACGCGTTGAAGGCCTCGCCCTCTTGCGGTGAACCGGGAAAAGACATGAGTGCCCTGAGGTAGCTTTCCAGAAATGGAAAAGGTCTGAAGCGCTTTTTTTGAAGGCCATCGGCAATGTCATAAATGCGCTTGAGTTGGGCCTCAGAGTATGGATTGCCAAGGGTCCAAAACGGCGTAAACTGGTCTTCGAAAAGCGGTTTCGCCTCCTTTTTGTCTACATCACTGAATATTTGATACATCTCGGCGCTGAAAGCTTCAGGCTCACGGGTGAAACCCTTGAATGCCTGGCTAAAACCATTCGCGGAAGCGAGAAAAAGAAGAAGAACTACAAGAAATTTGTTCATAGATGAATTGTACTGAAACATAATGCTGCCCAATCGTCTTTATTGCGCTTCTCGACAAATTTCAAGCCGCAATTGAGTGCCTCAGCCCTGAGCTCTTCCTCATCGGTGGTAAAAAAGCCGCTGAGCAACAGCATCCCTTCCTTGTGCAAGGCTTTGGCATAAGTCGACATATCGGCGCGCAATACGTTCTTGTTGATATTGGCTAAGATAAGATGGAACTTTCGATCGCCTATTTGTGAAGCACCTCCTTTTTCAACAGTGATGTGTACACCATTGAGTCCAGCATTCTCCATGGTATTTTCAACCGCTATATCCTCAATATCAATGGCCAGGGCGTGACCGGCTCCCCTCATCATGGCCGCGATGGCCAATACTCCCGTGCCACAACCCATGTCGAGCACCTTCATTCCATCCAAATCCAGGCCCAGCAGAAAGTCGAGCATAAGGTAAGTTGTGGCGTGATGCCCGGTGCCAAATGACATTTGCGGGTTGATCACAACCTCAGTTTCCACTCCACCGTCTTCCGGATGAAATGGCGCGCGCACAAGGCATCGGTCATTAAGGCGCACTTCAGGATAGTCAGCTTCCCAAAGGGCATTCCAGTTTTGCCCGGCTATTTCACTTTTTACAAAAGAGATTTCTCCGAGTTCGGCATAAGTATGCACTGTGGCTTGTAGCTGTGCATCTATTTCAGGGCCTTTCGGCAAATAGGCTTCGAAGCCATCGGGCAGATCCACAAAACTCTCAAAGCCCAGATCGGCCAGCTCACTGATCAGAATCTCCGAAAGTGGCTTTGCAGGACTGCAAGTAAAAAGATACTTCAGGTAGGTCTTCAAGCGCCTGCCTTTATGATGGCAATGAAATCATCGGCTTTTAAGGATGCTCCGCCTATAAGACCGCCATCGACATCGGGCTTTGAAAAAATTTCTGCCGCATTCTCTGGCTTCACGCTACCTCCGTAAAGGATGCGTACATCGCTGGCAAACTCCGACCCGAAAATATCCGCAAGCTGGGTTCGAATGGCGGCATGCATTTCCTGGGCCTGCTCGGGGCTGGCGGTCTTGCCGGTTCCAATGGCCCAAACAGGTTCATAGGCCACCACGAGTGAAGCCAACGCTTCAGCGGTAAAACCCTTAAGGGCATCATTGATTTGCTGGCTTACCACTTCAAAGTGGCGGTTGGCCTCACGCTCTTCGAGCTTCTCACCACAGCAGTACACTGGCGTCAAACCTACATCAAGACAGGCGGCGATCTTTTTTGCGATAAGCTTGTCGTCTTCTCCGTGAAAGGTACGGCGCTCGCTGTGGCCTACGATGGCATAGTGCACGCCTACCGATTTCAGTATAGCTGCTGAAGTTTCGCCTGTGAAAGCACCTTCTTTGTCGCTGCGCTCGGTTACATCCTGTGCCCCCACCTCAATTTTCCGCGTGCTGTTTTTGGCAAACCAACTCAGGTATGGCGCTGGTGGCGCTATCATTACATCGACACTTGCGGGCATGTGGGAGGCTTCGTCATTCAAATTATCAAACAAGGCGATGGCGTCATGGTAAGTTTTATTCATCTTCCAATTGCCGGCTACAAGTTTCCTTCTCATTATAGTTTCTTTTAAATAAAGATCAAACTTAGAAATACCACTTGGATGAGCGCGATGTTGAACCATATTTTTGCAAATAGAGATTTGATTCAGGTGGTTTTCAGTGCGCATTTGTCAAGTTCTGAAAGTATACTTCATAATTATGATGCTGAGCAACATTATGTGCCAATGACCATGGCCTTATCTGCTTTAAAGGATTGTCGTTCTTTTAATTGACTGTAGTTAATGTAAACTTAACACACATTTGAACAACTTTGAATACACGGTGTAGGCCTAATTGCAAAGAGCTTTCTATCTTCGCCGCCACATGAAGCCAGTACCTCACTCCGACAGGAATAAGCTGTACCTTAACGTTTTCGATTTCTTCGCTAAAGAGCGATTGTTCCTAGTCGTTATTCTGGCGGGCCTCTTGCTCGCCGAAATCATGGTTGGTTTTGGAGAATCGGCCATGTGGCTTGGGTTTGCCTTTGCAGCCTACGCCGCCGTAGCCAACGACAGCATACAGTCGATTGGCACCTTCATAGAGAGCAACAAGGATAAGAAATGGTGGATGTTATGGCTATTTATAGGTGGTATATTCATTGCCGTTGTGAGCTTCAGCTGGTTTTATTTCGACGGGGATGTTACTTACCAGCGTCTTGGTACAGATGAGGCAACAAAGTACCCACACCCAACAGCAGAAGGCCTCAATTTTAGCTATTTTCAACTCATCGCGCCTCTCGTACTGCTCATTTTGACCAGGTTGCGGATGCCAGTTTCGACCACTTTTTTATTGCTAAGTGTATTTAGCGCGGATGCATCTGGAATTACAAGCGTGGTTTGGAAGAGTGTGTCAGGATATGGACTTGCATTCATTATTTCCTTTACGGTATGGTACAGCATGTACAACCTCATTCGAAAGCACTTCAAATCAAGGAGCATGAGCCCTGCCTGGACAGCAGTGCAGTGGATTATAAGTGGCACGTTATGGGCAGTTTGGGTAATGCAGGATGGTGCAAACATCGCGGTGTATCTGCCGAGACAACAATCAACCTTCCAGTTTATTATTTTCACAGCTACCATATTTTTAGGTCTGGGCCTCCTATTCTATTTACGCGGCGACAAAATTCAGCGCATCGTGAGCGAAAAAGTGAGAATTTCAGATGTCCGCGCAGCAACCCTTGTAGATTTCACCTATGTGGCGATGTTGATTTACAAACTTTTTATCAGCACCATCCCTTTGAGCACCACATGGGTATTTCTTGGCATCATCGGAGGGCGTGAAATAGCTGTGAGTCTGAGCCGAAGTAAATCCGGCAAAAAGCACAAAGTAAAAGCCGGTAAGATGATCATTCGCGACTTTGCCTACGCCTTGATAGGACTTTTTATCTCAGTAATTCTAGCTTCAGGGGCCAACCCTGCTTTAAGACAAGAAATCATCGATTTCTTAAGCGGCTTATTTTAATTACCCGCGTATTTCTTCCTGGTCAGCGCTAGTTTGAGTAGGTCTAAGAACCGACGCCACCGCTCGGCATATGACCATTTTAATTAGATCAGGTATTAATTCATTGGGAAAAATAATAACATTTGAATTAAGCGGCGGTTGAAAACTCACTTTGCCTTGGGTTAAAAATTGATTTACATTCGCTCCGCAAATATGGATGTTACTGTGAGCTTTTACCCGATTATCGAGGTGATTGAAGAGGCGTACGAAATACCCCAACTCAACCGCAAAAGGCGCATTTCAGCGCTTCTACCCCATGACTATCATCAAACGGATAAGCACTACCCTGTGCTTTACCTCAAGGATGGTCAAAACCTATTTGACGACCATGCTCCTTTCGGAAACTGGGCCATTGACCGGTCTTTAGAGCATCTTGCTCAAAGAGGCCTCAAAGACATCATTGTCATAGCAATAGATCACGGTGGCGAGGATAGGATCACAGAGTACTTGCCGTTTTTCAATTCCAAAGTGGGCAATGGCGAGGGTGAAGTGTACCTTGATTGGATGCAGGAAAAGCTCATCCCTTACGTCAATAGAAAGTACCGTACACTCACGTCACCTGCATTTACCGGCATTGGTGGGAGCTCTATGGGAGGCCTGATCAGCTTGTTTGCAGGTCTCAATTATCAACACATCTTTACCAAGCTCATGGTTTTTTCGCCCAGTTTATGGATAGCGCCCCGCATATTCCAACAGGCGGAAGGTTTCAACCCTGACATACCTGTATTCCTCTACATCTATTCCGGGGGCAAAGAAAGTGCAAATCATTTGCCCAATGTGACCCGACTCAAGTCAAAACTTATGAGCCACAGGCAGCATTATGGAAACATCCATCTGCACCTGGCCTTGAACCCTGAAGGCACGCACAACGAATACCATTGGGGACAAGAATTTCCCAAAGCCCTTGAATGGTTGTACTTTCGCGGATAAAATATATCCAACATGAAATTAATTGCTGCCAAAGCCTCCGACCAGGGCTACACCGCGCATATACTCCCGTTTTCCGGAAAAGAACTTCCAAAAGCCTACCTCAACCTTTGCCCTGAGCTGGCAGACCATCCACTGCCCGAGGCAGAAGAGTGGACCACCCTGCTCCATGGAAAAAAACGCTACCTGCTGCTGTCATTTGACGAAAGTGCACACCAGAAAAAAATTGCTGATGGCTTCAGGCTATTTGCTGTAAAAGCAAAAAAGCAGCTCGGAGAACGCCCATTTCTCCATAGCCAGGGCCTTGGAGATCAAGCCGAGCCCGCGCTGCGCGGAATGGTGATGTCGGCTTATGTAATTGGGATGCACAAAGAGGAAACCCGAAAAGGGCAAAATCCTCCAGGCCCAACGCTTGCAATAGAAGGCATGGATGACCGTCTCTTAGAAGAGGCTGAGGCCCGCGCTGAAGTGCAAATGCGCGTTATGCATCTGGTAGACCTCCCCCCATGCGATAAAACTCCGGTGATACTCGGAAATTGGGCCCAGGAATCGGCCCGCCAGCACGGATATGACTGTGAAGTCTGGGACAGCAAGAAGATGAACCACATGGGCATGCATGCT
Organism: Cryomorphaceae bacterium; assembly: GCA_036796255.1. Taxonomy (GTDB): domain Bacteria; phylum Bacteroidota; class Bacteroidia; order Flavobacteriales_D; family Cryomorphaceae; genus T3Sed10-241. Next base: position 51,393 of record DAIRDH010000017.1, read on the forward strand.
GTGAACGCGGTAGGCAAAGGCAGCAACAACCCACCGGTGTTTATCATAAGCCGCTACCGCGGAAGGTCAGAGGATCAAAAGGTTGATCTCGCCCTTGTGGGTAAAGGAGTGACCTTTGATACTGGCGGTATTTCTATCAAGCCTTCAGAAAACCTGCACTACATGAAGTGCGATATGGCTGGCGGCGCAGCAATGCTGGGCGCTATTGAACTCGCAGCCAGATTGAAACTTCCCTTGAACATTACCGCTGTAGTGCCAGCCGCGGAGAATGCCGTTGATGCAGCAAGTGTGCTGCCAGGCGATGTGATTCACTCCTACTCGGGCAAAACCATTGAAATCATCAACACCGATGCCGAGGGCCGGCTCATACTTGCCGATGCCCTCAGCTGGACCGTGAAAAACGAAAAGCCTGAGCACATGATTGATTTTGCGACGCTCACCGGTGCCTCTGTGCGGGCATTGGGCAAGGAAGCTGCCTCGCTTTATACAGATGACGAATCTTTGCGCGACAGACTCATGGGCGCAGGCTACCAAACGGGTGAGAAAATGTGGCCCATGCCATTGTGGGACGATTACAACAGTCATTTGCACAGCGATGTTGCTGATGTCAGCAACCTGTCACAAAGTCCTACAGCAGGCTCCATCACGGCCGCAAAGTTTCTCCAGGTATTCACTGCCGAACATTCGTCTTGGGCACATGTGGACATGCCGGGACAATCATTTGGCGACAGCCCATTTTCAAAAATGAAATCGGCAACGGGATATGGTGTGCAGCTATTGTTTGAAGTAATGCGCACATTGAGTTAATTTTCACATATTTGCTCCATTAATTTCCGATCATGACCAAAAAACAACACACATTTCTGTGCATCTCGTCCTATTTCAAGGGCGAGGACTTCCTGCGCGCCTGCAAGGCTGAAGGCAACAAAGTGTACCTGGTAACGGCTGATAAACTAAAAAATGAGCCATGGCCATGGGAAGCCATCGATGAAGTGTTTTACATGCCCGAGGACAACTCGGCTGAGTGGAACATGGAAAACCTTATCAAAGCGATTGCCTACCGCATGAGGCATGAGCGATTCGACCGCTTTGTAGCGCTTGACGATTTTGATGTGGAGAAGGTGTCGCGGCTCAGGGAGCAATTTCGCGTGCCTGGCATGGGCGATACCACGAGCCGCTACTTCCGCGATAAGCTCGCCATGCGGGTGAAAGCACAATCAGAAGGCATTCCGGTACCTGCATTCACTCCCCTTTTCAACGATGAGGAGATTGAAGCCTACACCGAAAAGGTTCCTGCGCCGTGGATGATCAAACCGCGCTCAGAAGCTTCAGCAGTGGGCATTCAGAAAATACACAGCAAACAGCAACTCTGGGAATCGCTTGACAAGTTGGGCGACGACAGGCACAAATACCTGCTCGAAAAGTTTGCTCCAGGCACGGTGTACCACGCCGACGCCATCACGTTCAATGGCAAGGTCACCTTTAGCAGGGTAAGCCGCTATCTCGATACGCCTTTTGAAGTAGCGCATGGCGGTGGTGTATTCCGATCACACACTTGCGGCTTCGACGATCCTGCCTATGTTGCCCTTACCGCACTCAACAAGAAATTGCTGAAGGTATTTGGTATGGTTTACAGCGCTTCGCATACTGAATTTATCGAATCGAAAGAAACCGGAGAGTTCCTCTTTCTGGAAACTTCTTCGCGCGTGGGCGGAGCCAACCTTGCGGAAATGGTGGAGAAAGCCAGTGGAATCAATTTATGGGCGGAGTGGGCCCGGGTGGAAACTGCCATGGTAGCCGGAACATCTTATAACCCGCCAAAAGACAACAAGCAGCATGCGGGTATCGTGCTGTCGCTGAGCCGGTTTGAAGATGTGGACACTTCAGCATTCAACGAGCCTGAGTTGGTGTGGCGCATGCACAAAAAGTGGCATATTGGGCTCATCGTGCAGTCCAAAACCACCGAGCGCGTGCTTGAACTTCTCGACAGCTATACACACCGCATACAGCACAATTTTCACGCAAGTGCCCCTGCGCCAGACCGGTCACCCTAGCGATATGAGGAGCTTATAGCGCCCAATACGGAGCGCTGCCGCCGAAATTAGTTGTAATACCTGTGTTTGTTCAGGCTTTGAAAAAAGCCACGCTCGCCCCTACCCAATCTTTGTCCTTGTTGTAGCGCACGCCTACCATTTCACCTTTGCTTACGCGCACAAGGTTGTTGACCAATTTGACTTTGGGCTCACCTTTTTCCCAGATCATGAGCATGCGTATTTCGAACTTGGCAGGACCAGTAGGCGTCTCGATGACAGAGGCGTAATTTACTTTACGTTGCAAAATGAAGTTTTCGCGGTCTACAACCCCATCGAGGTCCTCGGCGGTGATGTGAAGATTTACACCTGTTCCGGCAAAGGAATACAAGGGCTTGAGCACGTAATTCTCCAGATCTTCGGGATAGGCGTCGACGTCGCTCAGGTAGCGGCACTCGGGCACATACTTTCCTGAAAAGAGCGGCATGGTGAACTTGCTGATCCTGAAAAACCAGTTGGGGTGGCCCACCCACTCCACATCCACCTCATCCATAAAATCGAAATCGCGCTCAAGCTCTGGACGCTGCTCCAATTCGTCAAAAATCACACGGTTGAAAATACGTTCTATCTTCACTTCTTTGCCAGCTTCATTCGTATAGAAAAGCTGCTTATCGCGCTTTTTCATTTTCGAAATGCACAGCACTTTGATGCCGAGATGGGCCGCAGCCACATAAAAATCGATGGATGTGGCCTGCTTTTCGGGCTCTATTTCCAGCAGCACCACATTGCGCGGGTTGTGATCACCCACGATCACCTCGCGCAGCAAGGCAATATACTGCTCTGAATCCAGACCTCCGAAGTAAGAAGTACGGTCTTCGGGTATGTCATAAACCTCCTTATAAGCATGTGAAAGTAAATCCTGGAAGAAGTATAAAGAAGGAAATCCCTGTACCTCTATTAGTTGCGGGATTATACCACCATTTCCATCTTCACAAATCCCAAAATCCAGCACAAGAAAGCGTGTATGCTCGTCCTCATTGGGCACTTTCATAGATGGATGCTTGATGGCACCTTCGGTAAGGGTTTTGAAATCGGGACGTGTGATTACCTCATTGATTTCCTCGCAGGCCTCAATGAGCATGGCCTTAAGCCGATTATCGATAAAAACCGGCGTTTCGCAGAGGCGAAATTTGGGCGTGTGCTGGTATTTGCTTGATACCGCTTTTTTGAAAGCCTCGTACTTCTCGGGGCTGAAGGCAGCGTTATAGGCCTTCCTGATCTCATTTTCCATGCTAGACGCTTACGTTGGTATCAACAGTCAATTTGGCAATGGCATTCTCAATAAATGACGGAATAATTGCGCGTTGTGTACGGGCAATTTTTTCTGGCTGCTCAAGGCTGCGCACCATGTCATTGTATTTTCTAATGCTGTAATTCTTCAGCACCGTTTCCTTGGTCTCGGGCTTGGCAAAATATACTTTCATTCCGTAAGGGTCGGCTTCCGGGTGAAACTGGGTGCCGACAAACTCATCGGAAAACCTCACTGCCATGATGGCCCTTTCGTACAGCACCGTAGAACGCATTTTTTCCAAAGATAGGATTTTGGCGCCGTGCTCTTCAAACACTTTAAGCCGGGGCTGCACCAGCTGCCAGTCACGGCTGTCAACAACGTAATAAGGGTCGTCGAGGTCATTGAGCAGCGGATCTTTCTTGCCAGCTTCAGTTTTGTGACAAGGATATACTCCAAATGAAGTTACCACCCTTCTTGTGATGGTGCCCAATCCAAAGTGGTGGCAAGCCATTTGAAAAGAATGGCAAATGAAAAATGCATGTTTCTTCTTGCTTTCTTCCTCAGTGGTATTGTTATGGTGCCAAAGTTCATCGATAAGCGCAGCCCACTTTTTCTCCCAAATACCGTTACCTTCCAGCGGATTTCCCGGACCTCCTGAAGTGATATAAATATCATAAGATAAATCAGGTACCTCATTGTCGATGCGCACGTCATATTCTTTCCAGTCCAACTCCTCTTCGTACTCAGCGAGAATTTCGCGCAGGGCACGCATACCTTGATTGGGATGTCCTTCGTACATATTGAGCAAAGCCAACTTCAATTTCATCCGTCTACTAAGTTTACCTTTTAGGGTCATTCAATGATAAAAGCACAGCGAGCACAGGTAAGAAAAAATAAGGACTACAGCTGAGAAGCCGCAGTCCTTAAAGTATCTCTACTTTTTTGTTTTGGGTGCAGCTGCCTTTGACGCAGCCTTGGCGGCTGGCTTCGGTGCAGCTGGTTTGGGGGTAGCTTTAGGGGCAGCTGGTTTGGCAGCAGCTGCTTTGGCCGTAGTTGTTTTTGCTTTTGCAGGAGCTGATTTATTTGCAGCTTTTGCAGTGCCTGCATTAGGTGTTGGTCTAGCCGTTACAGCTTTGGCCTTTGAAGTATTCGACGCGGCTTTAGCTGCAGCTGGTTTTACCGCAGATGGCTTTGTAGCAGCCTTTGCAGGTGCTGGCTTGGCAGCTTTTGGGGTCACCACTTTCTCGACAGCCTTGGCCTCAGGTACGCTGGCAGCTGCAGTTTTTGGAGCGGCAGTGGGTGCAGCTTTTATGGAGCTTGCTTTCGGCTTGGGAGCAGCTTTGGCCTTTGGAGCAGCTTTGGC
>DAIRDH010000017.1:56176-58114 GCA_036796255.1 Cryomorphaceae bacterium
GGAGCAGCTTTGGCCTTTGGAGCAGCTTTGGCAACCATGGTTTTCTTAGGTGCCGCGGTCTTGGCGGCAGGTGCTGTAGCTGCTTCTTTGGCTACCTGACCCATCTGGTTGGTGATAAAAGTTCCCCAAGTCAGGTTCATTTTGCCTGGCTTTTGGGCCAGTGCACGCTTGATGGCCATGTCGGCAGCGTTTTCCACAATCCACTCGAAGTTGTCCTGACCTACGCTGTGTATGTCGGCATCGGGAGCTGGGTTGCAGAAGTCGATGGCATAAGGCACGCCGTCACGGATGGCAAACTCAACGGTGTTGAAGTCGTATCCAAGGGCTTGGTTGAGCTTGATCACACCCTGACGCACTTTTTCAAGCATGGCCTTGGCAACCGGCGCTCCATCGCGCACATACCTGAGGTGGTGTGGGTTGCGTGGCTCGTATTGCATGATGTGCACGTTGTCGCCACCGAGGCAATAGCAACGGAAATACTCTGTAAATTCAATTTCTTCCTGAAGCATCATCACAAGTTGGTCGGTCTCGGCGTGCTTGGCAAAAAGGTCGTCGGCATTTTCAACACGGTATACACTCTTCCAACCACCCCCTGCATGGGGCTTCATATAAGCCGGAAAGCCTACATATTCGAAAATGCCTTTCCAGTCAAAAGGGAATTTCAGGTTGCGGAATGAATTCTCGTCGGTATCGTCAGGACGCGCATGTGAAGGCAAAATCACGGTTTTGGGCACAGCCACGCCCACTTTTTCGGCAAGGGCATTGTTGAAGAACTTCTCATCGGCACTCCACCAAAAAGGATTGTTGATCACTGCCGCACCTCCAATGGCTGCATTCTTGAGGTATGCTCGGTAGAAAGGCACATCTTGTGAAATGCGGTCGATAATCACCGCATATTCCGTTGGTACAGCTTGTTGCACCTTGTCGATGGAGACAGCTTCAGCGATCACACCGCTAACTTTCTTGTCATTGACGCGGTCTATAAATGCTTGAGGGAAAGTATTTTCCTGACCGAAGAGGATTCCAATTTTTTTCATTTTGTAAGGCTTACTGTGTAGTTTTTAATCCGGATTTAAAGCAAAGATAAATACTTCGGAAACATCTGCTTCCAAAGTGGCCAATCGTGATCGGCCCACTTGAACTCGTCGAGCCAGTGGCCGATTCCCTTTTGGTTAAGAAGGTGCGATAAGTGGAGGTTGTCGTCCTTGCAGATGTCCCATTCTCCGTAACCAAGGGTGATTCTTAAGTTCCACAAATCGGGGTTGTTGTTACCTGGAAGGTAGTCGACTGGATTGTTGAAATAAACATCGTCGCCATAATAGCCGTCCATAAAGCTGCGGATGTCGAAAGCGCCGCTCATACTAAAGACGTGGCTCACCAGGTCGGGATGCTTGAAGGCAAAATTGACAGCATGGTAACCGCCAAAACTCGCGCCCGCCACTGCGACTTTTTGGACACCATAACTGTGGCGCAAGGAGCCAATAATCTCTTCACAAATGAACCTGTCGTAAACTTCGTGGTTGCGAATGCGGTCGGCGGGGTGGATGCGCTTGTTGTACCAGCTGTACTTGTCGATGCTGTCCACGCAGTACAACTTCACTTTACCATCGTTAACCAATTGCGCGGCAGAATGCACGAGGCGCGTGTCCTTGGCCTGGAAATAACTGCCCATAGTGGTGGGAAATACAATAACGGGGGTGCCAAAATGGCCGTAGATGAGCATTTCAAAATTCTTGCTCAGGGTCGGTGAATACCACCTCACATATTCTTCTTTCACGTATTGAAAATTGGTATTGGCTGAACCAGCTGTGAAATATCGCGGTGTAATTGAAAGTGCAAATGTAATATTTACAGTGGTTTAATGATATGTTGATGAAAGAATTATTCGGTGAATGAAAAAACGTGCTCGGCCGGTGATTCGGGTCCGTTGTTGTAAAG
>DAIRDH010000018.1:0-1124 GCA_036796255.1 Cryomorphaceae bacterium
TCCGCTTCGAAAAGCACCTCGTGCACCTGCCCGAGGGCTTCGCGGTAAAAGGCCTGTAGCTTGCGGTGCGAGAGCAGGCGCAGCACTTTGTTGCGCTCATGGCGCTGCTCCATGGGCACCACATCGGGAATGCGCACCGCGGTGGTATTGGGCCGTTCGGAATAAGTAAACACGTGGAGGTAAGACACGGGCAGGTCGGCTATAAATTGTTGCGTTTCCGCAAATAGGGCTTCGCTCTCGCCGGGAAAGCCCACGATCACATCTACGCCAATGCAGGCCCTTGGCATGAGGGCCTTGATATGCGCTATGCGGCTGCGGTACAGGTCGGTGCGGTAGCGGCGGCGCATGCTCGCGAGGATTTCATCGCTGCCACTTTGGAGCGGAATATGAAAATGGGGAACAAATTTTTGGCTCTTCGCCACGAAGCTGATGATCTCATCGCTCAGCAGGTTGGGCTCGATGCTTGAAATGCGGTAGCGCTCCACGCCCTCCACCGCATCGAGCGCCTTGACAAGATCGAAAAACGACTCCTCGCTGCCTTGCCCGAAATCGCCGATGTTGACACCTGTGAGCACGATTTCACGCGCTCCGGCTTCCACTGCTTCCCTTGCCTTGGCAACTGTGGTGGCCACATCAGCACTGCGCGAGCGGCCCCGGGCCAGTGGGATGGTGCAAAACGCACAGAAATAATTGCAGCCGTCCTGCACCTTAAGGAAGGTACGCGTGCGATCGCCGCTGCTGAATCCGGGCACAAAGGTCTTGGTGTGTTTGATTTCGCGCACCGCGGTTTGTCCCTTTTCGGAAATGTCGCTGTGCTCGAGGTATTCAGCCACATTGAATTTCTCATCGGCGCCAAGCACCAGGTTTACGCCGGGAATGCTGGCAATTTCTTCGGGCTTTAATTGGGCATAGCAGCCAATCACGATGATCACCGCATCGGGATTTACGCGAAGTGCTTTGCGCACAATGGCCCTGCACTTCTTGTCGGCATTTTCGGTTACGGAGCAGGTATTGATGATGAACACATCGGGATCATCTTCAAATTTGGCCCGGGCGTACCCCGCCTCCACCAGTTGCCTGGCGATGGTACTCGTTTCCGAAAAATTCAATTTACAGCCTAGCGT
>DAIRDH010000018.1:1224-3176 GCA_036796255.1 Cryomorphaceae bacterium
GATGCCCGGAATAGACGAACCCTCTTCAGGCTGCGTACCCACGATTTGCACCTTTGGATTTTGCTCCTTGAGGTAGCGCGATACGCCCATGATGGTGCCTGTAGTACCCATGGCCGAGACGAAATGGGTAACCTCGCCATGGGTATCCCTCCATATCTCAGGCCCGGTAGTCCGGTAGTGTATGCCCCAGTTGTCCTCATTGGCAAACTGATTGAGAATGTAATATTTGCCCGTCGAGGCCATCTCTTCGGCCATGCTTCGCGCATTTTCGATGCCGCCTTCCTCAGGAGTGAGGATCAGCTCGGCGCCGTAGGCACGCATGGTTTGCTTGCGCTCCTCTGTGGCATTCTCGGGCATGAGCAAGGTCATTTCAAGACCCAGCATGCGGGCTATCATGGCAAGGGCTATTCCGGTATTACCACTCGTGGCTTCCACCAGTTTGTCGCCCGGCTTGATGTCGCCGCGTGCGAGTGCCTCTGAGAGCATGCCATAGGCAGCCCTATCCTTGACGCTGCCACCGGGATTGTCACCCTCCATTTTGCCGAAAAGGCGCACCCTGGGATTGCGGTGCAAGTGGGTAAGCTCTACGAGCGGCGTGTTGCCAATGAGGTCTATGAGTTTCATGCTATTTAAATTCTATGATATCGGTATCGCCTGTTTCCGTGCTCATGGCTGCTTTGTAATACACTTTGGTATGCGGAGGCACGCTGCGCGTGAGCCATACATTGCCACCGATTACCGAATGCGCTCCTATCACCGTTTCCCCTCCCAAAATAGTGGCGCCAGCGTATATCACCACATGGTTTTCAATGCTGGGGTGGCGTTTTTTATTGGCATCAGCCTTGTCGACGCTCAGGCCTCCGAGGGTAACGCCTTGGTATATTTTAACATGGGTGCCAATATGGGCCGTTTCTCCAATTACCACGCCCGTGCCATGGTCTATACAAAAGTAGCGATCAATGCTGGCCCCGGGATGGATGTCGATACCCGTAACGCCATGGGCCACTTCCGTAAAAATACGGGGAAGCAACTGTGCACCAAGCTGTAGAAGACTGTGCGCTATGCGGTATGAAGCAATGGCATAGAATCCGGGATAGCAGCGAATCACCTCAGCGCTTGAGCGGGCGGCGGGGTCACCATCGTACATGGCCTGGATGTCGTCGTCGATCAATTGATTCAGGGCAGGCAGGTCATTAAAGAAGGTCTCCACGACCGGCTTCACGTCAGTACCCTTGGCCATGGGGTCGCTGCTCAGCAATCCGATAAGATCGTAGTAAAGCTTTACATAGTAACCCTCAAAACTATTGTAATTGTTGAAGTTATGTTTTTCAAAATCTGGATACAGCAGGCCGAGTATCCCATTGAGAAAGTCGGCAGTGCGCCCTTTGGAAGGGCAGTCATTGCATCGCTTGTTGCGCTCGTATAGTTGTTCGATATAGTCGTGGTTCATCATTGCAGTGAGGTGGTTTGGGTGATTCATTACGCTTGTGAGGCCTCAGATGTTCTCACAACACTCACGGAGTAAGTCACCGTAGTGTCAGGCTTCAAGGTAGCGCCTACGGAACAGTACTTCTCCACCGACAGGGCCACGGCGCGCTGCACCTTCTCTTCATCGAGATCGCCGAGCAAAGTGAAATGCATGTGAATGGATTCGAAAGGCTTGGGAAAACCTTCATCTGGACGGATGCCTTCGACTTCGATACGCACATCTTCTACAGGCTGGCGCTGCTTCCGCAAAATGTGCTCGAGGTCGAAAGCCGAACAAGAAGCAAGGGCACTAAGCAAAAGTTCCATGGGGCGCATGCCTTGGGGGTTGGCTCCACCGTCGATGATGGCCGTTTGACCATTTGTGTTTTGCGATTCAAAGCGCAAGTCATCATTGCGCCGCATCAGTGATACATTCATTTTCATGGTGTAAAATTAGTCAATTCGACAACTGTGAAGGCTGCATG
>DAIRDH010000018.1:3276-28937 GCA_036796255.1 Cryomorphaceae bacterium
CTGTTGCTCGGCGTATTGTACTATTACACGCGACTCAAAGGCAGTTACAACCTGGCCTTTAGGCTCTTTGCATTGGTAGGCTACGCCGCATTGATTCTCAACAACATCTATAACTCAGGCAGTTTTGGTCCCAGCATTTTCTTAATTCTTGTATTCTACCTGATTCTTGTCAGTGCCGGACCACTTAAGCAAATGATCATTTGGCTTGTATTGCACAGTGTGACCATCTTCGCGCTCTTGTATGCTGAATTGAAATGGCCGGAGCTCATTCCCTACACATATACCGATGATTTATCCCGTTTTGGCGATTTGGGATTCAGTTATGTTGCCACACTTATAGCAATTTCCGGTGCAGTGCTATTGGTACGCCGCGCTTACCAGGCTAAAGAACGGATGAACAATGAATTGAATGACCGCATAAATGCGCAAAACAAAAGACTTGCCAGCATCAACGAACAAAAAGATAAACTACTTTCGATATTGTCACACGATCTTCGCGGGCCACTGACCTCCATCAAAGGTTATTATGATGTGATACACAACAACTGCAATGACCTTACTGAGCAACAGAAAATTGAAATGGAGCGAAAGCTCGCCGATATGGCCGACAGCACCCTTAACTTGCTCGAAAATGTATTGACATGGTCGCGTGGGCAAATGAATTTGAGTGATTACACCAGCGCTGAAACCCTCCTGAGCTCAGTTCTTGCGGAAATTCTTCCTGTTCATGGAAAGATAGCGCGTGATAAAGGTGTGGAAGTAGAGGTAATGGTACCGGCTGACATGGTCATGTACTGTGATCCTGGGGTATTGAGCACAGTAATTCGCAACCTGCTAAACAATGCCATCAAATTCACCCACAGCGGCGGTTGCATTCTAATTTCAGCAAGTGATGCCGACCAGAGAACCTGTATCAGTGTCAAAGACAATGGAATTGGCATGTCGCCAAAAGTCCTGAACGACATTTTTAGACCCAACATAAGCCCGTCATTTGGCACAGCCCATGAAAAGGGCAGCGGACTCGGGCTGACCTTGTGCAAAGACTTGCTTGAGGCAAATGGAGGAAGCATCGAAATTGTAAGCGAGCTCAACGTGGGGACTGAGGCAAAGGTGTGCTTCCCGAAGGCCAAGTTATTAAGCTGACCATCTCCAATATTTATTTTTGGCGAAAGCCGCCAATTCCAAAGCAACAATTGTGGCCACTTAAGCACCTGTTTGCTGACCTCCGATCTAAGGGTTGTGACTCCAAATGTTTGCCTGGCATCACTGAAAGCTTTATCAGAGGCAGCGCAAAGTGCTTTCGAGAAAAGCTTTAGACATCCGAAGCCAAAGATGGTCACATTTTAGTTAAGTTTGCCCTACCATCTTTGGCCAGAGGAGGCAATTCACAGCAGGTAGAGTTGGCTCAGTCCGGCCAAAGTCAAAATTTTCGAATCAATTACCTGTAAAACAGAGCCATACTGAATTTGAATAGCTTTAACTTAGACCCTGACAACCAATTGATGCCTGCAAAAGGCCGGTTGCTCATCGCCTCCCCTTTTCTCGAAGACCCGTACTTCAGCCGCACGGTGGTATTAATATGCGATCACAACGATGAAGGTTCTTTTGGCTTTGTACTAAACCGGTATATCGAACTTGACCTTCCTGACCTGATTGGCCATTTGCCCAAGGCTGCAGGGCGTATTAGCCTGGGAGGCCCGGTCGAAAACAATAGTTTATACTACATCCACACCCTTGGCAACCGCATAGAGGGGAGTCAACTTGTAGAAGGCAATATCTATCTCGGTGGTGATTTTGACGCCCTTACGAGTGGCATGCAATCTGGGGACATCCCGGCAGGAAGTATACGCTTCTTCGTAGGGTACAGCGGCTGGAGCGAAGGACAGCTTGAAAGTGAAATGGGAGAGCGTTCGTGGTACGTGCGAAACCTCGATGATTTACCCTTGATGGCTACTGAAAGAGATGACCTTTGGAATGAGGCCTTAAGGGGTATGGGCGCCCCTTTTGCCAACCTTGCCCACTTCCCAACCGATCCTAAACTGAACTGATTTTTTGTAAAGCTTCGCAGGCTATAGCGTGGCGCTCGTTGATGCTGCGTATGAGGTGATCACTCACTTTGTGAAAATAGCGCTTGTCGCGAAAACTACGTACCCAGCTCAATCCCTGCACAGCGTTGCTTAAAAACACCTCTGATGCGCTGAGAATATCATCTACATCAAGTGCCGACTCATAGACGTGGATACCCGCATCCAATGCAGCATTGACTACTGCCATGCGCATTACACCACCTACACAGCCGCTGCTCACCGGAGGGGTAAGAATGGCATCATGGCTCACTACAAATACATTACTTGCACTGGCTTCAATAATGCTTCCGGCGTCATTGCAGATCAGCACATCATCGAGATTGTGGTTTTGAGCCCAGATGGAGGCTTGGATATAGACATGGCTTCCCAACAGCTTAAAGGGTGCCAAAGGACCGCGGTGCTTTGGCATATCGTGGTAAATTCCGAGCAGAAGGCCCTCTTCTTTTACCTGAAAGGCTCCGTACGACAACGGAATGTACTCGGCAATGAATCCCAGCCTGTTGCTAAGCGGACGGTAGGTCCCTTCTCCTTGCCGGAAAAATGTAATGCGCACGCGGGCATTGGCACAATTGCCTGTTGCCACTAAGCTGCAAATTGACTTCAGGAAGTAAGCGCTATCCATATGCAGCATTGGCTCCAGTGAAAGCGCTTTGCAACAAGAAGTGATGCGTGCCCAATGCGCGTCCCATGCATGCGGCATGCCGTCAATAACCCTGATCGTTTCAAAAAAACCGTCGCCAAGGCGCAAAGCGCGGTTGAGCATCGAATGGTCGCACCCCGCTACTGTAGTGAGGTTACCATTGTAAAGAATATTGCGCTCTTCAGTCTGCATCTACTTCAATCATCACAAATGTAAAAGAAAAAATATCCAATTACCAACCAATATAGGCGGCAACCCTCTGCAGAAAATAAAGCCCAAATCGCGGCTCTATAAGCAGCATAAATAGCAAGCCAAAGAGGCCGCCCCAGAGGTGTGCGTCGTGCGCTATGCCGGTGCGGGTGCGCTTGCTCATGAAATATTCATATACAAGGTAGGCGATTCCAATCACAAAAGCAGGAATGGGTATCGGAATAAAAAACAGGTAAAGACTCATGGTAGGCAGGGCAATGACGATTGCAATCACCACTGCTGAAACCGCTCCTGAAGCACCTACAGCATTGTATGATGGATTGTCCCTATGTTTCTGAAAAGAAGGCAATGTAGCCGTGAGAAGTCCACCGAAATAAAGAATGACCAGGTAGAGGTAGCCTCGTTGCATTCCCCAAAACTCTGATTGCGGAAAGATACTAGAGAAGACATCTGCCTCCGTAAATATTGATTCGATCAGGCCACCAAAAGTGTAAAGCACATACATGTTGAAAAACAAGTGGATGTAATCAGCATGAATAAATGCGTGGGTCAATACGCGCCACCATTCCTTATTGTGAAGGCAACGGTATGGGCTAAAGAGCCACTTGTTGAACAAGTCGGCATTGTTCATTGCCAAAAGTGAAAGGCCTACATTGGCCACAACAAGGAGGAGCGTAAAATTTAATTCCATCAACTGGTATGATCAATGGCAATTTTCCAACCATCAGGTGTGCGCTCCCATATAAGGGTGAAATAACCACTCGGACGATCGTCGTCACGCTCAAGGGTCCATTTACAGATGGTCACCACAAAATCCGGACTCAACACACGCATCTCCTGAATCTGAAAATCAAGCAAACCCCGGCGATCTTTGTCAGGGTAAGCCATTTCATAGCGCTTCTGCAACTCGTCTGAACCTTTCAAAACCCCGCTTGAGGTAGTGAAACGCAATTTATCTCCGGGCAAATAATAAGAAACAAATGCTTCCAGATCACCATCATTCCAGGCCATTCTTTGCTCTTCGAGCAAGTCAGTGATTTCGCGCTCTACTTGAAACTTGTAAGCGTCATCAGACTGCTGACACCCAATAATAGAGATGAAGAAAACAAGAGATAAAATTAATAGTCGAATCATTACAAAATTACTTTAGTGACATGTGAATCCATTTCCATTCGCCTCAGTACAGCGCGCGCCACCATGCTTTCTGGCGCTGTTGTAGCACTTGCTTCGAGGGCTTGTGCTGTAAGTTCAATTGCGGGTGGCACGGTGCCAAATCCACGATAACGGCCATTGATGAGCCATGCAAAGCTGCGCAAGCCATTGCGCTCCGGCTCGAGCAGGACGTAATTGGAAGCCAATCTGCAAGCCCTTACTTCAGATATAAAGCGCTCAAATGCATCCCCTTCCTCCTCTTCCAGAACACATTGTCCATCCAGGTAAAGCGATGATAAACCAGCCCTTTCAGGGTTGAATCCATAGTGCTTCAGCTGCCCCAGGAGCCATTGCCGGGCCGCATGAGGGGTTTCAAATACAGCCAACTCATCAGCGCCGCCGGTAGCAGTAACAATACCTATCTTTATTTGTCCTCCCCTGCTTTCGTACAGCCTCACCGCCACCGGAGGACGGCGCGACTTCTGGGCTATATTGTAGCGTGGAAGGTGGTTTTTAATTTCCAAATCCTCCAGCAGTAATGCCGCATACTCACTTGAAGTGACGCGACACTTAACCTGCTTTACATATCTCTGAAACAATTGTTTACGAACTGTGTCTCCCGACGAAGCAAAATGGCTCAATACCCGCTTTCGAATATTGATGGCCTTGCCTATGTACAATGGAGTCTTGTCGTCTTCACCGTAAAAATAATACACTCCGGGCGCCTCAGGCATCTCATTTATCTGATCACTATCGACCCCGGCAGGAAGCACAGCAGCCCGACTGGCAGGATGCAATAATGCCTGCAAATGATGGCCGCCATCAATCCGCGCCAGATGTTGCAATATTTGTGCTGTGGCCATGGCATCGCCCAGTGCCCTGTGAGGGGCCGTATTGACAACACCAAGTTCATTGCACAATTCTGCAAGGCGGGCGGAGCGCAATTGAGGCAGGGCCTTTTTGGCAAGGCGAATGGTGCACAAGCGCCTTAAGGATAAAGACATGCCGGAGTCAGAAAAAGCACGCTTCAGGAAATTGTAATCGAAACCCACCTGATGTGCTACAAAGATGCGCCCTTCGAGGGCTTTCATCAATTCATCTGCCTTTTCGGCAAATAGTGGTGCATCCTTAATATCCCGGTCGCTGATTCCCGTGATGTGCCTCACGGCCAGCGGTACCGAACGCTGCGGTTGGATCATACTGTGAAATGCAACACACATTTCATCAGCATCAACGTGAACCACGGCAATTTCCGTAATTCCGTGGCCCTGATGAAAGAGGCCTGTGGTTTCTATGTCGACTACAGCGTATTTTTCTAACATGGCTTCAGCCAAATATCCTTGAAAGGTACGGCCTTTAGATTCAATTAAAGCGCCCAAGCAAGCCTCTAAGGAGCGTTTTGACATATTTTTGGAAAAAAACGAAGAGGTTCAAAATTGAACCTCTTCGTTTGTTGATGGTAGCGAGACCGAGACTTGAACTCGGGACCTCATGATTATGAATCATGCGCTCTAACCAGCTGAGCTATCTCGCCGCGTATTTGCGGGCGCAAAGATAGAAATTATTTCACATCAAAGTGAAAGCCATAAAATGTCGGTTAAATATATTTCAAAAACCCAAAGCAGACTTCCCCCATTAAATTCCTATATTGCCGCCCTATCGCATTTCGAAATTTAAAGTATGTCCGACAAACAAAAAATAGAAATAGAATTTCTTCTAAACGCCTCTCCAAAAAGCCTGTACAGTATGATCAGTACACCAAGCGGCCTTTCGGAATGGTTTGCTGACGATGTAAATGTACGAGAAGATGTCTTCACCTTTTTTTGGGATGGTACAGAAGAAGTTGCCCGATTGGTGCGAAAAGTTAAAGACCACTACGCCCGTTTTCAGTGGGAATATGATGAAGGCGAAGAGTACTACTTCGAGTTTCGCATCAAGGTAGATGGCATCACCCAGGAGGTGGCCCTCATCGTTACTGACTTTGCAGATGATGACGACCTTGAAAGCACCACACAGCTCTGGGAGAGCCAATTAGAAGACCTGCGACGCATGCTTGGAGCATAGCTTTATGGCCTTATATTTGTAATGAATGCGCGTATATTTCCACGCTTTCACCACTGGTTTTGAAAAAACTTCACCTGCTCTTATTAAGATCCTACCTGGGCCCTTTCGTGCTCACCTTCTTTATCGTGCTTTTTATTTTCCTCATGCAGTTCATTTGGAAATACTTAGACGATTTCGTGGGCAAAGGCCTTGATGGGTTTGTCATAGCAGAGTTGCTATTTTACGCTTCCGCAAATTTGGTTCCAATGTCATTGCCACTTGCCGTGCTCCTGAGCAGCATTATGACCATGGGTAACCTTGCCGAACACTACGAACTAGTGGCCATGAAGTCAAGCGGCTTAAGCCTGTTTAAAATCCTTTCACCGCTTATCGTCTTCATTGGATTACTGGCCGGAGGTGCTTTTTATTTCAACAACACCATTTCGCCTTATGCCAACCTGAAATTTAAGGCCCTGCTTTGGGATGTGACAAGGAAAAAACCCAGCATGGAGCTGAAAGAAGGTATCTTTTACAATGGTATTGAAGGCTACAGCATCCGTGTGATGGGCAAAGACAAAGAGACCAGCCGACTATACGATGTATTAATCTATCAGCACGACAAGAAAAACCCTGGCAACCGCAGGGTGATAAGGGCCAAAGAAGGCGAAATGATCAAAAGTCCCAACGGACAAAACCTCATGCTCCACCTGCTCGATGGCGTAAGCTATGATGAAATCGTAAGCGCTGACAGGGATGCTGCGCCACACACCAAAAATAAGTTTAAGGAAGACTTCATCACCATGGACCTCTCCGGATTCGACCTGCAACGTACCGATGAGGAGCTTTGGAAAAGTCACATGAAAATGCTCTCCATGGGGCAATTGCGCGATGCAATCGATTCGCTTAACGCACAGAGCAGCAAAAGAAAAGCGGAAATGGAGCGGTATATGAGCCGATCAGTGTCCATTATCGATACCACCAAAATAAAACCACATATCAACTCCTCAAGGAGTCAGGGTATAAAGGCAGCGATCACACCTGTTGACACCGCCATCAATGATAGTAATGTAGTGAACAGTGTGGCCGCTGAGAAAGCATCGCGACGCGTAAATTACAACAAAGCAGCGGCCTCGGAGACAGCGACAAAAGACATAGGCTCATCAGAAAGGGACGTCACAGACCGCGTCTCTGAGGGGAGCACTGAGGAGGCCTTCTTGAAAAATGACAGCACAGAAGCGAGCAGCTTTGCCAAACTGGAGCTGGCCGACCGCAGGCAGGTGGTCAACGTCGCGATGAACATGACGCGCAATGCCAAGAATTACATGTCGCGCTCAAAAGAAGAAATCAGCGGCCGTATTGAATTTGTGAACAAGCACAAAATGGAATGGCACCGAAAGCTCACACTTTCGCTGGCCGTAATCCTCCTTTTCTTTATTGGTGCCCCTCTTGGGGCCATTATCAAGAAAGGCGGCCTCGGTTTGCCAGTGATTTTCTCGGTATTCTTTTTCCTCATTTATCACATCACTTCCATCACAGGCGAGAAAATGGTTGAAACCGGCAAGTTGCTTCCCAGCCAGGGGATGTGGCTCAGCTCAGCAGTGCTCCTTCCTATCGCGGTTTTTCTGACTTATAAAGCAGCCAAAGATGCCTCACTTTTCGATTGGGATGTTTACACAAGGCTTATCGAACGCGCGGGCAAGCTTTTCTCGAAAAAGAAATTGGCAGCATAAAATCAAAACCAAATACCTTGTAACGGTCTATTGCGCTGGTATGTCAACCAGGATGCTCCAACATCTTCAAAAAGGATTAATTTCGCGCCTCGGGAGACATGCCCGCCCGCAAATCTGGATAAGGACTTAGTCATTGACACATGAAGTTATTCGTGATTCTGAGCCGTGTACCCTACCCTCTCGACAAAGGTGACAAGCTGCGCGCATACCACCAGCTGGCCGAGCTCAGCAAGCGCCACGACATTATCTTGTGCTGCCTGAGCGATATTACCCCAGAGAAAAACGACCTCCATAAAGTACGACAAGTTTGCAAAGAGTTGCATGTGTTCAAATTACAGCGCTGGCGTATAGCGCTCAACCTCGCTTTAAGCTTCTTTACACGAAAGCCCTGGCAGGTGGTATACTTCTATCAGAGCCATGTACACAGCAGTATTCGCGCACTGATTGAGCAGCACCGCCCGGACCACATTTACTGCCAGCTCATCCGTACGGCTGAGTATGCCAAAAACGAGCACAATTACATAAAGACACTCGACTATCAGGATGCATTCTCCAAAGGCATGGACAGGCGCTCTGAAAGCAGCGTTTGGCCACTCAAGGGCATATTCAACAGTGAGCGCAGGCGACTCGTGGCCTATGAAAACATCATTTTCGAATACTTTGAAGCCAAAACGATCATCAGTGATGAAGACCGGCGCTACATTTACCACCCGGAGCGCAAGGACATCGAGATCGTTACCAATGGCATCGATACTGAATTTTTCCGGCCCAAACCAAATAGATCAGAACCTCAATACGATCTCGTCTTTACCGGCAATATGGGCTATGCGCCCAATGTGGAAACAGCCGAATACATTGTAAACGAGGTGCTGCCCATTTTGCGGAAGCATAAACACGATGCCACCGTGCTGCTCGCCGGCTCCAGTCCTTCCCGCAGGGTAAAAGCACTTGCCGCGGTAAACGGAGTCACCGTAAGCGGCTGGCTCGAAGATATCCGCACGGCATATGAAAGCGGAAAGGTATTCTTTGCGCCCATGCAGCTCGGTACAGGGCTGCAAAACAAATTGCTCGAAGCAATGGCCATGCAATTGCCTTGTGTGACCTCCTCCCTTGCCAATAAACCGCTTAAGGCAAAGGCCATGGAGCACATTATGGTAGCCGACAATGCCGAAGATTATGCAGCCCGGATTGTCGCGTTGCTGGATGATCAGGCCTTTTCAAAATCTTTGGGCCAGGCCGGACGCGCCTTTGTAGAGCAAAACTTCTCCTGGCAGGCTTCCGTGGCCATTCTTGAAAGCGCCATGATCGCTGAAAACCAAAAGGCCAAAGCCGGGTTATTAAGGCAAGTGAAGACCACAGCCTGAAATCCACCTGAACAAAATATGGTACCTTTGCACCCTCTAAAATCGCACATGAAAAATCCCGAAACCGTCCTCGACACCATAGAAGAAGCCATTGCCGATATCAAGGCAGGAAAGGTCATTATCGTAGTGGATGATGAGGACAGGGAAAATGAAGGCGACTTTCTCGCTGCGGCTGAATGTGTGAGCACCGAAATGGTCAATTTCATGGCCACACACGGCCGCGGGCTCATTTGTGCCCCCCTCATAGAAAGCCGCTGCGAAGAGCTGGGCCTCGAGCTGATGGTGCAGAGCAACTCGGCGCTGCACGAAACGCCCTTTACCGTTTCAGTAGACCTGCTGGGTCACGGCTGTACCACCGGCATTTCAGCTGGCGACAGGGCCAGGACCATACAGGCCCTTGTAAACCCTGATACCGATCCCAAAGACCTTGGCAAGCCAGGGCACATATTTCCGCTCAAGGCGCGAAGTGGTGGCGTACTGCGCCGCGCAGGGCACACTGAAGCAGCCATTGACTTTGCCCGGCTTGCAGGATATGCTCCCGCAGGAGTGATTGTAGAAATCATGAATGAAGATGGCAGCATGGCGCGGCTTCCTGAATTGCGAAAAATCGCCGACCGATTCGAGCTTAAGTTGGTTTCCATCAAGGACCTCATCGAATACCGCCTTCAGCAAGAATCGCTGATTAAGAAAGATATTGTGGTGGAAATGCCAACGGAATGGGGCGATTTCCAGCTTCACCTCTACACCCAAATCAACAACAACACCAAGCATATTGCGCTGGTGAAAGGAAGTTGGACCGAGGGAGAAGAAGTGCTCACCCGGGTGCACAGCAGTTGCGTAACCGGCGACATCTTCGGCTCATGCCGTTGCGACTGCGGCTCTCAGCTCCATGCAGCCATGCAAAAGGTAGAAGAGGCTGGTCAGGGCGTTGTGGTGTATATGAACCAGGAAGGACGCGGCATTGGCTTACTCAACAAGTTGAAAGCGTATAAGCTTCAGGAACAAGGCATGGACACCGTGGAGGCCAACCTCCAGCTGGGTTTCAAAATGGATGAGCGCGACTACGGCGTAGGCGCTCAGATACTGCGCGACCTCGGCGTTACCAAGATGAAGCTCATGACCAACAACCCAAAGAAGCGCGCCGGATTGATTGGCTACGGGCTCGAAATTACCGACATCGT
This sequence comes from Cryomorphaceae bacterium, assembly GCA_036796255.1. GTDB lineage: Bacteria > Bacteroidota > Bacteroidia > Flavobacteriales_D > Cryomorphaceae > T3Sed10-241. Next base: position 13,684 of record DAIRDH010000018.1, read on the forward strand.
ACCGCTTGAAATTGAGGCCAATGTGCACAATACCAAATATCTCGAAACCAAACGGGATAAAATGGGCCACAACATTCGAATGGACAGGTCTAAGAAGTAAAACCCGGAGTTTTCAACTGTCCACTTTGCTCGCCTTGTCTTTGGTGAATAAAGAACCGAGCTTGTCAAGGAATTCTTCAATCGTATCAAATTCTTCCATCAATACAAGGCCCACGCCTTGGGTATAAATGGACCCTGCCGTCGAAAAGTTTTCGTAGGGATTGGTCTCATTGAAAACGCGCAGCCTAACCTTGCCCTCCTCCGTGATGAGGTACTCGAGCAAGAAGTCGCCCACAATGCCGCTCTGCCCCTGCGCCGCCTGCATTTCATTGGGAGAGGTCACGCCAAATTGCCCGCTCACCAATACCCGCTCATTGAAAAGCTGGGTGCTAAGTGCGACGGCAATCTCCTGGTTGCTTATTTGATCACCGGGACGGTAGTTGACCCCAATTTCAAAATCATCGCTGATCTCCGACAGCCAGTTGCTGATTTGGGTACTGATGAAGTCGCTGGTGGTTGCCGAGCCTAGCCCGCCAAACCCGCCTTGACCATCCTCCTCTATCACCGGCAGAAAGCGGTTCAGAATCAACAATGCAAAAACCTGTTGATTGAGCTGTTGTGTAGTACTCACCGCACTTTCCAGCTGGCTGCGCTCGAGGTCGGTGGTTTGCGGAAGCTCAATGTTGAAATCAATCACAGGATTGGTGAGCTTCTCACTCAGGTTGAGTACCACATTCACATCTTCACGGGTGCGGTACCTTTCGCGGTTCTCGAGCATGATTGGGTAGAGCTGGGTGCGCAAGCTGTAAACGGCGTCAATATCAATATCAGCCTCGTAGGGATCGCCGTACCATGATACAGTGCCACCAGGTCTGACCTGAAATTGTTTGTTGATCAAATTTTGAAGGGTGAAGAGGTAGCTTCCTTCCGTAATTTCATAGCGGCCAAACATTTGAAACTCTCCAGTAGGTGCAATTTCCAGTGTCACCAAGCCCCTGCCCTTCCCGCGGATAATGTCGCCTGCCCGCTCGTCGAAGATCAACTGGATTTCGGCATCGGGGGTGGCTTCAATGTTGAGGCGCATGCTGATGCCCTCGAGGTCGTTGCCCCGCCTGGTTTCCGGCACAGCATCGCGGCTTACAAAATGGACGAAATTCTCCAGGGTTACATCTGAAGGCTCATCTAGTGGAAGGCGAATGTTGGTTCCGCGGCCAGTCTTCGCATCTATAGAAATTTCTAAAAAGTCGTCGAAACCGCCTATTTGTAGAAATCCTGTTGCCCGTGCAGTACCGTAGAAGATGTTGTTCATGCTGCGGTCGGTATTGAGCACCATGAACTGCTCCACCTCAGCGCTTATGTCATAACTCCAGGCCGAAAAGTTGTCGTGAAAAACAGATGCCACTACAAAGCCCTTGTTGCCTTCCTGGTCATAAATAGGCTTGTAATCGATACCAATCCAATCCTCCTCTACCCTCACAAGGTCTGAGAATTCGAAAAACGTATTGAGGTAATCGACCCTGAAGCGGGCTTTGTCAAAGTTTATTTCGCCCTTAAGTACAGGGGCTGCGAGGGCTCCTTGCACATCAATGGACCCGTTGGCACGGCCCGAGAATGCATCAACCACACCCAGGTTTAAAACATTGATTACATCGAGATCAAAGTCGCGCAAGAAGAGCTTTCCATCCAGTGGCAACTCTTCACCAATGGCGTAGCTGCCCTGAAAATCGAGTATTTTAAATGCCGCCTTCACCAGTGAGCCATCGAGCATCAAGGTATTGCTGTCGCGATCATAGGTGCTGAAGGCACTGATGTCACCAATAGAAATATCATCAATGCTCAAGCCGGTGATCGATGACTTGGCCGTGACGATTGGCTCGCGCAACGCGGACTGCAAGCGAATATCAGCTTCCACAATTCCTTGCAGGTCCTGGGCAGATTCTATTCCGAGTGAGTCGAGATAGGCCAGGTCTATGGCATGGAGCAGCACCATGGCCTCATCTTCCGTATCTTTTCCCAACTTGCCAAAGGCCTGTATGCGCTGCTCCCCGTTGGCCAGGGTAAAACCATCGATAAAAACACCGGAGGTATCTAAATCAATGCGGCTGGGCTGGGCCAGTGCCCAGGTGGACTTCCTTGCGGTAAATTGCAAGCTATCAATGAGCAGGCTCATGGTTTGAAAATCGTACAAGACAGCCTGCATCCCAAGTTCACCTGATGAAGATTGATCGCTGTTGAGCCATCCAAAATTGACCTGCACCAAGTCATTGCTCGCTTTTACTGTGAGATCGGCATTTTCGATGGGAAGTCCTGAAATTTGTGCCTGACCTGATTTTAGTCCGATGAGCGCTATCTCGCCTTGCTTGGTAGCATTCAAAACAAGGTCACTCAGTACATAATCCTTGTATTTGATCTCGCCTGAACGCAAAGAGACCTCTATGCGGCCACTTTGGTTGTCAAAACTTCCGTAAAGGCTTGTTTGAGCCGCAATGCCCAGGCCCTCTACGAGCACACCTGTTACGGCATTTTGAACTTTGTAATTGAGGCTGAAATCATACACCTGCTCCGCTCTGAAGTTCATATCGCGACGATCACGGTAAGAGGGCATCACGATGGCCAGCATTTGGTGAAAGCCGTCATAGAGTTCGTTTACCTTGTATTTGCCGACAAGGCCTATATCGACCACATCACTTGTAAGGGTAATCTTCCGGTTTGCATCGTCGCCCAGTGAGCTCAACACCACGCTTTCGAGCAGCAGCGTGGTATCGCCGTAGCAAATGAAGCTGTTGCCAGCTGATAACCGGCCGGCAAAATCAGTGAGGTCACCTCCTCGCCCACTCATCTCTATAGAGCTGCTGAAAGAAAAAGCCTTAGGCAAGTCTATCAAATTCAAAGTACTGAGTTCAAGATTATGCACATCAGCCCTGAAATCGTACATAGGGCTGGACCCGCTCAAATCAACCATTCCTATAAATGTAAAATCAACATTGGGATCACGGCTGCGCAGGTTACCGCTGAAGCGTTGCTTGTTGAGTTCTCCATCTATTGTAATTTTCGAATATGTATAGCCACGGTAGGTGATCGATTCAATATCACCTGTCATCCTTGCATAATTGATCTTCTCATCTGACTCTGCCTCGATGCGCACTTTGGCGCTCACAGTGCCCAGGTCGGGTTCGGCCATAATACGCCCAATATCGAAACGCTGTGCGACCGCATTGCCACTAGAGACGAGGACTTTTGAATTCTCAGCGCTCTCTAACTTCAAGTCGAGTTCCAAATTGCCCGCCTCGGTTGTCAATTCTCCAAAAGCAACAAAATTGGACGGAAATCCTGTAAACGAGCCTGTAAAAAAGATCGAGCCGGCCCTTTTTAGCTCCAAAGGCAATCCCGGACCTGTGGCATTGGGATTGATGCGCGATCTGAGCATTTCAAGGTCATTGTAATTGCTGGAAAGTTGTGTAACCCGCAAATCGATAAAGGTATTGTCGAAATCGGGCAAGCCCATCATGTCCACGTTTCCGCGAAATGTGGTATGGTCGCCTGCGATCACCAGCAAGCCCCGGCCTTTGAGGTTGGCGATGGGGCCCTGCACTTTTCCCGAAAGGTACAAAGGCACGTTTCGGTTGTAAAGCGTTTTTGTAAAGTATCCCAGATCACTGAATGAAAGCCGGCTTTCTGAAAAATCGGCGTCCCAAACTACTTTGCTCATGAATTTTTGATAGTCGGCCCAACTCTCGTGGTTGAGTGACAGGCTGCCCTCTAGCCGCGACTCCGCGCTTTCCAAAACCATCTTTTCGAGGGCTATGGCATTGGGATTAATTACAACCAGCGCCTGCAATTCTCGCAGCTCCAGCCCGCTCCTTTCCTCGAAAGTGAGCTGCCTTGCTTCGAAGCGAATGGTGTCGTCCGCCAAGCTGAAAGCTTCGATACGGCCGTTGATATCACTCACCTGCACGTTGTTCATATCAAAGCCTTCCGGAAAGGAGGTAGAGTCGGCAAAGGTATTAAGGTATGAAAAATGGCAATCGACCATCGAAAATCCTGAGGCAGAAATTTGGAATTCAGGCTTTGACGCGGTACTGTCAGGGCTGCTTCCACCGAAATAATCCAGGATGAAATCAAGGTTGGTGGCGCCATCTTCATCGATCTGTCTCAGGCGAAAGTCGGTCCGTGTGAGCTCCAGGTCCGAAAAGCTAAACTTGTTACGCTTCAATGCGATTCGCTTGATGCCCAAACTTATGCTCTCCGCTGAAACCAGGGTATCGCCCTGTTGGTCATGAATCAGCAAGCCGTGCAGCACCAGGCTCCTGATGGGATCGAAGGCGAGCCGGTCGAGCTTTACTTCAGCGCCCAAATCATCGCTCATCATATTTGCAAGTCGCTGCGCAACATAGGTTTGTACCGTGTACGATTTCGCCACCAACAAACCCAGCAATCCCAATCCCACAAGGAGTATGAGCAGCAGTAAAGCAAATTTGCGGAGAAAGCGTTTCAATAGAAGATCTTAATTTTGCCGAAATTACAACAAGCCGCGCGAAGGCCACACACATGAACAGCGCAGAAATCACCTTACTCGGTATAGAGTCCTCGTGCGACGACACCTCAGCGGCAGTGATGCGCAATGGCAAAATACTTGCCAACATCACCGCTGGCCAGGATGTGCACCGCCATTATGGCGGCGTGGTGCCTGAACTGGCCTCCCGGGCGCACCAGAAGAACATTGTACCAGTGATTGATGCTGCGTTGAAAAAAGCGGGCATTGAAGCTGATCAACTCACGGCAATCGCCTACACCCTGGGGCCTGGCTTGCTGGGCAGTCTGCTGGTAGGCAGCTCATTTGCCAAATCCATGGCGCAGGCCCTGGGTGTACCCGCCTACCCCATTCACCATATGCGGGCGCATGTACTGGCGCATTTCATTGACGATACGCGCCTCAGTCAGCCTCCCTTCCCATTTCTATGCCTTACGGTGAGTGGTGGCCACACCCAAATCGTGAAAGTCACCTCGGCTAGTGAGCTCGAGGTGATTGGCGAAACCCTGGACGATGCCGCTGGCGAAGCCTTCGACAAGGCCGCGAAACTGCTGGGCTTGCCTTATCCCGGCGGGCCGTTGGTGGACAAGCTTGCGCAAACCGGCAACCCCCAGGCGTTTAAATTTCCGCAACCGAAGGTGGATGGCCTCAATTGGAGCTTTAGTGGATTGAAGACTGCTTTCCGAAATTTTGTGGAGAAGCAAGAAAGAAATCAGCCTGGCTTCGCCAAGGAGCACCTCAACGACCTCTGCGCCTCGCTGCAATACACCATTATCGAAATGCTCATCACGCGGCTGGGCCAGGCCGTTGAGCTCACCGGCATCAGGCATGTGGCGCTGGCAGGTGGCGTTTCCGCAAATAGCGGCTTGCGCGCTGCATTGAAGCAAAAAGAACTGGACGGTTCATGGCACACCTATACCCTGCCCCTGGAGTACTGTACTGACAATGGGGCCATGATCGCCATGGCCGGACACTTCGCCCACCTCGACGAATCAGCCTCAGCACTCAGCGATTCCGCCAGGGCAAGATGGGAAATGTAATGAATTGTGCTTCAGTATAAAATCAGCTGTATACTCAACAATTAATTTAAGTGTCATTGGAAGTCCGTCAGCCGCTGCGGGATGCTTTCCGCCAAAGGTATGGCCACCTGTTTCGACAAATTTCAAGCTGGCATTTGGGAAGGCATCAGCGAGTCGGAGGGCATTGGTCGGCTCGACCGCTTCGTCATCACGGGCCTGAATCACCAGGGCGCGGCGCTTAAATTGACTTGCGGCTTTCAGGATGTCCAACTGCTCCGCGTTGCGGATATAATCCTCATAGAAACTGTAATTGTGGGGCATAAGTTGCTTTGTTCTGGCGTTTTGCACGTAAGTGATGCCCTCAGCCTTCCATTTTTCCAGGTCAAAATTGAAGCGTTCGCCAAAATCAGCCACAGAAGCCCATGTAATCAAGGCTTCCACGCGCGGTTGAGCCGCAGCGCACAAGGTAGCAATACCTCCGCCCCGGCTGTGGCCAATCAGGCAAATGTGCTTCCACCGTTTGATGCCATGCGGCAGAGAAAGACCTTTCAGAAGCATTCCGATGACGGTATGGAGGTCGTGCACTTCCCTGGAGTAGGCATTTTTGGCGAAAGCCTGCAAATCAGGAAAGTCGATAGGCTCACTGACAGTGCCTCCGTTGTGTGAAAAATTGAATTTGAAAAGGTCTACCCCCTTTTCGGCAAAGGCGACAGCCATCTTCGGCCATGGTCCCCAATCCTTAAAACCCTTGTAACCATGTACAAAAATAACCAGGCTGGCATTTTCAGAATTGGCATCGCAGCTGAGGTCGTAAGGTGATTTGCGGCCTTCCGCACCTGTATACACACCGCGGTGATTCACGATTGATGACATAGTTTGAAATAATTTCGGTTGAATCTACTGAAAATGATTTTAAACCGCACATACTCCCAAAATCAACACATCAAGTAAGATACGTGCTTTCATGCAGAAAAAATCCATATATCTTTTTTAGCTTTGTCTCGATTTAAAACTATCTGCAAAGCTTTGCAGTCCATTGCCCCTTAGATTGAAACGAATTTTACTCCTCTTCACCTTTATAGCAAGCTCGGCCTTGCTAAGTGGCCAAACAGTCGACCAATACATGGCCGAAGCAAAAAAGGTGGAAAAATATTTTGACTACACGGGGGCGATAAAACTGATGGGTAAAGCATCCAAGCTAGAGCCCGAAAATACGACTGTGCTTATGGAGCGCGGAAATATGTACCTTTTCATGGAGCGCTTGAAAAACGCCAAAAAAGATTTTGAAGCGGTAATAGCGATTGACAGCACCCACGCAAGCGCCTGGATGGGCATGTCTGATTATTTCCGCTTGAAGAATGAGCTCGATACCGCGATGAAATGCGCAGAACTGGCTCAAACACTGGCCGCAGACGGCATGGAGGTAGCCAAGGCCAAGATTACCCTTGCTGAAGTATATATGGCCCAGGAAATGGACTCTATCGCTGCAGTGCATTTTATGACCAGCCTTGAACTTGACTCGACCAATGTGAATGCACTCAAGAAAATGTCGTATCTCCTTGCCGATCAGGGAAGGTATGACGAAGCGAACAGCTATCTGATGCAGGCTTACTTCTATGACAGGTTTGACCTTGAAATTCTGGTAAATCTGGCATATACATTCAACAAGGTTGAGTTTTATATTGAAGCCATTGAGTATGCCAACTACGCCCTCGATCTCGACCCGCAACATCCTCTGATATTGAGCAACAGGGCATACTCCTACCTTCATAGCGGACAGGAGGCTCTTGCGCTGGAGGATATCAAGCGGTCCATCAACAATGATGACCGCAACCCCATGGCATATCGCTATGAAGGAGAAATCTACCTCGCAATGCAGGAAACTGAAAAGGCCTGCCAAAGCTTTAAAAAAGCCGAGAAATATGGCTATGCTGATGCATACGATGATGGCATTGTGGCCTTGCAATTGCAAGTACACTGCAAAGAAGATTAAGCGGCGGAATGCTTAAACGGTGGTCCTAAAAAAGCGTAGGCTGATAGCCAGGATCATTCTTGCCGCCTTTATTTGGTTTTTGATCCTCCTTCACGGATTTTTCCTCGACTTCACTCGCCGATGGTTCTGACTCCGACGAATCTCCGCCCAGTTCATCTGATATTTCCGCTACTTCAGGTACTTCTGCTTCAGCAGTATCTTCCATTTGCTCCTCTTCTATTGGAACTTCCACCAGGTCAATGGCCTTCACCTTGTAGGGCGTAAGCCTGTTGCCCATGGCACTCACTCCCTTTACAGAAATGAACTCCACAAGGTCGATTTCTTCATCTGCTCTGTCTTCGCTGCGCTTGTCAAATTGCAGTAGCGCTTTCGGCAATGGATGGGTTGTGGCAAACTCAAGCAGCGACTTCTCGTGCTCGGTGATGAAAAGCACTGGTTTCTGCGACTCTTCAGGCACAAAACGCTTCACATTGTACTGGCCCTTCTCGCCTTCCCAATACACGGCAGTGATCACCTTTTCGGGATTCAGCTTCTCGATGCCGATCAGCTCTTCGTCAAAATGGGTGCTGAGGTCGAAACCTGTGATGCGGTAGTAGCCCTTTTGGTAAATGGTAAGAATCTTGTCATCGCCTTTGAATGAGCCTAGGTAAGTACCTCTGCCATCGGCATTGAGGCGGCCTACGATGTCGTCAAACCAGATTTTGCGTGGGGCCAGTGTGCTGCTGCCCTTCTCCTTGAGCTCAATCTTGCTCACCAGGTTTTTGCTGAGGGTATTGCCCTTTGCAGTTCGCCCTTTGATGGCAAGCTCAGCAAAGTCGAGGTCGAAACGCAGCTTCTTGAGGTTGGGCCTTGGACGGAGGCGTACGGTCACCACTTCGGCCTCTCCATTGGGATTGGCGCTGAAGTAGAGCACCTTCGACCGCGGATTGCCATTGCTGAGGTCGTATTCCGTATCGCGGGTGATGGCCGTTACCGCAAAGCGCTTCATCATGGCAGGGCCACTCGCCCCGTCCTGGTACACCATGTTGTACACGGTGCGCTTGTCGCCTTTTTTCCAGACACCTACGTGAATGATGTCCTTGCCGACAAACTTCTTCTGATCAATGCGGCTCACCACCATGGTGCCGTTTTCACGGAACACAATGATGTCATCAATGTCGGAGCAATCGCATACGTACTCGTCTTTTTTGAGGCCATATCCCACAAAGCCCTCTGCCCTGTCCACATAGAGCTTCTTGTTGGCTACCACCACTTTGGTGGCCTCAATGGTATCGAAAGTCTTGATCTCGGTGCGGCGCTCACGGCCTGCTCCGTATTTCTTTTTGAGATTTTTGAAGTAATCGATGGCGTACTCCACGAGGTTGTCTAGGTGGTGCTGTACCTGTGCCAACTCATCTTCGAGCCGGGCGATAAGCTCATCGGCCTTGAAGCTGTCAAATTTTGAAATGCGCTTGATGCGAATCTCCGTAAGGCGCACCACATCCTCATCGGTCACAGCGCGCTTGAGGTGCTTGATGTGGGGCTTTAAGCCTTCGTGGATGTTGTGCATCACGGCCTCCCATGTTTCTGCTTCCTCGATGTCGCGGTAGATGCGGTTCTCAATAAATATTTTTTCCAAAGAAGCAAAGTGCCACTGCTCCAGTAACTCATGCTTCTTGATCTGAAGTTCAAGTTTAAGCAGCTCCACCGTTTGGTCGGTAGAGATTTTGAGCATTTCATTGACCCCTACGAAGCGCGGCTTGTCGTTTTCGATAATGGCCGCATTGGGCGAAATGCTGATTTCGCAATCGGTGAAGGCGTAAAGGGCGTCGATGCTTTTATCGGGCGAGAGGCCTGGTGGCAGGTGGATGAGGATTTCGGCCTTGTCGGCGGTGTTGTCCTCGATCTTGCGCACCTTGATCTTGCCCTTGTCATTGGCCTTCACGATGCTCTCAATCAGGTTGGCCGTATTGGTGCCATGGGGTATCTCGTCAATGACGAGGGTCTTCTTGTCGAGCTGCCTAACTTTGGCCCTGAGCCTGATGCGGCCGCCGCGCAAGCCATCGTTGTATTGCGAAAAGTCGGCCATACCGCCATTGGGGAAATCGGGCAAAATATTGGTTTTCTTCCCCCGCAGTATCGCGATCGAGGCGTCGATGAGTTCGTTGAAGTTGTGGGGCAATATCTTACAAGCCAGTCCCACAGCGATCCCTTCTGCGCCTTGTGCGAGCAGCAAGGGGAATTTTACCGGAAGGAAGAGCGGCTCCTTGTTGCGGCCATCGTAGCTGAGGCCCCACTGCGTGGTTTTGGCATTGAAGACCACTTCAAGGGCAAATTTGCTCAGGCGCGCCTCAATGTAACGCGCAGCGGCTGCACCGTCGCCGGTGAGGGTGTTGCCCCAGTTACCCTGACAATCAATGAGCAGGTCCTTCTGCCCTATTTGCACAAGCGCATCGCCAATGCTGGCATCGCCGTGCGGGTGGTACTTCATGGTGTGGCCTATGATGTTGGCCACCTTGTTGTAGCGCCCGTCATCCAGGTCCTTCATGGAGTGCAGGATGCGGCGCTGCACCGGCTTGAGGCCATCGTTGATCGCGGGCACGGCGCGCTCCAGAATCACGTATGAGGCATAGTCGAGAAACCAGTCCTCGTAAAGGCCCGCTATGGCCACAACTTTTTCATTGGGATGGCTCTGCTCTTCAGCGCCATTCAAATCATTTTCCTCGTCTTGATCGCTCATGTATCGTTGTCAAAAATACTTTATTCGGCCATTTCCTTTTCGGGAATGCCTTCCTCGTCGGCTGCTTCTTCCTCTCCGGGCGCTTTTACTTCGGCCACAGGATCCTTCTCAACCCGCAAGCGCTCGATGATAAATTCCTGGCGCTCAGGCGTATTCTTTCCCATATAGAAGGAGAGCAGGTCACTGATGGTGGAGTCTTTGTTGATCACCACAGGCTCGAGGCGGATGTCGTCGCCAATGAAGTTCTTAAACTCATCGGGCGATATCTCTCCAAGGCCCTTAAACCGGGTGATTTCGGGATTCTTACCCAGCTTGAGCATGGCCTCCCTCCGCTCCTGCTCCGAGTAGCAATAGATGGTATCACGCTTGTTGCGCACCCTGAAGAGTGGCGTTTGCAAGATGTAAAGGTGGTTGTTGCGCACCAGGTCGGGGAAGAATTGCAGGAAGAAGGTCATGAGCAGCAGGCGGATGTGCATGCCATCTACGTCGGCATCGGTAGCGATGATGATCTTGCTGTAGCGCAGGCCTTCCATGCCATCCTCGATGTTGAGCGCGGCTTGGATGAGGTTAAATTCCTCATTCTCATACACTATCTTCTTGGTGAGGCCGTACGAGTTGAGCGGCTTTCCCTTGAGGGAAAAAACAGCTTGGGTGTTCACATCACGCGATTTGGTGATGGAACCAGCTGCTGAGTCACCCTCGGTGATGAATATCACGGTGTCGCCTGAGCGTTCGCTGGCCTTGGGGTCGTTGTAATGCACGCGGCAGTCGCGGAGCTTCTTGTTGTGCAGGCTCGCCTTCTTGGCGCGGTCGCGGGCCAGCTTGCGTATGCCGGCCAGGTCTTTGCGTTCGCGCTCGTTCATTTTGATTTTGGCCTCCAGCGCCTCAGCCACTTCGGCATTCTTGTGCAGGAAGTTATCGAGCTTTTCCTTGAGGAAATCGCCAATGAAAGCACGCATGCTCTTGCCGCCGGGCTCAATCTCGGTGGAGCCGAGTTTGGTTTTGGTCTGCGACTCGAATACAGGCTCTATCACCTTTACACTCACCGCTGCGATGAGCGAAGAGCGAATGTCAGAAGGTTCGTAATTCTTGCCGTAAAATTCTTTGACCACTTTGGCATAAGCTTCACGAAAAGCGCCCTGATGGGTACCTCCCTGGGTGGTGTGCTGCCCGTTCACAAAGCTGTAATACTCCTCGCCGTAGCTTGCGGTGTGGGTGAAGGCGACTTCGATATCGTCGCCCTCGAGGTGGATGATGGGATAGAGCGGTTCGTCGCTCATCTTCTCTTCGAGCAGGTCTTTGAGTCCGTTTTTGGAAAAGAAGCGCTCGCCGTTGAACCAGATGCTCAGGCCGGTATTGAGGTAGCAATAGTTGCGGATAAGGCGCTCGATAAACTCCGACTTGAAGCGGAAGTTCTTGAAAATCGTCTCATCGGGGCGGAAGTACACGAAGGTTCCATTGCGCTCCTCAGTCTGTGGAATTTCTTCTTCCCTGATGAGCTCTCCCCTTTCGAAAACGGCTTTGCGGCCCACGCCTTCGCGGTAGCTGGAAATTTCAAAAATATCGGCCAGGGCATTTACCGCTTTGGTACCCACGCCATTGAGGCCCACTGATTTCTTAAATGCTTTGCTGTCGTACTTGGCGCCGGTGTTGATCTTGCTCACCACATCGACCAGCTTACCGAGAGGGATGCCGCGGCCGTAGTCGCGCACGGTTACGTAGCCATCTTTTACGGTCACGTCCACCTTCTTGCCATAGCCCATCACGTACTCGTCGATGCAGTTGTCGAGCACTTCCTTGATGAGGATGTAGATGCCGTCGTCGTAGGTGGTACCATTGCCGAGCTTACCGATGTACATCCCGGGACGGAGGCGAATATGTTCTTTCCAGTCGAGGGAGCGTATGTGTTCTTCGTCGTATGCTACGTGCTGTTGTTCTGCCATGTGTACCTTTGGGAAACCCCGACTCCGTGGGCCTATTTCGAGCCACAAGGTAGCCTTTTTTTCAGGATTGCTTTGGCTTGAATTATTAACATTCGGGGCATTTTATCCACGAAAATCGGGGCTTCGAGGGCGCCGCATCCAGCTGAATATGTTGAGTTGGCTGTCTGAAATGGATGAAAATTGCACTTCAGATAGCAGGTGTGCTCGTGTCCAATTTTGCCGAAAGGCCAGCTTAACGCAAAAGGCAAATGCGGCTGCTCTCCTACCTGCCACCAACGAGCTCAAAGCCTTCGTAGCCTTGGCGATCAAGATTTCCGCCATCGTAAATGAGGATGTGGTAACCCGAAGCCTGGAGGTCATCCAGGATCTCATTGTCAGGCAACACCGCATACACCGTGAGATCTGTGTAGAACATGGCCGAGACAGCATTTTCGTAATTGAAAAGCAAGGTGTGCGCCTCGCCACGATCGCCGATGGCCTTGATCTCGCTTACCCAGGCGGGGGTCCGGTCGTGCTGCCTAAAAGGTTTGATGCGCTCGATGCAATAGCGCAGAGGGAGCGCAATCATGAGGACGAGCAGCAATTGATAAGGCCACCTGAGCTTTCGCGCCATAGTGCAGTCCTTCAGGTGCCACCAGAAAGCAGCGGTGATAATAAATAGCGCCGGCGAGGTGAAAAGCAGGTATGCTTTCAACTTGGTTTGCGCAAGTGTGAAAAAGAGCAAGGGCACAGCCACCCAAACGAAAAGGGCCCAGTGCTGGGCATTGAATGGCCGCCTCGACAGGTGCCAGATGAACCAAATGAGTGGCAAGTAGATGAGCTCGCCGTAATTGACCCTCAGCTTCTGGAAGTAGTAGCCGTAGGTATTGCTATGGCCTTCGATCACTTCCGTAAAATGGCGAAAATTGTAGGCCGACTCCCACTGCGCCTCAAGGGGAAATGTCGTGTGGATGTATATCTGCCAGGGCAGAAACACAGAAAGCGCCACGGCGCATAGCAGCGCAAAGTGAAGCAGCATCTGCCTTTTATCGAATTGCTTCCCTTGCCATACGAGCAGCAACCAAATGGGAAGTACAATAAGCGCTGGCAGCCACTTGGTGAGCACGGCAAGGCCGATGGCCAGTGCTGCGAGAAGGTTGTACACCAGCCGCCCTGATTTGGCAAATCGCAAGGACAGGTAAACGCCCAGGGTGACAAAAAACAGATAATGTATGTCGATATGGTCGGTGGGTGTGCGCCCGCCGATGAGCTCAAGGATGAGGCCATTGATGGCAAAGAGGTAGGCCGCCATGAGCCCCACCCGTTCATCGTAGATGCGCCTGCCTATTCCAAAAACCAGCACGATGCCCAGGCAGGTGAGCAGTGCTGAAGGCAGGCGTAGGGCAATCTCGTTGAGGCCAAAAACTGACATGGACAAGGCCATACTCCACAAGGTAAGCGGCTGCTTGTGCAGCCATACATGGTTGCGGGTCCAGTCCTGGTAATCATAAGGAAGCACCGGATTTTGGTAGAGTTTTGGAGTAAGTGGTTCGCTGATTAGGTTTTTGGCCACGAGGGCGTGGTAGCGTTCATCCCAGTCGTAAAGCTGGAAGTCGACCACCATGTAGGCTTGCAGTATGGCTCCAATCAAGATGATGAGTAGGAGTGCATTGCGGATCTTCCCTGCCCCATTTTGCCGCCAGGCCAAATAGCTGAGCAGCAAAACAGCAACGAGTACAGCGACACCGAAATAAATATTGGCCATATGCGGGGATCAATAAGCGCCCGAAGCTAGCAAAGAAATTAAAATGGCTTGCCAAAATTAGCGCTTTGGCTAAGGTTGTGTAAACTGCGTATTGCCGAAGGCGTCTTTGCGGAATGTGCCGACCTGATTGCCATTGGCATCTCGTTTTACCGTGTTGCCAAAAGCATCTTTGCTATACGTGGCCTCGGTGCGACCGTAATTGTCGCGCTGCACGGTATTGCCAAAAGCATCTTTGCTGTACGTGGCTTCAGTACGTCCATAATTGTCGCGCTTTACTGTATTGCCAAAAGCATCTTTGCTGTAAGTAGCTTCAGTACGGCCATAGTTGTCGCGTTGTACTGTGTTGCCAAAGGCGTCTTTGGAAAAGGTGGCCTTTGTACGGCCGTAATTGTCGCGCTGTACTGTATTGCCAAAAGCGTCTTTAGAAAAGGTGGTTTGGGCCGAAATGGGGAATGTTATGAAAATTGCCATTCCAGCGATAAGGAGGAATGAATGTAGATTTTTCATGGCGCTCGTATTTGAAAATTAAGTTCTATAACACTGAAAACGTGCAAATTAAAACAATGAATATCATTTCAAATGCCGTGCCATAACAAGGGACAAAATGTGAAAACTATATAAATTTGCAGGGTTCATTTTTGGTCAGGATTGCAGATTGAGAGTGTGGCAATAATTGAAAAAGCCCGCTCATGGCGGGCTTCTTAAAAGTGATTTAGCAATGAGATAGCCGACGGAAGAGCAATTGCTCAAGCCTGGGCCATATCCATCCCTTTGGGGTTGGGTCCATACTTGTTTGCACCGGGCTGGCTGTCCAAAACATAAAATACGAGCAGGACAATACCTCCAATACCCGTGAGCCCAATAAGCAGCCACCAACCGCTCTTGCCGCTGTCGTGCAATCGTCTTGCTGCAATTGCAATGCTCGGAACCAAAGCAAAAAGGGCATAAAGTCCGCTGATCAATCCACCTCCCATTTCTGGAGCATCGGTGCCCAGGAGGCTGTCAAGAACGCCTGCGGCGACAAAAAAGATCAGGTGAAACAGAACGAACATCCAAAAGTCTCTTCTTCGGGTGCGGCCGGTAAAAGTGGCGTAATTTTTAATTGCGTTAATGTAGTACTGCATAAGCGGGTGTTTTTGTTCTCCTTGTGCAAAAAATAGCCTTCAACACACAAAGTGAGGGTTAGGTTTTATAGGAATTGATTAAGACCTGAAAGAAAACATTTTATTGCGTAAACACCAAATTATCAAAGCATAAAAATAATGT
>DAIRDH010000018.1:29037-55631 GCA_036796255.1 Cryomorphaceae bacterium
CTTTGTCCTTCGATTGGTAGGGGCATATGTTTAACAAATGCTCGGCCGCTTCAATGAGTTCTTCCTCTCGTCGGTCGGCCTTGATTTCGTGCCATGGCGCAATATCTGTGCTTGTTTTGGCAAACATCTTGTCCTTGTAGTTGAGGTACTCATCCCAACGCACATGGGCGTCTTCATCGTATTTTTCAATTTTCCATTGTGTGAGCGGATCGGCTTTGGTGGCTTTGAGGCGCCGATCCTGCTCCTTCTTGCTGATGGTGAAATAGAATTTGACCAGGATGATGCCCGAGTCAACGATAAGCTTTTCAAAATCATTGACATTGTTCATGAAGCGCGCGTATTCGCTTTCGGTGCACAGTCCGAGCACGGGCTCAATGATGGCGCGGTTGTACCAGCTGCGGTCGAAGAAGACCATTTCACCGGGGTAGGGCAACTGTTGTGCATACTTTTGGAAATACCACTCGCCGGTCGATTCATTCTCGCGGCTCGGCACATGTACCTCTATGCGGTAGTGGCGTGGATTGTTGTGGCCCAGGATGGTGCGAATGATTCCACTCTTCTCACTGGGATCACTTCCGTGAAATAGTACCACGAGCCGTTTGCCCTCTTCAATCACCCAGCTCTGCAGCTTGACCAATTCGGCCTGGATATCGCGCAGCCTGAGTTCGTACCGCGTTTGCTGCAAGGCCTCTTTCACATTCACCTCCTTGTGGGCGAAAAGGTGCTTCAGTCCGATTTTCGAGTTGAGCAGCTTTACGTCATCATCACTTAAGTTCATGCCTGGAGATTAAAGTGTTCTTTTCTTCTGTAAAAGCGATACACCACGTTGGGATCGTAAATCAGGTTGGCTCCTGAGCTGCCTTTGTCGGGATAGTTGAATTGAGAGAGCACATACCGCAATGATTCGAGGCGGGCCGCGCGCTTATCGTTGGTATCTACTATGACCCATGGGCTGTAAGCCGTGTGGGTGTGCATAAACATGAGCTCTTTGTATTTGGTGTACTTGTCCCAGAGCTTCTGGCCCTCAAAATCGACAGGACTGAATTTCCATTCCTTGAGCGGATTGCCAAGGCGGTCGTCAAAGCGCTTTTGCTGTTCCTTTTTGGAAATGTCAAACCAGAACTTGATTAGGTGTATTCCATCTTCGTGCAGCATGTGCTCGAAGTTAGGCACTTGGGCCATAAAAGTCTCGTACTGCTTCTCGGTGCAGAAGCCCATCACCGGCTCCACAACTGCACGGTTGTACCAACTCCGGTCGAAGAACTTTACCACGCCCCTGTTGGGCAAGCGCTCGATGTAGCGCTGAAAATACCATTGCCCGCGCTCGATGTCGGTAGGCTTTGTAAGGGCCACTACCCCACTGCGGTTCGGGTTGAGGTGCTGTACGAATCGCTTAATGCTGCCACCTTTGCCCGCCGCGTCCCGGCCTTCAAAAATGACCGCTACACGCTTCTGTTCATCGCTGATAAACTTTTGAAGAAACGATAGCTCTGTTTGCAATAGCCGAAGCTCTTCTTCGTAGGCGGTACGGCGCAGTGTTTTTTTTAGCTTAACTCCCCTCTTTTTGGCGATTTTCACAAGGTCATGCCTCGTTTTCACGCCGTCAAAGTCTGATTTGGTAAACATATTTCGCAGGTTAGCAAATGTGCTGAAAGGTACGAATATGTTTAAGCATTTGTCATTTCTCCCTTAAAGGAAAAAACACTTTGCACCCGTTGTTGTGAAGGCTGCTTTGAGCAAGGGTTGTGCGCTGATTTACCTTTCGGTGAAATTTGAATTTTGGGTATGTAGAACTAAAGGCTCTTTTTGGCTGCAGGCGCGAAAGTTCCAGCGCGCAAGGCTTTGTAAATCTCCTCCTGTATGCGGGTACGGATGTTCAGGCTGGCCAGGTTTTTATTGGCAGCGGTGGGGTAAATGCGGTTGGAAAGGAAGATGTAAACGATGTTCTCCACCGGATCGGCCCAGGCGATGGTGCCCGTAAATCCTGAATGCCCAAATGTATCGAAGCTCACGCACTTGCATGAGGGGCCGGGACCATCCTTGAGCACGGGCTTGTCAAATCCCGCACCTCGGCGGTTTTCATCGCGTTCGGTTTTGCAAAACTGGCAGCGGGTGTATTCCTCCACCACTTCTTCACTGAGGTAGCGGTGTCCACCATAAGTTCCCTTGTTCACAAGCATTTGCATCATCACTGCCAGGTCGTAGGCATTGGAAAACAAGCCTGCATGTCCACCTACACCGCCCTGCATGGCTGCACCGGGATCGTGCACATAGCCGTGTATCACCTGCCGCCTGAAGCCAGTTTCGTACTCGGTGGGCACTATCCTGTCGCGGCTTATGCGCTCAAGTGGCAGGTAGCCCATGGTGGAAAGCCCCATCGGCTTGTAGAAATTCTCCATGGCGAAGGTGTCGATACTCGCACCGCTCTGCCGCTTCACAATGTCGCGAACGAAGTAGTAACCGATGTCGCTGTACTTGTAACCCTGGTCAGGCTTTAGGGGCGATTTCAGAATGTAGTGCATCATGCTATCGCTCACCGCCTTGCTTATGTACATGTCGCGCGCTACGGGCAGGCTAAACTCCGCCGATTGTGATGGCGAATACACATCCCACCTGGGCTGACCTTGAACCAGGGTTTCTTTGTAAAAAGGAATCCACGACACCAGGCCTGCTTCGTGCGACATCATTTTCCGCAAGTGAATGTCGCGGTAGGGACTTGTTAAAGGTATTTCAGGAAAGTAATCAGAAATCATATGGTCAAGGCTAAACTTGCCGTCGTCCTGCAGCTTCATAAGGCTGATGGTGCTGGCCGCAATTTTGGTAATGGATGCAAGATCGTAAAGGTCGCTTGAACCCACCGGGGTGCCATCTTCATAGGTGTGAAATCCGAAATTCTTGTCGTAAATGATCACGCCGTCCTTCACCACCATCACCTGACAGCCGGGATACGCCCGCTTGCGAATGCCCTCCATGGCAATGCTGTCCACTTTGGAGAAGGCATCTTTGGAGAGGCCTATATCAGCGAGATTGCCGTGGTACAGCTTGCCCAGACTGGCTGTGAGCAAGCCACTGTTTGCAGTAAAATGCTTTCCAATGGCCACGGGAAGTTTTCCTTTTGCCGGCAAGGCACCGCCCAATACGTCGGCAGCGGCACGGCTCAGGTAAGCATCGTCCTGGTAGCCTACGATGATGCCATCGAGGCGGCTGGGATCGTTCAGCTTTGCGAGGGCATAGGGATTGCCCATGTGCACCAGTACCGTTTTGTAATTGGCACCAATGAATTCGAGCAGGGTGATGGCCTCGGCACTGAGACCAAAATTGCGGCCGGGACTGTTGTTGGTGCCTTCTACCAGCACCACAACGGTATTCTTGCCAGTGATGAAATCCTTCACCTTTTTGCCTTCGGCCAGGGTGGGCGCAGCGCTGGTCACCACAGCGTCAAACTGGCAGTATTTTGCCAGCCTGTTTTTAAAGGCTGTACCATTACCACCTATGCTTACCACACTGATTTTACGGTCGGCGAGGTGCTTGAGCGGCACAATGTCTTTGTTGTTGCGCAACAAGGTAATGGCTTCCTCGCTAAGCTTGCGCTTGAGTTGCAAAGCACCGGGATTATTGAGCTCTTCGTAGAGTCGCGGCAATGCCACCTGCTCCTCTTTCTCAAGGCCCAGCCAACTTTTTGCTTTTAGGATTTTGAGCACGGCATCGTTTAGCGCTTCCTCGCTCAGCCGACCTGATTTCACTGCGCTCGCAATCATGGCGGTGGCTTTGGGCACATCTTCGGGAAAAAGCAAAACATCATTGCCCGCCAAAAGGGCCATGAGGTCCACTTCGCCGGGCTGGTAATATTTTGCCACGCCTTTCATGTTGAGCGCATCGGTGAAAACCAGGCCCTGAAATCCCATTTCTTTTTTCAGCAGGCCATTCACAATTTTGGGGCTTAGCGTACTTGCCAGGTTGGGCGTGCTGTCGAGTGCAGGTATAGATAAGTGAGCCACCATGACCGAGCCGAGGCCCTGGGCCACCATTTCCCGAAAAGGGTAAAGCTCTATATCGTTGAGACGGGCACGGTTGTGGCGTATTACCGGCAGTGCTAGGTGGGAGTCGGTATCGGTATCCCCGTGTCCGGGAAAGTGCTTTGCATTGGCGAGTACCTTATTGTCTTGCATGCCACGCATGTAGGCAATGGACTTTCGCGCCACATTGTCCTTATCCTCACCGAATGAGCGGTAATTGATGACGGGATTTTTCGGGTTGTTGTTGACATCGGCGACAGGGGCAAAGTTGACATGAATGCCAAGCCGGCGGCTCTGGCGGGCTATTTCAGCGCCCATGGCATACACCAGGGAGTCGTTCCTGATGGCGCCAAGTGCCATTTGGTAAGGAAACCTTACGGTGCTGTCAAGGCGCATGGCGAGGCCCCACTCACCGTCTATGCCTATCATCAGCGGCACTTTGGCAGCTTTTTGCAATCGATTGGTCATGTGGGCCTGACGCACAGGTCCGCCCTGGAAAAAGATGAGTCCGCCAATGTGTTGCTTTTCCACAAGGTCGAGCAATTCTTTCTCGTGCTTTTGATCTTTATTGCTGTAAGCTGCCACCATAAAAAGCTGGCCTATGCGCTCTTCGAGGGTCATGGCTTGCAGGGTGGTTTGGGGCCAATTGCTTGCGCTGGCCGCAAATGGCGGCGGCAAAGCCTGTGAGCTTTGCGCGTACGTATGCAGCAAATGACCAGAAAATAGGACAATAAAGAAAGCCAAAATGGCGGGATGCAACTTCATGGATTGAAATTTGTTGACGAAAGTACAACCTGCGTGCCGCAATCGAAGCGAATGCAGCTTTATTTATCAAAAGAGCACAGTTTGTATGCGGTGCTTGATAATAAAACCTGTTTTTTGCGCTATATTGTAGCAGCGCCCCAAGGCACCTGGGGGAAGAAAAATACCGTATTGATACCTGTTTAGCATGAAACCACCCCGCATACCCTCCCTCTTTAAGCAAGGCAAATACAGCCAAAACCGCCGTTTTCACTACGAGCCACGCATTTATGATGAGCAAAAGGAAAAGTTGGAAAAAAGGCGGCGCGAAATTGAGCGCGACATAGAGCGCGAAAAGCGGCTGGGCGAGAACCACGAAGCCCTGCTACGCGAAAATATACACGACTCATGGGCCCGACGCGAAACAAGGCGGCAAAACCGCAATTCAGGTAGAAGGCTTTTGTTAATTTTGGCGGCCCTTGTCATGATACTGTACGTACTGTTCACAAAATTTGATTTTCAGCTCTGATGCCCGACATAATCCAGCTTCTTCCCGATGCGGTTGCCAACCAGATAGCCGCAGGTGAGGTGGTCCAACGCCCGGCCTCGGCTGTGAAGGAACTGCTGGAGAATGCTGTAGATGCTGGTGCCACGGAGATAAGCCTTGTGATTAAAGACGCCGGCAAAACGCTTATCCAGGTCATCGACAATGGCTGCGGCATGAGCGATACCGATGCACGCCTGAGCTTCGAGAGGCATGCCACTTCCAAAATTCGCAATGCAGATGAGCTTTGGCACATCCGCACCAAGGGTTTTCGCGGTGAGGCCCTGGCCTCCATCGCGGCCATTGCCCAGGTAGAGTTGAAGACCCGCTTGCGCGAAAACGAGCTTGGCACCTCCATCCGCATCGCCGGGAGTAAGGTAGAAAAGCAGGAGCCATGCGCCTGCCCGGGAGGCTCATCGATTGCGGTGCGCAACCTGTTTTACAACACCCCGGCAAGGCGCAATTTCCTGAAAAGTGACCCTGTGGAAATGCGCCACATCGTGGAGGAATTTGAGCGTGTGTCGCTCGCCCACCCCGACGTAGCCTTCAGCCTTGAGCACAATGGATCGGAGCTTTTCAATGTGAAAACTTCGGCCCTGCGGCAGCGCATTGTCAATATATTCGGGCCCAAATACAACGAGCGGCTGGTGCCGGTAAAGGAAGATACCGCCATCGTGTCGCTGCACGGATTTATTTGCAAACCCGAGTATGCCAAGCGCACCAGGGGCGAGCAATACTTTTTCGTAAACGACCGCTTTATCAAAAACAGCTACCTGCACCACGCAGTCAACCAAGCTTTTGACGAGCTCATTTCGCGCGACAGCCATCCTTCCTATTTCCTCTACATCACCGTAGACCCGGCGAGTATTGACGTCAACATTCACCCTACGAAGACCGAAATCAAATTTGCTGAAGAGCGCTCGATTTATGCCATCATTCGCTCGGCGGTGAAAAACAGCCTGGGCAAGTACAACATAGCGCCAAGTCTCGACTTTGAGCAGGAGGATGTATTCAATGTGGCGCCTATGCCGCGCAATATGGAAATAGGGGCGCCACAAACGAAGGACTTTAATTTTAACCCTTTCGACAGCGAGAATCCCAAATCGTTGCGGCCGATGCAAGCTGCCGGAAGCGGACAGGCCGCCAAAGCCTTTTCAGGAAACTGGCAGGAACTCTATGCCATCACCCAGCGCGAAGCAGCCACCCAGAGCAACTTTGAGCAGGAGGTAGAGAGGGCCCAGGACATACCCCAGGGCAGGCATGAAGGCCAAAGACCCGTATTTCAACTGCACCGCAAGTACATCCTCACACAGATCAAGTCGGGGGTGATTATTGTTGACCAGCAGCGGGCCCATGAGCGCATACTGTACGAGCAGGCCATGGACAACCTTCAGAAACAGAGCGGCCAAAGCCAGCAGTTGCTATTTCCGGAAACGGTGCAACTCAACAGCGCCGACTGCGCACTGGTGCACGACCTTGCCGATGACCTGAACCGCCTTGGCTTCACCATTGACAGCTTTGGTGGGAATGATGTGGTGGTAAACGGGATACCGCCTGAGGCTGAGGGCGTAAACGTGCAGCACCTGCTCGAAAACATGCTGGAACAGTTCAAGCACAGCACCGACGAATTGCAAAACAACAACCGGGAGCGCCTGGCGTGCAGCATGGCGCGAAGCCTTTCGGCAAAAGAAGGAAAAACCCTGCAGCCTGTGGAAATGATGGACTTAATTGACCGGCTCTTCGCCTGTACTTCACCACAAAGTGATCCTTCAGGTCGCCCGACCATTGTGACCTTAACCCTCGACGATCTTCTCAAAAAATTTAAATCTTAATGAATCAATTTCGCAGCTCAAGTGCATTTGGCGACATGCCTGTAGTGGTCAAGAACCTTTTGATTATCAATGGACTGTTCTTCCTGGCCACGGTGGCGCTGGAATCGCAAGGCATCGCCCTGTCACGCATACTGGGAGCATTCTATTGGGATTCTCCCCATTTCAAACCCTGGCAGATTGTAAGCCACATGTTTATGCACGGAAGTCTCATGCATATCTTCTTCAATATGTTTGCCTTATGGATGTTTGGCTCGGCGATTGAGCGCGTATGGGGTCCGAAGCGCTTCCTCACTTATTATCTCATCACTGGCCTTGGCGCCTTCCTTCTCCATTATGGGGTGGTGGCCTGGCAGGTCAATCAGCTCGTGCAGGAGATTGGCCCTCAGGCCGTGGAAGTCATCAAGAACGATGGAATCAGACTCTGGGCTGAAGGTCGGAACTACACCGACCCCAATTGGAGGCAGCTGAACATTTATTATAACGTACCTGTAGTTGGTGCCTCAGGAGCTGTATTCGGTATTTTGCTCGCATTTGGGATGATGTTTCCGAACACCAGGCTTATGATGTTGTTCTTTCCTGTACCCATCAAGGCGAAGTACTTTGTGATCGGTTATGGATTGCTTGAATTGTACTCGGGCATTGCCAACAATCCCGGCGACAACGTAGCGCACTTTGCGCACCTGGGTGGGATGTTATTTGGGTTTTTACTCATCAAGTACTGGTCAAGCTCCCACCGCGGAAACAACAACGATTGGGACGACCGCTACAGAAGATAATTAGATTATGGCTTCCATCCTCGACGATATAAAATTTGCCTGGAACCGCGGTGACGTTACCATCCGGTTCGTCTTTGCCAATGTGGCGGTATTTCTCGCGCTCACCCTGCTGCGCATTTTTGGTTTTTTCTTTCAAACCGACCTCAAAGGGGCAGTCATTCCGTGGATCTCTGGCACCTCTTCGCCAGAGGGTATGCTCTTCAAGCCATGGACCATTATCACCTACATGTTTGTGCACGAGGGCCTGTTTCACCTTTTGGGAAATATGATCATCCTGTACTTTGCGGGCCGCATCTTCACCGACCTGCTCAATGCCAAGCGTTTTACAGCGGTTTATTTTCTGGGAGGTATCGCAGGTTTTCTGGCTTACTTCGCCGCTTACAATATCTTCCCGGTTTTTGCCTCGGCGCAGGGTTCGATTATTTATGGTGCTTCGGCATCGGTTATTGCCATTCTGGTGGCCATTGCCACGTACACGCCCAATCTTGAATTGCGCCTCATCCTCATCGGCAATGTGAAGTTGAAGTGGATCGCCATTTTCTTCGTGGCACTCGATATCCTTTTCCTCGACAGCAACAATAGCGGGGGCCGCATAGCCCACCTCGGCGGTGCAGCATTTGGATACTTCTACAGCTTATCGCTGAAAAATGGCAATGATTGGTCGCGATTCTTTTGGGGGGTGGTTAATTTCTTCAGAGATTTGGTCAATCCAAAGCCAAAGATGAAAGTAGCGGGCAACAACGTTGGGCAAAAGCAGAACAGAACCCGCACTACAGCTTCGCCTGGCAGCAATACCCCCCGCGCAAAAGTGACTGAAGAGCAAGAGAAAATAGACGCCATACTCGATAAAATATCCCGAAGCGGTTACGACAGCCTCAGCAAAGCAGAAAAAGAATTTCTATTCAAAGCCAGTAAAAAATAGTGTTCCGCTTTATACGCCTCTTGGGCAAATCAGCCATATTGAGCGTCAACATTTTGGTGGCCTTGTGCTTGCTTTTGTCATACCTGGCAGTGCATATTCATCCGGAGACCGCTCCGTTTCTGCCCTTTTTCGGTATTGCATACGGAGCCTTCCTGCTGGTCAACTTCTTCTTCATTATCTTCTGGCTTTTTGTAAAACGGAGGCTTGCCCTTATTTCACTGTTCACAATTTTAGTGGGCTTCAATCACTTGTTTGCGTATTGGCAACCCCTGCCCTTCAACCTCAAAAAGGCGCCTGAAGGCAAAAGCATCAAAGTCCTTTCGCACAATGTACGTCTCTTCGGTTGGTACAACTGGCGCACCAACATTGAAGACCGCGACAGGATGTTCAGGCGCTTGGAGCTTATCGACGCAGACGTGATGTGCTTTCAGGAGTTTTTTCACAACAGTGGCATCGGGGTTTTTGAAACCCGGGAAACCCTCAAAAAAGTAACTGGTGCCGAATACCTTTACGATGAGTACACCTCCGTAGTGCACCACAATCAGAAATATGGCATTGCCATTCTGAGCAAATATCCCATTGTGGGCAAAGGCAGAATCGACTTTACCGGAGAGCGCAGCAATGTGTGCATCTACACCGACCTCAATATTGATGGCGATACGGTAAGGGTGTACAATGCCCACGTGGCCTCTATTCGGTTTTCTGATAAAAACTATGCCTTTATCGAGGAGATCATGAACCAACCGCGTGAAGGTGCTGCTGACCTTACTGAAGGGTTTAACATTATTACCCGCCTGGCAACGGCCTACAAGAATCGCGCGAAGCAGACCCAAAAAATTGTTGCACATCTTGAGAATTCGCCATATCCTGTGATCTTTTGCGGCGACATGAACGACACGCCCGTTTCTTACAATTATGGAATGTTGAGTGGGCTGCTCACCGATAGCTTTCGCCGCGGTGGTTGGGGTATTGGCAACACGTACATTGGCAAATTCCCCTCATTCCGTATCGACTACATTTTTCACGACAAGCGCTTCGACTCAAATGGATATGCCACCCATGATGAAGAAACCAGCGACCACCACGCGATCAGCACGCGCATCTATATGGGTGAATTACTGGATTGATCCAATAGCCATAAAGCAAAACAGCAGATTGCGGCGCACCGTCAATCTGCTGTAATTTCAACAAATAACCCTGGTTTTTATGAAACCTCCACCCTGCTCAGTTCCTGGTCAAACTGGTACCAGCCGCCTGCATTGTGGCAGTCTATTCCCTCGCGCTGCAACATCATCGTGGCCATGCCACTTCGGTTGCCCGAGGCACAAACGAGCAAAACAGACTTGTTCATGTTTCGGAATTCATTAACACGCTGCATCACTTCCTGAAGCGGAATGTTGATTGATCCCCTGATGTGTCCTGATTCAAATTCTTCTATTGAACGCACATCCACGATTTTTCCGTTTCCGGATTGAATTATTTCTTTAAGATTCATTGTTTTCAGTTTTAAAGTAGTTCACAATGGTGTCGGCAGTGATACCTAGCAGCAGGGCACCATAAGAAGATGCCACTACCGGATTGCTTGCTATTGCGCAGTGTTCAGGGTTGCAACCTATCTCGCTCCAATATAGCAGTCCCCCTATTGCCCCCAGGATTGCGCCTGAGCCGACTATCAAGCGTCTTTTTCGCTTTTCCAATACTTCAAATTAAAGTAAGGTCGTCGGGCAAACGTAGTCAGTTGTTTTTACGTCAGTATTAAGTATTTCTGTAAATCCACCTTCCACATCGCTAAAATTATCCCAGCCTCTGGCTTTCAAGATTGAAGCGGCAATCATACTGCGGTAGCCGCCTGCACAATGCACCATGAACGGCTTGTCTTTTGGAAACTCAGCCAGGTGCTTGTTGATTTCATTGAGGGGAACGTTTATGGCTCCTTCCACGTGTTGAGAATCGTATTCGCTCTTTTTGCGCACGTCGAATACCATTACATCCTCAGCGGCTTTTGCAGCAAATGCTGATGGGCTGGTACGTTTTACGGTATCCACTTCCATACCTGATGCATTCCAGGCATCAAAGCCTCCTTCGAGGTAACCAATGGTACCGTCGTAACCTACGCGCGAGAGGCGTGTCATGGCTTCTTCTTCCCGGCCGGGCTCAGTGATCAGGAGGATGGACTGCTTGATGTCGGGAATCATTTCACCCACCCACATGGCAAAACTGCCATCGAGACCAATGTTTACGCTGTTGGGAATAAAACCTTTTGCAAACTTCGACGCATCGCGTGTGTCGAGCATGAGCGCGCGGGTTTCATTTGCAGCAGCTTCAAAAGCCTCAGGACTCAATGGCCGCATGGCACGGTCCATAACTTTATCCAGGCTCTCATAGCCTTGAATGTTCATCAATACATTTTTAGGGAAGTAGCCGGGAGGTGCAGTAAGTCCTTGCAGCAATTGCTTTTTGAATTCCTCTTTGGTCAATTCAGGATTCAAAGCGTAATTCACTTTCTTCTGGTTGCCCAATGTATCGGTGGTTTCCTTGCTCATCATTTTGCCGCAAGCGCTACCCGCACCGTGGTTGGGGTATACGATGAGGTGGTCAGGCAAGGGCATAATTTTGTTGCGAAGCGAGTCGAAAAGGTAGCCTGCAAGTTTGTCTTCAGTAAGGTCCTCAATTACGTGCTGCGCAAGGTCGGGGCGGCCCACATCGCCGATGAATAGTGTGTCGCCGGTAATGATGCCGTGCTCCTTGCCTTCGGCATCGATGAGCAAAAATGTGGTGCTCTCCATGGTGTGGCCAGGAGTATGAATTACTTTGACTTTGTAAGCTCCTACTTCAAATACCTGATCATCTTCAGCGACGATGGCTTCAAATTGGGGCTTTGCCGTAGGGCCATACACTATGTCAGCTCCGGTTTTCTTGGCAAGGTCCAGGTGACCGCTCACGAAGTCGGCGTGAAAATGCGTTTCGAAAACGTATTTAACCTTTGCTCCATCTGCTTTCGCACGGTCGATATATGGTTGAACCTCACGAAGTGGGTCGAAAATGGCGGCTTCGCCATTGCTCACCAGGTAATAAGCCGCATGGGCAATGCATCCGGTATATATTTGTTCTACTTTCATAATGTTTTTTTTCTGTCAATCTTGACAAGGTGAATTTTCTTTTGACGGTACAAAGTTAAGGACCAACTCAATTTCATTCTGTGCCTTTGGTTACAAAGGGTATCAAGCAATGAGAAAATCATGTAAGAAGTCACACCTAAACTACTGACTTCATAGAACATTGGGACATGACGTACCATCGCATGGATGTTCCAGAAGAAAAAGAAAAATAACTGACTTTCGGGCTACCAATCTGACCGGCTCCCTCATGATTCCTTGCTGTAAAGAAGCGATCATAACAGAAGTTGCAAAAGGATTCGGAGGCTCAACCACGAAATTATAAGGGTTTTTCATGCCCCTTGGTCAATGTAAAAGTCGATTCCAAAGCTTAATTAGGCAACGGGCACAGGGAACACTGCGGGTCGACATTGACCAGACGAGATTCAAGCTACAAAACCCTTCATATTGCGCAAGAGCTTGGTTTAAGATTTCGATACATTGAAGGTTCCACATGTTCTGAAATGAAACATAGATGACGCAAAATACTGATTAACAATTTAATAAAATAAATCAGGCTTTATATGGCTCTGCCTTCATGGCTTAAGCAACTGGATTTTAGTTACAGTCAACATGTGATTTTCCTTTGCTGAAATTCGTCAATCAAAGAATGGTAGGCGATGACACTGTTTCTGCCTTTCGCGAAATGTAGAACACAAGTGGTTTAAAGGGATTTGGTGTTACCATACCTTCACACCATCCGAACTACAAACACCAATTTACTTATGAAAAACAAAAATTCTACCCTCAAAGGGTTTATACTCGCATTTGCAGCAATGCTCATGGGCATACTCTCAGCACATGCACAAATGGAGTACTATCTTTCACCACAGTTTGTCACCCGCTTTAATGACGTGAACGACAGTGGTACAGGAGTTTCCACCAATCAGTATTTTGACTTCAGCTCTCAAACGTGGTCGCCCATTGAAGCTGAAGCTACAGGTCTCGTATCCATCAACAATGCCGGTGATGTCGCGGGATCAATGTTCCTGGATGAAGTGGCATTCATCCTGCAGCCTGCATACAAAAAGAACAACAATGATTGGAATCCCATAGGTTGGTTTCCAGAATCAATACCCGCAGAATCATCATTTGCTACCTTCAGTATTTCTCCGAATGGCGTATGGGTAACTGGAGAAATGTCCATAGGATGCTGCGAATACGGAACCTTCAGGTACAATACTGAAACAGAGGAACTCACTGCCATTTTCGATGAGGATTACATCTCAATATCAGGCTATGTCATCACCAATGATGGAACCATCGGTGGCTTTGCCGACGATCAGGGCATGGGAGGCGAGCCAGGCACCGGAGGTACACGCCGCATTCCGATGTACATCACACCCGATCTTGAAATCAATTTGATCGGAGATGATTTCCCTACTTTTAATGTAAACGCAATCAACGACATCAATGACTCTTTTACAATGGTAGGCGACTTCGACGGTACGCCATTTATCTATGAGCTCAATTCCAATACCTTCACATCTTTTGACGCTCCCCTTGGATATTCTTCGGCCGTATTCACCAGCATTTCCAACAATGGTGTAGCTGTGGGCTACGCCCAAAACTTAGGAGCCTTTGGCAGTCCGGTGAGAGATGCAATAATTTACCACCCCGATCTGGGCAGCCAACCCTTATTTCTGAAAGACATTCTGCAAAATGTAGCAGGTATTGACATTGCTTCAGATGATGGATTGATGGGTACAGCCATAGCCATATCGCCCGACGGCAATTATGTATGTGGCTGGACCAATATGGCACCGTTTTTCGCACCTGGTTGGATGGTGTTCTTTGACGACTTGCTTCTCGTGCCGCCAGTGTGCAGCCTCATCTGCCCGGCCAATATAAGCGTGGTAGATGAGAATAGCCAAGGTGGAACCACTGCATCCTACGAAGTAAGTTTCGAATGCGGACCAGATGCTCCAGCGGTCGTCAACCCTGTCCTGGTTAGTGGTCCGGAATCCGGATCGTTTTTCCCATTGGGAGTTACCCCAGTCACCTACCACCTCGTGGACGGCGATGGCAACTTTATCGCCGCCTGTTCATTTACCGTTACTGTGAACGATGCTTATTGTGTTCCTCCCATCACTTTCATTGAAGCCATCACCCACGTTCAATTTGCAGGAATAGAAAACACGACCTCTGCCGACTTTGGTGTACCTGCCAATGAATATTTCTTTGACATTACTGGTACCGTAGCTCAAGGCTCAAGCTATCCCATAGCACTTGAAGGATTTACAGGTGGAGGTCCATTCATTAACTTTTTCACCGTTTTTATTGACTTCAATCAGGACAATGTGTTTGACACGGCCAATGAAATGTTTGAAATAGGCAGTATAGAGGGCTCTACAGGATCAGACGGTCAGCAAGCCACCGGCGTGATTGAAATTCCAACAGATGCTACACTTGGACTTACGCGGATGCGTGTGATAAAGGCATATGAGGCATCTCCAATCGATCCTTGTGGAAACTATGATTTCGGACAATCAGAAGACTACATGATCTTGATCAATGAGATGCCTTTAACTGTTGGCCATTCGGAATTTGCAGATTTGAAAGCCTATCCCAATCCGGCGACTGACATGTTGCGCATTCAATCCAGTTCGCAAATCGCATCTGTCACCATATTCAACCTGGGCGGTCAGTTGGTACACCAGCAAGTGCTCAACAATAACGATGGTATTGTTGACTTGTCTTCACTTGCGAGAGGAGTGTACAGCGTCATGATGAGCAATGAAAAAGCAACAAAAACCATCAAGGTAGTGAAGCTTTAAGCAAATTTGGACGCATCGCTTGCTGTGTGAATTGATGCAAGTGATTCAGAAATAAGTATTGCCTTAAAAAGTACCACCGCCTTACCCGCCAGCCACCATTGCTGGATTGGGTAAGGCGGTCCTTATTGTATCAAAGTTTCGGGCCGTACCTCAGGACAGTTTCATCAATCCTTCCACCATTGGAGGTGTAAGGTATGTGGCCCTAAGGCGTGAAGGCAGCGCGGACGTCAAGCGCGTAAAGCAGGCTTTCGTGATTGCCCCAGGCATTCAGCAAGCCTTGCGGCACACATTCTATATACAAGCCGTTTTCTTTTGCGTATAATGTGGTTGTCCAACGGTGCAAGCCAAACATTTTGGAATGCTCCAATATCACTTGGTTCCCTCGGAGTTGGGGTGACCACTTTGCAGTTTTGGGATGTTGCTTTAAATGATCTTTAAGGGTTTCGCTATCTCGCCAGTTAAGCGAAGTCCGCATTTCCGCTTCCTTTACAAATGCCTTTCCGTGTGCAGCAGGCATTTTGACCAAAACCCATACAATGCACGTGGTAACAACAAATGGCACCACCATGGCCTTTGCAATGCTGATAGGGGAATCCATGAGCCATGATATAAGGACATGGGACATGACGCCCGTTCCGAACATCAAAATTGCAAATGTCAGCAACGGGGCATATTTACTCCACACAACGCTCAACTTCATACCAAACCATTTTGATTCCAAAAATATAAAATTTGCGCATAATTCCCGCCCATTTACTGTCTATGCAAAGCGGCACAACCTGAAAAACATCATGCCCGGCATTTTTTGCCGGAAGGCAATGGACTAAACCCAGCCCTACAGCCATAATGCTTACCTTTGGAGCCCAAGATTGACCTATGCCCAGCACCACTGAACAAAGCGCCCCGACTGCGAATACCTTAAAGAAATCAACCCTTCTCAAAGCATGGCAACTCATGTGCACAGCCCGCGCCATGAGCGACCTGTACGAAGCCAACAAAGAGGTGACGGCCAAGTATGTGCACGCATCCAGCCGGGGCCACGAAGCCATACAGCTCGCCATGGCCATGCAGCTCAATGCCGATGACTACATCTTTCCCTATTACCGCGACGACAGCATATTGCTCGGCATTGGCATGGAGCCCTACGAGCTCATGCTGCAACTGCTCGCCAAGAGGGACGATCCATTCAGTGGTGGCCGCACTTATTACAGCCACCCCAGCCTGAAGCGCGAAGGCATGCCGAAAATTCCGCACAACTCCAGTGCCACCGGTATGCAAGCCATTCCCAGCGCGGGCGTAGCCCTTGGCATTCAGTACATGGAGCAGCAAGGGCTGCTCGAGAGCGACAATCCACCCGTATCAATCTGCTCCATAGGCGATGCCGCCATGACCGAAGGCGAAGTGAGCGAGGCTTTGCAAATGGCTGCGCTCAGGCAATTGCCCATCGTATTCCTGGTGCAGGACAATGAGTGGGACATCAGCGCCAGCGCCGACGAGGTGCGCGCCAACGATGCCGCTTGGTACGCCCGGGGTTTCAAAGGCCTTGAGGTGCGCTCGATCGACGGTACCGATTTTGAAAAATCCTGGAACACCGTGGCCGAAGTGCTGGCCACCGTGCGCAACGAGCGCCGTCCTTTCCTGCTGCACGCCAAGGTGCCCCTGCTGGGCCACCACACCAGCGGCGTGCGCAAGGAATGGTACCGCGACGACCTCAAGGAGCATGAGCTGAGAGACCCACTCCCCCGCTTTCGCAAAAACCTTCTGCTCAACGGCTGGAACGAAAAAGAACTGGACGCTTTGCAGGAAGAAGCCACACAGCGCGTGGCCGATGACTACACCCGCGCACTCCAGGCCCCCGACCCCCAGCCCGAAGATCTCTTCACCCACGACTTTGCCCCCACGCCCATCACCGCCGAGCGCGGAGAGCGCTCGCCGAAGGGAGCTGAAACAACCTTGATGGTGGACTGTGCGCTCTTTGCCGTGCAGGAAATCCTCGAAGACCATCCCGAAGCACTGCTCTACGGGCAGGACGTAGGCGGCAGGCTGGGCGGCGTGTTTCGCGAGGCAGCCACGCTTGCGCAAAAATTTGGCGACGACCGCGTTTTCAACACCCCCATCATGGAGGCCTTCATCATAGGCAGCACGGTGGGAATGGCCGCAGTGGGTGCCAAGCCTATTGTGGAAGTGCAATTTGCAGATTACATATGGCCCGGCCTCAACCAGCTCTTCACCGAGCTGAGCCGCAGCTATTACCTCAGCAATGGCAAGTGGCCAGCGAGCGCAGTAATCCGCGTTCCGATAGGTGCCTACGGCAGCGGCGGCCCTTACCACAGCAGCAGCGTGGAGAGCGTACTGGCCAATATCCGCGGTATCAAAGTGGTGTACCCCAGCAATGGCGCCGACATGAAGGGCCTGATGAAAGCCGCTTTCTACGATCCGA
Source organism: Cryomorphaceae bacterium (assembly GCA_036796255.1). GTDB lineage: Bacteria > Bacteroidota > Bacteroidia > Flavobacteriales_D > Cryomorphaceae > T3Sed10-241. Next base: position 46,241 of record DAIRDH010000018.1, read on the forward strand.
ATCCGGTGGTGATACTCGAGCACAAAGGCCTCTACTGGAGCAAAATAAAAGGAACCGCAGGTGCCAAGAGTCCCCTTCCCGACCGCGACTATGCCGTGCCTATAGGCGTGGCACGCATCGCTCAACAAGCCGATGAAGACCGCGTGGCCAAAGCAGAAACCATATGCGTAGTGACCTATGGCATGGGCGTGTATTGGGCCCTGACCGCTTCCGCAAACTGGCCCGGACAGGTGGAAATTCTCGACCTGCGCAGCATTTCGCCCCTCGATGAGGAGGCCATTTACACTTCCGCAAAAAGGCATGGCCGTGTGCTTATTGTGACCGAAGAGCCCAGTGGTTGCACATTTGCGAAAAGCATAGCGGGCATGATTCAGGAAAAATGCTTCGAGCAGCTCGACGCCCCAATTCGCATCGTAGCCGCTGAAGACCTCCCCGCAATACCGCTGAACAGCACGCTGGAGGAAACGATGATTCCGAATGCTGAGAAGGTAAAGGTGGCTGTTGAGGCATTGATGGCATATTAGAATTTGGATTTTTTCTACTTCTGGGCTAGCTTCGCTTGTCAATGCCAGCTCATTTTTCGGAGCTTCGCAGTTTTAATTCCAAGATTGTAGGACTTTGAACCGGCAGACCTACATTTCAGAATGCAGAATTCAGGAATCGCCTGCCACCGACAAGAGCATCCCAATCCATAATGTAGTTTTTCCAGATTGCCATATTTTGGTACAACCTTTCAGGAATCCTTTGAATTAACAGTAGCGCATTATTTCAAAATCACACATCTATTTGCGGCTACAAAACTGAGGGATTTCACAGCCCTCATACGGCCGGACAAAACCTTGGGCTATTTTAAAATTTTGTTAACCATATTTGCATATGCTGAATCGCAAAAAATAACGATGAATAAATTCAATCTTTTTATCACCGGGATCCTGCTCTCTTGCAGCCTGCACGGGCAAGAAATCATACATTACTGGCACTTCAATACTGCATCAGGTGAACTGGGAATAGTGAATGCCGATATTTCAAATACGCCGGTAACGGCAAGTCTCGTGTATCAAAAAACCGATCCAGACGGGGATGACATAGGAATCATGGATGATGTGGAGGGAACTACCAGCAATGCCCGCTTCGGAATTGAAGCCGGGTCGGGTATCAGGCCGCGCAACCCCTCGGCCAATGGAGAACTGCACATAAATATGAGCACAGAGGGTTACGAAAACATCCTCTTCAGTTATGCCACTCAGCGCTCTGCATCCGGTATGCTCATCCAGCAATTGATGTATACCACTGATGGCGATAACTTTGTAAATTTCTCTGACCTGGTTGAGGTAAATGAAGGGTATGAACTGCAGACTTTCGACCTTACATCGGTTGTTGCGGCCAACGATAACCCTCTGTTCGCAATCAAGGTGCGGTTCCTTGGGCAAAACACGGCCGACATTGGCAACAACAGGTTTGACAACATCGTACTCGAGGGACAGTCCCTGACAAGCCAAAGCGCTATTCACTACTGGCATTTTAACGCTGCAAGTGGCGAACTTGATGATGTGCCTGCCGATATTCACGCGGGAACAGAAGCACCGGTGTTGCGCTACCAGAAAATCGATGAGGGCGGAGATGACATCGGGATTATGGACAATGTGGAAGGAAGCGTGGTCAATGCAAAATTCGGCGTCGTTCTGGGAAATGGCATTCGCCCGCGCAATCCATCCGCCAATGGAGAGCTTTTAATTGAACTGAATTCTACGGGCTTCGAAGACCTCAGGCTGAGCTATGCCACTGAACGCAGTGGCTCGGGCATGCTGCAGCAGCAACTGCTTTACACCACCGATGGACTGAATTACAATACCTTGGGCCTGCCACAGGATGTGGCTGACTCTTATGCCCTGATGAACTACGATTTTACATCCATTGCCGGGGTCAATAACAACCCAAACTTTGCCGTGAAAATTCGCTTTCTGGGTCAGAACACCGCCGAAAATGGAAACAATCGCCTGGACAATATAGCATTGGAAGGGACGGCGCTGAACAGCAATGTGGCTGGAGTAGGCCTCAATACCAACAACTTGTTCATGGTGGTTGGCGAAAGTGAACAACTCACCGCCGTACTGATTCCATCTACCGCCAGCAACCAAAATCTGACCTGGACCTCCAATGATGAGACCATCGCCTCTGTCGATCAAAATGGCATCGTTTCCGCTGCAGGAGTGGGAATCACTTCCGTAAATGTTACGACGCTTGAGGGCAGTTTTGTCGCAACTGCCCAAGTAACCGTGGTAGATGAAGTAAGCGTTGAATTCATTGTGAGCAGTGCTGAGGGACCTATAGAAGGCGCGACGGTAAATTTTGACGGTGAAGTCCAAATAACCGATGCCAATGGCAGCACTATTTTTGAACGGATTCCAGGTATCTATGAACTCACTGTGCAGGCTGCTGGATTCATATCGACAAATCAAAACATTGGCGTCGCTCAGGATGTCACAATTCCCATAGTGCTTGAGGCACTTTCAGCGACGCTCATCCACTACTGGCATTTCAATGCCCTGCCCGGTGCCGAGGTTGAGGAAGTGCTTGCTGACTACTCGGCCATTGAAAATGTTGAGCCTTTGATTTACTACGGCTTTTTGCCAAATTATGTGGAAGCTCCCGGAGTGACCGTGGGCTACATGGACGATTACTCTCCAGGGAGTATTCTCAACAGTCAGCTTGGCGAACCAGAAGGGAACGCACTCCGTGTTCGTAACCGTTCTGAAGGCCGTACCTTGATCTTTGAAGTGCCCACGACAGGATTTGAAAATATTGTGCTGAGCTTCGACGTGTTTCGCAGCGGTTCGGGCATGCTGATCAACCACCTCGAATACTCGAGCGATGGCGTAACCTGGACCCCTCAAGGCATTTTTCCACAGAGCATTGAGATCAGTGAGTCTTTTGAAACCAAAACTTTTGATTTCAGCGATGTAGACATGGCCAACAACAATCCAAACTTTATGGTGAGGGCGCGATTTGAAGGAAATACTGACCAGGGCAATGGAAACAACCGCTACGACAATGTGGCCCTTTTCGGGAACCTGATCACTTCGACTGAAAACACTGCGCTGCCCGATGATGCCTTTCAGGTATACCCCAACCCCACTGCTGGGCCGATAGCAGTTCAACTCAAAAGCAAATACTTCACTACCCAGGCCAGCTTTACCCTTTACGACATGCAGGGCAGGCTGCAAAAGTCTGGGATATTGTCGGGTGAGAGCAGTCAGCTCGACCTTTCCGGTTTTGGAAATGGCGCTTACATACTCAGGATTTCGCATCAGCAAATGCAAGGACATAAGGTGCTTATCCTGAACAGGTAATTGATCGCAAAGAATTGTAATGATTTGATGGAAAAATGTGGCATCGCCGGGGCGATGCCACATTTTTATTTGGCGTACCATTGGCTATTTCTAAAACGGCCAGTTTTATTCCTGCACACCTCAATTTTTAATTGAACTGCTTATCAAGGTCATTGTTGTAAATTCGCCTTCCGATGATTCAAAATCATACCCCATGAACATATACTCAAAATCAATCCTGACCTTGACTACTGTAGGCTTATCCCTTTTTGCCGGAAGGCATGACCTTTACGCGCAAGAAAACATCCCCTACCAGTTGCCACCTGAAGAGATATTGCAACTCGCCGACTATGACCGGGCGCCTTCAGTGACCATCGACAGCGAGGGCAGCGTGATGGTGCTGAGCTATTACAATACCTACAAAACCCTCGAAGACCTCAACCAGGAAGAGATGCGCCTGGGCGGATTGCGCGTGAATCCCATCACCAACATTTCCAGTACCGTCACTTACGTGAAAAACCTGAAAATTCGCGCCACCAAGGGCAAGACGGATAAGCAAGTGGAGGGACTGCCTGAAAATGCGAAAATCAGCAACCTCGGCATGTCGCCCGATGAGCAAATAATGGCTTTTACGCACACCACCGCAACCGGTGTCGAGCTCTGGGTGCTCGACCTGAAATCGGCAAAAGCCCGGAAACTGACCGAGGCCAATACGAATGCCAACATGGGCCGGCCTTACAGCTGGTACAAGGACAGCAAGCACCTGCTGGTGCGCATGATTCCCAAAAACAGGGCAGCGCTCATCAATCCTGAAACCGACCTGCCCACCGGGCCCATCATTTCCACTGGCGATGGAGAAGTATCGCAAAACCGAACGTATCAAGACCTGCTGAGCAATCCCGGCGACGAGCACAATTTCGAGACCCTGCTCCGCTCTGAGCTGTATAAAGTCTCTCTCGATGGCGAGGCGGCTGTGTTTTTACCCGCCAACCTCTACGCGGAAGAGAGCTTCTCGCCCGATGGCACTTTGCTCATAGTGACCACGCTGCACAAACCCTTCTCGTACATCGTGCCCTACTACCGCTTTCCGCAAAAGACGGTGGTATACGATCTCGCTGGCAATCCAATAAAAACGGTGAATGAAGTGCCGTTAAACGAAGTGATGCCCAAAGGCTTCTCATCTGTGCGCACCGGCAAGCGCAGCATGAACTGGCGCAACGACAAGCCAGCCCAACTCTACTTTGTGGAAGCCCTCGATGGTGGCGACATGGCAGTAGAAGCCGACTACCGCGACGAGGTGTACCTCTGGGATGCGCCCTTCACCGGAGCGCCACAGGCACTGGCAAAAACAGTAAACCGCTTCCGCGGCATCATGTGGGGCGATGACCATACAGCCATCTTGATGGACCTGTGGTACGATACCCGCAGCACAGGCACCTACCTCATAGACCCCTCCAATCCGGAAGCAGCACCGAGACTATTCAACGAGCGCAATTATCAGGACCTCTATGCCGATCCCGGAAACTTCGAGACCCGGAGAAACGAATATGGGGAGCGCGTACTCGCAGTAGAAAAAGGAAAAGCATTCCTCCTGGGAGATGGCTACACCCCCAATGGTCAATTTCCCTTTGTGGACGAGCTCAACCTTGAAACACTCAAGGTAAAACGCATTTACCAGTCTGAATTCACCGACCGACAGGAAGACCTCATCACTTTCGTAAACCTCGCCAGGCGCGAGCTCCTCGTGCGCATACAGGCACCTACCGACTACCCCAACTACTACATGCGCAGCCTGCAGGGCAAAGGCAAGTTGAGCCCTGTCACTGATTTTCCCAATCCCTTCGAAAGCCTGAACAAGGTGCACAAGGAAGTGATCAATTACACCCGCGAAGACGGCGTGGAGTTGAGCGGAACTTTTTATTTGCCGGCAGGCTATGACAAGAGCAAAAAGGAAAAACTGCCCTTGCTGATTTGGGCCTACCCACGCGAATACAAGGACAAAAGCACTGCGGGTCAATCCACCCAAAATCCCAATTCCTTCACTTTCCCCTACTACGGCAGCTTTGTGTACTGGGTGACGCGCGGCTACGCCGTACTCGACAATGCCGCCTTTCCGATCGTGGGCGAAGGCGAGGAAGAACCCAATGACACATTCGTGGAGCAACTCATTGCCAATGCCGAAGCGGCGATTGATGCCGTGGACGAAATGGGCTACATAGACCGCAAGCGCGTAGGCGTAGGCGGGCACAGCTACGGGGCATTTATGACGGCCAACCTCCTCACCCACTCTGAGCTCTTTGCTTGCGGCATAGCACGAAGCGGCGCTTACAACCGCACACTCACGCCCTTCGGTTTTCAAAGCGAGCAGCGCAATTATTGGGATGCGCCCGACATCTACAATGGCATGTCGCCGTTCATGAACGCCCACAAGATGAAAACGCCCATGCTGCTCACCCATGGCGAGGCCGACAACAATCCGGGTACTTTCACCCTGCAAACAGAACGCTACTTTCAGGCCCTCAAAAACCTGGGCGCTCCGGTGCGCATGGTGATACTCCCGAAAGAAAGCCATGGCTACGTAGCCCGTGAAAACATCATGCACCTGCTTTGGGAGCAAGACCGATTTCTTGAGAAACATTTGAAAAACAGTGCTGAAAACCAGTAAGGAATGAGCCTTTGTGCTTTCTGAAAAACAGTTTTAACCAAGCTCCACATTAACCCATCAATTCATTGAATGAAGCCCAACCTGCATCCTGATACACTGGCCATTCACACGCAAAGTGAAAGAAGTCAGCACCGCGAACACAGCGCCCCGATATTCATGACCTCCAGCTTTCTTTTCGAAAATGCGGAACACATGCGGGCCATGTTTGCCGATGAAGTGGAAGGCAACATCTACAGCCGATTTTCAAATCCCAACGCTTCAGAGCTCAGCGAGAAACTTTGCTTGATGGAAGGGGCCGAAGATGGTTACGTGTTCGCAACGGGCATGTCGGCGGTGTACACCACTTTCATGGCGCTGCTGAAGCAGGGTGACCACATCATCTCCTCGAGGGCCATTTTTGGTTCTACCCATACCGTGTTCACCAAGCTGCTCCCTAAATTTGGCATCAGCACCACCTATGCCGATGGCCAAAATCCCGAGAGCTGGGAAGCCGCGGTGAGGCCTGAGAGCAAAATGATTTATGTGGAGACGCCTTCCAATCCGGGGCTTGACATTGTAGACCTTGAATGGCTTGGCTTATTTGCCGAAAGGCATGGCTTGATCCTCGTGGTCGACAATTGCTTTGCCACGCCTTACCTGCAGAAGCCCCTGCAACTCGGCGCCCACCTCAGCATACATTCTGCCACCAAATTTATGGATGGCCAGGGCAGGGTGCTGGGCGGAGCGGTGGTAGGGAGCAAAAAACTTCTCGCCGACATTCGCATGTATGCGCGGCACAGCGGGCCGGCCATCTCCCCTTTCAACGCGTGGATACTGAGCAAAAGCCTCGAAACCCTGCACGTGCGCATGGACCGGCATTGCAGCAGTGCATTGCAAGTGGCTGAAGCCCTGAAGGGCCATGAGGCCATCAAGACGGTGCGCTACCCCTTCCTGCCCTGCGATCAAGGCTATGCCGTGGCAAAAAAACAAATGACAAAGGGCGGTGGCCTGGTGTGCTTCGAGCTGCATGGCGGCCTGGAGCGGGGCAAGCGCTTTCTGGATAGCCTTGCACTGTGCTCAGTGAGCGCCAACCTTGGTGATGCGCGCACCATATTGACCCACCCGGCATCAACCACGCACGCCAAGCTCAGCCCTGAAGAGCAGGCGGCAGTGGGCATCACTGCCGGATTTGTCCGAGTGTCAGTTGGATTGGAATATGCTGAGGATGTAATTCAGGATATTTTGCAAGCCATTGATCGCTCGGGTAATTAGTGCTTTTGTACTATACAGCCTTCTATATGGACTACAGCAACGGGGCCACCGCAAAGACGCTCAATGTATCAACATTAGAGGCAGGCAACTGCAGAGGGTTCGATAATCCGAACGCTGATGACGCGGATTGAACGGATGATCGCTGATCCGCTCTATTCTTTTTGCTTGATTGTGATTAGATAGAAGCGCTTTCATACCCGAGATTTGATCCCTGCCTCGCCGGCCAGGCAGGCGCGTTGATCCGCTAAATCCCTGCCCCGACGGCGGCAGGAGTGTAATCATCGTTCTATCACCCCTACTCCCATCTCTCCCTTATCAAGTAATCGCAGCTTTCCAACTGAAAATCGAAAACAGACAATTGGAACCAAATGATGGTGGCATTTAAACCGCGTAGCGGTGACCTGACTGTAGCCCACGGCGCAAGCCGTGGGTTAATGTCAGAGTAATGCAAAGGTTTTGGCGGCATTTTTGCCTTTTCGCAAAAATGATGACAAAACCGATATTCGGAGTGATTGATAATCAATAAGTAAAATCTAGCTATAAATTGGCAAAATTGAGGGTGTGATTAGCAACCATAAACGCAATTGGCATCATACCGCCAAGGCCTCATTCAATGATCAGCGTTCCATTTTTTAAACCCTCACCATAGGCTACGGCCAGCACTGCTGTTATTGAAATATTTAGAAAGAAAGTAGACAAGGGATATGCCTTTGCAATCACTTAAAACGAGAATCATAGCCACAAAAAAAGCGCAGAGATTTTTCTGCGCTTCTCAATACAATTGGACTACCTCAGATAGCTCCGGCAATCTCCTTACCCATAGGGTCGGCGCCTGAGCGGAAGCGGTGTACAAGCTTGCCATTCTCATCAATCAGAAATTTCTCAAAATTCCAATTGATGTCGCCGGTGAAGTCGGTGTTTTCTTGTGAAGTCAGCCATTTAAAGAGTTCGTGCTGGTCTTTGCCCTTCACTGAAACTTTCGCGGCCATCGGGAAACTAACGCCATAATTCTTTTGGCAAAAAGCGGCGATGTCTTCGTTGCTTCCGGGTTCTTGGCCGCCAAAATTATTGGCTGGGAAGCCAACGATCACCAATTTGTCGCCGTGTGCATTGTGCAATTCTTCGAGCTGGGCATACTGCTTAGTGTAACCGCATTTCGAAGCGGTGTTGACAATGAGTACTTTCTTGCCTTTAAACTGGCTAAAATCGATGGTTCCCCCATCAATGGATTCTACTTTAAAACTGTGAAGACTCATGGGTTCGGAGATTGTTTCGGTGGTGAAGGAAAGCAAAAGCGCTGCTATAAAAAATAATGATTTCATGACATTGGATTTTCGGATGTTAAACTACTGATGTGAATATTTGTTCTTCAAAGGTGTAAAAGAAATGTGTAGACCGTGTAAATTGACAAAAATTATCAGCCGATGACAAGGACATTCAGAAAAATGGGCGACCACTCCAAAGTTGAGCTGGGCGAATACGCAAAAGAGATGCTGACAAAAAATCCCGGGATGAAGATTTACGTGGGCAGCGACAGTCAAAACTACGCCACCAAGACACTCTATGCAACCACCGTGGTGTTCAGATTTGAGCATGCAGGTGCACACGTGATTTTCCACAGGGAGAGCACACCCCTTGTTACCGATATGTGGACGCGGCTGTGGGGAGAATTGCAGCGCAGCATTGATGTGGCCGGCTATTTGAAGTTTGAGTGCGACATCCCCATCGAGCAAATCGACCTCGATGTAAACAGCGATCCTGAATACCCTTCCAACAAACTCTTCCAGGCAGCAGTAGGCTACGCACAGAGCCTTGGCTACAAAGCCAAAACCAAGCCTGATTTGCTTATTGCCACCTGGGCGGCAAATGTGTTGGTGAACTAAGGTTTTCGGCGATCTCTCAGGGTGTAGATAATCAATTTTTCACCTTGTCGGCATCCTGAACGCAAATCAGATCTCGAATGAAAATGTGCATTCTGCCATCCCTTGATCAGCTTCGATCTGCATTATCAGCGTTTTATCGTTTTGGAACGCTGATTTGATCTTGTAAAGACGTAGATCTCGAATGGGAAGTGGCATTTTGTCATCCCGGTTATCTGATCCGCGTTAATCTGCCTGATCCGCGTTATCTGCGTTCCAAGGTTTGG
>DAIRDH010000019.1:0-23364 GCA_036796255.1 Cryomorphaceae bacterium
GAAAAGGACGATACTTTTTACGCATACGCGAGCATGTCAAAGTCGCGTGAATACATCTTCATTCAAAGCTCCAGCACCCTCACTTCTGAGTGGCGTTTTTTGCGTGCTGATGATCCGAATGGGTCATTTCAGCTCATTCAGCCGCGCATTCGCGGTCTCGAGTACAATGTAGACCATGGCAATGGGGCTTTTTACATCCACCACAACCGCGATGCACAGAATTTCATGCTCTCCAGGGCAGAGGTGAATAAATGCGGTGTTGAGCATTGGGTGAGCCTCGTGCCACACCGGGCTGAAGTGCTGCTTGAAGATTTCGAACTGTTTCAGGATTACCTTGTCACAGCTGAGCGCCATCAGGGCCTTACCCAACTTGTGGTGCGCCCATGGAATGAAGTGCTCCAAGGGCACCAGATCATTTTCAGCGACCCGGCATATATGGCTTACCTCTCTACCAATCCGGAGATCGAAACGGGCACTTTGCGCTACGGTTATACTTCATTGACTACACCCAATTCGGTTTTTGATTATGATATGGCGAGCCGGGAGTCCACCTTGCTCAAGCAGCAGGAGGTATTGGGCGATTTTGATCCGGCGCGCTATGCTTCTGAGCGCATCCTGGTTCCTGCCCGCGATGGGGTAGAGGTGCCGGTAAGCATCGTTTACCGGAAAGGGTATACAAAAGATGGCTCTAGTCCACTGCTGCTCTACGGATACGGCTCATATGGGCACTCCATTGATGCGTATTTCAGCTCATCGAGGCTAAGCCTGCTCGACAGGGGCTTTGCGTTTGCAATAGCGCATATTCGCGGTGGTGAGGAGATGGGAAGGCATTGGTATGAGGATGGCAAGTTGATGAAGAAGAAGAACACTTTCAACGACTTTATCGATTGCGCTGAATTTCTGATCGCAAAGCAGTATACCTCTCCCCACAACTTATTTGCCATGGGCGGCAGTGCAGGTGGCCTTTTGATGGGAGCGGTGATCAACATGCGACCTGAACTTTGGAAAGGAGTGGTGGCACAGGTGCCTTTCGTGGATGTAATCAACACCATGCTCGATGCGACCATTCCCTTGACCACAGGTGAGTATGATGAATGGGGGAATCCCAATGATCCAGAGTTTTTTCAGTATATCCTCAGCTACTCACCTTACGACAACGTTGAGGCCAAAGCCTATCCAAATATGCTCGTCACCACGGGCCTGCACGACTCTCAGGTGCAATACTGGGAGCCGGCCAAATGGGTGGCAAGGCTGCGTGAAAAGAAAACAGACAAGAACCTCTTGCTTTTGCACACCGAAATGACCACAGGCCACGGAGGGGCTTCAGGCCGGTTTGCAAGGCTCAAAGAAGTGGCCATGGAATATGCTTTTCTGCTGATGATTGCAGAAAGGTAGATAAAAGAAATAAGTGGAACAGAATTATTGGGCCAGTGCGGCTTCCGCGCCTTTGTCGCTAAAGCGCATGTCGAGCAGCACGGCTTCAATCTCCCTGATGTATTCCCTTTTCGGGAAATTTGGTGCAAACACGAATCCCGAAACGCTTACCACATAGTTGCCATCATTGCTGGTGGTGGAAAGGCTGGCAAAGGGGCCGCCCATGAAGTAATTTTCTGTGCGCCACAGGCCCTTGGTGAAAAGCGAGTAGCGGTCATTCAGATTTACAACTTCTGTTTCAGGAGGAAAGCGATATTCTGTGGTCATATATGTGCCCGGATCCGGCCCGGGGACGTGCTTTTTGAGCACCGAATCGCGCGCTGCCATTACCGCTTCAGGGGTCAGGCTTTGCTCACCGCGGTAAGGATAGCGAAACACAAAATAGCCCTGAACCACTTCGTGGGCATTGTTGCCTTTGTATTTCATCCGCTCTCTTTTGAGCCACACGAAATTGTTTTTTTCAACCGCCATTTCCGCATCAGCGGGCACTTTTAAGTCAATGCCAAATTTATCTTCCACCTTGGTTCTCAATTCAGCATTGAAGAACTTGTCATAACTCTTCTTCAGGCGTTCTACTTCAGTATTCTCTATGATTTCTGCAATTCTATTAAATTGACTGTCAACCAGGGAATAATAATCCTGGCTTTCATCGGCCTTTACGGTAAAAACCACCTGGTGCGCACTCCATTTGTCGCGAATGAGCTTCACGCCTTCACTCTCCGGGCCAACATTTGGGCTCACTTCCACCTCCACAATGTTGCGGTGATGCTTGAGCATATCACTCATTTGGTCCAGCCTGAAATGAAGTAGCGAAAACCGCGGTTCTGCCTGAGGCAGGAGGGGCACATAAGCTTCGAAATGTTTTCGCAGGGAATCACCTTCGGGCCCCATCCACAAATCATCGTCCATCACCACCAGCACTTCGCCTGGAGCACCAGAGTGTCTTGGCAATCGGCGTCCTTCATTGTCATCACCACAGGCGCTGAGAGCAAGGCAAAAGGTTAGGCAGGCAATGAACGATTGGGCTGTGGATTGGAATTTCATGAGGAAGGTGGTATGCGCAATTTTTGACCGGGCTTAAGCGATTGGCTGCTTACGCCCCTGTTGGCATTGATGATGTCATTGGCACTGATGCCGGGATATTTTTTAGCGATATCCCAAAGGGTATCACCGCTTTGTACCACGTGCACACGGCTCAAATCGCTGTTTGAGGCAGAGCCCTCGCTAACCGTTGATTTTGCCGTTTCATTGGGAGCGGTTTGTGCAGTTTGTGTTGCTGCAGGTTTCTTTCGTGCGTCGTGTATTTCCAATTTTTGACCTACGCGGATATTGGTGCTACGCAGGTTATTCCACTCTTTCAATTGGTTTACGCTTACGCCATACCGCTGGGCAATGATGCCGAGCGCCTCACCGCTGCGCACAGTATGAATCTCAATTGAAGGGGCAGTATACGTGCTCACCACTTCAGGGCTCAATGCAGGCTGGTGGTACAAGCTGTCGGCGTTGGCCAGAAACTTACCAACTGCATCGACAGGCAAATACACTACAGTACAGGCCTCAGTGCGGGGCACCATCTGTCTTTTCAGCGAGGGGTTGAGGGCTTCAAGCCCCTCAATGCTCACGCCAGTTACGGCTGATATTTGTCCAAAATGGGTTTCCTTGCACACATGTATGGTATCGACCTCCGCAAAAAGGTACATGGGCATGGCGGGGTAAATGTTGTGATCGGCAGCGTAATTCATGACGTAATTGGCCGCGATAAAGGCAGGCACATAGCCCCTTGTTTCTCTCGGGAGGTATGGACTGATTTCCCAATAATCCTTTTTGCCACCTGAGCGGCGAATGGCTTTGTTGACATTGCCCGGACCGGCATTGTATGCTGCCAGTGCAAGGTTCCAGTCGTCGTACATGCCGTGCAGGAATTTGAGGTAGCGACAAGCGGCTATTGTACTTTGAATAGGGTCGCTGCGCTCATCTATATAATTGTCAACCTGCAGGCCGTACATTTTGCCAGTGGTATACATAAACTGCCACAGGCCGGAGGCACCTACACGTGAGCGTGCTTTTGGGTTGAGCGCCGACTCTACCACGGCAAGGTGCTTCAACTCTAAGGGAATGTCAAATTGATCTAACTTCTCTTCAAACAGGGGATAGTAAAGTGCGGCAAGTCCAAGCACGCGCGAGGTTACGCCGCGTCGCTGCTTCACATATACATTCACGTATGCTTGCACATGGGAGTTGTAGCGCAGGTCGAATGGCGTCATTGCATTGAGCTCTTCGATCCTTTCTGCAACGATTTCCGGACTAAGCATGGGGACACTGTCCCAGGCGTAACCATGAACGTTTAACAATACGCTGTCACTCACAAAAGCCTGCCAGCCAAATCGCTCTTCGGCCCAGAGGGCATCAAGCGCAGCAATACTCGGATCGTCGGGGTAGATTACGGCTTTGAGGGTATCAGAACTTAGCGTTTTTGATGAATCACGGAATTCAACGCCTTGAATTGCAGCCTTCAGATTCGAGGCGGCGGAGCAAATAAGAATGCTTAAAAAGACAAATGAATGTAGCTTACGCATGGCGGTAGTTTAGGGGTAATACCTGTACGCTAAATTGCAAAAATGGTTGGAGGATGCGAAAAGATTTAACAACTCATTTTGCACCATGCATTGTTGCAAATATTACTCCACGTTTTCCAACGCGTAAGCTTCCATCAAATTGTGCGAAAACGCAAGTAGTTTGGCTTCATCAAAAGCGGCAGCCATAAATTGTGCACCGAAGGGTAAGCCGGTCTTTTCATGCGTAAACAGAGGGAGGGAGATGGCAGGAATACCTGCGAGGTTGGCGTGTACGGTGAAGATGTCTTCAAGGTACATTTTGATGGGATCGTTTACGTTGTCACCTATTTTGAATGCCGGGCCAGGCGTGGTAGGCGAAAGCAAAAGGTCGTAATTGGACAAAAGGGCGTCGGTTTTGTCTTTCAGAATGCGGCGTACTTTCTGCCCTTTGGCATAGTAGGCGTCGTAGTAGCCCGAGCTGAGTACAAAGGTGCCGAGCATAATGCGTCGCTTCACTTCTTTGCCGAAAGCTTCGCTGCGGCTTTTGGTGTAGGTTGACTCGATGTCTTGCGCCTTGGAACTGCGGTAGCCGTAATGTATGCCATCATAGCGCGAAAGGTTAGAGCTTGCCTCAGCAGTCGTAAGGATGTAATAGGCAGGGACCAGGTATTTCAGTTCTTCAATGTGCGCCTCTTCAACGGTATGGCCAAGGCTGCGAAGCTTCTCAATGAGTTCCTGGTGCTTGGTGCGTACTTCGGGGTCGAGGTTTTCATTGGCCACGCACTCTTCAATGTAGCCTATGCGCAGGGGTTTATCGCTTTGCGAAAATTCCGGATAGTGGTCCACCTGTGCACTGCTCGATGTGCTGTCCATGGCATCCTGTCCGGCAATTATTTCCAATACCAATGCAGCGTCACTTACGCTTTTGGCGATGGGCCCAATCTGGTCGAATGAGGATGCGAAGGCAATCAATCCATGCCGACTTACGCGGCCATAGGTAGGCTTGAGTCCTACCGCTCCGCAAAAGGAGGCGGGTTGCCTGATCGAGCCGCCTGTGTCGCTACCTAAAGCCAGCAGGCAACAACCGGCAGCTACTGCCGCAGCGCTACCTCCTGATGAACCTCCGGGCACACGCTCAGGATCAAGAGGGTTCTTCACCGGCCCGAAAGCCGAGTTTTCATTTGATCCGCCCATTGCGAATTCATCGCAATTAACGCGTCCAATGATGATGGCATCTTCAGCGAGCATACGCTCCACAGCAGTGGCGCTGTACAGGGATTCAAAACCTTCCAGAATGCGCGAAGAGGCACTGAGTTTATGGCCAGCGTAGCAAATGTTGTCTTTGATAGCGACCACCATCCCGGCCAGTTTCCCGGCTGTGCCATCTTTCAGTTTGGCTTGAACCATGACAGCGCGTTCAAGCGCCTCATCGGCAAATGTTTCAAGAAAAATGTTGAGATGGGCAGTGTCATCAATGCGCTGAAGGTAATGCGCAACGAGCTGCTTTAAATCGAGTGCACCACTTTGGATGTCGCTCTGTACGGAGGCGAGATTTTTGTAGTCCTTCACTGCGACATTCGGGAATTTGGATTAATCTTTTTTCTCCTCGGGGAGACTGTCTTCTTTTGAGGCGTCTTTAAACTCCTTCATACCACGGCCAAGACCGCGCATGAGTTCAGGGATTTTCTTACCCCCAAAAAGAAGCAAAACAACCACTATTATAAGGACGATTTGCCAAGGTCCCACTAAACCTAATAACTGAGCAATCAGCATGCTTTTATTTTTTACAAAAGTACAAAAATAACGTGAGGCCTTGGGTTATTGGCGGAATATCCAAAGTGCGGGGTCTTGCTTCACCGGCCCGGCCTCTGAGACTTTCCAAATCTCCAGGTGGGCCTCGGTTTTTCCAGAGCCCTCGTCGGTGAGTACGGTGCCTATGACTTGCTTTATCACTACTTTATCACCCTTGCTTACGCGAACTTCTTTGAGGTTGGAATACACTGAGCGATAGCCTCCGTGATTTACGATGACATTGGCTCCAGCTCCCGGGATGCTAAATACACCCGAAACCGTTCCTTCAAAAACGGCCCTCACCTCAGCATTTGGGCTGGTGGCGATGTCTACACCGTTGTTAGGCACCGTGATGCCGGCGAGCACGGGGTGGGGGTTGTTCCCAAACTTGGCCGTAATTACACCGCGCTCTACTGGCCAGGGCAGCTTGCCTTTGTTGCTTTCAAAATTTGCCGATAGGGCAGCAGCTTCAGGGGTGAGGGAGAACACTCCGGCATTGTCTTTCTTGGAGGCGCGTATTTCAGCCTCAATGATGCGCTGAATTTCTTTGTTCAGCTTTTCGCGAAGTTTTTCTTGCTCTCTGAGCTTTTTCAGCAAACTCTTTTCTTCCTGCTTCAGCCCGCTCACTGCTGTCTGCTGTCGGTTTTTATCGCGCGCCAGTTCGCCTTTTTGCTCTTCTTCTTTTTGCAGCACCTCATCTTTCTCATTGATGATTTTGAGCAGTTCCAGGTTGAGGGCATTCAATTGCTCCTGACGCTCGGAAATTTCCCGTGCCTGGCTTTCTCGGTATTTCGCGATTTGCCTCAGGTACCTCACACGCTGTGAGGCCTGAAAGAAGTCTTCTGAAGCAAAGATGTACATCAGCTTGTCCTCGGCACTGTTGCTGCGTTGTGCATAACGTATCATTTGCGCATAGCCCTCGCGCGCCTCCTTGAGTTCCTTCTCCAGTTTTGCAATTTCGGCTTTGTTCTCCCGAATCCTTTCATTGTAAAGGGCAATCTCCCGGCGCAGGCTGCGAATCAGATCCTCGCGCAGGTTGATTTTTTTGTTGATGAGCGAAAGTTCTCCCTCGATTTTGCTTCTGCTTTCCTGTTTTTCCTTGATGAGGGTAGTGGTCA
Organism: Cryomorphaceae bacterium; assembly: GCA_036796255.1. Classification (GTDB taxonomy): domain Bacteria; phylum Bacteroidota; class Bacteroidia; order Flavobacteriales_D; family Cryomorphaceae; genus T3Sed10-241. The sequence goes on from DAIRDH010000019.1 coordinate 6,899, forward strand.
GGTTGATTTCGCTGCTTATGCGGTCGCGCTCTTTTTGCAGCTGTTCCTTTGTTTGGGCGGAGGCTGTATTGAGCGCTAATGCACAGCATATCAGCAGTATGAGCCTAGCGAATAGGGCTATACTTTTCAGGTATTTTGAAAGGATAGGTCTGGGGTTCATTGATTCGAATGCGCGAATAACTGAGGTCAAATTTAGCGCTTTGATCGGGAGAGCTTACCTCTATTGAAATGTTCATTGGAAATGACTGTCCATCAACATCCTCAAAGTCCTTGTAATACACCCTTAAAGTGCGCTTGTACAGGATGTCATCTATTTGTGTGAGTACAACCTTAAAATCATCAGGACGCACAAAATATCTTTTGATTATCAGGTCCTGATCGTCGAATTTCTCTTTTGCTTTCTCGAATTTGCGCTCCTTGATAACGTCAAAGCCTACTGTATCTTGCTCAAAAACAGTTTTATTCAGAGACTTTCGCACTTTTCTTTTCACCTTCGTGCTCAATACATACCTCAATCCTTCAGTTCCAGCAGTATACTTTTCATCTGAATCAATTTGAATAGGATTTCCCGTGAGGAGATTTTGAATCAGCTCAAATTCAGCGTAGTAATTTATCAAGCTGTCCAGCACTTCAAATGAGCCCAGATAGTAGTTGTTTTTGAGTTTATCTATAAACTTGAGTGAGTCGGGCTCCATTACTGCCCTCGCGGCTTCGATGCCAAGTGCCGGGGTTACGCTCAGCCATATTATGCTGTCGGCAGTCATGCGAAGGTTAATTTTGAATGAGCCATTATGCACATCACTGGCGATGGATGCCGACAACTTGCCATTAAGTGTGGCAAAATCGAAGGTGTTGGCCTGCACAAGACTGAGCAAGGCGTTGTCGCTGAGCGGAATCAAGGCACTTTTCTCCAACACCCTTCTCGTTTTACAGCCTGTGGACATTGCCATGATCAGCAGCAATCCCAATACAAGCGGCAGCCTTGAAGCAAAGTATTTTGACATTATTCTCCTACAGTTTCACTGTTGATTTTGAGCATAAGTGAATCGGCATCACCACCTGCATCAATGGCTTGTTGCCATGAGCGTACCGCGTCAGCCTTGCGGTCAAGCGCAAAGAGCACGTCGCCATGATGCTCGAGCACAACGGGGTCATTTTCTGCACCGCTTTTAAGGGCTTCCTCAATCCAAAAGAGTGCATTCCGATAATTGCCGCGCATGTACAGAACCCAGCCGTAAGTGTCTTGAAAAGATGGCGTATCCGGGGCAAGATTGTTGGCTTTTTTAGCCATGCTCTCCGCCTTCTCCAACCGTTCGCCACGGAGAGAAAGATAGTAAGCATAATTGTTGAGTACCACAGCATTAGAGTCATCTATTTCAAGTGCTTTATCATATGACTTGAAAGCCTTTTCATGCATTTCGGCTTCGTGATAAGCGTCGCCAAGGGAGGAAAAGAACTGCGCCTGTAAGCCTGGATTCTCAATCACCAGCGCCACACCCGACTCAAGGGTTTCAATGGCTTCATCGATCTCTTTCACTTGCAAATGGGCCACTCCTTTAAACAGATAAAATATAGGCTGCATAGGAAAGAGCTCAACGGCTTCCTGACTTTCTTCCAGCATCGCGTCAAAGTCGTTGAGTTGCGAACTGATTGTAAGCACCTGTTGCCAGATTGGAGGACGATTGGCATCAAGCTTTATAGCTTGCCGGAATTTGGTGCGCGCATCTTCTATGCGGTTCAGGTTGTAATAAATATCTCCTTGTATGGCGTATGTCTTCGCCTCGTTTGGATGGGCTTTTTCGAGGTTTTCCGCCAGAGCAATCACAAATTCGGGACTGTCTTTAAGTGCCTTCCCGGATAGGTAATTCAATAAGATATTAACCTTCACATCTATTCCCAGGTCTCGGGAAGCAAATGATTTTTGAAGATATTCGTTTGCTTTTTCCTTTTCACCTGCCGCTTTGCTCATTTCGTAAAGCGCAAGCAACACCAAACCATTTTCCGGATTCTCGAAGAGCATGATCTCATACAATTCCCTTGCCTCTTCTTTCCTATTCATCTGCTGAAGGATTTCCGCCTTCATTCCATAGTAGCGTATCTCTGAAGGATTGGCATCGATAAGCGCTGTAACTTCTTTCAAGGCAAGGTCAAAATTTTTCTGCTCCAGGTAAATAAGTTGACGCTGCATCGAGATCTCCTCATTGGGACCAAGCATTTCTTCGAGATTATCAAAAATCTTTAACGCATCCTCGTGCTTGCCTTGAGCAGAAAGTAAATTAGCGAGATTAAAGTAGTTTTCGTATTCTTCGGGTTGCCTTTTCAGAATCTCTTTATAGATTTCAACGCTTTTGTCAAAGCTGCCTGTCTCTGCATAAAGTTGAGCAAGGAAGTGTGCGTACCAAATGTTGTCCGGGTCACTGTCATATGCACTTCTTCCCATCTGCAATGATTCGAGATAGCGGCCTTGCTCTGCATACAATTTTGATATTTCGAACTGCACAGCGCCATTGTTGGGATCTATTGCGAGGGCTTGCTGAAAGAATTTTTTGGCTTGACCGTAGTCCCCCAATATTTTGAATTTATTGCCGTCAATGAATAATCGGGTAAGCTCCATGCGCTCACGCTCTGACAGCTCAACTGTTTCCTTTTTTCCTTTATTGTTTTGACTCCCGCCGCTGAGCACACCGCAGCTGCTTAACAGCACTATGGCTATAAGTGCAGTCCAAAATTTGAAAACATTCCGGCCAAGGGGTATATAAATGTAGTGAGACGGGGTCATTCAAGGATGTTGTAATCGCCAACGCTAAAAGTTGATGCTTGTTTTGCAATACGCGCATGACTTCCAACCATACTTTGCGTAAAATAAACGCCTTCAATCCTGCTTTCGTTTTGAACGATCGCGCTGTCGAATCGCGCATTCTGAACTACACAATTTGTGCCAATGGATACATGAGGCCCGATTACGGAGTTTTCTATCGTTGTTCCAGGTCCAATGTAGCAAGGATTGATCACCACGCTATTAACAAGCTTTACACTTTCGTGAATTTGCGAAGTGGCGTGCTTTAGCTCCAATAGCCTGCTATTTGTTTCGATGGTCGCTGCGGGGTTTCCGCAATCCATCCACTCGTCCACTTTGCCCGGAGCCAGGCTGGCTCCTTTCTCGGTGAGTCGTTTGAGTGCGTCGGGCAGTTGGTATTCGCCGCCTTTAGTCACATTATTCTCCAAGAGATAGTCAATTTCGGCAGCGAGCTTTTCACCTTCCCGGAAATAGTATATACCAATCATCGCCAGGTCACTAACGAATGTTTTTGGTTTTTCAATAAAGTCTACTATGTTTCCCTCATCGTTAAGTTTGACAACGCCAAAAGCAGATGGATTCTCTATTTGCTTTACCCAAAGCACGCCGTCTTTGCTGGGGTCGAGTTTGAAATCGGCGGTGAAAAGGGTATCTGCAAAGGCGACGATTACTTTGCCTTTGAGCGCCTCCCTTGCGCAATTCACCGCATGTGCCGTGCCAAGTGGCTCATCCTGGTAGGCAATTTTGCCTTGAGCACCGAGCTGCTCAGCTACACCGATAAGGTGTTCTTCAACAGCAGTTCCAAACCGGCCTGTCACAAACACAATGGTGTCCAAAGGTTCGTGCACGAGGGCTGCGATGTCTTCAACAAGATGCTGTACAATGGGTTTTCCCGCAAGGGTAACGAGTGGCTTGGGAACGGTAAGCGTATGGGGTCGCAATCGCTTGCCCATTCCGGCCATAGGTATAATAATGTTCATTGATTGTCAATCATTGGTTCCTGTACTTCCGAAGCCTCCGGCACCACGCAGAGTCTCTGTGAGCGTTGCTACTTCTTTAAATTGAACTTGTGCGTAGGGCGCCACAACCATTTGTGCTATGCGGTCGCCATCGTTTACAGTCACTTCAACCGCCGACAAATTTACCAATAAAACCTTGACCTCACCGCGGTAGTCGGCATCGATGGTGCCGGGGGCATTGAGCACCGTGATGCCTTGCTTAAAGGCCAATCCGCTTCGGGGCCTGATCTGCGCCTCCATGCCTGCCGGAAGGGCCATAAAGAGTCCAGTCGGAATGAGCTGTCTTTCCAATGGTTTCAATACCAATGGCGCAGCAAGGTGCGCCCGCAGGTCAAGGCCAGCGCTGAGTTCAGTGGCATAGGACGGTAAGGGATGGGGAGAGTGGTTGATGATTTCTACGTGAGCCATGGGCTTAGATTTTTAGGAGGTGCAGTAATTTCTCTTTCCGAAAAATTACCAGCAGGTAAAGGATCGTTGCTAAGGAGGCACTCAGGAACTGCCATCCATTGCTGAGATTGAGGAGACGGTGAAGTATGTAGAGTACCGCAGCAAGCAATATGTAGATGAAAATATCGCGCATTGGGTAGTGGATGGGGTTGTGGCGCTGACCCAGGAAGTAGGAGAGGATCATCATGGCTGCATATGACGTAAGGGTAGCCCAGGCACAAGCATAATAGCTGAAGTGGGGGATAAGGAGAATGTTTAAAACGATGGTAATGATAGCACCGGTCACTGCAATGAGCGCACCATAGCGGGTCTTGTCGTTCAGTTTAAACCAGAATGAGAGGTTGAATGTGACTCCAAAACAAAAGTATGCCAGCAACAATATGGGTATTACATCTCTGCCTTCGCGCATGGACTCCCCAACCATCAGGATGGCCAAATCGAGAAAGCAAAGCAATACAAGGGTGATCAAGCCGGCTACGATCACGTAGTATTTCATGACGAGGGCCTGGGTACTGTCACTCTCGCCTTTGGCCAAAGAAAACACAAAGGGCTCAGCGGCAAAACGATAGGCCTGTATGCCGATGCTCAGCAGCATGGCCACCTTGTAGCATGCACCATAAATACCCACTTCCGCGCGGGCTTCCTGTTCGGGCAGTGGCGACAATCGCGTAAAATAGGCCCGGTCAAAAGTTTCGTTGATTATCCCGGCAAGGCTTAGCAGCAGCAAGGGCAGGGCATAGGGGTAAAGTTTTCGCGCCACATTTTTGTGAAAACCGTAAAACACATCGCGCATCCAAGGACTCAACAGTGCAAATTTGAACGCGCTACTGATGAGGTTGGCCAGGAACACATAGCCAATGCCAAATTCGGGATTGTAATATGCGGCGATGAGGCTGCGGCCAGGAGCGCCTACATTCTCCATGGCGTAGGGACAGTAAACAAGAAAAAAGAGGTTGAGCAGGATGTACATTCCGATGCTACCCAGGTTGACCATTACAAAAGCCAGGGGTTTATTGAGCAGCCTGAGCCTGGCAAAAGGCACCGTAGTAAGCACGTCAAGCCCTACGATAATGCCGAAGTAGGTGATGTAATTTGGATTGCTGCCGTAGTCCAATGCATTCGCGATGGAAGTAACATTGCTCAGAACCAGCAGCATAAATATGGCCGTGGTAATAAGTATGGAAATGAATGCCGTGCTGAACACCTTGCGCTTTCCCTCCGCTGTGGGCTCGGCACCCGCAAAGCGAAAGAATGCCGTTTCCATGCCATAGGTAAGCGTCACAAGCAGAAATGCCACATAGGCATACAGCTCGGTGATGGCACCATAAGCCTCAGGATCAAAAATGCGGGTGTGCAGGGGAAAGAGCAAATAGTTGAGCAGCCTGCCTACTATACTGCTTACACCGTATACCGCTGTCTGCCCAGCCAGCTTGCGCAGTGCACTCATGCGGGGAGTTGCTTAGTGGTTTCCAAAGTTGGGCTTTCTCTTTTCGACAAATGCTGTGGTACCTTCCTTGAAGTCGGGCGAATCAAAACACGATGCAAAGGCTTCGATCTCTGCGCTGTAACCTGACTCGAGTGCTTCCTCGCCGGCATTCACAGCGCGAATGGCAGCGGCGATGGCTGAAGGGGAGTTTTTCATGATTTGATCGGCCAGTTTACGGGCGCCAGCCATAAGTTCATCCGACTTCATCACCTGGCTTACCAAACCTATGCGCAGGGCTTCGGCGGCATCAATTTTCTTGGCTGAGAGTATCATTTCCATGGCAATGCTTTGGCCTACAAGCCTTGGCAGGCGCTGTGTACCACCATACCCAGGTATCACGCCAAGGCCTACTTCTGGCAGTCCCATGATGGCGTTTTCACTGGCAATGCGCATGTGGCAACTCATGGCGAGCTCCAGTCCGCCGCCCAGCGCAAACCCATTGATTGCAGCAATGACGGGGGTTTGCATTTTTGGAATGTAGGAGAATAGCGATAGCTGTCCATTCTCGCTCAGTTTCTTGCCTTCTTCTTTTCCGAAATGGGCAAATTCAGAAACATCGGCACCGGCTACAAAAGCCCTGTCGCCCTCGCCGGTGAGCAATACCACCCGCACTTTTGGGTCATTTTCAGCGGTTTTGAGCGCTTCTGAAAGTTCGGCTATGGTTGCGATGTTAAGCGCATTGAGTTTTGCCGGTCGGGCAATGGTGATGGTGCAGAGGGCATTCTCACTGCTTGAAGTAATATTTTGGTAGGTCATGGCTTGCAGTTTTGACAAATGTAAGGCTCCCATGCTAAAGTTTGCCCAAATGGGTAGTTTTGTCACAATCATGGTACGAATCAATGTTTGTTCAATTGCGTTTGCAGCACTTTTATCAGCTGTGGTTTCGCCACTCCTTGCACAGCAAAATAGCGAGTACGGTTGGGCACTCTCACCGCGTGATACGCTCAGGGTGCTGATATTTTTTGTGGAAATTGACTACGATGAGTCACCTGAACTTGAACTATACCCGGAAGGCACTGATCGATGGAAAGCGGGTGGATTACCCGATTACGCCGACGAACTTTTTGATGTCTATTACCAGGAAGAGCCTACGGGGAAAATGTCGAAATACTACAGGGAAATTTCGCTGGGTAACCTCATCGTTTTGGGCGATTATTATCCCGATCTCATTCGCGCGCCTTACAGCCAGGTGCGCAATTCGCCGGGAGCTGTGCTCTCCTATTTAGGTGACCGGCTCGCCATTGACAGTGTTGTTAAAAGTAAGCATGGACTTATTCCTGCCGATTTTGACTACTGGGAGAGGTCGCCGGGAATTGGGAAAGAGAAATTGCCGGCAAGGGATTTTACAGGCGTTGATCATGCCATGATTATCACCAGAAATTACCACAGGATACCCAGCGACAATGGCCAGGCTTCACCGAGTTCATCCTTGTCAGTGGCTGGAGCCCGCACAGATACCTACTCCATTTTTGGCGGAGGTCGGCGCCTGCCATTTGGCATCATGAAGCACGAAGTAAACCACCTCTTCCTGGGGGGCAACAATTTTCATTCGGGAGGGGGCAATGCAGCAGGGTTTGCCAGTTATCTCTATAGCGTGCAGGGCGGCTGGAGCATGATGGGGGCGGCCAATTCCAGCCTGATGACTTGTGCGGCATGGGACAGGTATCGCCTGGGCTGGAAGGCACATGGAAATGATTATCTCATCAGTGCACGTGATACGGTGGGCAAGGAAGTCAAGGCCGACTTAAACCCTGCCAAAGCTGAAGATGCCGGAATCTATGTGCTCCGCGATTTCGCGACCACAGGCGACGCAATGCGCATAGCCCTTCCTTACATTCCTGAAGAAGAGTTTCAACAGTGGATATGGATTGAAAACCATACCACAACTGTGATGAATGGATCTGAATTTGACCAGTATCAGTACGACAAGACCGAATGCACAGCCAGCACTCCGGCGGGCCTTTTTATGCAGCTACAGGTCGACGCTGAAGCAAAAGAGGGAAGTTCGATTTTTCAAGATGTCAATGCGGATTATTTGAGACCGCTGCCGGCCAATGGAATGTATGACTTTCAATGGGGTGTCGAGCCTCTCAAACTTGAGGCATATTGTATCAATGGCGTCGATTACAATCCATATGCACTGCTACCGCAGTTTGCGAATCCGCTAACAGGAAATCACGAACAGGAGATTTCTTACAGGGATCTAAAAGAGCCCATGGGCATCATTAATGCCCAGGACGGCCTGGCGCCGATGACACGGTTGAAAGAGGGTGGTGTGGAGAGGTTCAACTTTATGGGCGGATCTGACCATGCTTTCAATGAAAATCGAAATCGCAAACTTGGATTGGGAACCAATCCCTCAAGTGCCAATACGTTGACGATCGTCAACAACAGATCGCCGCGCAAGCCACACCCGCGCAACAATAGAACCACCTACCTCAATGGGATTGCGGTTGAAATTCTGCACACTTTTCCGGATGGATCGATCAAAGTTCAGGTCCGTTTTGATGACCACGTCATAGACCAGGCTCAGCGCTGGTGTGCGCCTCTCGTGGTATTGAGCAACCACAATGCTGATGGCCCGGACCTGCTTGTGAAGTCGGAACTCACCCTCGATCGCGGGCAGACACCATTGCGCTTTAATGAGCCAGATACCCTTGAAAATGGCAGCCTTTCATTTGCGGAAAGCACTGTGCTGCGCATTGACAGCCTTGCGGAAATGCGGATAGAAGGCTCATTGGTGCTTTTGAATGACAGCAAAATTGAGCTTGCAAAGGGTAGCGTGCTGAATGTTGAAAAAGGCAGCCGCATTCGCGTGAATGATCAGGCTAGCGTCTGGATAGAACGTGGGACTGAGATCTCGGGTCGGGGTCGGGTACGAATAGCCCGTGACGCCCGCATTTATTGTGAAGATGAAAACGCTTACAACTTCGTGCGCAGCCGCACCTGGCAAAAGCGCAGGATACTAATGCATTGAGGGCAGCCACACTTTAAACTCACTTCCCTGAGGTTGGGCTGCCTGATACCAAATGCGCCCGCCACTATTTTCAATAATGCTTTTGGACATGGCAAGTCCCAGACCCATGCCGCGGGTTTTTGTCGTAAAATTGGGAAGGAATATCTTATCCAGCATGGCCGGGTCTACCCCTACGCCATTGTCAGTGACGGTCACGAGGTATCCATTTTCACTTTGTGATAGATCCATGCTTATCAGCCCTTTTGCCTTTTCGGGAACCGCTTGGATGGCATTCTTGATGAGGTTGTTAAAGACCCGTAGCAACTGATCCTTGTCTGACTTCACAGTGGCGTTCTCGATTCCATTGAGCTGAAGGCCGAGCTGAATATTGTCAAAGTTTGAGTACAGCGTTGAGGTGCTCAAAAGAATTTCGGCAAGGTTTACTTCTGTGAAATCAGCCCCTGGCATTTTGGCAAAATTAGAGAAGGCGTTTGCGATTCCAGTAAGGGCGTTGATTTGCTCGATGAGGTTGTTGGTAAGCTTTTTAATCTGCTCATTACCTACCTCGTCACCCCTTTCGAGCGAGCGCTGCAAGTGCTGAATGTTCAGCTTCATGGGGGTAAGTGGATTCTTGATTTCATGGGCCACTTGTTTTGCCATTTCCCGCCAGGCCGATTCCCGTTCGCCTCGGGCTAGTTTTTCCGCATTGTGCTCAAGTTCTGATACTTTTGCATTGTATTCAGCCACGAGCAGCCCTATTTCATCCTGGCTCGAATAGCCCAATATGCGGTTGGCTTTGCCCAGCTCAACGGATGAGAGGCTCTCCCGAATTACCCTGAGCGGTGCAGTAATCCACTGCGAAATAAACAAGCCGATCAGTATGGAAATGATAAACAGCAGCACGAAAATATTGATTACTGTTTCGAGGAAGGTTCCAATTTCGCGTTGTAGTTCTTCCTGTCGGGCAAAGTAGGGCAGGTTCAGGTAGCCAAGCACTTCGCCTTGCTTGTTGAGCAGAGGAGTATAGGCCGAGATGTAAGTAAGCGCGCCGATGCGCTCTTCGTGCAGGAAAGAATTGAGCCTGAGAAATGACAAAGCAGAGTAAGCTTCCGGATCCATCTGCCTGGATACCAGACCTTCGTTAAACATGCGCATCTGGCTAGAGCCAAGTAAGTCGCCTTCAGGAGAAAACATGTGAATATCCGTATAAAAAACGAAGGAAAGCTGCGACAGTAAGCGCGTTACATGGTCGCTCATGGCATAGGTGATTTCTTCCTCTTCATCGAGCTGCCCCTGCACTTCGCGCAGTATGGATTGCATTTTTTCGCGCACCAGCCCATTGTTTTTCTCAGTGTAATTTTCCTCGATGTAGAACATGGTGGCCCATGCAAAAAGGATCATGCTGGTAAGGGTGAGCAGCACGAGGAGTATTTGAATTTTCTGGCTGAGTTTGAGCTCTTGTTTTCCATTGCCGCTCCACCTATTGCGAAGAGCCCTTCCGATCAAAAACAGGAGACCAAAAACAGCGCCCAGGTAACTCAAAACGGTTGCCCGGTCCAGAAATGAGGTCATCGGTTTGGAAATGACTACCATGGTTTCCTGATCCACCATGCTGACGAGGTGTTCATACCCATTTCTCGATACGAAGCCCAGCGAACTATTGTACTTTGAAAAATCTGAAGCAACTGAACGATAATCGTAGTCGCCGCTGCTGTTTCGCAACTTACCTCCTACATATTTTGCCGTGGAATATCGTGAGGCACGATTGATGTTTGAGCCTGTTTGCGCGTCTACAAGCAAGGCAGGAAAGCCTGATATTTGGCCAAATTGCTTGGCGCTAATGGTGACAACGAGGTGACCATCTGGTGTGGGAAGCATATTATAATGCAATGGCACTATTCCAATGTAGCTGGCAAGGTCGCGTGGGTTATATATGTTGAATAGCGTGCTGTCAGTGAGGCTCTCATCACCTTGCCTGCGCGTTCTGCGCAAGAATTGATCAAAAGAGGTGGGCCGAATTGGTGATAGCTTACCCCATGCGCTGCTATCTGCTAGAAAAGGATAAATTTCGACATCATAATTGCCCCAATAGCCAGTAAAATAGCGCTGAATGATATATCCTTCCAGGAGCTGCCTGGAGTGGAGTTCATTCTCTTCAAAAACTTTGCGCACACTTTTGTCACGTGCCAGATCGCGTCGCAGGTCTGAGTAGAGCAATTCAGCTATAGGGTCTTCGTTTAAGGTGAGCCGCTCCACAAGAATATTTCGCTGATTGTGCTCACGCATGGAGGAGTATTTTATGAAATTGTGGCCGGCAACGGCCGCAAATACTGCCACAACAAGTACAGAATGACCTAGCTGAAGTCTGGACTTTTTGGCGTAAAGCCGCATGTATAACAAAGTGCATAGCGTAAAAACAGGCCATAACACAAATATCATGTCGCGCACGCCGATAACATGACTCACGCCTATGTGCAGCAAGCTGAGCAAAAGCAGCCAAAGGAGAAAAGAACTTGGAGCGGTGGATGAATCTCGCGCCCTAATCAGAATGGCATCTGCCAGCAGGAAATAGGAGAAGTAGGCCAGCGCGGCACCTACAATGCCCACAAAGCTGTACACACTCAGGGAGGTGACTACGTTGATATCAAAGGGAATGCTGGAGTTGACCACCAAGCCTTTGAGAAGGTGATTCAAGTATATGGAGAAGGCGTAAAGACTGCCGATCAAGACGATATATATTACCATTTCTGGAATACCGTGTTTACGTCGGCTGCTATCACCATAACGGCCTAAAAAGGCGAGGGCCAAAAGGATGACAATGTTGATGCTAAAATCGGCGATAGAAGGAAACCATACAGAACTCGCATACACTGCAGGATCAAACCATTCCATGCTTGAGATATAGCCTGGCCAGCCAGCAGTGATGCTTAATCCGCGTAGCATTATTACCAGCAGGCAGAATACCAGGAATGACAACCTGCCGACATGTGGAGAGATTATTCTAAAGCAACATATATAAAGCCCGGCAATTATTAGAATACCGCCGATGAAAGAAAAGAGGAGAAAAATTACGGGGCTGTGTTGTTTTTGCTGAGACTTGTCCTCATAGGTCAGATAGAAGTATTGATGATCGGCCTTAAGCTTTACAGCGCCCGGTGTAGGGTCTGTAGAGATTGTTGAGAGTCCCTCGGCAAGGAATCCTTCGGCAAAGGCATTGCTGAGGTAATTGTTTTGATACGGGTAGGTATGTTTGATTCTTATTGCGGCAATATATTCTTCGATGCCGTCAGTGCGGTATATGAGCCTGAACCAACCGTTTTCGAAATGATGGATTTCGCTGCCTTGGGCAGCAGTTCGCTTTACCGAAAGGGGAGAAAGCCCATTGTGTGACCACAAAATAAGTTCGTCATTGCGATACACAAAGAGCATGATGCCGTGCTCTTTTTCCAATTGGTCCAATTGCTGCCAGTGGGCGTATTTTGTGTACCGCGGACCATTCTTTCGTATTTCCTGCTTGAAGAATTCAATAGCCCGCATTGCCTTTCTGCTCTTTTCATCAAGCTTATTCGCAAATTGTTGGGCAGATTTTAAGGGCTGTATATCACTTTTTGCGATGTCGGCTAAGGGATGTGCCAAATAGAGCATTAAGGCCCCAAGGAGCAATAGAAAGAGACTTTTTGAAAGCGGAGCATTCATATTTTGCGGACCTTAATCCTTTCCACAAATTAGGCCAAAATAAAAGCCCCATCCAAGTGTTATGAATGGGGCAATCAAGTTGATGGAGTGTTGAATTAGCCTTTCAAAGCTTCAGCGCCTGATACAATCTCAAGAATCTCGTTTGTAATGCTGGCTTGGCGGGCCTTATTGTATTTCAGGTTGAGCTCTTTAACAAGTTCAGTCGCATTGTCGGTTGCTTGATGCATGGCTGTCATTCGCGCTCCGTGCTCTGCTGCATTCGAATCCAACAGTGCCTTGTAAAATTGCGTTTTGAGTGAATTTGGAATCAAAGCAGTTACGATTTCTTCCTTACTCGGCTCAAAAATAAACTCTGTTTGTTGTATGTTTTCTTTGCCTTCTTCAACCTTCGAAGGAATGATGGGAAGGTAATTCTCAATCAGGGTGTCTTGTACAGCTGCGTTTTTGAATGAATTGTAAACAAGATAGACCTTGTCCAGTTTTTTCTCTGCAAACTTATCCATCACTGCGACAGCCATTTCAGCTGCGTTCGCGAAGTTGAGTTCATTAAAGATGAGGTAAGGCAACTCCGGGTAACCTGCTCCGGGAGCGTAAGGCGTCTTCTTAAAGTAATCGTATCCTTTCTTTCCCACGCCCAGAACTTTAACCTTGGCATCGGAGTGCACCTTGATGAGCTCGTTTACTTTGCGGATTACATTGTTGTTGAACCCACCGCAAAGGCCGCGGTTGGAGGTGATGGCAACGATAAGTACGCGCTTTACTTCGCGCTTATTTCCGTACATGTTTTCACTTACATCAAGTGAAGCTGTCAGGTTGCTCAAAATCTCCTGCATTTTCTGGGCGTAGGGTCGCATACGCCAAATGGCACTCTGTGCCCGGTGGAGTTTTGCGGCAGAAACCATCTTCATCGCTGAAGTGATTTTCCTTGTCGATTGTATCGACACGATCCTATTCCTTATTTCCTTTAGGTTTGCCATGTTATTTCTTTACATGCGTAAAGCTGAACTGCTGAGCGGGTTTATGCTTTATATTTTTCCGAAAGGTCGGCACCTACTTTTTTGATAATGTTGGTCACATCATCGTTGATTACTCCTTTGCGAAGTGTTTCCAACACATCAGCGTGTTTTTGTTCCATGTAATGCAGGTATTCCACTTCGAATTCCTTTACACGGTCTACGGGCACATTTCCTAGCAAACCATTCACTCCGAGGTAAATAATTGCGATCTGCTTCTCTACAGGCATCGGAGTGTTTTCATTTTGCTTTAGGATCTCAACGTTCCTACGGCCTTTGCCAATTACAGCAAGCGTGGCGGGGTCAAGGTCGGAGCCGAATTTTGAGAAAGCCTCCAATTCGCGAAACTGTGCCTGGTCAATTTTGAGTACACCAGCCACTTTCTTCATCGACTTGATCTGGGCATTTCCACCCACACGTGATACCGAGATTCCTACGTTGATAGCAGGGCGCACACCCGAAAGGAAGAGGTTGGACTCGAGGAATATCTGTCCGTCAGTAATCGAAATTACGTTGGTCGGGATGTATGCCGATACGTCACCTTCCTGCGTCTCAATAATGGGAAGTGCAGTAAGTGATCCGCCCCCTTTCACTTTGCCAACGAGTGACTTAGGCAAGTCATTCATCTTGGCAGCGATCTCATCTGAATTGATGATTTTAGCGGCGCGCTCCAAGAGCCTTGAGTGAAGATAAAACACATCACCAGGGTAAGCTTCACGTCCCGGAGGGCGACGCAACAATAGTGATACCTCGCGGTAAGCTACGGCTTGCTTTGACAAGTCATCAAATACGATCAGCGCCGGACGGCCTGTGTCGCGGAAGAATTCTCCAATGGCCGCTCCGGCAAACGGTGCCAGGTACTGCATTGGCGCAGGGTCGGAAGCATTGGCAGCTACGATTACGGTGTAATCCATGGCGCCGGTATCTTCGAGCTTCTTCACCAGCTGCGCAACGGTTGAACCTTTCTGCCCAATGGCTACATAGATGCAAAACACAGGCTCTCCGCGGTCGTAAAATTCGCGTTGGTTGATGATGGTATCGATCGCAACAGCAGACTTACCGGTTTGGCGGTCGCCAATGATGAGCTCACGTTGTCCACGTCCGATTGGAATCATGGAGTCAACGGCCTTGATACCAGTTTGCAAGGGCTCTGTTACAGGCTGCCTGAAAATTACGCCAGGAGCTTTGCGTTCCAGTGGCATTTCAAACAGTTCACCAGTGATAGGGCCTTTGCCGTCTATGGGTTCACCAAGTGTGTTTACTACGCGACCTACCATGCCTTCACCTACGTGAATAGATGAGATGCGACCGGTACGTTTTACGGTATCACCCTCTTTAATGTCTCTTGAGCTGCCGAGCAGTACGGCACCTACGTTGTCTTCTTCAAGGTTGAGTACCGTCGCTTTAAGGCCATTCTCAAATTCGATAAGCTCGCCTGCCTGTACGCTTGTGAGGCCATAAATGCGTGCGATACCGTCACCCACCTGAAGCACAGTGCCTACTTCCTGGAGCTCTGCTTCTGATTTGAAGCCTGCGAGTTGTTCTCGCAATATTGCTGAAACCTCAGCCGGATTTACTTCCGCCATGTTCGTATTTTTAAAGTTTTGCTATATAAGGATTGTTCCGATAGTATTTTTTTAGGGCTTTGATGCGGCTCTCGATCGTTTCGTCGTAGAGCTTATCACCCACTTTGATCGAAAATCCAGCGATGATGTCCGGATCCACGATTTCTTTCAATTCCAATTTTGGGTACTTGTCACCGAGCAGCGATTTCATTCCATCCCGTTGTTTCTGGTCGATTGGCACTGCGGTAGTAATTTCCGCAAGGGCAATGCCATTGTGCTCGCGCACCTGCTCTTCGAATGAGCGCGCTATGCCGGGTAAAATGCTTTCCCGACGCTTAGACGTGATAATGAGTATGAAACGCAAGGTAACTTCGCTGATATTGCCAGCGAAAATCTTCTTCAGGATTTTGCTTTTAACATCTGCCTTAACCAAAGGCGTGCGAAGCATTTTAACCAACTCTTTGTTCTGGATAAAAGCTTTGTGCAAAATGTCCATGTCTTTGGTCACTGCGGCGAGGGTGCCTTCACCTATGGCGAAGTCGAGCAAAGATTTGGCGTAACGCCTAGAGGCTTTCAGTTCCTTATGCATCTCAATTCATGTTGGCCTTAGATTCTTCGATGTATTTATCAATGAGCTTTTTCTGCTCATCAGGCGAAGACAATTTCTGGCGCAATAGTTTTTCTGCAATCTGCAAGCTCAATGTGGCCACTTCATTTTGTATTTCGACAATTGCGGCCATCTTTTCATTGTGGATAGCCTCTTTCGCTGAGTTCAAAATACGGCTATACTCATCGTTGGCCTTTTCTTTGGCCTCGTTAACGATCTTTTCTTTGGTTTCGCGTGCTTCCTTGAGCATCGTGTCTCTCTCAAGGCGTGCCTGCTTGAGAAGCTCTTCGTTATCCGCTTTGAGGGCCGACATTTCGTTGCGGGCTTGCTCCGCTGATTTGAGGGAGGCGTCAATAGACTCTTCACGCTCCTTAATGGCGGCCAAAATTGGTTTCCAGGCAAATTTGCCCAGTATGAAAACCACCGTGAGGAAAGCAATGGTTGTCCAAATCAGCGTGCCCCAGTTTACATCAAGCATAATAGTGAGTGTTTAATTTCGAAAGGTTAAAAATGGGCGCCACGACC
The DNA here is from genome assembly GCA_036796255.1 of Cryomorphaceae bacterium. GTDB lineage: Bacteria > Bacteroidota > Bacteroidia > Flavobacteriales_D > Cryomorphaceae > T3Sed10-241. Next base: position 23,010 of record DAIRDH010000019.1, read on the forward strand.
AACCGTCGTGGCTGCCCAAGTTTGTTCTTTTTTAGAGAACCACCAGAAGGCAAACGATTACTGCGAAAAGCGCAACACCTTCAATAAGTGCTGCAGCAATAATCATGCTTGCACGGAGGTCTCCGGTAACTTCGGGCTGACGGGCCATAGACTCAACAGCGCTTCCGCCGATGCGTCCAATACCCATACCTGCACCTACAGCTGCCAATCCCGCACCAATACCAGCCAAACCGGCATTGTTAGAGACTTCTTGTAAGAGAACTGAGAGTAATTCCATGTGAATTGTGATTTATATGGTTTGCTTATTGCCTGATTAAAAAGATTAATGGTGCGCCTCTTGCACAGCATCACCAAA
>DAIRDH010000019.1:23464-53108 GCA_036796255.1 Cryomorphaceae bacterium
TCGCGGACGAAGAGTATCATCGCTTCCATAAAATTCTGTAAACCGCTTGGTGCTTTGCCTGGCCTTTTGGCGTAAGCCCTTGCCACAGACAAAAATACAAACAGTAAAATGGCGATGGTCACGAAGATCCCAAAAACATCGCGGGTAATCGAAAAGTCAAGAGGGCGCTCATTAAGTATCTCCCCGCTTTCAGGATCGAAAGTTAAACCACCATCAACGCCAGCGGCATAAATTTTTTCGTCAACCATCACGAAGCCGTCGTGTTCGTAGTATTTCAGCTTTTCTCCACTTACAGGTTGTATCACTTTGAGCTTGTTGTGGTAAAGGTGAGAGCTGGAAAATGCATGAAAAGATCCTTCAGAAAAAATAATGATAGGGAGGTATACTGAAAAGTCACCGATGTGAAGTTCGTGCATGTCTTGCACAGAGCTTATTATCTTTTTTCCGGGATCAAAAGGTTCTTTTTCATCATCGCCCGTTGAAGAACCTGCGCAAAGGGCGGGTATCAGGATAACAGCGGAGAGAAATAACGCCTTAGAAATTTTTTCGAACATGGGCCGAATATGAAGCATCGTCAGGTCATTTTGGCGCTGAAATCATGCGCTGAAATTGACTGCAAAGCTATATAATTATTCAACACATGCAGCGCTTTGAATTGGAAGAAAGGAGAAAACTTATAATAGCCAAATAGACAAAGTGATAGGCTTAATTTTGAACCTGTTTTTAGCGCTTCAATTTTTCATTCGCGGAAGCAGGTCTTTTATTTCCGCAACAGTAAAAGTGAAATAGGCTATAAGATATGCAACAGCGGTGAACACCAATTGCTCGCGCACCAGAAGTCCCACAGCGAGTAAAATGATGCATGAGAAAAGTAATTTTGCAGTAAGCGCTGCCATAAACGCATTGACAAAAAGCTGTGCGCGCTTCTCGTTGGCTTTGATGAGAATGGTATGGATGGCCAGGGTAAGCAGCGCGATAAAGCCAAAGGCAATCCAGTATGACGCGGGCACATCATTCTTATAAAGAAATCGCGCTCCAAGTATAGCGCCGGCCAGGTTGAGGATCGTGATGATTGAGAAATCGCGGATAAATGTGGTCATGATTACAATTGGTTATAATTGGCGCAGGTCGCTGATGGCAAAATAAAGAGACAAGCCTACACCCAGCAGTGCTCCGAGCAGGGTAAACCAGGGGGTTTCCCAAGCGGTTCGCTCATCGATTTTTTGTCCACCGTAAATGCCGAGATATATGACCACGCCCATTTTGATTCCCATACCAGTGAGCCGATATGCAGCCGTGGAGGGTTTTCCTTTACCGGGAGTTTTCTCTGACTTGTTTGGTGCTTTCGGCGGTTTCAAGTTCTGATTTTTGCTTGATATCCTTCACGATTCCGCCGCCCATTTCACATTTTCCTGTGAAAACTGCTCCTGGCTCAATGGCCAATTTCTTGGTTTGAATATCACAATCCAGTCGTGCAGTCGACTTGAGCGAAAGCAATCCATTGACGGAAATTTTACCGGTAATTGAACCTTCGATATCGGCATTTTCACAAATTATTTCTCCACGTATGGTGCCAGTAGGGCCCACGACCAACCTTCCTTTCACCTGAATATCGCCCTTTACATTTCCATCGATACGTATGTTGCTGTCGGAGCGCACTACGCCTTCGATATCGGTACCTGTTACGATGCGGTTGAGTTTTTCAGGTGAATGGGGTTCACTTGTTTTCGACATGTCTTTTGAATTTGTGTTCTTGAACATTGGGTCTTTGTGTTAATTGAGCACTTATCTGTAATTGCTATCGAAGAATACTTTGTAAACTTCAGGATTTTTGTTCCTGAATAGAACGGTGAAATTTTTGGTCGTGATGGTAAAAGTAGGGTATTTCTTTGCGAGCAGGTCGGCCAGCATTCCATTATTCTTATCGAAGGTGGTAAAATATTCCATGGCTTCAGCTTTGTTTTTAAAGCTGCGTACAATGACTATCTGATGGTCTTTGTCTATAAAACTGTTGGTAACCCTGAGGTTGGCCGTTTTGAAAAACTCGCTGTTAAACTGCGCGATTGTCTCTTTGACTGTAGTGGCATTCTCTGAATCCTTAGGGAAAATAAGGGCGAAAAAGTGCTCTGAATTCTCGTCCATTTTGAACATGTCGGTATCGACGTTTGCCGGAGTGGGCGCAGGATTGGTTTTATCTGCTGTGTCGGCTACGGGGTCGCTGCCGGCATCACGTATTTTGCGTGCATCTTCCCTGGCAAGGCGTGCCTTGGCCTCATTGAGGTCGCCGAGCAGTTCTGCGGCCCTATCGGCTTCCTCCGTATTTGGAAATTTGGCGATAATGTCTTTGAGCGCGTTTTCGAATGAGCTGGCATCATTTTTTGCCCCAACAGTTAAGGCTTTGATAAGGTAGTATTTAGGAAGAAAGTTGTTGTTGGGTTGCGTCGTTATCACATCGTTGCAGACGATTAATACATCGTTGTATTGCCTGCGGTTAAATTTCTTAAATGTTTCTTCGTAGATAATTTTTTCGGCTTCGTAGTTCGCATTTTTTTGACTGATATAATCCGGGTTGAGAATGAGCTTGGCATATTCACTGTCTGGATAATCCTCAAGAATAATATCCCTGTAGTACCCGGAATTGTCTTTAAATCCAGTACCAATGAAGCTGCCAGCAAGTTCCTTTTCGTAATAAATGCGGTAGAGTTGATAGAAGGCACTCGGAGCAATTGCACTTGTATCATAGTCAACTGTAATTCGGTTGAATGATTCTATCGCGTTGTCTTCATCTTTGAGGCGCTCTTTATAAATCAAACCAATGTCATAAAGTGCAGCAATGATATCATCATGCATCGCTTTTTGAGCTGAGTCAGACATGGGCAACAAAGCGACATATTCCTCAAGCGATTTGATGCCTGAGCCCGCGTCCTGAGCGAGGTCAACAACTGCGTCAGGATCGTTGGTCATCATTGCCGTATTTGTAGAAGCTTTTGTACTGCGCCGCCAGTTGTCCTCCAGCTTTCGGGGACCCCAGCGCCGGTTAAATTCCTGCATACCTTTTCCGAGGGCCCCGGGATTGTAGAAATACCAATTTTTACCAGAACCGTACGAAGCGTTACCACCTCCACCTCCAGCCGCCGAGGCAAACTGCAATCTCTCCAAGGCTTTTTGTTCTTCGAGCATTTTTTGTTCATATTCAGCTTCAAGGTCGGCGATCATTTTGATGATGATTTTGTCCCTTTCCTTCTCATCCATGTTGGCAAGGGTGAGCAGGCTATCATTGTTTTCTATCACATCCAAATTGATAACCAGGTCACCCAATGAACTCGCCTTTGCGAGGATGTCGTAGTAGCCGGGAAAATCTTCTGTAATCAGCGTGGCAGTGCTATCATAGTAACTCTTTGCGGTGAGGTATTCGCGGTCAGCGAAGTAAATATCAGCAATACGCAGCCAGGTTTTGGCTTTTTGTTTGGGGTTGCTTACGCTATTGGCGGCAGATAATTGAAGCAGCTTTAGCCCTTCTTCAATGTTGCGCTCTTCCAATTCTATTTCGGCCCAGGCATAGTAGATTTGATCGAGGTATTCTCTGTATTTCTCTTCTCTGGACATGTCGCGCAGCATGGCTTTTATCTTGCTGGAGTCAAGCTTGCGGTCAAAAGCCAGTGCCTGACTGATCTTTGCGTAGAATTCCATTTCGTACCCGGGCTTGAGTTCTACCACTTCCGCAAATGTGGAAATCGCCTGTTTTGATTTGCCCTCCTCTTGATACGCTTGCGCTGTGATATACATTAACCTGGCTTTCATTTGCCGGTCTTTGGTATATAACGTTGCATCCTCAAGGTAAGGTATCGCCTCTTTGAACTTTCCCTGCCTCAAATACATATCTGCTGAAACAGCATTGAAGTTGGATAAAAAATCTTTGGGCTTGTCTTTGCTGTTGTCTTTTTCTATTACCGACAGCACCGTCTTGGCCTTTCCATATTGCTCGGTTTCGAAATATGTTCGGGCCAGCCAGAGTGCAGCATCATAACGCGAGTCTTGACCTTTGTATTTTTTGGCAACATAGGCAAACATCTCCTGGGCGGTGCTGTAGCGACCTTTGTAAAAATTCGCTTTTCCCGTGAGCAAATAAGCGTCGTCAATCCACTTGTTTTTCTCCTTTTTACTGATCTCCATGGCATGCCTGTCGATCAGGGTGCCGCACTTCTCAATTATGGCATCCATTTCCGGGTACAGGTTTTTTTGTTGCTCCTCATTAGGCACCACGAATAGGGGCAACAGCTTAAGATAATCATCCTCTTTCTCCGACCAGAGTCGCTGATTGGTCAAAGTCCAAATTTCATTGGCATTGAAATACCAGTTGAACTGAGATGTGGTTTGGTGGTAAAATCGACTGGTGAACGTATCTTTTTTACGTGAGCAACCCGACGCAAATACCATTGCTATCAGGACAATACAACACAGAGCCGGGTATGTAAACAGGCGCTTCAAGTGGGTAGGATATATGCCATTAACAGAAAATATACAAAATTATTGCTTTTTTACCAATACACCCGCATTTCATCGTTTTACGAAGGCGGCAAATTATTCGGATATTTGACGCTTCCTTTTACAGGGCATGGCAAAACAAGACCAAAAAGAAAACAGGAAGTTACTTCGGCGACTCAAAAACAGGTACAGGCTTGTATTGGTCAATGATGTCAGCTTTGATGAGCGCTTCTCGGCTTACCTCACTCCCTTAAACGTCATTGCCGTTTTGGCCCTGGTAACATTGGTGATTGCAGGTGCTGTTGTGAGCACAATCGTGTTCACTCCGCTCAAGGAGTACATTCCTGGTTACAGTGATACGCAAACCCGAATAAAGGCCTTACAGGCAGCAGTGAGGGCCGACTCTCTTGCCGAATCCCAGCGCATATACGGTCAGTATTTTGAAAACCTAAGCCGCGTGCTTGCCGGTGATGTATTCGAGGACACCATGGCTGAACTCACCGAGCCCGACGCCCGAATTACATATGAGAGCCTGAGTGCTGCTATCTCCAAAGAAGACTCGCTGCTGCGCAAGGAAATAGAATCAGAAGAACGATTCGCCTTGAATCCTGGCGCTGGTTTTGCATCAGGTGCCATGGGGCTTCCAGGTATATTTTTCTTTCCGCCGCTGCGTGGAGTGGTACTTTCTTCATTCAACAGCTCAGGCGGACATTTTGGCGTTGACGTGGCCTCCGACGAGGGTGCAGCGGTAAGCGCTGTGTACAGCGGCACGGTGATTATTGCTTCATTCACTTCTGATGGTGGGTATGTAATTCAAATCCAGCATCCTAACAACCTGATTTCAGTATACAAACACAATGCCGCCCTGCTCAAGCGCGTTGGCGAAAAAGTAGAGGCCGGTGATATCATTGCTACCGTTGGCAATACGGGCGAGCACAGCGATGGCCCGCATTTGCATTTTGAGCTGTGGTACAATGGCAATGCTTTGAACCCACAAGAATTTATCGCCTTTTCAAAATAATTATGGGCATCAAGTCACTTCTGAGTAAATCTTTGGCAGCAATCACCGCCATGCGCGTGAATGCGTGGAGAGCCAAAGCCCTGCAAACCCAGGAGGCCACCATGGCCATGCTGCTGCAAAAGGCTGCCGATACTGCTTTTGGCCGCGACCATGGATTTGAGAACGTCAAGGATTACTCCGCATTTAAAGCTGCGGTACCCGTAAGGGATTACGAGCAACTCAAACCCTACGTGGAGCGCGTTAAGGCAGGCGAGCCAGATATCCTCTGGCCGGGTAAGCCGCTCTACTTTTCAAAAACATCGGGTACCACCTCGGGCGCAAAGTACATTCCCATCACGCCCGACTCCATGGGCCATCATATAGATGCCGCCCGCAATGCATTGCTGCTTTATATCGCTGAAACGGGCAATAGCCAATTCGTAGATGGCAATATGATTTTTCTGCAAGGTAGCCCTGTGCTCGGCAATCAAAATGGCATACCAACCGGCCGGCTATCAGGAATTGTGGCCCACCACGTGCCATCATACCTTCAAAAAAACCGCCTCCCAAGTTGGGAAACCAATTGCATCGACGATTGGGAAGAGAAGCTGAGCCGCGTAATTGATGAGACCATGGAAAGGCCCATGACGCTCATTTCGGGCATCCCTAGCTGGGTGCAGCACTATTTTGAGAAATTGCTGGAGCGCACGGGCAAGGCAAGTGTCAAGGAGGTTTTCCCAAAGTTCAACCTCTTCGTGTATGGCGGGGTAAATTTTGAGCCTTACCGCAATCGCTTTGAGCGCCTTATCGGTAAAAAGGTGGACAGCATCGAAACCTATCCGGCGAGTGAGGGCTTTATCGCTTTTCAGGACTCGCAGACCGCGCCCGGATTGCTGCTCAATACAGATGCCGGCATTTTCTTTGAATTTATTCCGGCTGATCAGTATTTTGATGAAAACCCGGAAAGATTGCGGCTACACGACATTGAGCTCGGGCAAAATTACGCTTTGCTGATGAGCACCAATGCCGGACTGTGGGGATACAGCATTGGCGATACGGTAAAGTTTGTCTCAAAAAACCCATACCGGATATTGGTAACGGGCCGCATCAAGCATTTCACTTCGGCTTTTGGTGAGCACGTGATAGCCGAGGAAGTGGAGGCCGCTATGAATGAGGCCATGGCACAGTGCGGCGGTCAGGTGATCGAATTTACGGTGGCACCGCAACTCGAGCCTGCGGAGGGCCTGCCTTACCATGAGTGGTTCATCTCATTTGCCGAAAGGCCAAAAGACCTCGAAGCCTTTGCAAAAGTGCTCGACGAAACGCTTCAAGCAAAGAACAGCTATTACAGCGACCTGATTGTTGGAAAAATATTGAGGCCCTTGCGCATAACATGCCTGCAGCAGGATGCGTTTAATGCCTACATGAAATCGGTGGGCAAGCTCGGAGGTCAAAATAAGGTGCCTCGACTGGGCAATGACCGCAAGATAGCCGACGCACTCAGCCCATGGCGAGAAACCTGATACCATACATCCTTGCATTTGCCAGCACCTGCTTGCCTTTTTTGATGCAGGCACAGCTTACTTTGGAAAAGCCATTGCACGATTTTGGCGTTCTTGCCCGGGCAGATGAGCCCTTCGCTGATTTTGCGATCAGCAACAATGGTGGTAAAGATGAAATAATATTCAGGGTGGAGGTGCCAAAAACGGTCGAGGTAAAAATGAGTTCTAAAACCGTGGCTGCGGGTGCCACAGAAAGCATAAGGTTGCATTACACCCCTGCACAGGCCGGGCCTTTCGATATAGAAGCGCGCATCTATGCCAGTCCATGGGCTGAGCCACGCACCGTGAGGCTTCGCGGTGAGGCTACATTTGCGGGAGGCAGCATGCCCTGCCCAGATTTCAGCACAGCGCCGGCAGGCCAGTTGCGGCCATTTCACCTTAGCCTGCGCGATGAGACGATGCAGCCTGTTGCCAACGCCTCAATCGTAGTATACCAACTCGGCAGGGCCATGCAAGAATTGCGAACCGATGTGAATGGCGAGCTCAGCACTGCCTTGCCTGCAGGGCGCTACTTTATCGCCGCCAAAGTGGGCGATATGGAGGTAGATACCGCCGTTTATGCCTCGGCAGTGCGCGACCATGTGCTGCTGCGCATTCCTGGAATTTTGGCAGACATCCGGGAAGAGGTGCGGGAAGAGACCCCCGCAATTAATACTCTGACCACAGAAGAAGAGGACGTTGTGGAGTATGTCGAGCCAACTGCACAAGATCCAGGCCCAGCGCAGATCCCTGAAGTCGTTGAAGAACCATTGAAGGGCGACAACCCACTCATGCCTTTGGACCTTTACAAGCAAAATAATGTGGTATTTCTCGTCGATGTTTCCACCTCTATGAAGCAGCAAGGCCGGCTCGATTTGCTCAAGATTGCCATGACTGACTTGCTAAAAGCCATGCGCGACTCCGACCGGTTTACACTAATTAGCTATGCCACCGATACCGATGTATTGCTTGAAGCAGGGTCGAATCTCAATAAAGCCCAATGTGCGCTAGCCATTATGTCGCTTGAGGCAGCGGGCAATACGCAAGGCGCCAAAGCCATTGACCGGGCGGGTAGATCCGCGCGTCAGCACTTTTTGCCAGAAGGCAACAACCAAATAATACTCGCCACGGATGGTGCATTCAATGAAGGCGCATCGAAAGCGAGCAAGCTGGTAAACAAGTACAGGCGATTTGGCATTAACACTTCTGTGCTTTGTATCCGTTGTGGCAAGTTCACCACGCAAGAAATGCAGGGGCTGGCAAGCGAAGGGCAGGGGCGCTTTGTACCCATTGAGGGTGCGGGTGATGCCGGCGAGCGCCTGATCAATGAAATAAAAACGAGTGCAATGAGATGAGCCATATCACCATCCCTTTCTGTTATCTTTGCCGCAATGTCCGATAAGCATTCTAAAAGACACATTGCCATACTGGGCTCTACGGGTTCCATAGGCACGCAGGCGCTTGATGTGGTGCGCGCCCACCCTGACCGCTTCGTGGTGGAGGTACTTACAGCCCACAGCAACGCTGAGCTATTGAAAGCCCAGGCCTTGGAGTTCAAACCCAATGCCGTGGTAATAGGCGACGAGAGCCATTATTCCCAACTCAAAGACGCCTTGTTTGACGAAGGCATAAAAGTGTTTTGCGGCCAGCAAGCCCTATGTGAAGTGGTTGAAATGGAGCAGATTGAGATCGTGCTAACAGCGCTTGTAGGTTTTGCAGGTCTCAGGCCCACCATGCGGGCCATTGAAGCAGGAAAGCACATCGCTTTGGCAAATAAAGAAACCCTGGTGGTGGCAGGAGAGCTTGTGACCGCTGCCGCGAGAGAGAAAGGCGTAAACATTTACCCCGTTGATTCTGAGCACTCGGCTATCTTCCAATGCCTTGTGGGAGAGTTTCACAACCCGATTGAGAAAATTTACCTGACGGCCTCCGGTGGCCCCTTTCGGGGAAAAAAGCGGGAGGAAGTATACCACGCGACTAAAGAGCAGGCACTCAAGCATCCCAACTGGGATATGGGCGCCAAGATCACCATCGACTCCGCATCGATGATGAACAAAGGCCTGGAAGTCATTGAAGCCAAATGGCTGTTTGGATTGAAGGAAGAACAAATCGACGTGATTGTGCACCCCCAATCGATCATTCACAGCATTGTGCAATTTGAAGATGGCAGCATGAAGGCGCAAATGGGCCTCCCTGATATGAAACTGCCTATACAGTATGCTTTGGGATATCCGGAAAGGCTTCCCTCAAACTTTCCGCGATTCGATTTTGCCAGGTATGCTTCACTCACTTTTGAGAAGCCCGACATGGAAGCTTTTCCCAATCTTGCGCTGGCCTATAAGGCTATGCAGCGCGGCGGCAATGCACCATGCATCCTCAATGCAGCCAATGAAATAGCAGTGGAAGCATTTTTGAAAGGTTCGGTATCATTTGGCGAGATGCCAGAGCTTATTTCCGAAGCACTTGATGGTATAGCATTTATTGCATTGCCTGATTTAGAACAGTATTTTGAAACAGATCAACTGACCCGGCTGTGGGTTCAGGACAAAATTGGAGCGCAAAAGGCAGCCCACTAAACAATAAATTCCCTCGATGGAAATTTTCATAAAAGTCAGTCAATTCATCCTGAGCCTTTCATTGCTCATAGTGTTGCACGAGTTGGGGCATTTCGTGCCAGCTAAAATATTCAAAACCAAGGTTGAGAAGTTCTACCTGTTCTTTGATCCGTGGTTTTCACTCTTCAAGAAGAAGGTGGGCGACACTGAATATGGTATTGGATGGCTGCCACTAGGTGGTTATGTAAAGATAGCCGGCATGATCGACGAGAGCATGGATACCGAGCAACTGAAAAAACCTGCCCAGCCCTGGGAGTTTCGGTCCAAGCCTGCCTGGCAGCGCCTCATCATTATGATCGGAGGCGTTACCGTAAATGTGATTTTGGCTTTTGTCATTTATTCAATGATGCTCTTTGCCTGGGGCAAGCAGTATATTCCAAATGAGAACCTTGTGTACGGCGTTTATGCCGACAGCCTGATGATCAAGAATGGATTCCAACATGGGGATCGCATAGTTGCAGCAGGTGAAAGGCCCCTGGTAACTTTGGGAGAAGTCAATCAACGCATCCTTTTCGAAGATGTGCGCGACATTGTGGTAGAGCGCAACGGCGAGCAATTCACTATTTCCTTGCCCGAAGATATTGAACAGGACATATTGCGGGAAGGCAGTCAAAAAAGCGCTCCGCTGTTTTCAGAACGCTATCCTGCGGTCGTAGATTCGGTTTTGCCCGGGTCAGCCGCCGATGAAGCCGGCCTGAGAAAAGGCGACATGTTTGTAAGCTTGAATGGGATGCCAGCAGGGTCATTTCAGGAATTGGTAGCAGCGCTCCGACGCAACCTTGGCAGCGATGTGGAAGTGCAGGTTGAAAGGGATGAAGCACTTGTAAACCTCACCGCCCATGTGAGCGAAGACGGAAAGCTCGGGTTTTTCAATAAATCACCATTTGATTTCATCCAAACCGAGCAATTGCAGTACGGCTTCTTCGAGAGTATACCCGCAGGTGTGGAAGAAGGGGTGAACAACCTTGTGAATTACGTCCGCTCTTTAAAACTGTTGTTTAGTCAGGAAGGTGCCAAACAAGTGGGTGGATTCATCACCATAGGAAACCTTTTTGACAATACCTGGAATTGGCAGCGCTTTTGGAATATGACGGCATTGCTTTCTATTATACTCGCAGTAATGAATATTCTTCCAATTCCGGCACTTGATGGAGGCCATGTGATGTTTTTGCTTTACGAGATGGTTGCGGGCAAACAGCCCCCGCAAAAGTTTATGGAATATGCTCAATTGGTGGGGATAGCAATTCTACTTACACTCATTCTGTATGCAAATGGAATGGATGTATTTCGCTTTTTTTCCAAGCCCTGAAACCGTAGGCACAGTAATTGCGTACCTTTTGGCAAACTCCCTTTAAAATGCACACTGAAGTTATAGACGTAGAAGGCTTAAAACGATTGTCGGGCAACGATATCGGATTTGTCTCTGAAATTTTAAAGCTCTACACGGAACGAACCTCCAAAGACATCGAGGAATTGGAATCGGCCCGACTCATCCGTGATTGGAATGGCGTGCGCTTTGTAGTGCATCGAATGCGATCAGCAGCGGTGCCTCTCGGCCTCAAAGAGCTGGTAGTGCTCTTGCGAAAAGTAGAAAACAGACTTCGGGAGGAAGATACGGATGGAATCGATTCACAACTCGATGAGATTTGCGCCATTGCTTCACATGCATTGCAAGATGCCAGGGTTAAAATATTAGCCGATTGAGTTCATCACTTACAAGCGAGAATTAATGTCTATTAAAGTTGAACGTATTCTGCTGGTTGATGATGAAATCATCACTTTAAAAATCACGCGCAAGTTATTGAGCGAGAATGGATACGAAGTCGATATGGCCACGAGTTCATCGGAAGCCATGAAAATGTTGAGCAAGTCAACATTTAATCTTGTAATTGTCGATATCACTATGCCTTCTATCAGTGGCTTTGATTTGATTCAGCTCATGCAAAGCTTCGATTACAATGTTCCGGTAATATTCTTGAGCAACAGTGACAATGAATGGACAATTGAAGAAGCTTACAATATCGGCGCCAAGCGCTTTGTAAGCAAAGAGAAAGAATTCAACTATTTACCAGCCATTGTCAAAGAGATTCTTGCAGAGGTCTGATTTTTTGTTCTGATTCGCTACATTCGACCGATTTTAGCGAATGTCAACCACCCACCACAACAACAGCCACACGCATTGTCTGAACTGTCAGTTTGGTCTTGAGCCAGAGTCGCAGTATTGTCCCAATTGCGGACAACGGGTGCGAGATACGCCACTTCCGGTGCGCGATTTCGTGGGCGATTTTTTTCAGGACTATTTTACTGTTGACGCCAAGTTTTTCAGAAGCATAGCCATGCTTTTAGGAAATCCAGGCACTATGACGCGTATTTTCAACGAAGGCAAGCGCCTATCGTTTATTGCGCCTTTCAGGCTTTACATATTTGTCAGCGTCGCCTACTTCTTTTTCCTTGCTTTCACCACCCGAGAAAGCAACTTCGACTTTTTAAATGCGACTAAGGCAGAACCAGAAGCGCAGCTTTTGGCAATTGATAGCCTCATAGCTGACACATTTCTTTATGCAAATCCACCACAACTTGTAGAAGCTATAAATCAGGTAAGACGAGCAAATCAGAGTGCAATTGACTCCACCCTGGCTTCTGACAATGATATTACTATCGAACTTGATTCTCTTGAAATAGTCGGCTCAGCCAGTCTGAATCAAGCCCTCACTTCGCGCTGGCAACGCATCAAAAAGAATCCGGCACTTTACAAACAGGCCTTTTTCAAATCTGCATCAGTCGGGGCTTTCTTTTTACTTCCACTCTTCGCACTGTTGTTGATGATTTTGCATTACCGTCGCTCTTCTTTTTACGTGAACCATTTGGTATTCAGCGTGCATTTTCACACTTGTATGTTTTTTCTCTTCAGTTTGTATCTATTGCTTGGTTTGTGGTCAGTAGATGTGAGGCATTGGCTCATTGCGGCATTTACACTGTTCTACTTTGCGTCGACACTCATTTTAATATGGCGCAACAGGCCCCGGAAACTTTTGAAAAAGTTGCTCATTTTTGTTTTAGTGCTTCTTTTTACACTCAGCATTTTTCTTTCCCTTTCTGGCGAGGCCGGTAAGGGGGATGTTTTTGCAATATTCGTGCTTGCAGTGAGCTACTTGACGCTGTCATTGATGAACGGCTATCAGCAAAGCTTTTTGCGGTCCGTCTTTAAATCGATTGTCATTGTACCCGCTTATTTGTTGCTGCTCCTATTTACTTTAATTGGCGTGGCGATTATCGGAATAGTACTCGCGTAACAATACCTACTATCTTTGTGGGGTGAATCTAATATTAGGACAAGGTCTCGCCGGAACTGTACTGGCATTGAGGCTTATGGAGAGGGGAGAGCAGGTCATGGTGGTCGACAACCACCACGCGAATTCGAGTTCAATGGTGGCTGCCGGATTGTGGAATCCCATAGTGTTTAGAAGAATCAACAAGAGTTGGCTGGCCGATGACGTGATCGCTGAACTGGAGGAATTTTATCCAGGGAAGGAACAACTCCTTGGTGCTACATTTTACCACAGCCTGCCCCTTTTGCGTAAGCATAGCAGTGCGCTTGAAGCAGACTTATGGGCAGAAAAAGAACAAACGGATGAGTTTGGTCATTTTCTGGGCAGCACTTCTAAGGCGGGCCCTGATGATGAAAAGTTCGGCGACTTCCCCTTTGGAAAAGGGCAGGTAAAGGGTGCTGGCTATGTAGACCTGCCCATCTTCTTAGAGAGTGCAAGGGAGTATTTGAAGCTGAAAGGAGCCTTTCGGCAAATGGAATTCACATTGCCCGACGAACCTGGAGAAATAGAACAGTTGAGTATTGATGAACAAAAACCCAAACGCATCATTGACTGCCGCGGTTATAAAACTGCGGCCTCAATCTGGTGGCGCTACCTTCCATTTGGTCTTACCAAAGGCGAGGTAATTACAGTACGATGCCCGGGATTGGATTTGTCGGAAGTATTCAATGCTGGATTTTTTGTGCAGCCGCTGGGAAATGATATCTACCGGGTAGGAGCCACATTTAATTGGGAAGATAAGGATGAAAAAACCACCCGGGAAGCGCGTTCCTTTTTGACTGAAAAGTGGAAAAAGCATATCTGCCTGCCGATAGAAGTCCTCGACCAAAAAGCCGGTGTAAGGCCTACTGTTCAAGACAGGCGACCATTGCTGGGTCGGCATCCATTGAATAAAAAGTTATTTATTTTCAATGGCTTAGGCACGAAGGGAGTCATGCTCGCCCCCTTGCTTTCAAGGTTTTTTGTATCCCACCTGCTCGATGATTTACCCTTGGATAGGGAGTATGATATTGCCCGCTTTCTAAATCTTTTGGGCAAAGAATACCCCGAAATTAGTTATCCTTAATTCTGGACTTCAACAAAAGCACCCAGACATACTCACGTTGAGCTGTTAGCATTTATACCTATTACGCCTTGTAACAGGCCGCATTTGCCAATACTTTTACATCATTTTTGTAAGAATTCTCAAGTGATGGCAGTGGTATTGACTCAAATCCGCAAATATTTCCTCCTATGTGTTGCTTTTCTGACTGTCCAAGTCCTTTTGGGTCAGGCGCCAGGGCTGATTAACTACCAGGCTGTAGCGCGCAATACCCTTACGGGAAGTGAACTTTCCAACCAGGATGTCTTCTTGCAGGCATTGGTGCGCAGTGGCGGCCCATCGGGTACTGTAGTGTACCAAGAGTCGCATGGCAATACGTCTACCAATGGCTTTGGTCTTTTCAATATTCAAATTGGCGGTGGTGAGGCCACCATGGGTAGCCTGCTTGATATTGACTGGGCATCGGGCCCCTATTGGCTCGAGATTGAGCTTGATGCGGGTGAGGGATTGCAAAGCATGGGATCCATGCAGCTTGTGGCAGTGCCTTATGCCCTGCATGCCGCAACCGCCGACAATGTGGAGAATGTAGACGATGCCGATGCCGACCCAAGCAATGAATTGCTGCAAGCAGTGAGCTTCGATTCTGCTTCATCCCAACTAAGCCTCAATGATGCCGGAGGCAATTATGCAGTTGATTTAAGTGCTCTTATAAACGACGCCGACGCTGACCCAGACAATGAAAGAATCACGGGAGTGTTTTACAACAACGCCTCGAATACCATAACGATCAGCGAAGGTGGCTTGAACTACTCCTCCGCTTTGGGCCCCGTGGATCTTGACACCGACCCAACCAATGAGTTGATTGATCAGAATGGATTTATGCTTACTGACGAGAACGTGCTCCAAATCAGTGAAGCCGGTATATCGCACCAGGTAGACCTCTCCTCTCTTGCCAACGAGTCGCCTTGGGTAAGTGTTGAAGAGGATAATATAGTTTACAATGTAGAAGACAATATCGGCATAGGCACCACCACTCCGGCAGCTTTACTCGAGATCGACCAAGGCCAATCTCCGGGTACAGCCGGATTATCAATACTGAATGGTGCCGACGAGCCGAGGTTTGAGATCAGGGGCGACACGGTGCGCTCTCATGTTAATGCAGTACACTGGGTAGAGGGTCAGGTGAGGTATAAATCGGTAGTTATTCAGTCTCTTGCTACTGAGGATCTGACTTATACTGTCCAAAGCCAGGACCATTATGTTGTGGTGGTTGGCGTATCGGGTGCAATTAATAATGTGGATATTACGCTCCCTGATGCGGAAGATTTCCTGGGGCGAATCGTGCATATTGTAGAAGCCGGTGTGCCTAGTGGCTCCCTTAGTGTCAATATCAATTCTGAAGCAGATATAGATTTTTCTTCCAGCGAGGTGGGTTTTCCAGCAGGAGAAGTATCAACAAGATCTTTTATGAGCCTGGGAAGTTTGGGCTGGCTATCTGTTGAATAAATACTGTAAATGAAAAAAGCAGCGGTGTTTACGATTTTTCAGTTTGCTTGCCTCCTGATGTGGGCGCAAGTAGAGCTGAGCAATCAGGTGTTGGGCTGCTTTGGGGCGACTGAAACGGCGGGCTCCAATATCGAATGGTCATATACGGGAGGTGAGGTGCTCATCAGCACTTTGAGCGCTTCGTCTTACACGCTTACCCAGGGATTTCACCAGCCTGGAAGTTTGGGAGGTTTGTTTTTTGAACTTGAACTTGGCATGACCACTTGTCCCACATCGTCTGATGGTTTCGCTATGGTAATTGATGTGCGCGGTTGCAATCCCCCTTACGAAATAATCTGGAGCAATGGAGTGACCGGGGCAAGCAATGAAAGGTTAACGGCAGGTTTTCAATCAGTTACTGTACGCACTGCGGATTGCGAATTGATCCGCGATTTTGAAATAGTTAGCGATCCGAACGGAGCGTGCGTATTGAGATTTTTCAATGCATTTTCACCAAATGCCGACGGAATAAACGACACATGGCACATCGAAAATGTGCAACTGCCGGAGTTTAGAAGCAACGAAGTAGAGATTTTCAACCGCTGGGGACAAGTGGTGTGGAGCGCGCGCGATTACAACAACACCTCAGTGGTGTGGGACGGGCGAACCCAGCAAGGAAACGAGCTCCCAAATTCCACATACTTCTTCGTTGCCACTTTTGGAAGTACCATACACAAAGGATACATAGAGCTCACCAAATGAAAAGAGCGCTAATGCATATGGTGGTTTTGACAATGGCCATGGGTCACCTTACACCAGTCCTGGCCCAGCAGCAGTCGCTTTACAGCCAGTACATTTTCAACTTGTATGCCATCAATCCAGCCTATGCCGGTGCGCGGGATGCCCTTTCGGTAAATGGAAGCTACCGAGCGCAATGGGTTGGATTTGACGGTGCGCCAACCACACAAAATTTTAATGTGCACGCCCCATTGAAGAATGAAAACATGGCCTTGGGCCTGCTCTTTCAGAATGATCAGATCGGCGCGAGGAAGGCGCCCTTCATAGGTTTGGGATATGCTTATCGCTTGCAACTTGACAAAGCACGCGATCGCGTGCTTTCCATGGGCATTCAAATGGGGGCGATAAATTACCAATACGATTGGGCAGCGCTTGAATACAAGCAGCCCGGCGACCCAGTTGCCTTCAGTACCGATGGCAACTTTTGGGCGCCTAACTTTGACTTTGGATTGATGTATCTCGCACCCAGGGGCTATTTTGGGGTAAGCTTAAGTGGCCTTCAAGGCGCAAGGCTCAATAATTTGCCACTGAGCGATGCCCGCCTGAGCACTTTTGTCAACATTCACGGCGGCCACATATTTAAAGCTTTTGAATCGGTGTCATTGAAACCATACTTCCTGCTGCGCCACGAGTGGCAGGGACCTGCTCAGGTTGACTTGGGGCTCTCTGCACTTTTCCTCAATTCCTTCTGGCTCGGGGCTATGTATCGACATGAGTTTGGCATGGTGTATTCTGCGCAGTTTGTCACAAAGAAAGGGCTGGTAATTGGATATGCCTATGATTGGGCCCTGAACACGTTGAGGGCGAACCAAAGCGGAACCCATGAGCTTTTTGTAGGTTGGGACATCAACATCTCATCACGTTCGGTCAAATCAATGAGGTACTATTGAAGGCGCACATTTGGCATATGGCAATGGTGAGTTTTGGAATTTGCGCGATGCTTTTATGCCTGAATATGAATGCTCAATGTATTGAGGGCATTACATGTGAGCAATTTCAATCCATGGTGCACAAAAAGCAATTTGATGAGGCATTGAGATGCTACTTGTCAGATGCTGTAGCACATTGTGATGATCAGAATACGCGGCTGCGCATAGCCACATTGCTTGCAGCGAAAGATATGCTCCCCGAAGCTGAGGCTATCGCCAACGAATTATATGCTGAATATCCAAAAGAACAGGATATACTTGACCTGAGATCAAGGATACAATCACTGATCAACTTGCCCACACAGGAGTTTTCGGCAGAGCTCTACCCCTTTAGGGAGCATATTGAAAGTGACCAGATGATAGCTTATGCCAACAGCGAAGAGCTCATAACCTTGATTCGTGATGATGCCGATCAGCGCTATTTTCCAGCGAAAAAAATAAAAGGAAACAACGGTTATAAGTTGGCTTCAGAAGCCACTGACTCCTCAGATTCCCCTTTGCGGAAGGCATTGATAGAGTGGGACCGCGAAGACCTCGGCCCAATTGTCAGGCTTCCCGATGGACGCTATGTTGCTTCAGCGCTCCCAGAGAAAAGTATAGCCATACGCCCCCTGAGATATAAACTCTACTTATTGGATATCGGCGATACCAAACGCCCCAGACCTTTGCCATTTTGCGGAGTTGATGCGGACTACCTTCACCCAACATTCGATGAAAAGAATCAATGCGTGATATTCAGCAGCGACATGGCAGGAGGCCAGGGCGGTATGGATCTGTGGAAAGTAAAGTACACAGAGGGAGAGTGGGGAGAACCCGTCAATCTTGGAACGGAGATCAACACCGAGCATCACGAATTATTTGCTTTTAGCGCTGGAGATTCACTTTACTACGCTTCTAACAGGCCCGACAGAGGCTATGGCGGAGTAGACATCTATTGTCACTCAGTAACGACCGGCTTTTCATATCCCGTTGATGCTCCTGTAAACTCGCCTTTCGATGACTTTGGAATACACCTTGACGCAGCATCTGCCGAGGGGTTTATTGTTTCTAACAGGCCTGGCGGCAAGGGCATTGATCGTATTTATACATTTCGCTGGGAGAACAAAAAACTTTATTTCGAATACCTGCGCGGCAATATCGTGGGTTTGGACAACCCTGGCGGATCGGCTATTCATTTGCTGAGCCAGTCGAACGATACCTTATACAGCAGCGCTCTCGACGACCAGGGAAGCTTTAGGTTGCCCAATGTGCGCGGATTGCGCAGTTACCAAATTGCCATAGAAGCGCCAATGGCACTGTCAGACGAATTGCTTGAACTGCGGCTCTACGGTGAAAATGATGAAGTGATCAAATTATTGAGATCGAAGGCCTCCAAAGGGTTCATATTTGAGCTGCTCACACCTGAAGACTACTTTATGGAGCGCATGCATCTCGAAGACAAAAGCATACTTGATGTTGATATTTTAGGACGGTACCTGCAAGGCAACGACGAAGGAATTCCCAAAAAACGCATCCTTTTGCAGGATAGCAACGAGGAAACCATAGCAAAGGCATATACTGATGACGCGGGTATGTTTAAGTTTGAGTCGGTAAGACCAGATAGGTCGTACACTATACAAGCTGAGGGGGTTACGGCAGGTGCCGTTATTCATGTACTCGATGAAAAAGGCAACTTACTGAAGCGCATAGAGCCTGACGAGAGCAATGCCTTTATCTATGTGAAGATACAACCCGATGTCAAGGTGATCACCCTCACCAATGAGATGCAGCAGAAAGTAGTGGTGCCGGAAGAAAATGTTTTTGAACTCACACTGGTGTATTTTGCTTTGAACAGCAGCGAAATAAACAAGGATAGCCGGCGCTACCTTAATAAGCTATTGAGCATTTTGAACCAAAATCAAAATATTGAAATTCACCTCGAAGGCCATACAGATTCGCAAGGTGCTGCTGAATATAACTTGAAGCTCTCTCAGGCAAGGGTAGATGCGGTCGAGAAGTTTCTGCTGAATAATGGCATCGATCCAAGCCGCGTATCTGGTCGTGGATACGGGGAATCCAGGTTACTCAATCATTGTGCAGATGGTGTATTGTGCAAGGATGAAGAGCACGCGGTCAATCGAAGAATAGAATTTAAGATCAATGAAGCCCACCCTTAAACCGAATCCCATGAAGTGCAAGTATATCAACAGCAGATTTTTATCAGCAATTGTCACAATCATTTTATGTGTGGCTGCCTTTACAGCAAATGCGCAAGTGAAGAAGGGTGAAAGGCTGATGACCGAAGGTCTATATGATGAAGCAATTAAAGCCTTTAAAAAGGATTTTTTTGGCAAAAAGCCTGATCCATTGGCTGGATATTGGCTCGCACAGGCGTACTATCAATCAAAGAAATACGAAGATGCAAATGATATCATTGACCTTATCCAAAATGAAATGGATGAAAGTACCGAAAGGGTACTTTTTGCAACTGACGTGCTCATTGCAAACGAAAAATTTTCTGAAGCATATCTGAATATCATCAGGCATATTGCAGATAACCCTGATGACGCCGATGCTTACATATGGCTCAACAAAATCAGCGATCTCATACGCTGGGATACCATACAGAATGCCAATAAGGTAAACGCTGTGGCAGGCATCAATACCGTATATAATGAGTATGCCCCTTATTTGACTAAGGATGGCAATCTCTGGTATATCACTGATATCAACAGCATGCAGGCCATATTTCCAGCTTCTTATTCCGGTCAGAATATCCACTTGATTTATAAAACCATATACGATTATGGCCGCCAGGATGTAAATAAGCCAACGATGCTTGTGAGGAATAGAAAGTATTATGACCACGATGGTCCACTATCAGCCTGGCCCGGTCGCGAACTGCATGCGGTGACCATGCGCGATATTGATGCGCCGGTCGAGACGGCCCGTATCGGCATTTTCTTTATTGACCTGCAGAAAGGTGCTGATCCCATGCCTTTTATTCACAACGATGAGTACGATACAGGCCACCCAACATTTAATGAGGATGGCTCTCGGATGTTCTTCGCGAGCAACAGGCCCGGTGGTATGGGCAATATGGATATCTGGTATTGCGACTGGAAGAATGGCGCATGGGGTCCACCCCAGAATATGGGGCCTGTAGTCAATACTTCCGGTAATGAGGTTTTTCCTCGTTATCAGGAGGGCAGGATGTATTTCTCTTCTGACCGCCGCGACATGGGCTATGGTGGTTTGGACCTTTATTTCACCTCAGAAATGTTGGATTTCAAAACACTGTACAACTTGCGTGAACCAATCAATTCAGCCCATGATGATTTTTCAGTGACACTGGCCGACTACAACTTTGGATTTTTTGCATCAAACAGGCCTGGCGGGACCGGAGGCGACGATGTATTTAGCTTTGCCTTTTTCCCAGAGCAAATTGAACACCAGGAGCGGTTTGCAAAATTTGACGGTGAAGCGCTCGAAGCGGGAACAAGAATCATCGTGGAGAACGGACGCGGTGAAGTAGAAAAAGAGACCGTGTTGATGGCCGACAACATCTTTTCACTTTCCGGACTTAAATCGCGGGAAACATATACAGTGAAAGTCCCCCGAAAGAGCGCAGAGGTCTACGAAATGCATGTGCTCAATGATGAAGGAAATATAGCACAAACGTATTTGTCAAGCAAGGGCGATGTTTTTCGGATTGAGCTGCTCGACCCTGAAGACTACTCTATGGGCACAAGTGACGCAGAGGATGTGGGTATCGCAAGTTTTGAAATGAAAGGTACCCTTAGGAATAACGAAGTTGAAGATTGGTCATCAACAAAAGTTCGGGTGCAAAGTGAGAGCTCTAAACTCATCATGGAAGTTCTGGCAGAGGCTTCGGGTGATTTTAGCTTCAGCGGATTGAATTATGATGAGGTGTACAATATCATGGTAGACAGTGAACACGAAGTTCAAGAAATTGACCTTACAGGCAGTACCGGAAACATTATCCAGTCAATGCAGCCACTCCCTTCAGGAAGTTATACATATACCCGTCAATTGCCCGCTGCCAATTGGATGCTCGCGAGCGATATTGAAGTGTCAATGGTGCAGGCAGTTATTGTTAGCGAAGGCGTTGCATTTCCTGATGAGGTGCACTTGGTTGAAACATCAACAGGAAATTCTGAATCAATCAAGGTTGATGAGGACGGATTTTTGAAATTACCTGTTTTGAAAACCCAAAACGCTTATGAGCTCCGCATGCCAAATGGCGCTTTGCTGGCAAAAGATCGCCTTTTGTTGCTCGACGCCTATGGAGGCACTTCCCAATCTATCAGGCCTCATGGTGAACGTCTTTTTCAATTTGAATACATGCTCTATGACAATTATGGCGAAAAAGTAGAGCCTATAGCTGAGGATGTTAAGCCTAAAGAAGGGAAAAGATATAGGGCTGTAATTGAAGGCGTCAGTCTGTCACCCGATATGGTCACAATACTTGCGGAAGCAGATGGCACCCGGACCGATTCGTTGAAAGTGGATCCCGACGGCGCGGTCGAATTGGACTATATGGCTACCAATCAAGCCTATAATCTTTCGCTTTTGCAGTCCACAATGGATGACAATGCAAGGCTTTTCATTTATAATGAAAATGGTGACCTGGTTTTTGAGACGGGCCCGGAGAACCCTAAAGAATTTAAGTTTACATTGTTGGACGATGAAGACTATGCCCTCGGCAATAGCGGAGCTGAGGATGTCCAAATTTCACAGTTCTCATTTGCCGGCAAGGCGCTTATACCCACCAGCGATGATGCCCTCGCGGTCAACATATACGACTCCATAGGGGTGCTCTTGAGTGAGGGTTATGCCACCCGTGCAGGCGACTTCAACTTTACCGAATTGCCTGAGTACAGCAAGTACATATTGCATTTCCCTGAGCAAGCGCCCACCAGGGTAGGGGTGAAAGTTGACAGAGGGCAGCGCATTGTAGAAGGTAGGCCATTGGGCGATCAGCGATATCTCATTGATCTGAAACAGCCATCTATACCTTTTGGGGAATTCATGGAGGAATTGGAAGCCAAGGAACGCCGCGAATTTACGGTACCCCATGTTTATTACAATTTTAACAGCTATTATTTGAAAGAGGAAAGCCGAAAATCACTTGACATGCTCACCCGGTACTTGCGTCAAAATATGGATGTGGAAATCGAAATCAGGTCGTACACCGACTCCCGTGGTACGGTTGATTACAACCTCCTCCTGAGTGAGCGCCGCGCCAATGAAGTGAAAAAGTACCTTACCGGAAAAGGAATAAAAGAGCAACGCCTCAGCTTACGTGGCTTTGGAGAAGGAGCACTTGTAAATGATTGCACGGACGGTGTGGAATGCAGCGAAGAAGAGCACGCAGCCAACAGGCGAACGACCTTTGTAATTCTGAATGATTGAGCAAATTGCTTACCTTTCCAGCACATGAAACCCCACACCAATTCAATTCCTAAGCCATAAAGCACCTAAGCCATGTCAGTGAGCCGCCCTTTCAACCTCAATAAATGGATTGCCGATAATCGCCATTTGTTGAAGCCGCCTGTTGCCAATAAGAACTTCTACCCTGAGGGCACAGATTATATAGTGATGATAGTAGCAGGTCCAAATGCGCGTAAAGATTACCATTACAACGAAACGGAGGAGCTATTTTACCAACTCGAAGGCGACATCAATGTGCGGATTCAGGAAGATGGCAAGGCGGTGGACATTCCGATTCGCGAGGGTGATATGTTCCTTCTCCCTCCCCGCACACCACATTCACCAATGCGCTCGGAAGGCAGCATAGGCCTTGTGATTGAAAGGGTGCGAAAAGGCAGTGATTATAAAGATGGGCTGTTATGGTTTTGCGACAACTGCAACCATAAACTGCACGAAGTGTACTTTCCATTGAAAAATATTGAGAGCGATTTTCTGCCAAACTTCAAGCAATTTTACGCAAGTGAAGAACTCAGAACTTGCGACAAATGCGGCACCGTAATGGAAACCGACCCGCGATTCGTTTAGTACCGCTTACCTGATGAGCGTAACGTGGCCTTCTTTTTCAATCAGGTCGCCCTTGGTTTCGGTGGCCACAAGCCTGTAAATGTAAACACCCGCGGGGCAATAATAATCTGAACCCATTCGGCCGCCATTCCAGCCATCGTCAATGTGATCCGATTCAAAAATGAGCTCCCCCCAGCGGTCCCAAATTTTCATGTTGAATTCTAATATGTCTATACCAGAAGCCTTAAATATGTCATTGAGTCCATCACCATCAGGAGTAAAGGCATTGGGCACATACAGATTTCCCCTTACGGAAACTGTCACCGAATCGCGTTCTACGCATCCATCCGGGCTGGTCACGGTGGCGTAGAAGGTGGTCGTTTCGAGCGGGCTGGCAATGGGAAAATTACACTGAAGGCAGCTCAGGTTGGGATCGTTTTGCCATACGATTGGAAAAGCGCTGTTTGACTCAATCTGAACTTCATCACCAAATGAGACTACCCTGTCGCGTCCTGCTGTGACAATAGGGCGGGGGTAGAGCACGATCAATTGCTCAGCGGTACTGGAACAGCCATCTTCATCAAATCCGGTAACGCTGATAACTTGACTTCTGCGAATGCGTGCAGTTGTGGCTTGTAGATTTGGGTTTGCGAAAAGCTCAGGTGGCTGCCACTTGTAGCTTACACCTCCTCGCGCCGATACTTCAAATGGCGTATCGAAGCAAACCTGCTCCGTGGCATTGATGCTTACATTGATACTGTTTACCAGTACCACCACTTCGGCGGTGGCATCACCGCAAGTATTGCTGCCTGTTACGGTGTAGGTTGTGGTATTGGCAGGAGCGGCAGTGGTATTGCCGGTATTGGAGCTGCTCAATCCCTCAGCGGGTGACCAGCTGTACACATTTGCACCTGATATAGAAATACCAACAGGGCTCCCGTTGCACGACACATAAGTGCCTCCGCCTGTCAGGGTTGGTGGTGGCGGAAGCACCACTACCTGGACTGAGGCAACCGCATCGCAGCCATCATCAGTACCAGCAGTTACTGTGTACGTTGTGGTCTCTTCAGGGCTGGCAGTAGGGCTGGCGCTGCCGGGGTCGTTCAGCCCGTCTGCAGGCGACCAACTGAAGTCATTGGCTCCGCTGGCATTGAGCACAGCAGATTGCCCGGGACAAATGGCAACATTGTCACTTACCTCTATGGCATCGCTGCCGACGGTGATATTGATGGTAATGCTTTCTGTTCCGCAAGCGGTGCTACCCGTTACTGTAAGGCTGGTGCTCACATCTCCCACGAAGGTTGGATTGGGTATGTTCGCATCTGTAAGGTTGGCGGCAGGGCTCCACACATAAGTATCAGCGCCCTCTGCTTCTAAGTCGAGCGGGTCACCTGGGCAGGTATTTGGAAAGTCATTGACCGAAAGGTCAGGAGGAGAGAGCACCTCAATGCTGAGCGTGGTACTATCAGGCGAGAGGCAGCCGTCGTCGCTGGAAGCGTAAAGTTTCACCTCATAGGTACCCGGGGCGCCGTAAGTATGGCTTGGGGCAGTTGCATTGCTGCTGTTGCCATCGCCAAAGTCCCAAATGAAGTTTTCCGCGTCGGTACTCAGGTTGATAAAGTTCACCTGCGATTCAGGGCAAATAATGTCCGGAGCATCAACCACTGCAGCTGATTGCACAGAGGAAAGTACGAATTTGAATACCCCCAGATTACAATTGGTAGAATTGTTAGATTGCGCCCAGACTCCCGGTTGAGTGGGGAAGTCGTCATTGCCACCACATCCGGCACACACGGCCTGGTACACCGTTCCATTCTTGTCAAAGCGGCTCGTGCCGCCATCGACATGCTCCTGGCTCTGGCTTCCGCCAAAATAAGTCGCATACACGAGGCCATCAGCATCTGGACCTAAAACCATCACATAAAAATCATCGCCGTCGGTGGTGGACTGAAATGCATTGGGCGTAACTGGCAATCCATTTGTTGTGCTTGATGGTGAGTTGATACTGCCACCCCAACCCGCGATATAGATCTGGCCACAGTTGCTGACAAGAAATGCTGAAGGAGAGATATCGACACTGCCTGATCCCGACCCTACCACGGTACTCCACTCGCCAGCGTCGAGATCGGGACTCAGTTTCTGGATAAACTGTCCGCTATTGGGATTGCTATATATGCCTGCACTCACGGGGTAGTCTCCTTGTGATTGGCCTACAGCGTATACGAACCCATCAGTGTCCAATTGCACAAAATAAGTTTGGTCAAACTGGCTCGTACCCAAATAAGTATAGTGCAAAAGGGTGCCGCCATCTGCAGAGATGTGTCCGATATAGCCGTCAATTCCACCTGCATTGTTTTCCTGAAATGCGCCAGTGGTTGCCATATTGTTGCCGGCCGTTCCTCCTGTAAAGTACACGGAATTATCACTTGCCAATTGCAGTCCAATGGCGGTTTCATTGCCGTTGCCACCCGTGTAAGTTGACCATAGCATCTGGGTGAGGTTATTGTTCATTTTGAAAATCACCCCATTCACAGAGCCGGTCAGGGTGTTGGCATATCCCCCTACGATCGGAAAATTGGTAGAGCTGCTCGCAGATGCCACATAGGGGTTGCCATCTGCATCAATGACAATTTCACCCCTGAAAGTATCGCCATAGTTGAACACAAATGGGGTATTTATTGAAACCCCATCATTGCCATTTCCACCTATCAATGTGCTCCCCAGCAGTTGAGTCCCGGCAGCATTAATCTTTGAGATAAACATGTCGCTGCCATTCACGTACGAAAAACCAACCGGAGTATTGGTCAGTCCGCCCCCTCCGAAGTTGGATTGAAACGCACCGAAGGTGATGGGAAAATTGGCTGAGCCGGTCGAACCAAACACGTAAGCTTCACCTGTTTCTGATACCACAATAGAATGTGGAGCCTCGCTGTCGGTGCCTCCTATGAAAGTAGAGTAAATCAGGTCAGTGCCATCTGCACTAAACTTGGTAATGGCGCAATCAATATTGCCTCCCACGAAACTTTCTTCAAATGCCCCGGCGGTGGTTGGATAGGATGGGCCAAAAACGATGGCACCTGCATATAAATTACCCTGATTGTCATAGCTCGCGGTAAATCCAAAATTGCTCGTACCTGCGCCGATATAGCTTGAGAAGGCAATTTCAGGGTCGATGATCAGGGGCAAAGTGCTGTTATATCCTTCCGGGAAATGGTAGCTAACCCGATTTTTGCGCAAGCGGTACTCGCAGGGCACTGTGCGAATCACACCCTCCCCATCGCGTTGAAAGGCAAAGGGAGGTAGCTCGCTAAAAGCACCCACTGAAGTTTCAATGATAAGGGCTCCATCCTCGATGCGCAACTTGTCGGCCCCATCTATTTCGACGCTTATCACAGCAGGGTCGCTGCCCGGCTGCACCGTGAATTCATATTTCAATACCCCCCGGTTGAGGTCATAGCGCATGTCGATTCCCGGAAGGGCCTCTTTGTAAACGATGGTTTGATACCCCCGCACATCCGACGCCCATCGGGATTCATCACGGCCAATGAAATAATTATAGCTGGTTGTGCTTTCTTTTCGTTTTTCGGCAGTGGCTTGATTCAGATTCATTCCTGTAAACCGCAGCTTTACCGCATGTTTGTTTCCGAAATCCCCTGCATCTTTTCCGTGAATGTAATTGTGCAATTTATCGTAAAATGTCTTTTCAGACACCACCATGGTGAGGCCCTGATCATCGAGATAGGCGTGTGAACCATTCACCTCGGCCATGAAATGTACCGCAGGGTGCCACTGCCCTTTGTTTTCCAAAAAGGATGGATTACCTCCGTAAGAGAGGCTTACCAAGGCAATGCAGCACAGTGCAAAGAAATATTTCATCACCTCCCAGGGACGCATAAGTGTAAAAATACACAATACTGACGTGCTTAAAGCGCTAAAGTTGATCAATCTATTGTAAGTCCAATATTAAGTTTTTGGTGCAGACTCGTGGTGTCGCAAAGGTATGCCCATTCGGCCATCCACATTGGCTTGTCAATCATCTTTTGATTTGAAAAGCGATAAGCCAGTATTCGATGCATATCTTCGCAAAATGCACATGATCCCAAGTAGATTTTTCGTTTGTTTCGCGCTGGTTTTATTCTTGTTTCCCTCATGCAATCAGATAGATGAAGCCCAGGAGCAAATTGAAGAAAGCGAACGCGAGATGGAATTGGCAGTGGAGCCAGCCCTGCGGTATGGCATCGATGAAGATGCTTTTCTGATCAGCGAGGGCAGCATTGGTAAAAATGAATTCCTGGCTGATATCCTGCTGCGGTACAATGTCCCTTATGCGGCCATAGCAGAAATAGACCAGGCTTCACGCGATGTTTTTCCGGCAACTCAACTTAGGCATGGCAGCAAGTATGCGCTATTTTTGAGCAAAGATACGGTGAAAGAAGCCCACTACTTTGTGGTGGAAACAAGCCGTGAAGCATATGTGGTATACCAACTGCGCGACAGCGTAGCGGCTTATATGGGCACCAAGCCTGTGAATTACCGCCAGCGTGAAGCCAGCGGCGAGATTTACAATTCGCTTTACCAAACCATTGCCGACAATGACTTGCCCGTGGAGCTTGCAGCGGCCCTAAGTGATATCTACGCCTGGACTGTCGATTTTTACCGCATTCAAAAAGGAGATGGTTTCAAAGTCATTTTTACCGAAAAGGTGGTGGATGGTGAAGTGGTAGGCGTACAGGAAATTCTGGCAGCTGAGTTTACCCACCGTGGCCGGCCATTTCAGGCTTTCATTTTTGACGATGGTGAGAAGGTGAGCTACTATGATGAGATGGGCGAGAGTTTGCGGAAAGCATTTTTGAAAGCACCGCTGGAATTTTCCCGCATCTCCTCGCGCTATTCGCTCAAGCGCTACCACCCCGTGCAGAAGCGTTGGAAGGCCCACCTCGGCACCGATTATGCCGCTCCCAATGGCACCCCAATCATGAGTACTGGCGATGGCACCGTAGTGGAGTCATCATACGGCAAGTACAATGGCAATTACGTCAAGGTGCGCCATAACAGCACTTACACCACCCAATACCTCCACATGTCGAAGCGCGCAGTGAAAAAAGGCGATGTGGTAAGGCAAGGCGAAACCATAGGCTACGTGGGCTCAACCGGGCTTGCCACAGGGCCGCATGTGTGCTACCGTTTTTGGAAAAACGGACAACAGATTGACCCCTACAGCGAGGAGATTCCACCCAGCGAGCCGGTGCCTGCCAACCTGCAGGTACAGTACAGGCAGCGTCTCGATACCCTTAGTATTGCGCTCAATGCCATTGCTGTTTCTGACGTGCCCGCCCAAGAACTTTAGGACTCGAAAAATGCCAAATTGGCTACCTTTGCGGCCTTAATCGAACCCGCAATTACCTCACCCATGGAGTACAACTTTCGTGAAATAGAAAAGAAATGGCAGCAGCGCTGGGAAAGCGCGCAGACCTACAAAGTGGATGAAAGCAGTGCCGCTCCAAAATATTATGTGCTCGACATGTTTCCCTACCCCTCAGGAGCCGGGCTGCATGTGGGCCACCCGCTGGGCTATATCGCATCTGACATTATTGCGCGCTACCGCCGCCACAAAGGGTATAATGTGCTGCACCCCATGGGTTTCGATTCGTTTGGATTGCCGGCTGAGCAGTACGCCATACAGACCGGGCAGCACCCCGCCATCACCACCGAGGCCAACATAGCCCGATACACCCAGCAACTCAAGCGCCTGGGTTTCAATTACGACTGGAGCCGCGAGGTGCGCACCAGCGACCCGGCCTACTACCGCTGGACGCAGTGGATATTCAAACAACTCTACAATTCATGGTACAACAAAGCCAGCAACCGCGCCGAGAGCATTGATACCCTGGTTGCGGCTTTCGCCGAAAATGGCACCTACGCAGTTGATGCCGCCATCGACAGGGACTGGTACAAAGCGCTCGACCTGGAAGGTTATCCTTTCGGAGAATATTTTGTCGGTGAGTTTACCGCCACCGATTGGGAAGTACTCAACTCCAGGCAGCGCGAAGGCATCCTGCAGCACTACCGACTGGCCTACCTCTCTGACACCTGGGTAAACTGGTGCGAAGCCCTCGGCACCGTGCTGGCCAATGATGAGGTGAAAGACGGCCTCAGCGAGCGCGGCGGCCACCCTGTGGAGCAGCGCCTTATGAAGCAGTGGAGCTTGCGCATCACCGCTTACGCTGATCGCCTGCTCGAAGGTCTCGACGAACTCGATTGGGCCGACAGCATCAAGGAAATGCAGCGCAACTGGATTGGCAAGTCTATCGGGGCCGCAGTGCGCTTTGGGATTGAAGGCCATGGCGCCCACATCGATGTATTCACCACCCGGGCCGACACCCTTTTTGGGGTCAACTTTATGGTGCTTGCACCAGAGCACGC
>DAIRDH010000020.1:0-48715 GCA_036796255.1 Cryomorphaceae bacterium
TGGCAGCGCATGCAAACCAATTTTCTGGTGATGTTTCCTCCCGGCGTTTTGGAAAAGGCTCCGCAGTTTCATGTCATTCTCACCCGATTTGAGAACAGCACCCAATCCGCAAGTTTTCAGCGCAAGGTGGTGGAAGCCTACCCCAACGTATCGATCATCGACCTGCAGCTGGTGCTCGAAACCGTCGATACCGTGCTCGGCAAGGTCTCCTTCGTGATTCGCTTTATGGCTTTCTTTAGCATTTTCACCGGGGTGCTGGTGCTGATTGGTTCTGTGCTCATCAGCAAATACCAACGCGTGCAGGAGAGTGTACTTCTCCGCACCCTTGGCGCCGAGCGGCACCACATTCTGAAAATCAACAGCCTGGAGTACTTCCTCCTCGGCAGCCTCGCCGCCCTTTCGGGAATTGGCATTGCACTGGTGGCCGGTGCCCTGCTGGCAAAATTGAGCTTCGACACTGCCCTCGACCCCGACTTTGGCCTGCTCGCCCTGGTTTACCTCGCCATCACCGGACTCACTGTGCTGATAGGCCTGAGCAACAGCCGCGATGTACTCCGCAAATCGCCGCTGGAGGTGCTGAGAAGGGAGGGGTGATTTATTTCAGTACGATGAAATAATTCGCTGATAGCGAAAAATATTTTCATTATAATGAAATAAAAAACTAATTTTGGATATATTTTCAGTATGATGAAAAAATATATCGAGCGCCCCAGGTACTTTGAAAAACTGTTGCCCTTCATCGGCAAGCCCATTATTAAGGTATTGGTAGGACAGCGCAGGGTAGGGAAGAGCTATTTGCTGCAGCAGGTGGCTGAATACGTCACCCGCAAAAAACTCGGTCCAATCATCTTTATCGACAAAGAAAGCGACGAATTTCACCATGTCATTGATGCGGTGTCCTTAAGTGCGCATATAAATGCTCAATCGAAGAAGCATGCTGCCGATAAGTACTTTGTGTTCATTGACGAAGTGCAGGAAATTACGGGGTTTGAAAACAGCATACGCTCATTTGCC
Source organism: Cryomorphaceae bacterium (assembly GCA_036796255.1). Taxonomy (GTDB): domain Bacteria; phylum Bacteroidota; class Bacteroidia; order Flavobacteriales_D; family Cryomorphaceae; genus T3Sed10-241. The sequence goes on from DAIRDH010000020.1 coordinate 1,015, forward strand.
GCCAAGGATGAGTACGAATTGTTTATCACAGGAAGCAATTCGGACATCCTTTCCGGTGAGCTTTCCTCCAGACTCAGCGGGCGGTACATAGAAATCCCTGTCTACAGTCTCGATTTTTCCGAATTCTGTACTTTTCACAGCCTTACTCCAAGCCACGAAAGCCTGGACCTGTTTTTGAAATTTGGTGGAATGCCATTTTTGAGGCATCTGGATTTAAATGAATCTCAGGCTTTCGAATACCTCAAGGTGGTGGCTACGAATATCATATATAAAGATATTGTAAGCCGTTACAACATCCGCAATGTCAGTTTTCTGGATGATTTGATTTACTTCCTTGCCGACAACATAGGTCGTAAGGTGAATGCCAAACGGATCACTGATTTTTTGCATTCACAGCGGATCAAGGTTTCCGTGAACACGGTGCTTGATTACCTCAAATACCTTTGCATGAGTTGCGTGGTATTGCCTGTGCATCGCGTCGATTTGCGCGGGAAGAAGACTTTCGAGGTACAAGAGAAATACTATTTTCAGGACCTTGGTATCCGAAACGCGCTCACAGGCTTTCGCATCAGCGACATGGGTCAGCTATTGGAAAATGTGGTGTACAATCACCTTGTGATACATGGCTTTAAGGTAGCAACGGGAGATTGGAAAACCCGCGAAATCGATTTTGTGGCAACGCGCAACCACGAAAAGATCTACATCCAGGTGGCTTACCTCTTAGTTGAAGAAAGCACCATCCAACGTGAATTTGGCAACCTGCTCGAAATCCAGGACAATTATCCGAAAATGGTGATAAGTATGGACAATGCTGGGGGACATAGTATTGAAGGGGTGGAGCACCTGCACTTATTCGATTTCCTAATGCAACAATTGTAAGGTCAGTAATTCATAAGGAATGACCGCTACAACCGATCCCTCACATACGTAATCTCCTTCTTGCCATGCGGCGCGGGATTGCCGTCTGCGTCGAGGTTTACCATGATGATTTGTTCGATGCTGAGCACTTCCTGACGGGTGAGTTTGTTGCGCACCACGCAGCGCAGGGTGAGGGAGCTGCTGCCCCACTTTACGGGCGCGATGCCCAGTTCGATGATGTCGCCTTGCACCGGGGCGCTGATGAAGTTGACCTCTGAAATGAATTTCGTGACGATCTTTTTGTTTTCGAGCTGTACGATGGTGTAGAGCGCTGCTTCTTCATCAATCCACGCGAGCAGGCGCCCGCCAAAGAGGGTGCCGTTGGGGTTGAGGTCTTCGGGTTTAACCCATTTGCGGGTGTGGAAATTCATGGGAGGTTTTTTCGTTTTGGGCGAGATTTTCAAAGATAATAAATCGGGAGCTTTGGGATTGCTGCGTGATCCCTGCTAGACCGATTCTACATAGAAAAGGGCGATCCGCTCCGCACCTCGCATTTTTTTGTACCGAAATCAAAGCTTGCAAGCGAAAAGGCTTGGGATTACTTCGTGATCCCTGCTTGACCGAAGTCTACATAGAAAAGGGCGAGCCGCTATGCGGCTCATTTTTAGTTCCTCAAAAAAATGCCTGCAAGCGAAAAGGCTTGGGCATTTTTTTTCGAAACTAAAAAGCCACGCCTTTCGGGTGTGGCCTTTTCTTATGCTTTAGTGACTCCGCAGGGATTCGAACCCCGAACCTCCACATCCGTAGTGTGGTGCTCTATCCAGTTAAGCTACGGAGCCATGCGCCATTTCTAGTTCGAAACGGGAGCGCAAAGCTAAGGATTATTTCGAGAAAGTGATCAAGTTGTTTCAAAAAAAGTGGTGCCTTAGAATCGCGTCCACAACGCCCTGAGCACAAAAGTGTGCTGAAAGCCCCTGTGGTCCCATTCGCCGAGCTTTACGTGCTCATGGCTGGCGCGGTACAGCAGATTCACCATGATGTCGCTGCCCAGGTGTATTTGAATACCACCGCTCGCAAAGCCGCCAAAACCAACGCCGGTAAGTACACGGGCCTCATCGATCAAGACGCCCTGCTGCTGAAAAAACAAGGTTAAATCGACCACGCCTGCCTGATCGAGGTTAATGAAGTTCTCTTCAAAGCTGACAAAGGTTGAATTTACTCCAGCTTCAATAATCGGCAATACAGAAATGGATTTGCCTTCCCGTTCACGATTTTCCCGCCCAAGCACTTTGTGCACACCTGCAGTTAAAATAAGCCTTTGCTCTTCGCCGCGTATTTGAAAACGGTTTACAAAATTGTTTTGAATTTGGCCGGGAGTTGCGGTGAGATTGGTGATGGTAAATTCGCCAACGGTCACTGGGCTCGTACCGTTGACTTCCGCGAAGAAACCGAGATCAGGATTCACATTGTAGCGGAAATGTGCGCCCCACATGAATGACGGGCGGTAGCGCATCTCGCCGGGCATGTCACTTTCGTCAAATGTAAACTCATCGGGGCTCACGCCGAGGGCATCAGCGGTGCGGCGCCGGGTTTCAAAAGTCGGAGGTCCCTGTATCGCATTGTTGAGCCATGAGTTGGCAAAATTGTTGCGCGCTCCTGCACGGTCGAAACCATAGCCTCCGTAAATATCGGCAGTGCTATGGTTGGCCTGGTAAAAACCAATGTTCAGTCCTATGATCAAGCCTGTAAGGTCTTCTAACTTTACCTTCTCTTTCGGCTCTTCTCCATCAGCCCAATTGTAGACTTGCGCCTGGCTTTGTAAAGCGCATATTGCCATTATTGCTGCCGCAAAAACACCCTGCTTACTCATTCAATTTCTGTTTTATCTGTTCGTAAAATGAATCAACCCAAAGGCTGTACTGCTGTCCGGAAGGATGCAAATTGTCGGGCGCAAGCATGCCCGGTTCAGTGCTTACTTCCCGTGATATCTCTGTAATGTCGTAGTAGCTTACGCCAAATGACCCGGTGATGCTCCTGTTGGCATCATTGAAACTGTCGATCGCGGCAGCCACTTGCGGTGGATTGTAATTTTGCCCAAAAGGGGTGACCCCATAATCGGGAATCGACACCACGAAAACCCGATCTGTGTCGCCCCCGGCGAAGCCGATGGCCTGCCCGAGCAATTCGACAAATTGCTCCTCATACTCCGCCAGCGGCCTGTTTTGAAATTGGTTGTTGACCCCGATCAATAAGGATACGAGGCTGTATGTCGTGTCGATGTTTGCATTGGCGATGCCATTCAGCAAACTTCCGGTGGTCCATCCATTTTGCGCAATGATGAGCGGATTTTCACCTTGCAGGTTGCTTTCGGCATTGAGGCGCTGCACCAGCTGCACCGGAAACCGCCCGCTTTCGGCAGAAAGTCCCGTACCAATGGTATAGCTGTCGCCAAGCGCCAGGTAATTGAAGCGAATCGTATCGCCTTGCGCTGTGGTATCAGCCGGATTATGCGCAGGCGGAGCAATGAGGCCATTGCCATCATCATCTGAGCAGGCGCCCAAACTTAGAAACAGACAAATCATCGCTGTCCACATAAGGCTATGTTTGCAGTACACCAACATTATACGGTTTTTCAGCCGGGGCATTGTTGGCCGCTTCAATCCCCATGGCAATGTGCATTCTCGTTTCCGAAGGGTCGATGATTCCGTCTACCCAAAGTCGGGCGGCTGCGTATTGCGGGTTGGTTTGATCATCGTAGCGGTTTTTGATTTTATCAAATAGCGCTTTCTCGTTTTCGGGTGTGATTTTTTCTCCTTTTGCCTTGAGCGAAGCCACTTCTATTTGCAGCAGCACCTTGGCCGCCTGCGCTCCGCCCATCACTGCGATCTCGGCTGTGGGCCAGGCAAATATGAGACGCGGGTCGTAAGCCTTGCCGCACATGGCGTAATTGCCCGCGCCGTAGCTGTTGCCCGTCACGATGGTAAACTTTGGAACCGTACTGTTGCTCATTGCATTCACCATTTTAGCGCCATCTTTAATAATCCCTCCGTGCTCGCTGCGGCTGCCCACCATAAATCCTGTGACGTCCTGGAGAAAAACAAGCGGAATGTTCTTTTGGTTGCAATTCATGATAAACCGTGCGGCCTTGTCGGCTGAATCACTGTATATTACGCCGCCAAACTGCATTTCGCCTTTGGCGGTCTTGCTCAGCAGGCGCTGATTGGCCACAATGCCTACCGCCCAGCCTTCAATGCGGGCATAGGCGCAGCATATGGTTTTGCCATAAGCGGCTTTGTACTCCGTAAGTTCGCCCTCATCCACAATGCTGCGCATAATGTCGCGCACGTCGTAGGGCTTGGCTTTCTCGTAGGGGAAGTATTTGTAGATATCGCTCAGCTCACCTTTGGGTGCCTTGGCTTCTGTGCGGCTGAATCCGGCTCTCGGGCCTTTTTCACCTAGCTTATCCACAAGTCGGCGGATGGTTTGCAGGGCTTCTTCGTCGTTTTCAGCCCGGTAGTCAACCACCCCGCTAATTTCGGTGTGGGTCATGGCGCCGCCCAGAGTTTCATTGTCGATGTCCTCGCCGATGGCAGCTTTTACAAGGTAAGATCCCGCGAGAAAGATGCTGCCGGTTTTGTTGACAATCAGCGACTCATCGCTCATAATCGGCAGGTAGGCACCTCCGGCCACACAGCTGCCCATGATGGCTGCGATTTGCGGTATACCGCGCGACGACATTAACGCATTGTTGCGAAATATCCTTCCGAAGTGTTCCTTATCTGGAAATATCTCATCCTGCATAGGCAGAAATACCCCCGCACTGTCCACAAGGTATATGATGGGCAGATGATTTTCCATCGCAATTTCTTGCGCGCGGAGGTTCTTTTTGCCTGTGATGGGAAACCATGCACCGGCTTTCACCGTGGCGTCATTGGCCACCACGATGCACTGCCTGCCGCTCACATAGCCTATCACCACCACGACGCCACCGCCTGGGCAGCCGCCGTATTCCTGGTACATGCCATAGCCGGCATGCGCGCCTATCTCAATGCGGGGCTCGTTGGTATCGAGCAGCATATCAATGCGCTCCCTTGCGGTGAGCTTGCCTCGGCTGTGCTCTTTGTCGATTTTTGCCTGGCCTCCACCAAGGTGAATTATTTCCAGTTCGCGGCGTATCTTGGATACTTTGAGCCGCATTTCGTCCTCGTTTCTATTGTGTTCGAGATTCTGCTTCTTGGGCATGTGTGGGTATGGGTTTTTCAGTCGGTGGGCCAAATATAGCCAATCCCGCTATGCACTCAGCAGCTGACTGGCCGCGGGCCCTTCGTTGAAAAGCAAATCGAGGATAGACAAATTTGCCGTAAAGGCATACCGGTCTTCAAATACCTGGGGGTAGGGCGCGGTCACAGCCTTTTTGGGAAATACATGTGGATGCTTGATTTTCAGGCGCAAATCTTCTTCAAACTGATCTTCAACATAGACCGCTGAAACTTCATGGGGCAGCTCAATTCTGAGCAAGGCGCACCACTTTCCGAAATTTTGTGAAAAAAAATCACCGAGGGTTTCAGCCTCAGTTGATAGCAGCGCCTCTACCTCGTCGATGTAGTGAATGAAGAAGGGTGCGCTACCGTAAGCTGCAGCAATACTGCGAAGGTGTTCACGCAGCCAGGGCTTTCCGTGTTCTATGCGGATGTCCTGGGTGGATACATGCAGCCCTCCAGTGCTTTTCACAGGTACGGTCAGGGCGCTCACCCCATTTGCCGTAAGGATGTGGTATCGATTGCGAAAGCTCTGCTTCACGTAGTGCTCGCCGCCATCAAACAGCACTCCTCCGTGCATCAACCCCAGCCGCAGCAGCGGAATGGGCGGGACTGTGCAAATGGGACTACATATGCTGAATGCTCCAGCCATGCCGCGCTTACTTGGCCCGTGTGAAAAGCCTGTTCCAGCGCACACCACCCTCGGCAGCTTTGCTAAACCATACAAAGACCGCTTTGCCCACCACGTGGTCGTGGGGCACGAATCCCCAAAAACGGGAGTCGGCAGAGTTGTGCCTGTTGTCGCCCATCAGGAAGTAATAATCCTGCTTGAAAGTATAGGCGGTAGCCACTTCGCCGTTGATATATATGGTGCTACCCTCAACACGGAGCTCATTGTCTTCATATACCTCGATGGTGCGGTGGTACAGCGGCAGATTTTCGACCGTCAAGTCAATGGTTTGGCCTTTTCCAGGAATCCAAAGCGGGCCAAAATCATCTTCAGTCCAGCTGAAAGTGGGGTGATTTGGAAATATATGCAGATCGGCCTGAGGGCGCTTTGGCTCGATGTACACCGAGTCGACAGTCGAGAGCCCTTTGAGCACTTCCACTTCGCGGTCGGTGAGGGGCATGTCGTAATGCCCTATGAGGCGGTATTCGCTTTTTTGCTGTTCGGTGATCTCGAGCTTGTACTTGTTTTTCAACACATCTGAAGACAATGCTGATTTTGTGTACACCTGGTAGTTGTGCTGTACACCTTCGGGTTGCTCAACTTCCTCTCCATTGATGAAAATTTTTCGGTTGCGCACTTCCAGTGTCTCGCCGGGCAAGCCAATGGTACGCTTGATGTAGTTTTCCTTCTTGTCGATGGGGCGCACAGTGAGTCCGCCAGTGGCAAACATCTGTCCATTGGGAAGGATAAAGCGCTCCTTGTGCAGGTTTTCGCGACCTACCATGCGGGCCAGCTGGTAGTAGCTCTGCTCCTGGAGGTTTACCACCACGGTATCTCCTTCCGGAAAATTGAACACCGTGGCATCGAACCTTTTCACATCACCAAAGCCTGGCAGCCTCAGGTAGGGCAGTTTTTGCCACTCTACGTACGATTTCATGTTGAGCACCGGCACCGTATGGTGGGTGAGCGGCACGGCAATAGGCGTCATCGGGAGGCGTGCGCCATAGCTCATTTTACTCACAAAGAGGTAGTCACCTACCAGTAGCGACTTCTCCATCGACGGTGTGGGGATGGTGAAAGCTTCGATAAAGAAGGTACGGATGATGGTGGCTGCAACGATTGCGAATATGATGGCTTCACCCCATTCGCGGCTGGTGGTTTTCTTTTCTTCCTTGTAATTGGGCAGGCCGGTGTACACGATGTCCTTCTTGAATGCCAGCTGTCCCAATGCGAAGGGTGGCAGGAATATGGCGATGAGGTATTGCGGCATGGAGCGCTGACCGAAGGCCCGCACCAACTCGACATGCATCACCGTGAGCATCAGGAAATTCACGCCCGGTACGATGAGCAACAAGAGCCACCACCATGGTTTTTTCATCAGGCGCAACCACACCAATAGGTTGTACACAGGGATAAAACCTGCGGTTTTCGGCTGGCCGGCTTTCTCAAAAATTTTCCAGAGAAAAGCAAAATAGGAGAGGAGCGTGAGGTAGAAGATCAGGCTGGCAATAATCATAGTTGTAGGAAATCTTTCATGGTGTATACTCCGGGCTTTTGCCCTGTGAGCCAATGTGCTGCATCAATAGCGCCCTGTGCGAATCCATCGCGGCTGTAGGCCTTGTGTGAAAGGCTGATCTGATCGATTTCGCTCTCGTAACGCACGATATGCGTGCCGGGAATGTCGTTTTCGCGGTAGGCGTGTACAGGCAATTCCGGCCCCTGATCGCCACCATCGAGCTTCCAGGTTTTATATCCTGAGTGCTGGTTGATGAGCCTTTCGGCAAATGTGATTGCAGTGCCGCTGGGGGCATCCTTCTTGGCAGTGTGGTGCCATTCGTCAATGTGGGCACGGTACTGCCTGTGCTTGTCTAACAGCGAGGCGAGGTAGTCATTTGCGGCAAGCGCAAGTTGCACACCGATAGAGAAATTGGTGGCGTAAATAAATTTTGCATCATTTGATTTTGCCGTGAGGGCAACCTTCTCAAAATGTGTGTACCACCCAGTAGTTCCGCATACTACCGGTATGTTTTTTTCAAAAAGAATCTTCAGGTTTCCAACGGCTGCTTCAGGACTTGTAAACTCAATGGCTACATCAGTATTGCTGATTTCCTGAAGCCTGTGGGCATTGTGCTGGTCATATCTGTGCGCCACCGTGTGGCCCTGCGCGAGGGCCAATTCTTCTATGCGTTGGCCCATTTTGCCATATCCTATCAATGCTATCCGCATTCTTGAAGTCGATTGATTGGCCGCGAAGTTACAACTTCAATGTGAATGTGAGTCCGGGCATGGTGGGCATAAATGGAGACCAATAAGGCTTGACATTCATGGATATATCTTCGCTTACGTCAAAATAGAAAAGGTGTGCATCTACGTTGGCATCTACGATATTAAGGATATAGATGATTCCAAAGACAATATAACTGAGGTCACGCCACTGCAAGTACTGCTCGAGGCTCGCGTCCAGGAAATCTCTTGGAAGTCCGGTGTAATCAGGGCTGTTTACATCGCCGTTTATATCGGCTATAATGGCATTTCTGTAGAAGTCAATGTTACGCAGGTTGTCGCGCAGGTAGTATCCGGTAAGGGCAAAGCCTCCGTAAAGTATGGGGATTTTCCAGTATTTTTTGTTGTAGGCCTGTCCCAAGCCAGGTAATATTGCGGAATAGAGCGAGGCTTTGCGCGGGCTTCTTCGCTCCATCGGATAATTCTCTCCATCGGTTTTGCCCACCTTCTTGCCCTCTATGGTTCCGCGGCGGGTTTCTATCTCGATCTGATCACCCACCTGCGGTTGGGGCGCTACGGTGGTGGTATCTTCTTGAGCCGAAGCGGTGAAGCACAAAACCACTACTGCCAGAACAGCAAGAATGGCACGAAGCTTAGGCATCGAGCTTGTCGAGAATGCGTTGGAGGTCATCATTGGAGCCAAACAGGATTTCAATTTTCCCTGTTCCTTTATCACCCAGTTTGATATCAACTTTTGTACCAAAGCGATCCATAAGGTCGGCTTTAATTTTTTGTTGCGCAAACGACAGGGGCAAAGGGCGTTTCTTTTCAACCGGCTTTACCTGTGTCGGGCTGGGGCTGCTGCCCTTGCTCTCTGCTTCTACTTGCCTCACAGAAAGGCCTTCACTGAGTATTCGGTTGAATACGGCGCGCATCTCCGCCTCATCACTGAAGCTGAGCAGGGCGCGTGCATGGCCCATGCTGATTTCGTTCTTGCGCAGTGAAAGCTGAATTTCAGGTGGCAATTTCAGCAGGCGCAGTGTATTTGTGATGGTAGCGCGCTTTTTTCCAACCCGCTCGCTCATGGCCTCCTGCGTGAGCTTGCACTCTTCAATCAATCGCTGGTACGACAGTGCCACCTCAATGGGATCGAGGTTCTTGCGCTGAATGTTCTCCACAAGGGCCATTTCGAGCATCGCCTGATCGTTGGCCACGCGGATGTAAGCGGGTACCTCGGAAAGCCCGGCAATTTGCGAAGCACGAAAGCGGCGCTCCCCACTGATCAGCTGAAATTGGTCATAGCCCATTTTACGGACAGTGACCGGCTGTATGATGCCCAACTCCTTGATAGATTGCACCAATTCTAGCAGCGATTCCTGGTCGAAAACGGTTCGAGGTTGAAAAGGATTTGCCTCAATCTGACTTATGGGAAGCATGGCCACAGAACCAAGTACCCGCGTGGCGTCTTCGCTGCGGGTACCTGTGGTAATATCGGTTTCAATATTTTCGAGCAGGGCGCTAAGTCCGCGCCCCAGTCCCTTCTTTTTACTCATTTTCGAGCGCTATGTATTTGTCTTCAGATTTGATGCGCGTAAGGTCATTCCGTTGAAGCAATTCACGTGTCAGGTTAAGGTAATTCACAGATCCTTTGCAGGAAGCATCGTGCATAATGATGGTTTCACCATGGCTTGGCGCTTCGCCCAGCCGCGTGTTGCGGTGTATCACGGTGTTGAATACCAATTGCTGAAAGTGCATTTTCACTTCTTCCACCACCTGGTTGGCCAGGCGCAGGCGACTGTCAAACATGGTGAGCAAAATGCCTTCGATCGAAAGCGAAGTGTTGAGCCTTGACTGCACAATCTTAATGGTATTGAGCAGCTTGCCAAGACCTTCCAGTGCGAAGTATTCGCATTGTACCGGTACGATAACTGAATCGGAGGCGCTGAGGGCATTCACCGTGATGAGGCCCAGCGATGGTGAGCAGTCGATAATAACAAAGTCATATTCTTCCCTTACCTGCTTGAGGGCGTGGCGCATCATTTGCTCGCGGCTTGGCAGGCTGATCATTTCTATTTCAGCACCAACCAGGTCAATGTGGGCAGGGATGATGTCCAAATTGGGATTCTCTGTGGTAATGATAATGTCTTTGACATCCACGTCGCCCAGCAGGCATTCGTAAATGCTTGTTTTCACCGCTTTCGGGTCGATTCCCACACCGCTTGTGGCATTGGCCTGTGGATCTGCATCCACCAGGAGCGTTTTGTATTCGAGTACACCCAGACAGGCAGCCAGGTTGATGGCTGTAGTGGTTTTGCCCACGCCGCCTTTTTGGTTGGCAATGCTAATTACTTTTCCCATTGTTTAAAGTTCAATCGTTTCTCCTATTTCCATGAGGGTCAGGTTGGCCCCCGCGTCTTCAAATTTTGCTTTGGCTTCTTCTTTATCCAGTACGATGTACGGGAATGTGTCATAGTGCATACCCAAAACGCTCTTGCACTTGACGAATTGCGCTGCGACGATGGCATCATCCACACCCATGGTGAAATTGTCGCCTATAGGCAGAAATGCGTGGTTGATGTCAAACTCCCTTTCGAGCAGTTGCATATCCAGCGTCAATGCCGTGTCGCCTGCATAATAAATGCAAAGGTCGCCAAAATCTATTACGAATCCACCCGGATTGCCTCCATATGTGCCATCGGGTAGCATAGAACTGTGAATGGCAGTAACATATTTTAATTTGCCGAAAGGCAAAGCCACACTGCCTCCCAAATTCATGGGGTGTGTATGGTCAATGTCTTTTCCATTGAGCCAGGTGCATATCTCAAAGTTGGAAATGACCTTGGCTTTGGTGCGTTTGGCAATGCTAACGGCATCGGCTACGTGGTCTTCATGTCCGTGGCTCAGCAGGATATAATCTGCAGGAATGCTATTTACGTCGACCTTTTTATTGGCGAGTTTATTGGGCGTGATAAAGGGATCGAAAAGAATATGCACGCCTTTTGCTTCAATGCCGAAACAAGAGTGACCGTAGTATGTTACTTTCATCATTTTATTGTGAGAATCCAACATTTAAAATTACCCTTTTTATCGGGGCGATACCCGTGTTGGAATACCCTAATTTTACACAGATTTTTGTTAATTCATTTTTTTCATGATTAGTTTGATTTCAGCCTCTGACCGACCGGATAGCAATACTTCCAAAGTATCGCGTAATTATCTTGAAATCATGAGAAAGCACGGTTTGAGTCCCGAATATTTGTCGATGGAAAGCCTCCCTGAGGATTTTTTCAGCACAGGTAAATATGGAGAAACTCCAAAAAGTTTTGAACAGGTGTTCATAAGCGCCATTCAGCACGCTGAACGCATCTTAATGGTTGTTCCTGAGTATAATGGGAGCATTCCAGGGGTGTTCAAGCACTTTGTCGACATTTTGCCGCCCGGCGTATGGATGGGCAAGAAAATCGCCATGGCAGGTGTGGCTACCGGCCGCGCGGGTAATTTGCGCGGGCTCGATCACCTTACTGGCATCATGCACTACCTCAAGGCGGAGGTATATCACCACAAGCCATTGTTTTCGAGCATACACCTTCACCTCAACGCTGAGGCAAATATCGTGAATGAAGAATACCTGAAACTCATTGAGCTTCAGGTATCCGGGTTCATGAAATACTGATTGGGGCTGAAGCTTTTAGTCTTCCAAGTCTTCAAAGTCCACATTGGTGAAGGCTTCAGTGGGGGTAAACTTATTGCCGTCCACTTCAGCCTCTTGCTGCTCTTCATCCAGTGGATCAATGAATTCATTGTCCTCCGAACGGATGTTTTTAATGTGCTCAATGGATTCAAGCAAGCCATCTGCAAATTTTTCAAAATCTTCCTTATAAAGGAATATTTTGTGCTTCTCGAAGCTTGGATTGCCATCGTCATGAAAGCGTTTTTTGCTTTCTGTAATCGTTAGGTAAAGGTCATTTCCACGGGTTGCCTTGACGTCAAAAAAGTACGTTCTCTTCCCCGCTCTTACCGCTTTCGAGAAAATATCATCTCGTACGGAATCTCCGTGATAATCGGACATAAGTTGATTGTGTTTAATGTGAGTAGATGGATGTAGGAATGCAAATATACAAATCAAAACAGAATGCTACTCTACTCCGGTATTTCTGTCTTCAAGCAATTGCATTTCATTGAGTTCTGCATAGGCACCGCCTTGAAGTATGAGTTCGGCATGGTTGCCACTTTCTATAATTTCCCCGTTTTCCATTACAAGAATGCGCTCTGCCAGCTTCACTGTTGACACCCTGTGGCTTATGAGCAGCGTGGTTCTGTTGTCCATCACGCGCTTGAGGTTGCCGAGTATAATCTCCTCAGTTTGTGTATCGACCGCTGAGAGGCAGTCGTCAAAAATCAGGATACTTGGCTTGCGGGCTATGGCCCGGGCTATGCTGATGCGCTGCTTTTGCCCACCGCTTAAGTTGATGCCGCGCTCACCCAGTATGGTGTCATATCCTTTCGGGAAATCGGCAATGTTGTGAGCCACGTAAGCATCTTTAGCTGCTTCTTCGATCAGCGCTTGCTTGAGTTCTTCGTCATCTACCCCAAAGGCGATGTTGTTGCCTATGCTGTCGCTAAAAAGAAAAACGTCTTGCGGCACGTAGCCAATCTGGCTCCTCAGGCTGTCGAGGTTGATGTTTTGAATAGGCTTGCCATCGATGCGGATTTCGCCACTGCTTACGTCAAAGTTTCTGCAAAGGAGGTTGGCGAGCGTGCTTTTGCCCGAGCCTGTGTGACCAATGATGGCGAGGGTTTCGCCTTGTTTGATTTTGAATGAAACTTCCTTGAGTGCGACGATGCCGCTATTGGGATAAATAAAACTTACACGGTCAAATTCTATGTCACCGTGAATTTTTGAAGGTGCTGCGTCTGGAGGCACAATTTCGGGGGCAGTGTGCAAAAATTCATTGATTCGCGTCTGCGAAGCTGCCGCCTGCTGTACTATAGAAGTGACCCAGCCCACCGATGCGAAAGGCCAGGTGAGCATATTGACGTAAATTACAAACTCCGCGATGTTGCCGACGGTAATTTCGCCAGCGATGGCTTTCAGTCCACCAACATAGATGGTAATAATGGTGCTCAAGCCGATCAGCAATATGATGGCTGGCATAAATAGCGCATCGACTTTTACAAGGTCAAGTTGCTTTACTTTATAGGCATTGCACTCTTTTTGAAACTGGTCGCGCGAATCTCGCTCCCGGTTGAAGGCCTTCATCACCCTTATGCCTGAGAAGGCTTCCTGCACCAGGGTGCTGAGGTGAGATTGCTGCCGCTGTACCCGTTCGCTGCGCTCGTTGATCATACGGCTTACGTAGTACACCGATAGGGAAAGCACAGGCAAGGGAAGAAGCACGTAAATGGTAAGTTCAAGATTTACCGATACCATGGCCCATACCGCGAGGATCATAAGCACCACAAGGTTGATGGCATACATGATGGCCGGGCCTAGGTACATCCGCACTTTAGAAACATCTTCACTGATGCGGTTCATCAGGTCGCCGGTATTGTTGCGGCGGTAGAAGGCAAGGCTTAGGCGCTGGTAGTGGTCGTAAATTTCATTTTTCAGGTCAAATTCGATAAGCCGGGACATTACGATAATGGTTTGCCTTGTGAAAAATAAGAAGACACCCTTGAGAAGGGATACGAACAGGTATATACCTGCGAGGATGAGCGAAATCAAAGTGATGATTTCAGCCAGTTGATCTTTGGAGTTAAAGTCCTGAAGCGACTTTATATCACCGCCGAAAAGGCTGTACATCCATTGAATAGATGTGGGGATTTCAAGTTTTTTGCTTTCAGAAAAATCGCCGTTGTAGATCACCAGCGCGTCGGTTACCAAATCAAAAGCCTCTCTTATTAACCGGGGAGCATAAATGCCAAATAAGTTGGTGGCAATGATAAATGCCGTTCCCAATATAAGGGGCCATTTGTAGTGTAAAAGATATTTATTGAGGTGATTGAGAGACTTCATTCGGGTATTTAAGCGCCTGCCATTTATGGCGGCTACACAGTTTAAAAAGTTACCTTTGCGCCGTTATGATGCAAAGGACATGCAAATTTACGCTTATTTATTCCTTTTAAAATACCATATTCGCAGACCAGAATTACCACTACTACTGCCAAAAGCGTTATGCAGTTCATTTCATTCCATAGCATACCTCACATGGACATTTCCGAAAGGATTGTAATTTTGCAAACACGTCAATGCAGAATATTAATGGTGGTGTCTCGCCTTCCAAAATCAGTTTTCCACATTTCCTACACCGTTTAGCATGCTCAACAGACGCCATTTAAGAATTAAAATTTTGCAGACGCTCTACGCTTTTGAGCAGGCAAAAGAGCAAACCATAGCAAAGGCTGAAAAGGAATTGCTCTATAACATACAGAAAATGTATGAGATGTACCTTTTCCTTATGCTGGTGATGCTTGAGGTGCGTGAGGTTGCCGATCGCAGAATTGAAGACAACAAGAAGAAGCGCCTTCCTACTGCTGAAGACCTCAATCCCAATACACGTTTTGTTGACAATGCCTTTTTGCGACAGCTCGAAGCAAATAAAGAATTGCTGAGCGCATCAGAGCGCAGCAAGATCAACTGGATGGGCGAGGGGGAACTCACCCGCAAATTTTTCAGGCAGCTCAGCGAAACGGAAGAATATCAAAAATATATGTCTGCTCCGGAAGTAGAATATGAGCAGGACCGTGAAATCATCATCAGGCTTTTTAAGCGCCACCTAATTAATTATGGCGACCTGCACGAGTTTTTTGAAGAGCGCAGCATTTACTGGGTTGATGATCTCGATCTTGTAGCGTCCATGACATTGAAAACTTTCAAAAGCTTTGAATCTGACAGCGATGAATTTCACCCGCTTCTTCCACTTTGGAAAGAGCCTGAAGATGAGATGCCATTCGTGAAAACATTATTTCGCAAAGTCATTACTCAGAGCAAAGAGCACGAAGAGCTCATTCACAAGCATGCTGAAAACTGGGAGCTGGACCGCATTGCCATGATGGACATCATCCTCATGAAGATGGCCCTCACTGAGGCCCGCGAGTTTCCACAAATACCCGTAAAGGTGACCCTCAACGAATACATCGAGCTTGCGAAATATTACAGCACTCCCAAGAGCAGTAACTTTATCAACGGGGTACTTGACAAGCTCTTTGATGAATTGCAACAAGATGGAAGAATCCAAAAGCTGGGCCGCGGCCTCATTACCTGATATGTGCTATAAACTTTGTATTGTACTCTTGTTGCTTCCGGCACTGTGGTCATGTGAAGAGAATGCTGACGACCGTCGAATTGGCACCGATACTGTAGATATTCCTTACAGCGCTGATGGTAAAAACGACGCCTACAAACTGCCCGTAATGACTTTTGAGAAAGGTGAGGTAGACGCAGGTCGTATACTGCAGGGCGATACAGTGAATTATGTCTACGCATTTACAAATACCGGCAAAGCCCCTTTGGTGATAAGCGATATATCAGCATCTTGCGGATGTACAGTGCCCAGAAGCTATCCCAGGGGGAAAGTAATGCCAGGTGAAAGCGGTGAAATCAAGGTGACTTACAACAGCGATGCCAAATGGGGCGACCAGGTATCGGTTATTGCGATCACAGCCAATACCCAACCCAATAGAACTGAATTGATTTTGCGCGCCCATGTCGTGGCACCAAATAAACCTTAACCCTACAAATTAACATGACCATTTTAAGTCTTTTGCTTCAGGATACCGGTGCCGGCAGTCCATTATTTAGCGCCCTCTTTTGGGTCGGCATCATTGCTGTTTTCTATTTTTTCATGATCAGGCCGCAAGCCAAAAAAGCCAAAGAGGCCAAGAAGTTTCGCGAGGCGCTCTCCAAAGGAACCCGCGTGGTAACAATTGGTGGTATCCATGGCAAGGTGGTAGAAATAGATGAGAGCACTGTGACCATTGATACAGGTGGAACCAAACTCCGCGTGGAGAAGTCTGCCATTTCGCCCAATGCTGCCTCCGATGAGCAGGAGCTGGCCAAAAAATAAGGTCTTTCAGGTAGGCCTTACCGGGGGCATTGGCGCCGGCAAAAGTGTGGCCGGCAAATTTTGGAAGCTGCTCGGCATTCCGGTATTCAACGCCGATGACGAAGCCAAGGGCATTCTCGCCACTTCCGCAAAAGTAAAATCAGCAGTCATCGCACTGCTGGGTGAAGCTGCTTACGCTAATGGAGTGCCCGACAGGGCCTTCATCGCTAGCGCCGTATTCGGCAACGATGCCTTGCTGAAGGCACTGAATGCCATCATCCACCCGGCTGTAGGAGAGGCATATGCCCATTGGGTAGTGCGCAATGCAGATGCTCCCTATGTGATCAAAGAAGCGGCCATCTTGTTTGAGCTCGGCCAGCAAGAAGCCTATGACTTTATGGTACTTGTCACGGCTCCGGAAGATCTGCGCATAGAGCGTGTAATGGAGCGAAATAGCCTTGAACGTGAAGAAGTGCTGCGCCGCATCCATGCCCAATGGCCCGATGAGAAAAAGGAAAAGCTGGCCGATGCAATCATTCTAAATGATGACGAAAAGGCCATTATTCCTCAGGTGCTACACATTGACACTAGGATAAAGGAATTGCTCAAGCAAGCCTAGGCTCGCTTAAGTTTTGCGGAGCTTAAAGCTGAATGATTTTCTCGTAGCGGCCTTTTTCGACAAACTTTCGTACCACGTATTCCAATTCAGGAAAGGGCTTGAAAGTGGCTTGCATGTCGTCGGCTGGATTGGCGGAAAACAGAAAATCAGCATCGTAATAACCATAACCCATTACTACGCCGTTCTCAATCAGAATGCGGGTTTGCTCCGTGGCAAAGCGGCCTTCGTCAACGAGAATGCAGTTGTTGCCGACCGGGCTCAATCCTCCCTCTAGTGCTTCCAGGCTGCGCAGTGGCAGGGCTGGATTTTGTCGGCGGCCCGAGCCGAGCTCCACCAATGGGGTGTTCCATTTCTTCGACAGCGTTTCGAGAATTTCTCGTCCTTCGAAAAAATTGGAGAACACCATGGCCGCCTCGCTGTCATTGCGGCGCTTTTGCAGCATGAGGTGAGGAGTGTCATTTACCATACTTACCACGGCGCAAAAATGAGATTTGATTGAAAACCTCCCGTGGTTGAACTCAGGATTGTAAAGCATCACATCTTCCGCTTCCAGCAGCTGGCCCAGCAGTTGGCTGCCGGTAAGCTGGTAGTCGATGCGGTGGGCTGCAGCCCTGAATTTTTTGGCATCTTCCGTGGCATTTACCTTGAGCTTTTCGCAAATGGTGGTGAGCACATTGGCCGATCTTTTCACATAAATCAGGTTGTCGGCCACATCGTAAAATCGCACCACACCCGACTCATCGGGAATGGAGTTGAGGAATGGTTCATCGATGTAGGGCGAGTGAATGCCGTCCAGGTTGGGCATTCCAAAGTGAGCATCGAAAAGGCCCACTTCGCTCTGCGCTTTTATAATGCAGTCGAAAAGAGCAGCAGTGGCTTGCGCATCAGCGGCGGCCCGGTGGTGGCCGTTGAGTTTGATCTTGAGTTCGCTGGTTATTTTGTCGAGGCTGTAAGAGGCAAGCCCTGGAAAAGCGTGTCGGCTTAGTTGAACTGTGCACAATTTCTTGCGCTTGAAATCCATGCCTACACGGCGAAATTCCTCCCTCACAAAACCATAATCGAAATGCGCATTGTGCGCCACGAATACGGCATTTGCTGTAAAGTTGTCAAGCGCTTTTGCAATTTCTTCAAATCGGGGTGCATCGGCGACCATATCGTCGGAGATTCCGGTGAGCTTGGTGATAAATGGAGGGATGGGTACTCCGGGATTCACGAGCGTTTCATACACGTCGACCACCTTAGCGCCGTTGTGAAGGTACACCGCAATTTCTGTGATTTTGCCCGTTTTTGAGTTGCCTCCGGTAGTTTCTATGTCGAGTATAGCGTAGTTCAAGGCTGCAAAATTAGTGATATTAATTGATGGTTGGATATGCTGGCCGAACATTCCACAGCCGATTGTCGTGCAATTCCTAAATCAAAATTCCGGTCCACGACCGGTGTGATGTCAAATTGAATTCTCGTCCAACGTTTTTCTTTTTTCGCTTTATTTGCCTCATGTTTAGTCGTCTCTTCGAATCGTATAGTCTTTGGTATTTCAAACGGAATGGATGGAGCATTTCGCAGCATATACCGGCTTCATTAAAGCAATATGTGCTCATCGTAGCGCCGCACACCAGCAATTGGGATTTTCCAATTGGCATTGCTGCCCGGAAAATTATGGGACTTAAGGCGCGATATGTGGCCAAGAAAGAGCTGTTTAGGTGGCCAGTCAAAGGCACCTTAATTAAGCTCGGAGGGTATCCGATTGACCGCAGTAAGAACAATAAACTCGTAGATCAGGTGGTTGAATTGTTTGAAACTATTGATGATTTTTCAGTTTGTATTACCCCTGAGGGCACCCGCAGCAAGGTGAACCGATGGAGAACGGGTTTTTACCATATGGCTACCAAAGCCAATGTGCCCATAATAATGGTGGGATTTGACTACGCCAAACGTATTGTTAAAGTAAGTGATCCTTTTTATTCCACAGGTGATATGGAAGCCGATTTTAAGGAAATGTACCGATTTTTTCGCGGCATCACCCCAAGGTATCCGGAATTGGCGCAATATGATTGATTGTGGAAAAGTTCGTTAATGTTAATAAGCTAAGTGTACTGATTCAAGTGCAAGTGGACGCCTTCGGCTGAATTCTTCTTTTCAGTTTTTCACATTCATGTTAAACCAGCTTCATATTTGCTTAGCTTAGCACAACCAAAATAATCAGCAGGACTGCTTGATTTCTGCCCACCAGGCGTGGGTTTAGTCCTCACACAACCATTTAAGGCCTTAGGTCTCTTTACAAATTGAAGACAAATAGAATTATGGATCGTTACGATAAACTCATTCTCGAAATTATCCACGACCACCAGAAAGAGCACGGCAATAGCGCCCGTGTTGGTTTGCGTCAGTTGGAACAAACCTTTTGGGATAACGTGAAGCTCGACGAGCACCTCAGCTCAAGCCATGGCAGGCTGGGGGAGCGCATCACCAAACTTTATATCGCCAACATGATTGAGAACAGGGAGGGGTATAAGCTCACCCGTCTTGGAAAAACCCAGCTCGTTTCCGTCTCTGCCTGACAATATCGCTTTCCCGACAAGTTCCATTGCGCGAATTATTCTGTGACCTTTCGTGGCATTAATACGCCATCGTTTCGCTGGACAGCATCAAGAGCCAGCTTTTTTGCGCCAGATTCCAGGATATGAACATTTGTTGATAACCCATGTGGACAGGGTGTGAGAAACTACACATCAATACGTTTGGTAGATTCAATGTTGGTCTATACTTTTACACCAGTTGAATGAGAGATAGCTGAAGTACCTAACGAGGTACAAGAACTCTTGAAGCACTGACACAGCTTACCTACGGGTGGCAAATTGTGCGAGCAATGTGTCTGAATGCGCAGCAGTATGGATGAAAGAGGGCAATTTAGGTTGTTTTTGAAATGATTAAGTTCACAAAAGTTCATGCGCTTAGGGCAATTTCCGGTAACGGAATCGCCGAGCATTATTCAACTCAACCGGTCAGCTTTGTTTTCTTCCCTTCGGGGGATTAAATCCCATGAGTTGATGCAGGATGGCGCGAAAGCACATTCCTTGGTAGAGTAGGATGGCAACAGGAATCTTTGAGCGACATCGTTTAGGCGATTAACGCGAATTTAGTGAACGGTAGTTCAATAGGTATTGGATATTAAGGTATGTAATACCTGCAGCGGGTTAAATTGAAAAATTTAGTCCGCTGTTTCGTTTTTAGCCTTTTAGGGTATCAACTATTTTTTGTGTAAAAGTGATTTGCACCTTCCCGTATAGCAAGCGCAGGCCGGCTATCTTTAGCCTGAATTAAGTTCTTTATGGCAGAAAAAACAAAAAGCGCCAAGCCGTTGGCTCAGCGCAAAATATTCGTACTTGACACCTCGGTCATTCTCTACGACAGCAATGCAATCAAAAATTTTGAAGAACACGACATAGCCCTTCCCATTCAAGTATTGGAAGAACTCGATAACTTCAAGAAAGGAAATGAAACGGTAAATTTCGAAGCGAGAGAGTTTATACGCTTTGTGGACGCCATCTCAAAAGAAAAACTGATCAATGACTGGGTGCCACTCAATGGGGCGACCACTGGAAAGTTTAAAGTGATTCTTCACAATGCCGTTAAGGGTATCAATTCTGAGCGTGTTTTTGGCGACAGCAAATACGACAATAAAATACTGAACTGTGCCCTCCAGCTTCAGGAAGACCACAAAGGCCGCAGCGTAATACTTGTGACCAAAGACATATGCCTGAGATTGAAAGCCAAGGCCCTCAATATCATGGCTGAGGATTATGAAACCGGCAAGGTCAAAGATGTCAAGGTGCTGCACGAAGGCCACTCCGTGGTAAGCCGTGCCAGCGAGAAATTGATCGATAGCCTCTACGCTACCGGTATTGGAGATCCCAATCTGCTGGAGATGGAAGAGATTATGGCCAATCAGTACTTTACTTTACAATTCAGACGAAAGTCGGTTCCGGCGTATTACAACAAGAAAGAACATGTTCTGGAGCGGGTTATTGAACAAGAAGCTTTTGGTATCAAAGCCCTAAACGATGAGCAAAATTTTGCCCTGCACGCCCTGCTCGATCCCAATATCAAGCTGGTGACCATACAGGGTATGGCAGGAACTGGAAAAACTTTGCTCGCATTGGCTGCCGCCCTTGAGCAAAGGGCCAATTACAGACAAATATTCGTTTCGCGTCCGGTGGTGCCCTTGAGCAACAAAGACCTTGGCTACCTTCCAGGCGATATTAAAAGTAAGCTGGATCCCTACATGCAATCGCTTTGGGACAATCTCAGCTATATCAAGGGCCAATTTAAAGTCACTGACAAGAACCACAAGCGCATTGAAACCATGGTGGAGACGGAGAAAATCGCCATCTCGCCGCTTGCGTACATCAGAGGCCGCAGCCTGGTGAAGATATTCTTCATCATCGATGAAGCCCAGAACCTCACTCCCCATGAGGTGAAGACCATCATCTCCCGTGCGGGTGATGACACCAAGATTGTACTCACCGGCGATATCCATCAAATCGATACTCCATATCTTGATAGCCAAAGTAATGGGCTTTCTTACCTCATTGATAGGGTGAAGAATCTGCCCATAGCGGCACACATTTCTCTGAAAAAAGGAGAGCGCTCCGAACTTGCCAATATCGCAAATGAATACCTTTGATGCATGAAAAGAATTGTATTTCCCCTCGCCTTAATTGCTTTGGTGGCCTGTGAGTCACCGCAACAATCAGATTCAAACGAACAAACACAAGACACTCAAATGATGGACAATACCAACGAAGAGCAAAGCAAAACAGAAGCGACAGAGCAGCAAGCTGCCACATATGTATACGTGGTGATGAAAACGAGTATGGGCGATATCACCCTTGAACTCGACTCTACCAATGCGCCGCAAACAGTCAACAACTTTTTGAGCTATGTAGACGATGAATTCTACGATGGAACAATTTTTCACCGTGTGATTGATGGATTTATGGTGCAAGGTGGTGGATTTACTCCTGATGGCAACCAAAAATCCACAAAGGATCCCATTTTTCTGGAAAGCAAAAACGGATTGACAAATGATACCGGAACCATCGCCATGGCGCGCACCAATGCACCAAACAGCGCTACCGCACAGTTTTTCATCAATTTAAAGGACAACGACTTTTTAAATTATGCCCCTTCCAATCCCGGCTATGCGGTGTTTGGGAAAGTGGCCTCCGGAATGGATGTGGTCAACAGCATCAGGCAGGTAAAGACGGGCGTATTTCAGCAATACCGCGATTGGCCGGTAGAGCCGGTGACGATTTTGTCTATCCGCCGCGAATAGTTTCAGATATTCAATACAATTTCACACTGGCCGTGCGTTTTATGAGCGCACGGCCAAATTTTTTATACATGACAAAATATACCGTACTTCTAGCCCTCTCCTTATACCTCACAGCAAATGTTCAAGCGCAGGTAGGCTCTCCTTTACCATCTATGCAAATGGAAGATTTGAATGGGGCTGCGATTGAAATGCCCGCAGCCTTCGAAGGCAAGTTCGCCTTAATAGGCCTGGCAACAACCAAGAAAGCCGAGGATGAGCTGCGTACCTGGCAAGTCCCGGTTTACAATAAATTTGTAGCGAAGACTGGCATGATGGATGAGATGTTCAAGGTCGAGGTATACTTTGTGCCCGTATTCACTGGCGCCAACAAAGCAGCCAAATCACAGGTGGTCAAAAAATTGAGGGAGAACAACGAAAAGATTGTAAAGGATCACCTGCTCATTTATTCGGGCGAAAAGGATTCATTAAACAAGCTGGGGGTCGATGACAAAAAGACGCCTTATTTTTATCTTGTCGACGAAATGGGGATAGTGCGTTGGTCGGCCGAAGGTGCCTTTAGGCAAAAATATCTGGAAGAAATAGAATCGGTATTGTTAAGCAACTGATTAAAAAAAACCGGCTCAAGGCCGGTTATTTTATTGGGGTATTACTTCAGCATTTGGGAATCTTTCCTTCCAGAATGCAAGCTTGGCCATATCCTTTATAGTGATGATGGTTTTATTGTCTAAGCGTACTTTAATTTTCGGGTCTAATTCCTTTTGTACGTCTGTTTTTTTTCTTCTTCTCGTTGCCATTTTATTCGATCTTTGCAGCAATTAACGAAGATTATTCGAGTATGTTGAATAGTTAAGAACTAATTAACATATATTCTAATAACTTACTGTTTTTTGAATACATAAGGTCCAGATTTAGAGCCCCATACCTGCTCGCCATTGTCCTTAAAGCCCCGATCCCATGTCGAAATTTGGCTTTCAAGTATCGTCACGTCGGAGGTGGCGTAAGTTGCTCCATGTAAGTCGCTCTTGCAGTTGCCTTTAGATGTGCTTCCGCCAAATTGAAAGCCATCGTAAAAGAGAATTACGGTGCAACCGGCTTTATTGGTCAAATCGAAGGGTGTGATCTCATCCAGTTTCGATGTTTCTTTCCAGGCACCTACAAACTTTTCTTCGTTGGGTAAAGTGTAGATGTCGCTGCTGTATTCGTCTTCATTCAGTTCTGAAATGAAATACATCCGCTGTCGGTATGGCTTGTCGGGTGTGGCAGCCACAGCTTGCTCTACATAGAGCCATACTCCATTGGGTTTGTCTTTCCACACACGGGTCATTTTGAGGCTGATGTTGTGAAATGAGGTGTCTTTTTGGGCTTGTTCAGACGAATCGAACTCTCCTGTCATCCAGGTGACGAGCTGTTCAAAGGTTTCCGGTAGTTCTTGGGCATAAATTTGGTTAAGTCCAGAAATGCTTACAGAGACACAAAAGCTGAGAAGAAATTTTATCATGCCCGCAAATTACGAAAACTGCGTTTATTCGAGAACAGGAGGCGCGCATTTTTGTACCTTGCATTGTGAATGAATTGTTGATCGGCGTATTCTGGTCCGTATATTATGTTTTGCACAGTGCGCTGGCTACCAGTTCAGCTAAGCGGTTTTTTCGGCGTTTTTTCCCGCAAGTATATCCACATTACCGGGCAATGTTTATCACCATTGCGGTGGTCAACTTTGTGTTGTTGATTATGCTACACCTCAAGCTGCCCTCGTCTTTACTAGTTGAACCGCCTATTTGGTTTAAGTTGATGGCTTATCCATTTTTTGGCACAGGACTTTACATTTTATTCAAGGCTTTGAGATCGTATGGTTCGCAATTCTTTTTCGATGTGTCAGGGGAGGGGGATACTGCGCAGCCCTTGATAACGCATGGATTAAACGGGGCGGTGCGCCATCCTCTTTATTTCGCCATACTTCTTTTACTTATTGGCCTGTGTTGCTTTGCGCCAAACCTTAAGAATATTGTCTTCTCCCTTATTTCGACAATTTACATTATCATAGGTGCCAAGCTCGAAGAGCGCCGCCTGATTGACCTGTATGGAGAAGCATATAAAAACTACCAAAGTAAGGTTCCGATGCTTATTCCTTACTTGTTCTGATCTCCGTTAAATTGAAGTGAAACAGAGTTCACGCAATAGCGCAAGCCCGATTGGGTAGGGCCGTCGTCAAACACATGGCCCAGGTGGCTACCACATTTACCGCAGCATATTTCAGTGCGAATCATGCCATGGCTGGTGTCGCGCACAGTGGTGATAGCCTCAGGACTGAGCTGATTGTCAAAACTCGGCCAGCCACATCCGGATTCAAACTTGGTTTCAGATGCAAATAGGGGATTTCCACAGGCCCGGCATGAATAGATGCCGTCTTCAAAATGAAGGTTGTACTTTCCGGTAAATGGACGCTCGGTTCCTTTTTGTCTCAGTACCCTGAACTCTTCCGGAGTAAGTTCATTGAGCCATTCTTTGTCAGTTTTTGCAGGCATTGCTTTACATTTATGAGTGTAACACCCTCAATCGCCTTGTGTTTTGATATTAGCTTCGATTGCTGCGATCACCGCCGCTACTCCGTCCCGATCCACTGCGCTGGCCACCACTGCGCTTGCCTTTGTAGCCGCCACCTTTGTGGCGGTTTCCTCCACCGCCGCCACCGCCGCCTTGACCGCTGCGTTGGTTGGGGTTGTAAGTAAAACTTTCACCTATTTCGGGTGGAACGTTGAGCTTCTGAACCTCCGTTTCGATCAACCTTTCAATGTTGCCAAACTTGCGCTGCTCACCCGGCGAAATGAAAGTAATTGCTATACCTGATGCATCTGCACGTGCTGTGCGGCCTACACGGTGTACGTAATCCTCAGCTTCGTCGGGCACGTCAAAGTTTACCACAAGCTGCAGCTCCTTGATGTCAATCCCTCTTGCAAGAATATCTGTTGCTACAAGCACCTGGAGGTTGCGGTTTCGGAAGCGCCTCATCACCTCTTCGCGCTCATCTTGCGTCAGGTCAGAGTGCATTTCCTCAACTTGCAAGGTGGTCTTCTTGAGTATTTTGGCAATCTCTTTCACGTTGCGCTTTGTGCGCGAGAAAATGATGGCGCCATTTAATCCTTCTTTGTCAAGCAATTTCTTAATCAGTGCGGGCTTGTCCTTGTCTTGCACAAGGTAAGCAACCTGCATTACACCGGCTGCGGGTTTCGACATGGAGAGGCTGATTTGCTCCGGTGAGTTCAGTAATTTGTCAGCAAGCTGCCTGATTTTGGGAGGCATGGTAGCCGAAAACATCAGCGTTTGCCGCTTTTCCGGAAGGAAAGACACGATGCGCATGATGTCTTCAAAGAAGCCCATGTCGAGCATGCGGTCGGCTTCATCAAGTATAAGGTGTGTAAGGCCCTCGGTGCGCACATAGCCCATATTGAGGTGGGAGATGAGCTTGCCGGGAGTTGCTATGATAAAGTCTGCACCCATGGTGAGCGCTTTCTTTTGCTGGTCAAAGTTGGAGCCATCGCCACCGCCATAAAGTGCATACGAACTTACATCGGTGAAATAGGAGAGACCCTCGAGGCTTTGGTCAATCTGAAGTGCAAGCTCACGCGTGGGAACCACGACGAGTACGCGGACTGAACTTTCACCCGCAGGATTTTCCATCAGCTCATGGATTACCGGGAGCAAAAATGCGGCAGTTTTGCCCGTTCCGGTTTGTGCGCAGGCTATAAGGTCCTTGCCAGCCATGATCAATGGCATGGATTGTTCCTGAATGGGCGTGGCATTTTCGAATCCCATGGCATCCAATCCTTGTAACAACTTCTCGTTTAAGCCTAAATCGATAAATTTCACTGTAATCTCCTGCTTTTAATATTTTGCCGAAGGTAGAATAATTCTTCCTTTTTATTGGTGTCCCCATTCGCCTTGTTAACTTTGCACGCGTTTAACAAATAGTTCCATCTTTTTTTAATGACCATACTCGTCAGTCCTGCCAAAACCCTTGACTTTGAGACTCCGGCTCCCTTGAGCGCAAGTACTGAATTGCTATTTGCCGATAAGGCAGCATACCTTGCGGCAAAACTGGCCAAAATGAGCCCGGGTAAGCTTCGGAGCATGATGGACATCAGCGAAGACCTGGCGCAGCTCAATGCCAGCCGCTACCGGCAGTGGTCCCTGGATTCCCTTCCGGAAAATGGAAAACAAGCCATTTACGCCTTTCAAGGGGATGTATACCAGGGCTTAAAAGCGGAGGAGTTCGATCCGGCTGACCTGGAATGGGCGCAAGAGCACGTTCGCATTCTTTCCGGACTCTACGGCGTATTACGGCCCACGGACATGATGCTTCCTTACCGCCTTGAAATGGGCACTACATGGCAGATCACTCCAAAGACAAAGAACTTGTATGCCTATTGGCAAAAAAGCATTGCGACTTTCCTCATGGAGGATATGGCCAAAAATTGCAGCAAGGTTTTACTCAACCTGGCTTCGCAGGAATACGCCAAGGCAGCCGACTTGAAAAAAGTAAAGGCCGAAGTCGTGGCGCCAGAATTTCGCGAAGAGCGCAATGGACGATTCCAGATGATCAGCTTCTTTGCCAAAAAAGCGCGTGGCCTCATGGCTGCATATGTTGTAAAAAATCAAATCGTTCATCAGGACGACTTAAAAGCATTTGATTCCGAAGGTTATGCCTTCAATGAACGCCTTTCAAACCTTAAGCTCAATAAATGGGTCTACACCCGCAACTCAAACAACAATCAATGAAAATTACAATGAAAAGAATCGCTTTTTTTGCAGGAGTATTGCTGCTTGTAGCCTCAGCTGCTTGCGCACAAAAGAGTGATAAACGCGGCGGAAATAAATCTGCCAAAATGGAAACAGAGATGGACAGCCTCTCTTACGTATTCGGTGCCAACCTTGGTCAGAATATCAGGGAAGCCGAAATCGAAGGCGTAAACAGTGACATGGTATACCAAGGCTTTGTAGACGCGGTAGAAGGAGAAGACAATATGGCGATCACCATGGAGGACGGCAATGAAATGGTACGCGTGTACATGACCCGCATGCAAACCGAAAAGGCTGAGAAGTCCAAGGCCAAAGCTCAGGAATACATGGATAAAGAGTCGAAAGACGAAAGCTACCAGCGCACCGAAAGCGGTATCCTTTACAAAGTCTTGGAGCAGGGCGATGGAGCCAAGCCCACAGCCCAGAGTAAAGTACGCGTAAACTATGAAGGCAAAACCACTGCTGGCGAAGTGTTTGATAGCAGCTATGAGCGTGGTGAGCCCGCGGAGTTTCCTTTGAACAGGGTAATTCCGGGATGGACTGAAGTGCTCCAGCTTATGCAAGTGGGCACCACCATCGAAGCGACGATTCCGCCTGCATTGGCTTATGGAGAGCGTGGTTCACCCCCAAAAATTGGACCCAACGAAGTGCTCATTTTCAAAATTGAGCTCATCGATATCCTTGAGCAATAACATGCTTTTCGAAAACATCAATTACCTGCTTCGGCAGAGGGGGGCGCTGCCACTCTCTGCCGAAGTTTTTTTAGCCACACAGCCCGAGGCATTATGGGAACTCGTAAAGGAACTCAATTACCCATTTGAGTTGCTCAATACAGTCGATTTAGCGCAACGTGATGCTCTCTTGTCCAGTCTAAATATCAAGCTGGTGGTGCTGGATGTCGATGGCGTTTTCACCGATGGGGGCATGTATTACACCTCCGCAGGCGAAGAGATGAAAAAATTCAACGTCAAAGATGGAATGGCCATCACAAAGGCCATAAGTTCCGGAATGGAGGTTGGTATCATCAGCGCAGCCTCCCGCAGTGAGGTGGTGAAGCTCAGGGCGGGTATACTGGGCATTCAGCGCGTATATGTTGGCAAGCGCCCTAAAGAGGAAGTCCTCGAGGAATGGCTTTACACCTTGGGGGCCTCATTCGAGAATGTAGCGTATATCGGCGACGACGTCAATGATGTGGCCCTGCTCCTGAAGTGCGGCCTGACAGCCAGCCCTGCCGATGCCGTACCCGAAGCCAAAGCTGCAGCAAAAGTTGTCTTGCAAAGAAAAGGCGGGGAAGGGTGCATCCGCGAATTTTTTGACCGCTTTCTCACTGCTCGTCGGGCGTAAAGTAAATTTTGATTTTTTCTTTGCCTCTCGGGCTGTAGCGATTACCTTTGCAACAGCAAGCATCATCTGCAAGGTCAACCGCCTCTATGACATGATGATGGTGTTTTGCTTCCTTTGAAAACATCTTATCCCTGATATACAACCCCTCAAGGGGTTTTTTTATTTCTTTACTTTGCCTGAGTACGGAAATTCGGAATAAGCACATGCCCGCCACACCCATTCTTTCGCCATTCGGCAAACCAGACTTTCCAGATCCGTCAATGGCTCCTTCAGATAGTCCGCTTGCCATTGGCGGCAGCCTAAGGACTGAGTGGTTGATCAGCGCCTACAGCAAAGGGATCTTTCCTTGGTTTGATGTGGTCTCGCCTATCATGTGGTGGAGTCCTGATCCGCGAATGGTGCTGTGGCCAGGTGATGTGAAGGTATCGCGCAGTATGAGGCCGGTGCTCAATGGGCATACCTTCAGATTTTCTTTGGATACGGCTTTCGCCGAGGTTATTTCCAGGTGTTCTGAAACCGAACGGCCTGGCCAGTATGGTACGTGGATTACCGCTGAAATGCAGGAAGCATACATTCATTTACACCAGCTTGGCAACGCACATAGCGCAGAGGTGTGGAAGGATGACGAGTTGGTAGGCGGCCTGTATGGAGTAAGTTCAGGTGCTGCCTTTTTTGGCGAAAGCATGTTTAGCCTTGTACCAAATGCAAGCAAATACGCCTTGATCCAATTGTGCCGCTGGCTGGAGCAGAATAAATTTCAATTTATTGACTGCCAACTTCATACTCCGCATTTAGAGAGCATGGGAGCTCAACTTATAAGCCGTGGTATGTATTTAGGGATACTCGAGGCGGCCCTGCAGAAGGAAGGTCTTCCAGGCAGTTGGATACTCGGGCAGTTATAATCTCCTTTTTTGCCGTTTATGAATCCAGTAAATCCTGCATCTGTTCGAGCTGTGCCGAAGTGAGCGGTTTAGAGAAAACGCCTTTTACACAGGGGTATTTTTGGGCGCGCTCCCGGTCTTGTGTATTGATGCTGGACGTTAAAATAATCACAGGCAATTCGGCCACCCTGTTATTTACAACCTTTGGTAAGCTATCCAGAAACTCCCAACCATCCATAACCGGCATGTTTAAATCCAGCAAAACAAGATCGGGCAGTGTACCATCAATTTGTATGTTTTCTTCGATATAGTCCATTGCTTCGCGGCCATTGAAAGATTCCTGAATCACCTGCGCCAAGCCGGATTTATTGCAGATGGTCTGAACTATAAAGCGAAACGTAGCGTCATCATCAACAAGAAGGACATTCATGGATAGAATTTCTGCTGTAGGATTCATATAACTCTGCAAATGTCAGTATATTTTGCAAAATAAAATTCAAGATTTGCACAAATTAGACCAAGGTCTGATAAATGTAGAGAAAGCCATATACAAAACACTTAAGTGGTGTTTTTACCCATTCGTGCCGACAGCTACGCTGATGGATTTTTGATTTTCAAAGAGAATGTTGTTCCTTTTTCTAACTCACTCTTAACTATAATTTCACCTCCCATAGCGGAAATCTGTGAATTGACAAGGTACAGGCCAATGCCGCGGCCTTTGGCCTTATGGTGAAAACGCTTGTACATTCCAAAGAGATCTTTGCCATGTCGATTTAAGTCGATGCCTATACCGTTGTCCTCAAATGAGACAATCACTGTTTCCCCTTCTCTCAGGGCAGTTATGTGCAGGCAAGGTTCTCGGTCTTTTGACCGGTATTTTATGGCATTAGAAATAAGATTTAAGAAAAAATT
The DNA here is from genome assembly GCA_036796255.1 of Cryomorphaceae bacterium. Classification (GTDB taxonomy): domain Bacteria; phylum Bacteroidota; class Bacteroidia; order Flavobacteriales_D; family Cryomorphaceae; genus T3Sed10-241. Next base: position 30,958 of record DAIRDH010000020.1, read on the forward strand.
ATCAATGTGGTATTTAACGTAGTTGATCTGAAGTGCATCGAAATGGGTGGTTATCTTAATCCGGCTGGTTTCAATTTCCTCCTTGAGTATGTGAATTGTATTTTGAAAAACTGAATTCAGGTCGATTTTTTCGATGTTGTATACCTCATTTGCCCGTACTTTAAGCACGAGATGCATGTCTTCAAGGGTGCTGTTGAGGTGGCTTGTAGTTGTCCTTAAGGATTGCATGACTCGCTTATTGTGTTCGCTACTTTCCTCATTCAGGTTGTAAATGTCCATCAGTCCCATCATATTGCTCACAGGGGCGCGCAAGTTGTGCGAGGCCATATGGGCAAACTGCTGAAGTTCCCCATTTCTAGCGGTAAGTTCATCGTTGAGTTGCTTCAGTTTCTTTTCAGATTCAATCAAAGGAGTAATGTCTAAAGCGATCCCCAAGGTGTAAGGTCCTCTTTCATCTTGAAGAATCACAGTGTTTACTGTTAATACCCTTATATCTTGCTGCTTGGTAAGTACTTCGAGCTGATAAGATTTTCTGGATGAATCGCCGTTGGCCCGGGCTTTTATCGCCTCCATTCCATCGTGTTCCACTCTGTGAATCATATTGTTAAGTTTAAAATGGTTTGAAGTAAGCTCGCGCTCTGTGTAGCCGGTTATTTCTTTGAATACGCGGTTTACCATTTCAAACTTGTTACCGCGCAAGGTATATATGCCTCCAAAGGCATTGTCAATGAGTATTTTGGTTTTTTCTTGAGCAGCCTTAATTGATTCTGTGCTTTTGATGCGTTGAATCTTTGTTGCTGCCATGGATGCTATGGACGTGAGAATACTTAAATCTTCGGCGGTGTAATAGTTTCTATGTTCATTTTCACTGTCTATCACCCCGAGCAATTGATCTCCATCAGCTATCGGTACTGCGATTTCTGAAAGGCGGACTTTCTCATCGACGAGGTATCGCGAATCTTTGGAAGTGTCATTGACAATTTCACCACGGCGGCTCAAGGCCACACTTCCTGCAATGCCTTGGCCAACTTTTATTTTTATTGGATCACCGGTACTGGTATCACGTGGGTTTTTAGGTCCGTAGGCTGCACGCTGCACAAGCGTTTCCCCATCATCTGCCAGTAGAAATACCACACAATCGTCGTAGCCGAGTCGGGCAATGGCTTGTTTTACAATAACCGATACTACTTCATCTACCGTTTCTGCTACAAGCAATGCTTCCGCAAAAATGGATTGAACCTCAAAGTAGTTTTTAATTTTTACACTCTCAGAGATCTCGGTGAAGTATAGATCTGCTTGCATCAAATTGGGATCCGGTACTATTTCTATGCGATAATCTGATTGATTTATGTGGTACTGAATTCTATAGCTATCGTTGTGATGGATTGCTTTTTGCGTAAGCACTCCAAGTCTGTAAAGCTGCAATCCTCTGTCCACAAGTGTTAATAACGAAAGGAGTGCGTCAGCTGCATCGTTCGTATAGATTAATTCGCCCTTTAGATTAATTCGCATGATGGGACTTGGATGACGTTTGGCTATGAAGGCCTCGTCTTTTATACTGTCATTTGACGTCTTTATTTCGATTTTATCGAACTGATTAACAGCAGATATATCTTCGAGTATCCGTCCGCTGATTGTCTTGCCGTTGAAATATTTCATATGCTAAAAGCTGCCTTAAGTTTAACTGGAATCTCCTGCCTGGAGCTGTGTATTAACTGTACGCTTTTTATCCAAGCACTGTTACGGCTCTTTAAAAGATATTGGCGGCAAGCAGTGATCTCATCGATAGATTTGAAGGAAGTGGATCAAACGATAAGGCCTTGATTTTTTGTCATTGCCAATTTCCCATTAAGAATATGCAAGGCCTTTTATGCAAATTTGGCACTGCTTTTCTCCACGCTTTAACCGGCAGGCTTGCGATGAATTCTGAGTCCAGCGTAATATCGCAGGCTATGCATAGCAGGGTAGCAGGGCTGCACGATTCGAGTAACTGTTCAAAGAGTTTTTGGTTCCTGAACGGCGTCTCCATAAATATTTGTGTCACACAGGATTGAGAAACATCGCGTTCCAGCCTTCGGATGGTCTGCACGCGCTCTTTTAGATCGACAGGTAAATACCCGTGAAATGAAAACCGCTGACCATTGAATCCTGAAGCAATTAAAGCCAGGGTTATTGAGCTCGGCCCGGTGTGTGGCACCACCCGCACGCCATTGCGATGACACCAGGCGACTACTGCAGCTCCAGGGTCAGCGAGTGCAGCAAGGCCTGCCTCACTGATCAATCCCATACTCACACCGTTAAGTAATGGAGCACACATAGCGGGTATTTCATGCAGCTCAGTGTGTTTGTTAAGGGCTGAGAATACAAGCTCATTCAATGGAATGCTTGTGCCTATCGACTTCAAGTACCTTCGCGCGGTCTTTTCATTTTCAGCTATGTAGTGCTGCAACTCACAGGAAAGTGCTAAAACCGAAGCGGGAATTGATGCCTCAGCAGGAGCATCACCAAGTGTGGTAGGAATCAAGTGAAGCATACCTTTATTCATGGTTGCACTTTTTTGAGAATGGCATCGCAGGCAGCATCCAAAAGCGCATAGACATGATCAAACCCGGCATCGCCACCGAAATATGGATCGGGTACCTCCATATTTTTGTTGGCTTGGCTCTCGTTTAGAATCATGGCAACTTTTTTTTCATCTTCACTGCTGCGTGCCTTGCTGAGTATATTGTTATAGTTTGAAGAGTCCATGGCATAAATCATATCGAATTTATCAAAATCATCCACTTCAAACTGTCTGGCCTTTAAATCTTCAATGCTTTGGCCATGTCTTTTCATACAGGATCGGGCCCGCTTGTCAGGGGCTTCGCCGATATGGTAATCGGAGGTGCCTGCTGAATCGCAAATCACATTTAAATTCATTTCTTCCACCTTGGCGCGGAGTATTCCCTCGGCCATTGGGCTTCGGCATATATTGCCCAGGCATACCATCAATATTCTCATGCTGCCAAGTTAAGCAATGCAATGCTCTCGTTGTGATCTGGAAAAGTGATTCACAAAAAAAACCGGACCTTACAGCCCGGTTTTCAGAACACATTGATTTCTTGTTAAGGTCGAATCATCAATTTTAATGATCGATCAAAATCGCCAGCAATCACCTTCACTGTATAAATACCAGCAGCGAGGCTTGATGTTTCGAGGCGCAAGTTATTTACTCCTGCACCCATCATTTGGCCCTGTACATTTTGTACTTGTTTTCCGGACACATCAAAGATGCGCACAGAAACCATTTGGGCATCATTCAGGATAAGTTCGAGTTGAGCATAATCATTGGCCGGGTTAGGGAAAAGTTTGGTTTCCGTCAAAGGATTTTCATTTTCTACCGAAACCACACTACTTCCAATGGTGAAGTTGTCAAAATAGAAATTATTGGCTCCCTGATCTGCCCTGAGGGTGAATTCAAATTGAATTCCATCCACGGCCATTGCGCCAGTAATGTTGATTTCGGCAGTTCTCCACATGGAGATATTCGAGGGTTCGAAAGAAATGCCTGGAAAGCTCCCTGCAGTTAGCAAAGCGGATGGATCGGAGATGCTTAGCCTTGGAAAATTTGTTGAACCGCAGTTGGTAGTGCTTGTCATGGTAAATTCTACATCCATATCTGTAGGATCTACCTGAGTTGCATAGGCATACTTAAATGAAATGGTCTGTCCTGCCTTGCCTGATAGGTCGTAACGTGGGCTAACGAATCGGTATACTTCACGCGATGGGGCGTCAAAAAGATTGAGTTTGATGCTTCCTTGATCCAGCGCTCCGATAGGCGACCAGTCCCAGTTTACACCTGACACAGCAGGATTGTCATTACTAGGTGCTACCGTCCATCCGTTGTTTACATCAGTACCAGACCAAAAAGTCTCTTGCAGTTCATCACCGAAGTTTTCAGCCTCAGTGTCATAAATATAAATTGCGAATTCATCTGTCTTGGTGCCGCTTCCGCTTTCATTTCCTGCGGTGAGCGTTACGGTTTTCCATCCGGGAGAATTAAAGCTCACGGTTGGATTCTCGTCGGTAGAAGTACCTATATTGGAATCTTCAAAGGTCCATGCATAAGTGTCAGCAGTCGCGCGCTCAATTGCGGCATTGAACTGGATGTTGTTGCCCACACAGGCAAAATAGCGGTTAGAACGGAAGTTTACCACAGGAGAGCAGATCGTAACCTCTTCCTGGTCAATACCTGCGATTGCATGTGCACTCGGTGTAGACAAAAATGAACGTCCGGCGGCGTCATCAGCCAGGGTTGCGCGCATTGATGCTTTTTGTCCTTCTGTGAACATATATGCACAGAAAGAATATTCCATAAAATTTTGGTAATTTTCAATTATCTCTGGATCGCACCCTGATGCCAGCGCTTGTGCAGGGGAGGGGCAAAAAGACCATCCTTTTGTTACTGGCGTATCGTCTATTCCGTCATCACCACACACAGTACCTACTTGTCCGAAGTCTCCCCATACGTGGCGCTGATTGAGGTTGTGTCCGCATTCGTGCGCCAGGGTTTCGTGCCAGTTTGGATTGGCTGTGCCTAAGCGGCCAACTGCATCACTGCGAATGACAATGCCATCTAGGAAGGCAAGCTCGGGATCCTCCACCATAAATGGAAAAGTTCCATAACCCAGCGTAAGTCCAAGACCAGGCAGAGGACGCGATATGTTATTTACTACCCAAATGTTGAAGTAGACATGACGTGGCCATTGACCTATTTTGGAATTGTCATCGGCATCGAAAGTGAGCACTGTTGGAATCCTGTCTATACCATTGGTACAGCTCCCGTCAGGCGCTTTGTTGGCCAGGCGGAATTCAATGCGGGTATCCGCATGTATATCTCTAAATTCAGGGATAACCAGCAATGAATCAGCACTACTTTTGCGGAATTGCTCATTCAGCATTTGCACGGCACTGTATATTTGCTCATCTGAAATATTTTCAGGGCCATTGTTGTGCAATACGTGAAATACTATTGGAATGACATACAAATTTTCGTCCTCCTCACTTTTTTGAAGCAGACTTGATTGAATTCTTTGTTGGTAATCCCTTTCAGCTTTCACCAACTTGGGATATTTGCTCATCATCTCGCGCTTGTACTCGTCGGTAACGCACCACGGACCGTGCTCGTGCTCGTGCTCTTGGGCTGAAATGCCACCAATCGTTGTAAGGGCAAAGACCCACAGCAGTAGTAAACCTCTATTCATCTTGTTTTTTTTCAATCGTTGAGTTTTTATTGGTGTTGATACAGCCGAACTGTGATCAACCCCCAAATGTAAACATTATTTAACACGCGCCTTCTCCACTGCACTTCAATTATTGGCCTGTACTTGGATTCTCAAAAAAGCCTCTATGCCGTATGCCTGGAAGGTGATAGAATGATCTTAACAAATGATTTTGATTAAAACAACTGTAGATCAGGCATTCGTAATGGTGAACGTACCTTTCTCAAAACAAATTTACCATGGCAGAAGAGTTACTTTACTCCCGACCTCATATCAACAATGGCTGTGAAAAACTAATTTATCAGTCCGTAACCACCACGAGGTACTTCGATGCAGACCAAAATCGATCTATATCAAGAATTTTGATCGTTTTCTCTTCATCACCTTCCAATTCATAGGAGCTGGTAGGATGGTTGGTGATGATTTCAACTTTTTTAGAATTCAATGGAATCGTCCTGGTTTCCAGGGTACTGATTTTTTCAAAATAGTCTTTGTTAAAGTCAGGCTTCAGTTTTTTGCTGCCTGCCAATCCTACAATGGTGCCTTCCTTTATGAGTACTTCATTTTTTTGAAGTTCCTTATAGGGACCAATGGCATAAAACGCTGTGTAAAGTTCGTCAACCGTGAGCTTTATCATGCTTGTTTGTACCTCATTGCGAAACTCAGCCGAATCGAGCATTTCATTTAAGATTTCAATAGTAAAATTGGCTGCCGTCAGGTTTTCTTTGATATAGCGGATTTGCTCTTCTTTGCTTCGAATGTCGGCCTCCAATTGATCAGTCAACTTTTTGAATCCGGAAAGGTCGGTGCCATATTTTGCTACTTGACTATTCAGTCTTGCGATGGTTTTTTTATTTTCATCAAGTAAATTGTTAATCGCCTGAATGTCTTTGGTAATATCTTCTCTTGAATCGGTGGTAAGTTGTAGTTCACCTGAGCGCAACTGGATGGATACTTCCCGCTCACTAATCAAGGCAAGGTTTTGTTGGATTGACGAGAAGCTTTCTTCAAAGACATAAAGGGCAGAGTCTTTCATGACCAATTCTTGCTGCAGTTTTTGGTTTTCTTCATTGAGGCGTTCAATTTCAGCCTGATTATCTTCACTGCTGCAGGCACTGATGGTAAAAGCGGTCAATATGAGGGCAATTATTCTTGTATTCATTGATTTAAAGTTGGAGGGTGATTTTGAGTCAAAAGTAGGTTTTCCCTGATAGAAAATTAATTTCTTTTCGTAAAAGTTCTGGAGAAGGTTCTTTTGTGATTTCTCTATTCATTTACCTGACTCGCTTTGCCAGCAATGACATGAATAATTTGGTCTAGTTCTTTCGCTGAACTATTGATGCTTTCAAGGAGATCGGGGAAGTCGTCATCTACACTTTTGGTATTGTTCAACAGGTTTACGATGCCCATCAACCTCGCAAGGGGAGCCCTCACAACATGTGATTGAGTAAAGGCGATTTCTTTTAATTTCTTGTTTTGTTGCTTGAGTAAATTCAAGTATTCACGGCGTTCGGTGATGTCGCGCATAATAAAAACATAGTGCGAAAACTGACCTTTTTCATCCGGCACAGGGGACATCGAAAAGCTCATCCAAAATTTATTTCCATTTTTGTGCAAAGCTGGAATGTCTGTTTCGAATGACGTTTTTGCTGCTTTCGCATCTTTAAAGTGTTTTACACTCCTCTTTTCAGATTCATCGCGGAAAAAAAACTCTGCACTCAGTCCGATCACCTCTTTGGCTTCATAACCAAACATTTGCAAAAGCGAGTCGTTGACAAATACCATACAGTCTTCATCTACTCCGTTGGCTTCGGCAATGATCACTGCTTCCTTCGTGTTATTAATTACAGATTCCCGCAACCTTAATTTTAGTTCTTCTACCTTGCTCTCTGTTACGTCTTGAAGGGCTCCCACCATGCGGTACAACTCGCCTCTCTCATTGTGCAAAGCATGGCCACGATCCACTACAAAGGCATACGATCCATCGGCGCGCTTCAGGCGGTAGTTTTCTTCCCATATCGGGTTAGATCCTTTTATCAATGCCAGCTGAAAGCTATTTACTACTCGGTCATAATCCTCAGGGTGCAGGTGCGCTGTCCAAAAGTCAAGCCCGCTGCTGTTTCCTCTCAATTTATGGCCAAAGTGCTGTTCCAACCCAGCTCCCCAATAGATTTGATCCTTCTCGACATCGTAATCCCACATCACATCGAAGCTGGCGCGACAGGCATACTCAAACCGCTGATTACTTACCAGCAGGGCCTCACGGCTTTTTACGCTTTCCGTAACATCAATCACGGTCGAAATCATCAATCCCTGGTCGGAAACCGGAATATTTCTGGCATCTACAATTTTTTGTGTGCCGTCCTTTGCCTTAATAGGTATTTCGCGCCAAATCATCCTATCCGGGTCACCGCTGCTCATGTCAGCGAAAATTCTGCTTTTTATCTTTTGCCGAAAATCAGGATCGGGATAGACTTTTTCAAAAAAATCGTCAATAACTGAAATTTCCTCGGCGGGCCAACCATAAATTTCTGAAAATTTTCTGTTCACAAGGGTTGCTTCACCTGTCGCGATTTCGTTAACAGCAATCCCAATAGGAAGATTGTCCACAGCGGTTTCAATAAAAGCGGTGCGCTCTGCCAGTGCAATTTCATTAAGTTTAAATTCTGTGATGTCCTGGGTCGAGCCCTCCATGGATTGAACTTCGCCTTGCTGATTATAAGTGGTGACTCCAAAATGGCGGAGCCATTTTTCATTTTTATTGCCAGTAATAACGCGGTGTACAAGCTCGAAAGATTCGGCTCCACCAAACGACTTTTCCCTGACCATGTCAAAATGTTCTAAATCGTCTGGATGCACGGTGCTGCGAAAACTAAAAAAGTCTACTGGATTTTCACCGCGCTTCCATTCCATTATTTCGAATATCTCATCGCCCCATTCAACTTTCATGTCTTGGATTGAAATTACTTTCCAATATCCCAATTTTGCGATGCGCTGCGCCTGCAGCAACTTTTCATTGAGCTTTTCCAATTCCAGACTATGAGAAATGATGCCAGAAATGTCGGTGGTGCAGCCAGCAACGCCATAAATGGATCCCTGGTCAAGGATTGGCGTAAGTTGGGTACTCATCCACACATGATTACCGGTTTTAGGATCAATATAATCTTGCTCAAATCTCACTTTTTCATTTGAGAGCACCCGCCTATATTGCGCTGGCCAAAATCCATCTTTTCCCTCTTGTATATCGGTGAGTTCGTTTATATTCTGACCCACATTTACCTCCTGACCGGTGAGATCTTTAAGGCGCATTGCGAAAGTTTCATTAAAGTGGATCAGACGCAGTTTTTTGTCTACAATCCACATCGCATTGGTGCTGCTACTGATTAAGGCTTCTGTATTTTTTTGGTGCAGCTCACTGGCCCGTCGGGCTTTAATCAGTTCAGTAACGTCGCGAAAATTGTCTACAATACCACCAATTGCAGGCTCGTGAAGCATATTGGTAATATTTGCTTCACACCACCGCCAATTGCCGTCTTTGTGCATCATACGCACTACTCCACCTTGCAATTTTTCTCCAGGTTTTTCAAAAGACTGTTGCAAAGTTTCGATTACGTGAGCATGGTCGTCCGGATGCACTTTCTCGAGCAAATGGATGCTGGAAAGCTCCTTTAAAGTATAGCCCAGAATACGCTCGGCTGCAGGTGAAACATACATCGCAAACCCTTCTGTATTGAGGATGGAAATGCCTTCATCCGAATTGTTCAATAGTGCGGAGAGTGTTTCTAAATTTTCGTGAGCCGAATTGTCTTCTTCGATTTCAACCGGTTCAAGTACTATCTGGCCATTCTCTGTATTCAAGTGCTTGCCTACTGGCGCTACGTAAATAGAGCCTGGAAGTAAACTCATATTGGATGTGAGAGCCTCTCTTACAGGCCACCCAAAGCCTTCCCATAAAGATACTTCACAGGGGCGCTTTCCGCAAATAACGATTGCACAACTCTCATTTAAAGCCGCAAATTGCTTGATGAAATGCTCAATAGAAAATGAGCTGCTCAATTCTTGTGGCACAATAATAACTGTCGGGGCGTCGTGCAGTCTTTTTTTCACTTTTTCCATTCTTCTTTCCAAAAGTTCTCAGCCTAAAGATACCATAATTAACACGTGTACTTTGAGAGTATTGAGATTCTTTTTAATTCCAATCTTGTTGAAAAAGCCTGATAAACTGCGTGCAGCGTACATGTTTGTATTCCGCTCACGGTGTTATCTTTGCGCCCATGCAAGAAACCATCCTCATTCTCGACTACGGGTCACAATACACTCAGCTCATTGCCAGGCGTGTAAGAGAACTCAATGTGTATTGCGAAATACACCCCTACCACCACTTGCCCGAGTTAGGTCCACACATTAAAGGCGTCATCCTCTCCGGAAGTCCTTTTTCGGTGCATGATCCTGAGGCACCACAGACCGATTTAAGCCTTTTTCGCGGAAAGCTGCCACTCCTAGGGGTGTGCTATGGCGCGCAGTATTTCGCACATGTCAATCCAGGCGGAGAGGTAAGGCGCAGCAATAAACGCGAATACGGCCGTGCCAACTTGCGCTTTGTAGACAACGATTGCGCCCTTACGAAGCACTTGCCGCTAGGCTCGCAAGTGTGGATGAGCCATGGCGATACCATTTACAGCCTGCCCGAAGGCGCAAAAGTCGTGGCCAGCACGAGCGATGTGGAAGTGGCCGGCTATGCCATCGACAATGAAGATACTTTTGGGATTCAATTCCATCCGGAAGTATACCACAGCACTGATGGTATGCGCTTGCTGCAAAATTTCGTGGTCGACATTTGCGGTTGCACCCAGGACTGGACCCCCGAGAGCTTCGTGGAAATGACGGTCACTGATTTGCAAAACCAATTGGGTGATGACCGTGTGCTGCTGGGCTTAAGCGGCGGCGTGGATAGTTCTGTTGCAGCCATGCTGCTGCACAAAGCAATCGGCGATCGGCTGTACTGCATTTTTGTCGACAATGGCCTGCTGCGAAAAGGCGAGTTCGATCAGGTGCTGCACAGCTACAAAGACATGGGCCTCAACGTAAGGGGCATCGATGCCAGTGATCGTTTTTACAGCGCTCTTGCGGGGATTAGCGAGCCCGAGGCCAAGCGCAAAGCCATAGGCCGCGTCTTTATTGAAGTATTCGACGATGCTGCCCATGAGGTGCAAGAGGTGAAGTGGTTGGCCCAAGGCACCATTTATCCCGATGTGATTGAATCAGTTTCCGTAAAGGGACCTTCGGCGACCATTAAGAGCCACCATAATGTGGGCGGCTTGCCCGACTTTATGAAGTTGAAAGTAGTGGAACCCTTGCGGGCACTTTTCAAAGACGAAGTGCGCCGCGTAGGTAAAGAATTGCAAATTGACGATGTCATTCTCGGTCGTCATCCCTTCCCCGGCCCCGGACTCGCCATTCGCATACTCGGCGAGGTGACGGCCGAAAAGGTACAGTTGTTGCAAGAGGTTGACCATATTTTTATTGAAAATTTGAAATCTTCAGGTGAGTATGCCAACGTGTGGCAAGCAGGTGCAATCCTACTGCCGGTGCAAAGTGTCGGGGTGATGGGCGATGAACGCACTTACGAAAAGGCCGTGGCGCTCAGGGCCGTGACCAGTACTGATGGCATGACTGCCGACTGGTGCCATTTGCCCTATGCGCTCCTTGCAAAGATTTCCAATGAAATCATCAACCGGGTGAAGGGGGTAAATCGGGTGGTGTACGACATCAGTTCGAAGCCACCTGCAACAATAGAATGGGAATGACAAAACAGATATTGGGTGTATTTTTTCTAACAGTGCTTTTGCTGGGTTTAGCACCTGTAGCATCAGGTCAAGACTACCCGCAGCGAAGCATTAGTGGTCAGGATTACTATATTTACACCGTGGAGCCAGGCAACACATTGTTTGGTGTAGCCCGGTCTTTCTCAATTGCCGTCAATGATTTGAAAAAGGCAAACCCCGGCGCTGATCAAGGCCTCGAGATAGGTCAGGAAGTTTGGGTACCCATCAACGCTATAGACCGAAGGAAGGCACGGAAAAGTGATATCCGCACCGATGGGGAATACCTGTCGCACACCGTACAACGCAAGGAAACGCTTTTTAGCATTGCCAAACTCTACGGCGTAAGCACCAAGGATATTACCGACCTCAATCCTGATGCTGCCCAATCCTTGGCCACCGGAGCTGTGCTGAGCATCCCAATACAGCGCAGCACCACAGTGAAGGAAGAGTACTTAGAGCCAGCTAAGAACGATACCTTTATGGTGCACCAAGTGCAAAAAGGAGAAACCCTTTACAGCATCTCCAAGCGCTATGACCTCAATACAGATTCTCTGCTCAAATTCAATACCGGTTTGAGTGAAACATTATCCGTTGGGAGCTGGATCGTAATCCCAAAATACAATGAAAGCTACGCTGCAAAAATTGATTCATTGGCCATAGCTAACCGAAAAGTGACTTATGATATGCCCTCAGGCGAAAGGTCAAAATATAACCTGACCCTGGCGCTTCCATTTGACGTACAAAACAACGACAGTATTGCCCACACATTAAGGCATGGACGAGGGCTTGGAGTAATCAGTGAGATCGCATTGGAATTTTACCGCGGGGCCTTGCTGGCCCTTGACTCACTTGAGCGTATGGGCTTCAATGCCAAGGTAACTGTAATTGACTTGTCAGACGATTTGGTCACGGCCCGCGAAAGCACACGGCGCAAAGAGGTCAATGAAGCACACCTCATCATTGGCCCCATGCACAAGGGAAGCCTCGCCGTGATGAGTGAAATGTCTCAAAAGAATAAGGCATACCTGGTATCGCCCAACAGTTTTTCGAACGAAGTATTTGGTGACAACCCATACTTGTTTCGTGCAAACGCTTCTCGCGAAACGATGCTGAAATATTTAGCCAATTTTGTAGCAATCAACCACCGAAAGCACAATGTGTTGATGGTGAGCAGTGAAAGCCCCAAAGACTGGCCTGAGCGCAAGCTTTTCAAGCAGTATTACAACGAAGCTTTGGGAACATTCCCGAACAGCTTTAGAGATTCTGTTGCTTCGGTGACCAAGAAAAACTTTAATGCCGACAACGCCCCTACTTGGCTAAAAAAGGATACCCTGAATGTTTTGGTGCTGCCAACCAATGAGCTGGCCTTCATCAGTGATTTCCTGACACGGCTTATCACGCTTGAGCGCTCGGGATACCGTATTCAGGTGTATGGGCTGGACCAGTGGCTGAAATTTGACAACATTGAAGCGGAGTACAAAAACCGCTTCAACTTGCGAATCGTGGTGCCAGGCTATGTGGATTACAGTACAGAGCATGTCATATCCTTTCTGGAAAAGTACCGGGCGAAGTACAGCACTGAGCCCGGCCCGCGGGGCTATGGCTTTCAGGGCTTTGACCTTACGATGTATTTCTGTAAGGCTTTGATGAATCACGGACTGGACTTTGGTAGTAAGACCAATGATATTGAAATGCAAGGCGTAACGGGCAATTACCGCTTTGGCCGAACCTCAACCGGAAAGGATTTTGAAAACAAAAGCGTCCTGATACTCGAGTACGACGACTACGAGATTAAACGCATAAATTGATATGACAGCCCCAGCCCCTGACAGGCATGAGATTGCAGCAGCCTTTCGCGCATTGCAAACCGAGATTTGTGAGCGCATCGCCTCGGCTGATGGGGGAGCCCAGTTTAGTGTAGAGCCCTGGCAGCACCAGGGTGGAGGAGGAGGCACTACCCGAATTTTGCAAAAAGGTGGGGCCCTCGAAAAAGCAGGTGTCAACTTCAGTGGTGTAGAAGGTCAGCTCACTGAAGCAATGGCTGCGAGCATTGGGGTAGATGTTGCTCCATTCTTCGCTACTGGTGTGAGCATTGTGATGCATCCCAACAATCCCCACGTACCCATCATCCACATGAATGTGCGCTACTTCGAGATGGAAAACGGGCGCTATTGGTTTGGAGGAGGTATTGACCTTACTCCGCATTACGTTGTACCAGGTCAGGCCCGTTTTTTTCACGAAAGTGTAAAAACGGTATGCGATCGCTTCGACCCCCACTACTACACGGAGTTTAAGCCTTGGGCTGACAATTATTTTTTCAACCCCCACCGCAATGAAACGCGTGGCGTTGGCGGTATTTTTTACGACCACCTGAGTGAAAATGCAACGCATAGCAAGCGCTCACTGCTCGACTTTTCACTCGCCCTTGGGGCGCTTTTTCCTCAAGTGTACGGCACCCTGATTGCCGAGAACAGGGCGAAGCCTTTCGGCGAAAGTGAAAAGCACTGGCAAATGCTAAGACGTGGACGCTATGTGGAATTCAATTTGGTCTACGACCGCGGCACACGCTTCGGCCTTTTTGGCAATGGACGGGTGGAAAGCATACTCATGAGCCTCCCGGCACTCGCGGGGTGGGAATACAACCATCAATCCACCTTAGGAAGCCCGGAAGCGGATACCCTGGCATGGCTTCGCAAAGATGTGAATTGGCTCGAAGTATAGTTTGATTCCTGCACTTGGGATTGCCGAAATGGCAACCCTGATAGTCTTTCTTTTGGCCTTGAGTAAGCGGATCGACATAGGTTACGGCGCATACATGCGTTAAATTATCCCCTTGCTCACGTTACTTTCATTTTCAAATGCTATTTTCGAGCATCAAAAACAACCAGCCATGGCCAAATCAAAAGTCATTCCCCTTAACAATCCCGCAAGCATCAGCCTCCAGCAAGTCAGCGTTGTAGCCGTTGAGCTTTACAGCCCTGTCGATTTTGACGAAAGTCTGCTCCAAAGCCACGGCTACGATATGAGCTTCACCGCCGATTACGACCTGGAGACCAATATCGCGTTTGTTCTTTTCGACCTGCACGCTGGTACACTCAGCGATGAAGAGCAGGAGGAAGAAGCCAGTATTTCAGTCTCATTCACCTTTGCCTTTCACGTGGAAGGTATGGCCAATCAAGCCAAGCAACTCACCAATGGAGAGGTGGAAGCGAGTGACTGGCTGGTTGAGAATCTCGCCAATATTTCGCAATCTACCACCCGTGGCCTCGTGATGCCATTGATACAACATACCGCGCTGAGGCACTTTATACTTCCAGTGACTGATCCACAGGAATTGATAGCGAATGATTGATCGCATTGCCTAACTGCACTGCTGTAAATCATCTTCACACAGATTTCATTGTATTGCTGTGAGAGATAAAGAGCGTATGCTTTTTGCTCAATCCAGAATACCGATGCCCTGCCTTACAATGGTGGCTTCACCGCTGGTAAGGTCTACAATAGTAGAAGCTTCGTTGTGGCCGAAACCTCCGTTGATCACGAGGTCTACCTGATCGCGGTATTTTTCATAAATCAATTCGGGATCGGTGGTGTATTCAATGACCTCATCCTCGTCGTGCACCGAGGTGGCTATGAGTGGATTTCCGAGTATGCGAACCAGCTCCCTTGCAATATTGTTGTCTGGCACCCGGATCCCAACTTCTTTCTTATTCGATTTGAAAAGCTTTGGCAATTTACTGCTTCCGTTGAGAATAAAAGTAAAAGCACCCGGGAGGGATTTTTTCATCAATTTATAATCCGCCGTTTCGATACGGGCATACTCTGAAATATGGCTCAGGTCATAACATATCAGTGAGAAATTGGCCTTTTCAGGTTTCAGGCCCTTGATTTGCGCGACACGGTTTACCGCTTTGGTATTCATCAGGTCACAGCCTATGCTATACACCGTATCGGTGGGATAGATGATGACTCCACCATCTTTGAGGATGTCTATCACTTGACGCATTCGCTTCGGGTCTGGATTGTCAGGGTGTATGGATATGAGCATCGTACTTTTTGATTTATTCAAGGTAAATGTATGACATTTGGCCATTCCACGGCTTTTCGGACGAGGTAATTTGCTGTGGTGCGCCAGGTGATATTCGTCATTAAAGTCTTATCAAAATCAGACTTAGCCTTGAAGAATGCGCGAATTTGGACAAACCTGCCCATAAAGATCAGTGCGACTTGTACTTTCTTTGATTCTTAATAAATTCTAAAGCAAAATGAAAAAATTTACAATCCTCATGGCACTGCTGTGCATGGTATTGGTACTTGACAGCTGTGTAGTTGTGCGACAAGGTGAAGTAGCAATGAAGCGACGCTTGGGCAAGCTGGTGGGTGAGCCCATCACGGAGCGCCCTAAGCTTTACAATCCATTTACTTCTAGTTTTTTGCGTGTTCCTATCAAAACGGTCAACTTGGACGTAAAGCTCGAAATTCCTTCTTCTGAAGGCTTGAACATCCGCTGCGAGGCGTCCATTTTGTATCGTATTCAACCTAATATGGTGCCGGATGTGCTCCGGCAGATTGGTACCACCTATGAGGAAGATATCATATCGCCCGTGTTTCGCTCGGCCATGGCCAACGTGAGTTCGCGCTACCTCGCCAAAGACCTGCACTCTGGAGAGCGGGCAGCGATTGAAAAAGAGGTGCTTAGTCAAATGATGGAGATTACTGCACCTCGGGGATTCATCATTGAGCAGGTACTTATGAAGCGTATCCTACTTCCGCCCACGCTTTCAGGTGCCATCGAACAAAAACTTTCGGCTGAGCAACAAGCGGAAATGATGTCATTCGTGATAGACCGAGAGCGCCAGGAAGCTGAGCGTGCACGTATACAGGCGGGTGGTGTGCGCGACGCGCAAAAAATACTTGCCGAAGGTTTGACGCCAGCCATCTTGCGCTTCGAAACCATCGAAGCCTTCAAGCAGTTGTCGCGCTCTCCCAATACCAAAGTGATTATCACCAGCGGCGATACGCCCTTGATGATTAATTCCGGCGGTAGTGAATAGATGAAGTAGGTGTTGAAACTGCATTGCTGCAAAAGAAAAATGTACCCTAGCCAAAACATAAGGGCTGTCTCGAATTTGAGACAGCCCCTTATTTATTGTTGGCTTGCTCGAAGTAAGGCCAGAGATATATGAATATGCCCGGCTTCTATAAAGCTCAAGCGTTTACTTGCGATGCTTTCTTGTGATCGGCCAGAAATTGGGCCAAACCACTGTCGGTTAGGGGGTGCTTCAGCAAGCCGAGGATGGCACTCAATGGGCCGGTCATCACATCGGCGCCGAGTTCAGCACAGTTGATGATGTGCATGGTGTGGCGCACCGAGGCCGCTAGTATTTGGGTGTCGTAACCGTAGTTGTCATAAATGTGGCGAATCTGCGCGATGAGGTCCAAACCATTGGTTGAGATATCGTCAAGACGGCCAATAAATGGAGAAACGTAGGTCGCACCCGCTTTTGCGGCAAGCAGAGCCTGGCCAGCAGAAAACACGAGTGTACAGTTTGTCTTGATGCCCTTGTCGGTGAAGTAGCGTAGTGCTTTCACACCATCTTTGGTCATGGGCACCTTTACTACGATGTTTGGATGCAAGGCAGCGAGTTTTTCACCTTCGCTTACCATGCCGTCAAAATCAGTGGAAATCACTTCAGCACTCACAGCGCCGTCCACAATTTCGCAAATGTCGAGGTAGTGCTGAATCACGCGGTCCTCACCGCTAATGCCTTCCTTGGCCATCAGTGAAGGGTTGGTGGTAACGCCGTCTAGTACACCCAGGTCCTGGGCTTCGCGAATCTGATCGAGATTGGCTGTGTCGATGAAGAATTTCATAAGGTTTTGTTTTGCCGCGAAATTACGATTCTCAGTTGGCACTGCAAGGACATTTTTGTGTGTGGATGCCCTTTTCGGCCAAAAAAATCAATTTGCGTTTCTCGGATGGTAGCGCAAGATGTTTTCGCGCAAATACTTGCTGTCGAGGTGGGTATAAATTTCGGTGGTGGTGATGCTCTCGTGTCCCAGCATTTCCTGCACCGCGCGCAGGTCGGCGCCATTTTCCACAAGGTGGGTGGCAAATGAATGGCGAAAAGTATGTGGGCTCACCTCCTTTTGGATTCCCGCCTGCGCGGTGTAATGCTTCACCATTTTAAATATTGAAATTCGGCTGATGGGCTTGCGGTGGTGGTTTAAAAAGAGCACATCGCTGTATTTTTTTTCCACCGGAAGGTGGTTCCGCACTTCATCGCGGTACATCGCGATAAATTTCAAGGCATCGCGGCCCACGGGCACAAGGCGCTCTTTGTCGCCCTTGCCAATCACGCGGATAAAACCCTGCTTGTCATAAATTTGCGAAAGCAACAAGCCGCGCAACTCACTCACCCGCAATCCGCAGCTATACAGTGTTTCGAGCATGGCCCTGTCGCGGGTACCATGCTGCGCGCTCATGTCGACAGCGCTGAGTACTGCTTGTACTTCATCTTTGCTCAGGGTGTCGGGCAATTTCATGCCCAGCCGGGGCCCTTCGAGGAGTTCGGCGGGCTGGTCATCCCTGATTTTCTCCATTTGCAGGTAACTGAAAAATGATTTCAAAGAGGAAACCATCCTCGCCTGGCTGCGGGCTTTGCTGCCTTT
>DAIRDH010000020.1:48815-51453 GCA_036796255.1 Cryomorphaceae bacterium
GTGCGGTTATTGGCCGTGGCCTGTTCTTTCCATAGGTTCCGCTTACGCAAATGTGCACCGAAGTTGAAATACACATGAAAGTGGGCCCTCAACACTGCCAGGAAGTGCGCTGGCCCTTTGCGGAAAAGCAAGTTCATTGCTGCCAGGCCATCCAGTAAGAGCCTTTTGAAAAACTTGCTCCAGAAATTGTATTCATAGTCGTTCTTGATCATTACCGCAAGGTTGTTGCGGAAGTTGAGGTAAGTCTTGCGCGGGTGATGGGCGTTCAGGGTTCCTCCACCAAGATGGTACACAACAGCTGCCGGATTGCAATAGGCGCGCGAACCGCGGTTTTTCAGTCGCCAGCAGAGGTCGATTTCTTCCATATGGGCGAAAAGGTCTTCGTCAAATCCATCCACCTCCCAGTAGCTTTTGGATTGTATCACCATGCAGGCTCCTGTGGCCCAAAATACTTCACGCGGATCGTCATGCTGCCCGATGTCGCGCTCGCAATTGTTAAATAACCTCCCCCGGCAAAAAGCATAACCGTGTATGTCAATAAAACCACCGGAAGCACCAGCATATTCAAAGTGCCCGCGATCTGTATACGATTTGATCTTAGGCTGGACCACCGCTATGGAAATCTCGCTTTCAATGGTGTCAATGAGCTGCGCCAACCAGCCCTCGGTCACTTCGAGGTCATTGTTGATCAGGGCGTAGTACGTGGCATCTATTTGCCGCAAGGCCCTGTTGTACCCCCCTGCAAATCCGTAATTCTGATCGAAGACTATGACTTTTACTTGCGGGTAATTTTCCGAAAGGAAATTCAGAGAGCCATCGCTTGAGGCATTGTCGGCTACCACAATTTCAGCCCAGGCTGGACAAAATTGAACGACAGAAGGTAAAAAAGTTTTAAGGTGCTTCTCTCCGTTATAGTTGAGAATAACAATGGCAGCTTTCAATGAATAGTCTTAAAGCAGGTGAATCAGCGCGAAAAAGGTCCGCGAAGTTAAGGGAGTTGGTCAAAGTTAACGCGGATTGTCGAAAAAGTCGTCAACCCGACCACCAAAATGTTGCTGTCCGCTGGTTCGGTCTACATTGTTCATGGGTGTATTGCGCTGTTCAAGAAGGAGGCGCCACTGAGGGTTGCGAATTTCGCCGGGAATGGATTCGCAGTGCAAGAGGGTGTAGTCAACACTTGTGAGGTCAGGGTCAAAAAACACGAAGCGCACATTGTTCCAGCGGCCCGCTTTGTAGTAGCGCCATATTTGATAAGGGTAGGAGGAGGGCTCATTGGGGCGGTCGGAAATGTCGACCGGAGGCCCATATTGCAGGTACACCCGACCACGGTCGGTCTCGTAACCCCGCTTGTTGCCTGTGCCAAAAGCCTTTTGCACATAATCAACCTGCTCCTTGTATTCCAGCCACTTCATTTCACCGTTGCCAGGGCTTCGCGTTTCCCAAAATGAAAAGAAATAGTGCTGCAACTGCTTGAGGTCGCTGCTGAAAAAATCCGCAAACGTGTTTTGTATTGCATAGCGCTCACCCTCGTCTGAAATAGGAGTGGTGGACTGGATGTGTTCAAAGAGCTCGGCCTTGTCGTCATATAGGCTCACCCAGCTGCTCGCGATATAGTTCTCATCCAGATTGCTCAGGTCGACTTCCTTGCCTTTGTAGTTGCGGGTGAAAGGATGCTCTACACGTGCAAGGATTTCATTGTTGCGGTTGCGTGCCTCTACCACCACCAGGTAATCGCCCGACTCAAGGTCCTCGATATTCACTTTTGTGAGGGTAGGCGTGACAGGAGTAGCCGATTTTCGCTCATATTTTTGGGTTTCAGGCATTACATCGCCTGTGCGGGCATCAGCGATGTAGCTGCTGAGCAGGAATTTCTCACCCTCGCCGAGACTATTGGTATTGTACGCTTCGGCGTAAAACATGAGTTCATTCACATTCACCCCGATATAGTCATCACTTACCAACGGCAGGAGGTCAAATCCGGATTTGGAATACATGTTGACCTCATCGGTTTTCTTGTAGCCCATAATAAGCTGCACATCCGAAAAGAATATTTCGCTTTGGGGTTTGCGTACAGCGATTTCCATTTCAAACTCCACCGCTTGTGCATCTGGTGCATTGAGATCGCTTAATTTTATTTCGACCGTATAGTTGCCGTAAGGGACTTTGAAGCGCTGCACATCGAGAAAGTCGGTGATATCATCGGGTGTCATTGCAGGCGTTTCGATAATTTTTTTGTCGAATGTGATTACTTCCTCGCCATTGCGGAATAAGATGGTTATTTCCACAAGTCCACTGATAAATCCATCCTCGCCAGGGCTCATAGTAAGCGACTTGCCGTGAAATTCTATATAGGTTTCCACGATGGGCCCCTCAGTGGGAACGTAAAATACTTTGTGGTTGAATATGAAGAAAGGCGAAGCCCAGGCCACTTGGTGTAAAATGCAGAGGATAAGGGTGCTCAGGAATATTCGCATGCGTTTAGAATGGATTATAGCTGATAAAGGTACAAATTCGCCCTGTGATGCCCGAACGGCTTTTTTTCGAAAATTGTAATCCCAAGGTTTGCCAATTGCACAAAAGCTGTACTTTTGCGCCGGAGAAGTGGCAGAGTGGTCGATCGCGGCGGTCTTGAAAACCG
>DAIRDH010000021.1:0-50736 GCA_036796255.1 Cryomorphaceae bacterium
GGTGGGCAGAAGCAACGTGTAGCCATAGCCCGGGCCCTGATTTCAGAACCCCGCATTATCTTGGCCGATGAGCCAACAGGGGCGCTTGATTCCGCAACCTCTTATTCTGTGATGGAACTGCTCCGTGATGTGCACAAGGAAGGCATGACGGTGGTCATCGTGACCCACGAAATGGACATCGCTGAGCGCACCAACCGCCTTATTAAGCTCAAGGATGGCATGATCGAAAGCCACAACGCACTCCAGCCCCATGTTTGACCTCGATAAATGGCAGGAGATTTTTGCGACCATCCGGAAAAATAAACTCCGCACATTTCTCACAGCCTTCTCGGTGATGTGGGGCATCTTTATGCTTGTGGTGCTGCTCGGTGCCAGCAACGGTCTGCAAAATGGCGTCGAAGGCATGTTCTTTCGCAGTGCCATCAACAGCATTTGGATTTCGTCCGGAAAGACGACCATGGCTTACAAAGGCCTGAAGCCCGGCCGAACTGTCAACTTTACCAATGAAGACTATGCGCTGGTGATGCGCAATGTCGATAACATTGAATATTCCACAGCGCGCTACTCCGTATGGAACACCTTGGTGAGCCGCGGTGATGAACACGGCACCTATCCCCTGCGGGCAGTGCACCCCGACCATCAGCACCTGTCCAAGTCCAGCATCATATCAGGCCGCTACCTGAACCCTACCGACCTCAGTGAAAAGCGTAAAGTGGCCGTGATAGGCCGTGATGTGGCGAAAGATTTGTTCAAGAACGAGGATCCCATAGGTGCATACATCAATACCTGGGGTATTCCTTTCAAAGTGATTGGTGTGTTTGAAGACCTGGCCAACGAGCGCGAAATGCGGTACATCTTTATACCCATTTCCGCGGGTCAGCAGGTATTTGGCGCAGGCGACAAGATCGAAATGTTTGCCGTAACCACCGGTTCTATGCCGCTCCCCGTTACCATCGGGATGGCTGATCAGATTGAGCAATTGCTCAAGCAGAAGCACCGCGTGCATCCCGATGATACCGGTGCGATCAGCGTGCGCAACAACAATGTGGAGTTCGAAAACATCAGTTCGATTTTGGAATCTATCCGCTTATTTGTTTGGGTGATAGGGATCCTCACCATCATAGCCGGCATCGTTGGCGTGAGCAATATCATGACCATTGTGGTGAAAGAGCGCACCAAAGAAATCGGCATTCGTAAGGCCCTGGGGGCAGCTCCGCTGTCGGTGGTGGGCCTGATCATTCAGGAATCCATTTTTATCACCGCCATTGCTGGCTACATGGGCCTCTTGCTCGGGGTGCTCACCATTGAGTCGCTTTCGCAAAAAGTGGGGAGCGGCACGATATTCCAAAATCCAGAAGTGGACTTCAACGCGGCCATTACCACCATTGTGATTTTGGTGATTGCAGGGGCCTTTGCCGGCTTGTTTCCGGCCTTGCGCGCTGCCAGTATCAAACCCGTAGAAGCCCTAAAAGACGAATAAGCGCCATGCTGGACAAAGACAAATGGCTCGAAGTGATACAGGTGCTTGGAAAGAATCCTTTCCGTACAGCGGCCACGGCCTTTGGCGTGATGTGGGGCATCATGATGCTCATCCTGATGATGGGTTCGGGCAATGGACTTGAAAATGGCGTGCGCTCCAATTACAACCAGGTCACCAATTGCATGTTTATCTGGACGCAGACCACCACCAAGGCCTATGCAGGATTTATGCAAGGCCGGCGCTTTGAATTGCGCCGCAGCGATGTGGATTATCTTCGCAGCAATCTCAACGACATTGATATTATCTCACCGCGCAACAGCCTTGGAGGCTACCGCGGCGCCAACAACGTAACCCGCGATACCCGCACAGGGGTGTACCAGATTTACGGCGATACGCCTGACTTCTTTCGGATTGAGCCCCGCCCGGTCGACAAGGGCAGGTTGCTCAACTGGGGCGATGTGGAAGAAAACCGCAAGGTATGCGCCATCGGTACCAAGGTGCACCGGGAAATGTTTGCCAAAGATGAAGACCCCATCGGGCAATACCTCACCATACAGGGCGTGAACTTTATGGTGATCGGTGTTTACAAATCTACTCTCACCGGCGAGGCAGCCGAGGAGGAGACCAAAAATATTTTCGTTCCCATTTCCACATTTCAAAAGGCTTTTAATACAGGCGATGTGGTGGGCTGGCTCAGCATCACGAGCAAGGAAAACGTGCCCGTATCCTCAGTTGAAGAAAAAGTGGTAGACCTGCTCAAGGCCCGCTACAAGGTGCATCCCGACGACAACCGCGCCTTTGGACACTACAACCGGGAGGAATCCTTTTTGCAGATGAAGATGACTTTCGACGGCATCAGGGCGCTCTCGTGGTTTGTGGGTCTGCTTACGCTCTTCGCCGGCATCATTGGCGTGAGCAATATCATGCTCGTGATCATCAAGGAGCGCACCAAGGAAATTGGTGTGCGCAAAGCGTTGGGGGCAACGCCTTACAGCATCGTGTCACAGATACTGTTGGAATCGATGTTGCTTTCCTGCATTGCGGGTTTTGTGGGCGTAATATTGGGGGTGTGGCTGCTTGAAGGGGTGAACCTGATGCTCGCAGGTTCGGAAGGTGGTAATTTCAAAAATCCCGGTGTAGACTTCCGGGTGGTACTTATTGCATTGATTGTTTTGATTTTCGGCGGTACCATGGCCGGAATTATACCCGCCATACGCGCAGTGGGCATCAGGCCGGTGGAGGCCTTGCGCGACGAATGAATACTATATTTGCACTCCGTTTATGAAAAAAACCATCCTCATTATTGCTGCTTTTCTGGTGTTTGGATTGTTGGTCTACACCCTGTTTTACCTTTACGGCAAATCGCAGGAAAAGCCCATATCCTACAATACCGAGCGCGCTGAAGTCACGAGCATCGTGCGCAAAACGGTGGCTACGGGCTCCGTCATTCCCCGAAAGGAAATTGAAATCAAGCCTGTGGTTTCAGGCATCATCGAAGAGATATTCGTGCAGCCGGGTCAGGTTGTGAAGTCGGGTGACTTGCTGGCCCGCGTCAAGGTAATTCCTGATAT
Organism: Cryomorphaceae bacterium; assembly: GCA_036796255.1. Lineage (GTDB taxonomy): Bacteria > Bacteroidota > Bacteroidia > Flavobacteriales_D > Cryomorphaceae > T3Sed10-241. The sequence continues at coordinate 3,052 of DAIRDH010000021.1, forward strand.
GGTGACGCTCAACAATGCTGAGAACAGGCTGGAGAGGGCGCAAATAGCCCTTGACAATGCGATCGTCGACTTCGAGCGCAATAAGAACCTATTTGATTCAAAGGTCATTTCAGCAGCCAACTTTCAGCCCTTTGAACTGGCCAGGCGCAATGCAGAAGCAGAGCTCGATGCAGCTGAGGACGCTTTGAAAATCATCAAAGAAGGGGTTTCGAAGCGCAATTCGGCTGCAGCCAATACGCTGATCCGCTCCACCATTGCGGGCATGGTGCTCGATGTACCCGTGGAGGTAGGAAATTCGGTGATTGAAGTGAACAACTTTAATGAGGGCACCTCCATTGCCACCATCGCCGATATGAGCGATTTGGTTTTTGAAGGCAAGGTCGACGAATCGGAGGTGGGGAAAATCCGCGAAGGCATGGAGCTGATTCTGACCATTGGTGCCATAGAGAATGTGGAGTTTAAAGCCATCCTCGAATACATCGCACCGAAAGGCGTGGAGGAGAATGGTGCCATCCAGTTTGAAATCAAAGCTGCAGTCGATCCGCTCGACAATCAATTCATCCGCGCGGGTTACAGTGCCAATGCAAATGTGGTACTCGACCGCCGCGACAGCGTGCTCGCTGTCAATGAAGGCCTCGTGCAATACGAGAATGATACCCTCACCTTCGTAGAAGTGAAAGTGGGCGATCAACAATTCGAAAGAAGAAATGTGCGCCTTGGTCTTTCAGATGGTATCAAGGTAGAAGTGCTTTCAGGAATCACCGAACAGGATGAGATCAAGAAATGGAACCAACCCATTGTTGGGAAATAGCGTCAAGTGGTGCAAATAGACAAATAAGATGAAAATGAAATTGGCAAATTCAGTGCTGTTAAATGGTATTTTTGGATTGGTGCTGCTGCTGGCAGGCTGCGGCAATCCTGGTGAAGACCCCACCTTTTCCCGAAAGGGAGAAGTGAGACCAATGAACTACACCAGCGGACTGCGTATTCAGGAAGTTGCTGATGGCTACAAGGTGCAGGTGCGCAACCCACAAGATACCACGGAGGTGCTGGGTGAGTACCACTTTTCCCGGAAGGGGAAGACAAATGCCAGCACTGGCACCATCAAAATTCCCGTGGCCAATGTGGCCCTCAACAGCACCACTTTTGTGCCTTTCTTTGACAAGCTCGATGCCCATGACCTTATCGGTGGCGTGAGCTACGCCAACCGGGTGAGCAATGCCCGGGTGAAGCAGCGCTTTGATGAGGGCCTCACCCTGGAAATCGCCGGTGGCGATGGTCTGGATATGGAGCGCTTGCTGATGGTTGATCCCGAGGTCTTGATGGTGTACAAATTTGGCGAAAGCAACTTTCAACGTGTTCAGGAGCAAGGTATTCCTGTGGTGATGAACATGGAATACATGGAAAGTGAGCCGCTTGGCCGCGCCGAATGGATAAAGCTCATTGGTTGTATGCTGGATCGTTATGATGAAGCAGAAAAGCTTTTTGAGAACATAGCGCGCGATTACAATGAAGTGCGAGAACTCGCAGCGTCTACAGAGCGCAATCCCGTGGTATTCAGTGGCAGCAAGTACGAGAAGGTGTGGTTTGCTCCTGGCAATAAAACTTTTGTATCCCAATTTATCCGCGATGCGGGTGGGGTGTATGCTTTTGAGCACATCGAGGGTCAGGGCAATGTGGAACTGGATTTTGAAAACGTCCTGGCCACCATCAATACGGCCGATTATTGGGGGCTCATCGTGTCGAGCCGTGAAGATTTCAGGCTGTCTGATTTGCTCAAGATGGCACCCGAATATGCCCTGATTAATGCTTTCCGAGAGGGGCAGGTTTTCGTGTGCAACACGGCCAAGAGCGATTACTTCGGCGAGGCGGTGATGGAGCCACAGGTCATTCTCGCTGACCTGGTGGCTATTTTGCATCCCGACCTGATGGCAGGGCATAAGCACGTGTACTTTCACCCTGTAGTGGTTGACATAAAGTCATAAAGCGCTACACTGATGAGCTTAGCCCAGCTGTGGCATGCATGCGCAATTGGCATTATCAACTACCTTTGAGCCATGCGTAGCGCACTGATCGGGCTTTTGTTGCTTCTGCCTATACTCTTTCTGCTCAGCCTTATTTACGGCTCTGTACACGTGCCACTCGCTGAAGTGTGGCAGGTGATTACCGGCGCTGAGGCCCCATCGCTTTCGCAAAAGATTGTGCTGCAACTCCGCCTGCCGCGTGCCATCACGGCAGCGCTTGGCAGTGCCGCCCTCGCAGTGGCGGGCTTGCTAATGCAAACGCTTTTTCGCAATTCCCTCGCAGGGCCATCTGTGCTGGGCCTGAGCTCGGGCGCGGCGCTTGCAGTAGCTGTAGTGGTTCTCGGAGGTCTTGGTTCCATCTTTGGAACCTACACCACCACAGTAGCCGCTGTGCTTGGATCATTTACAGTGCTACTCATCATTCTTGCCGTGGCCCGTCGCTTTGCTGATATCACCACTGTGCTCATTGTAGGCCTTATGCTGAGCTTTTTCACCTCGGCACTTGTGGGGCTCCTGCAGTCCATGGCCTCCGAGCAGGCACTCAAAGCATTCGTATTTTGGGGTTTTGGAAGTTTTGCTTCCGTTTCGCTTCCGCAAATGGGAACTTTCGCCATTCCGCTGGTTCTTGGCATAGCCGGAGCGCTCACACTGATCAAACCCCTCAATGCCTTGCTGCTCGGCGAAATGCACGCCCGCGCCATGGGAATCCACGTAAACCGGTTGCGGATTTACATCATGCTCATCACCGGATTGCTCACAGGGGTGGTCACGGCCTTTTGTGGGCCAATCGCCTTCATTGGCTTGGCGGCGCCCCATTTTGCCAGAATGGCCACAGCCACGGTGAACCATGTGTGGGTGATGCCTGCCACCATACTCTGCGGCGCCTGCCTGGGTCTGGCCTGCGATTTGATTTCGCGCTGGCCTTTCTCTGACATGAGCCTGCCGCTCAATACGGTCTGTGCATTTATGGGGGCGCCCGTGGTGGTGTACCTTATATTTGCCGCAAGGCGAAAAAAGTGGCTGATATGACCGCACTCAGTACCAAGAATTGCAATGTGGCTTACACCCTGAAAGGGGGCAAGCAGCGCCTGCTCGTCAAAGACTTGAACCTTGATATTGGGCCCGGGGAAATGGTCGCGGTGATTGGTTCGAATGGTGCGGGCAAGTCTTCTCTCCTCCGCGTGATGGCCGGTTTGCAGGCGCCCAGCGCGGGGGCGGTATCATGGAATGGGCAGCCGCTTTCGCAAATTGAGCAGTCCGAAAGGCCGCGACACCTCGCTGCTTTATTTAGAGGTTTTGCCCGGCCTGACGGGTTTACGGTGCTCGATTTGGTGGGTTTGGGCAGGCATCCTTACACCGGTTTTTTTGGAAAAATGCGCAGCGCCGATCACGAAGCGGTGCAGCGCGCCATGGAGCTCGCTGGTATTTCTGCTTACGCTGACAGAGAAATTTCCACGCTGAGCGACGGCGAATTTCAAAAGGCCATGGTGGCCAAAATGCTGGCCCAGGATGCGCCCATCATGGTGCTCGACGAGCCCGGCACCCACCTCGATCTGCCCAGCGCCATCGACCTGATGCGCCTGCTGAAGCAGCTTGCCAGCAGCCAAGGCAAGGCCATTGTATTCAGCACCCACAATCTGGCCTTGGCCTTCAAGCTCGTGGGCCGCATCCTGCTGTTGGAAGGCAATGGTGCATGGGCATCCGGAGCTCCTGAGTACATTTCAGGGCACCACCTCATGTGCAATTTCCTGCGCACTGAGCACATCCGCCTCGATGGAGGCAATCTAATCTTTGAACTCGACGGCTTATGAAAATTGGCATTATCGGCTTGGGTTGGTTTGGGCTGCCGCTGGCCCGCCACCTGGCCAAATCACACCAAGTGTGCGGATCCAAAAGCAGCGAGGAGGCTGCTGCTGCGCTGCGCAATGAGGGCCTTGATGCCCACTGCCTCCAGCTCACGCCACATTGGGAAGCCTCCGAGGCAGCAAGCAAGGCCCTGCTGAACGTAGACACTGTGGTGCTGAATATTCCGCCGGGTATGCGCTCGGGTGGGGAGCCGGAATACTACCTGGAGCAGATGAAGTCGGTTTTGGACAGGCTTAACGGCAGCCCGGTGGCGCATTTGATTTTTGTTTCCTCCACAGGCGTTTTTGGCGATCAGCAAATCAGTGTCGATGAGGATACGCGTCCTGAGCCTTCCGGCAAATCGGGCGAAGTGCTGCGCGAGGCCGAGGCCCTTTTCAGCGGGCAGTTCAAAGTGCGCACCACAATACTACGGCCGGCAGGCCTCATCGGCGGCGAGCGCCATCCCGTGCGCTACCTGGCCGGTAGAAGTGGGGTGAAAGGTAGGTTGCATCCTGTGAATCTGGTGCATAGGAATGATCTGATTGCGCTCACGGAGGCGATCATTGTGCGAAAGGCTGCGGGCAATGAAGTTTTTCACGCCGTTGCCATGGGCCATCCTTCGAAGGGGGAGTACTACAGCAAAGCCGCCATCACCAAGGGACTCAATCCGCCGAGTTTTGATTTTACAGACGAAAGTCCCGGCAAAACCGTGCATGGAGAAAAAACCAAAACTATTTTAGGGCTGTCATTTCAATATGACCATCCCGACGAGATGGTGTGAGGTGGATCGGTGCTGATCATGTCTGATGGTCTGACCAATACTTAATTGCAGCTTTTCAGGCTTGCGTGGCAAGAGCCATGCGAATTCTGTACTTTCGCGCCACCACCATCTCACCCGTTCATGGCCCGCATTATACCATTCCGCGCTGTGCGCCCCGTAGCCGACAAGGTCCATCTTGTAGCCAGCCGATCGTACGTCAGTTACAATCCCGCTGCATTGAAGCGAAAGCTCGATGAAAATCCTTTCACCTTTATCCAAATTATCAATCCTGAGTTTGGACAGGAAAAAAAGTCTAAGCCCAACAGCACGGAGCGCTTTGTAAAAGTGCGGGAGCGCTACAAGCAATTTTGCCATGAAGGCATTTTCATGCAAGATGAGGACCCGGCTTTTTACATCTACCGGCAGGAAAGCGGCGATCGGGCATTTACAGGAATCATTTGTGGAATAAGCATTGACGAATACCGATACGGGAATATCAAGATTCACGAGCACACCCTGACAGAACGCGAAAAAACCTTTTGTAAATATCTGGACACCTGTAATTTCAATGCCGAACCCGTGCTGCTCACCTACCGCGAAAATGCCGCCGAGGTGCAAACCCTCATCAGTGCCCGCATGTCAGAGCAGCCGCTGTACGACTTCAGCACCACCGACCGCCACCGCCATCAGCTGTGGAGCATTGGCAATACCGAAGAGGTGCAAAAAATTCAAAAAGCTTTCGACCTGATACCACATGTGTACATCGCTGATGGGCATCACCGCATGGCGAGCTCAGCCTTGCTCGGTGAGGAAAGGCGCAAGCAAAACAGTGGGGGAGAGGGCATGTACAATTACGCCCTGGCGATGCTTATGCCCGCTGAAATGCTGGAGATTAAGCCTTTCCATAGGTTGGTAAATTTGGGATCCAGCTTCAATGAGGTCAGTTTTCTCGCCCAATTGAAGAAGGATTTTGTGGTCACAAAACAATCTGATTCCTTGCTGCCCGATGAAAAGCGCTATTGGGGAATGCGCCTGGCCTCGGGTTGGTATGGCTTGAGGCTAAAGGAGCCTGAATTTGCGCATTCCAAGTCTGAGCAGCTTGATGCCATGATACTCACGCGCAAGATTTTGGAGCCCATTCTCGGCATTGCAGACCAGAAAACAGACAAGCGTATTCAATTCATTCCCGGTCATGAAAGTATTGCTGCCCATGAGCGCGCCATCGATAAAGGTGCTGCGAGCGCGCTTTTTACACTGAGCAAAGTCGACGCCGATGAACTTTTTGACGTGGCCGATGCCGGCGAAGTGATGCCTCCGAAGAGCACCTGGATTGCTCCGAAACTGCGCAGTGGCTTGACGATTATGTCGCTGGATTAGCGTCCCAGACCATGATTTTGCGGTCGTCGCCGGCGCTGATCACACGGTGGCCGCTTTGGGAAATGAGCACCGTATTGACAGAATGGCTGTGGCCGGCACCCTGCTTCAGGCTCAGACGCTGTGGCGAGCTCAGGTCGGCAGTATTCCAGACTTTCACGCTTTTGTCGCGGCTTGCAGTGGCGAGGCGTGCTCCGTTTTCGCTGAGTGCTATGCTGTAAATGGCAAAATTGTGGGCTGGAATTGCATCGGTCTCCACAAGGCTATCACCAAGCTTACGCCAAATACGTAAATGCGCATCGCGTCCACCACTGATCCAGGTGTCGTCATTCAGCTGCCTGATGCAATACACTCCGCCTTCGTGTGCCTTGAAGCGCTGCAGTTCGTTGAAGTAGCGGCTGTCGAGCAAGGTAAGGCTGCCATCGCTGCTGCCCACGAGGGTGTAGGTCTCATCGCGCGACACTGCGATGCAGCGCAACTTCATGGCCGAGAGTTGAATGGCGTGTACGAGGCGGTAGTCATGCATGTCCATCACGCAGAGGCGCCCATCGCCGCCGGCCGAGAGCAGGAGCTTTTCAGTGCCTATGCGCTCCATGGCAAATATGCCGCGCTCGTGGTATTTCAGCAGCCGGAGTTCCTTTCGCGAGTTGAGGTCGATGACGTGCATGCCGCCTTCGTTTTGTCCAATCAGCAGGTGGGCATCATTGAGGCACAGGCTGAAAACGGGCTTGCCTACCTTTACCAGAAATGGTAGTGGTTCTCCTGCTTCCGCATCCCACAGCGATACAAGACCATCAGATGCGCCGGCGTAAAATTTTCCTGCTTCCGCGGCGTGCATCAGGCTGTACACAGCGCTGGTGTGTCCGGTGAGGGTATGACGTGGTTTAAAATTCACGGCACAAATATACCAATGTGAATTTGCTGGCGCCTGGTATTGTTGCTTTGCCTGAGACAATTCATGTCGGTGCTGCCTGGGTATGCGCGACAAATTGTCAGTGTAATTCGCATGGCACATGAATTGAGTGCGCTTGCGCAAATCAAACACAATACAATCATGCAAAAAGGAAATATCAACGTTCAAACAGAGAACATTTTTCCCATCATCAAGAAATTCCTCTACTCGGATCACGAAATATTCCTGCGCGAATTGGTGTCAAATGCGGTAGATGCCACCCAAAAACTCAAAACCCTCTCAGCCCTTGGCGAGCTGAAAGCCAATACAGAAAACCTCAAAGTCGAAGTAATCGTCGACAAGAAGAACAAAACTATTACTGTGCGCGACAACGGTATCGGGATGACTGGCGAAGAGGTGGAGAAATACATCAACCAGATTGCCTTTTCAGGTGCTGAAGAGTTCGTTGAGAAGTACAAAGACAGCGACAAGAAAAACGCCATAATCGGCCATTTTGGCCTTGGATTTTATTCGGCATTCATGGTGGCTTCGAATGTGGAAATCATTACGCGCTCTCAGAAGCCCAACAGTGTGGCTGTGAAATGGACTTGCGATGGCAGCCCGAATTACACCCTTGAAGAAACCACCAAGAAAACCAAAGGAACAGATGTGGTGCTCCACATCGCCGAAGACTCACTTGAGTTTTTGGAAGATGCGCGCATCAGCAACATCCTCAATAAATATTGTAAATTCTTGCCGGTTCCCATCAAGTTCGGAACCACCGAGCGCGTTGAGAAAGAGAAAGACGCCGAAGGCAAAGTAGTAGAAGGCGGCAAGGAAACCAAGATTGTTGAAGATGTGATCATCAACAATACCACACCGGCCTGGACCAAGGCCCCTGCTGACCTCAGCGACGAAGATTACCGCGAATTTTACCGCGAGTTGTACCCCATGACCTTTGAGGAGCCATTGTTTCACATTCACCTCAATGTCGACTTCCCTTTCAACCTGACCGGAATTCTGTACTTCCCAAAATTGAAGAACAATTTTGAGATGCAGAAAAACAAGATCAGCCTCTACTCCAATCAGGTGTTTATCACCGACAATGTGGAGAACATCGTTCCAGAATTCCTCACCCTACTGCACGGTGTGATCGACTCGCCCGATATTCCCCTCAACGTGTCGCGCTCATACCTGCAAGCCGACGGCAATGTGAAGAAGATCTCTTCGCACATCACCAAGAAGGTAGCCGACAAGCTGGGTAGCATGTTCAAGAACGACCGTGAAGACTTCGAAAAGAAGTGGGAAGACATAAAGCTCTTCGTGGAGTTTGGTATGCTAACCGACGACAAGTTTTACGAAAAGGCAGAGAAGTGGTACCTTCTGAAGTCAACCACGGGCAGTTACGAGACCCTCGAAGCTTATCAGGAGCGCATCAAGCCTTTGCAAACCGACAAGAACGACAAGCTCGTGATCCTTTACACCAACGATCAAAAAGAGCAGTACAGCTTTATCGAAAGTGCCAAAGACCGCGAGTACGACGTGGTGGTGCTCGACAGCCCGCTTACCAGCCACATTATCACCAAGCTGGAGCAGAAAATGGACAAAACCAGCTTTGCGCGTGTAGACGCTGAGCCCATTGACAAGCTTATCGCCAAGGAAGAAAACATTCCTTCCAAACTGGGCGAAGCTGAGCAAAATGAGCTCAAGCCGGTGATCGAAAGCGTGGTGGAGAAAGAGAAATTTACCGTGCAGTTTGAAAGCATGAGCGAGAAAGACCAGCCCATGATCGTGACCCAAAGTGAATTCATGCGCCGCATGAAGGAGCAGCAAGCCACCGGAGGTGGTGGAGGCATGTTCGGCTCCTTTCCGGAAATGTACAACCTTGTGGTAAACAGCAATCACCCCATCATTTCACAAATCGTGGAAGAGAAAGCCGAGGACAAGAAAAAAGCCCTCCTTGCCCAGGTGGTTGATCTTGCGTTGCTTTCGCAAAATATGCTAAAAGGCGAAGCGATGAGCAAATTTATACGCCGCAGTGTTGACTTAATCAAGTAAATTGCCCTGATCTTAAACCAAAACAATGAAAAGAATCCTAATTTATTTTGCAGCTGCATTCATGCTGAGTTCATGTGGTTATAACACCATCGTTGAGAAGGATGAAGCCGTAGCCAAATCATGGTCGAATGTTGAGACCCAGTACCAACGCCGTAGCGACCTTATTCCCAATCTGGTGAATACGGTGAAAGGCTATGCCGACTTTGAGCAGGAAACGCTCACTGCCGTGGTAGAAGCCCGCAGCAAGGCCACAAGCGTGCAAATCAACGCCGATGAGCTCACACCCGAAGCCATTGGCAAGTACCAACAAGCCCAGCAGGAATTGAGCGGTGCGCTGTCGCGACTCCTCGTTTCGGTAGAGCGCTACCCCGACCTGAAAGCTTCCACGCAATTCAGTCAATTGCAGGCGCAACTGGAAGGCACGGAAAACCGCATCAGCGTAGCGCGCGACAGGTTCAATACTTCAGTGGGTGAGTACAATACCTATATCAGGAAGTTTCCCAGAAACCTGATTGCCGGCATGTTCAGCTTTGAGCAAAAAGGATATTTCGAAGCCACAGAGGGCAGCGAAGTAGCACCAACGGTTGAATTCTAGAAAGATGCCAAAGGAATTTTTCAACGAAGGAGAGAAAGCCCAGATCGTAAAAGCGGTAGGTGAAGCCGAGTCGCATACCAGCGGCGAGATTCGCATACACCTGGAGCGGCGCTGCAATGAGGACGTACTCGACCACGCAGCTTTTATCTTCGAGAAATTGGAAATGCACAAAACAGCGCTCCGCAATGGGGTGCTGTTTTACATTTCATACGAAGACCACAAGCTCGCCATTCTGGGCGATGTGGGTATCAACGCTAAGGTAGAAGAAGGTTTTTGGGAGCAAATCAAAGACCACATGGTGAACCGCTTTAAAGAAAACGCCTATGCCGATGGCTTAAGCGAAGCAGTGATCATGGCCGGTAAAGCGCTCAAAGCCCATTTCCCGAAAGGAGATGACAATCCCAATGAGCTGAGCAACGAAATATCGTTTGGTGAATCGACCAATAAAAGCTGATATGATAAGAATCCTACTTACGCTATCGCTCCTGCTGGGCGTGATTTCAAGCACTTTTGCAGATGACTGCTACCCACCTAAGCCCGACAGGCTTGTGGTGGATGTGGTGGGCATACTCTCTGAAGCTGAGAAAAATGCCCTGGAATCAAAGTTGAGGGCTTTGAATACAAACACCAGCAATCAGGTGGTCATTGTGATCCTCGACGAGCTGTGCGAAGGTGATGCAGCCATGACGGCAACAGAGATCGGCCACCGCTGGAAGGTGGGCCAAAAGGAATTTGACAATGGAATCGTGATTCTGGTCAAGTCTACCGGAGGTCCCGGTGAGCGCCGCACGTTTATCGCGACGGGTTATGGCCTTGAAGGAGCCATTCCCGATGCCACGACCAAGCTGATCGTGGACAGGGAAATGATACCTGCTTTTAAGACGGAAAATTATTACGCCGGTCTGGACAAAGCCCTGGATGTGATTGCGGAACTTGCTTCGGGCGAGTATGACTACCAGCAGTATCAACAACAGGGTACCACGAGTCCCGGAGTGATGGTATTTCCCTTTTTATTGATCATGGGAATTTGGTTCTTGCTGTTTTACCGCCGCACGCGCAGCTATGCCCGCAGCAATAATTTGGGATTTTGGGCCGCTCTGGCCTTGATGAATGCAGCAAGTGGCTCGCATAAGGGTCATTACGGCAGTTTTCGCAGCGGAAGCGGCGGATTCGGCGGTGGCTTCGGCGGTGGCGGAGGCGGTTTCGGCGGCTTCGGTGGAGGTGGATTTGGTGGAGGTGGAGCCGGTGGCTCCTGGTAAAGCATAGATAAAATGAAGAAATACGCAAGATGGATTGGAGGTGGACTCGGATGGGCACTAGGAGGCCCTATTGGAGCCCTCTTGGGATTTGCCATAGGCTCCATGATCGAAACCTCGGTTCAGGTTCAGCCATATACAGGTGAGCCCGGTGGACGAACCCGCACTACTACCCGCGACTTTGTGGTAAGTATGATTGTGCTCTCGGCCGCAGTGATGAAAGCCGATGGCAAGGTGATGAAATCGGAGCTGGACTATGTGAAGGCATTTTTCGTCCGCCAGTTTGGCGAAAGCCAGGCCAAAGACTACATGCTTACTTTGAGGGAGTTGCTCAAGCAGCCCTTTGATCTTGCTGCGGTGTGCCGACAGATCAAAGACAATATGCCTCACCCCATGCGCCTGCAGCTGATGCACTACCTCTTTGGGATTGCCACAGCCGATGGAAGTATCGCTGCGGCCGAGATGCGGGTGCTCGAGGAGATCGCCCGCCACTTGAACATCAACCACAAAGATTTTGAAAGCCTGCGCGCCATGACTGGCAAAGACGAAGAGAGCGCCTACAAAATACTCGAGATTGAAGCGTCGGCTACTGAAGCCGAAATCAAGAAAGCCTACCGCAAAATGGCACTTAAATACCACCCCGATAAGATTGGTGATTTGGGACCAGAGGTGGTGAAGGCCGCCCAGGACAAGTTTACCAAAGTCCAGGAGGCTTATGAGGTGATCAAAAAACAGCGGGGCATAAAGTAGTGGCCAGGAAAAAAGCTCCATCTGCCGGATTTAAAGAAATCATCTTAATTCCAATTACTTATCCCCTTATTGCGGTGATCGTGATGTGGGCCGTGCAGCTTGGTGCTGATGAGCTTGGTCTCAAAATAAGCCATTACGGTCTCAAGCCCCGGGACTGGAAAGGGCTGCTGGGAATATTCTCGATGCCATTCATTCACGGCAGCTATGAGCACCTCATCAACAATTCTATGCCCATGCTGGTGCTGGGTTGGGCACTGTTCAAATTTTATCCCACTGTGGCATGGAAGGCCCTGCTAGGCATTTGGTTTATTGGCGGCTTATGGCTTTGGATTTCGGGAAGGGATGCCTTTCACATTGGGGCGAGTGGCGTGGTATATGGATTGGCTTCTTTCTTATTCCTGAGCGGCTGGTTGCGCAAGGAGAAAGGTGTGGCTGCGCTGAGTCTGGTGATTGTATTTGTATACGGGGGCCTGTGGTGGGGAGTGCTGCCGGTGAATCCCGAAATGAGCTGGGAGGGTCACCTCTGGGGAGCGATAGCAGGATTTGCTATGGCTTGGTATTTGCGGAAGCAAGGGCCTCAAAGACCTCTTTATCAATGGGAAATAGATGAAATTGAAGAGCAAAGGCGGGAAGCACAAATCGCCCTAGTCATCGAGGATGTTGAATACGAGGTAATCACCGATGAAGGCGAAAATATTGATCCACAAAAAACCCCGCACCAAAATGAAATTCAGCGCGGGGGTAATTATTCTAACCTTTCCAAAATTCAGTACGACTTCAAGCCGAAGCCGCCGAAAGGGGAATCGTAAATTTGATTAGAAATTGTCAATAAAGTCAAGTGGCTGAGTCATGAAGTTCGATAGCAACGCGCACGAAGTTATAAAAATCCAGGAGTCCCGCCGCGGCGGGATGACTGCTTGCCCCGCTGAAAGCGGGGTTTTTAGAACAAGTGCAAGAAAGATAGCGGACTTTATGGACAGACACTAATTAGTTGATGCTTACCACTTCAATTTCGAAGGTAAGGCTTTTGCCGGCAAGGGGATGGTTGGCATCAATTACGATGTGATCGTCTTGAACATCAGTAACCTGTACCACCATTTGCCGTCCGTCCGGTGTTTGTGAGCTCAGTTGTTGCCCTACATGAGGCTTCAGATCTTCCGGCAGCTGCTCTTTGGGTACCTTTTGGATCATTGCCGGATTCACATCACCGTAGGCATCGCCAGGAGCGAGGGTCACTTTTTTGGTTTCACTGATTTGCATACCGCGCACGGCATCTTCAAATCCTGGTATCATTTGGCCTGCACCTACTGTGAAGGCCAGGGGTTCGCGCTCGCGTGAGCTGTCGAATACTTCACCACTGTCCAGTGTTCCTGTGTAATGTACTGCTACGTGGTGGTCGTCTTTAACAATTTGCATGAGAATAAATAAAGGTTTCCACAAAGGTAAGAATTACCTTTACCTTGGCCTAATTTGAACCTAATCGCCACTTTAGCCTTATATTGTCGCACAAAATTAAGAAGCACTTATGGAACCCCAACAAAGAAAATTAATCATCATTTTAATCGTGGCATTTTTTGGCGCCGTGATCATTTGGCAAACAGCTACAGTTACCATCCGCTCAGGTGAGGCAGGTGTGCTTTACAAGCCATTCGGAGGTGGTACGATCACAGATTTCTACTTCTCAGAAGGTTTTCATTTCATCGCCCCTTGGAACAGCATGTATGTGTACAGCACCCGTAACATGGAGCAGCGCGAAATCATGGAGGCACTTTCTAAAAACGGACTCCAGATTCAGGTGGAAATGTCGATCCGTTACAGGCCTATCGCTTCTGAACTCGGATCCATTCACCAAACCATTGGTATGAATTACAAAGATGTGATTGTAATGCCCGAGGTGCGCTCCGCAGCCCGCCAGGTGGTGGGACGTTACGACCCGGAAGAGTTGTATTCATCGAAGCGTGACTTTATTCAGGATGAGATTTTTAACAGTGTGAAAGAGCGCCTTGAGCGCATGAATATACACCTCGATGCCATCCTGATACGCGGTATTGAGCTTCCGCAAAATATCAGAACTGCGATTGAGAAGAAACTCAAGCAAGAGCAGGAAAGCCAGGAGTACGAGTTCAAGATTGAAAAGGAAGAGAAAGAAGCCCAGCGTAAACGCATTGAAGCTCAGGGTATCAAAGACTTCCAAGACATCGTATCCGATGGAATCTCCGATAAACTGCTTCGTTGGAAAGGCATTGAAGCCACGCTCGAACTGTCCCGCTCACAAAACTCCAAGGTGGTGGTAATCGGTTCTGGAAAAGACGGAATGCCGATCATACTCGGCGGAGATAATTGATTGCGTGAAGCACCGTTATTTCGCCATATACAAACCATTTAGAATGCTAAGCCGATTCACCAAGGACGGGAACAGACCCCTCCTTGGTGAGCTCGGGCATTTTGATCCGGACGTATATCCCGTGGGCCGTCTCGATGGTGACAGCGAAGGCCTGCTCATCCTTACCAACAACAAAGCCCTTACCGATGCCTTGCTCAAGCCTGTGCATGCGCACCGCAGGGTGTATTATGCGCAGGTAGACCGCACCATCACGCCCGAGGCTGCTGAGCAACTTGAGGCGGGTGTCGACATCAGCATTGAGGGCAAGGCCTACCGCACGCGGCCCGCAAGGGCCAGGCTGATCCATCCTCCGGAATTGCCGGAAAGACATCCGCCGGTGCGCTTCCGCAAAGACATCCCTACCTCATGGCTAGAGCTCGAACTTACGGAAGGTAAAAACCGACAAGTGCGCAGAATGACCGCGGCTGTGGGCTTTCCTACTTTACGGCTCGTGCGTTATGCCATTGAGGACCTCAACATTGAGGGCATGCAATCGGGCGAAGTGCGGGAATACGAAGAGGCGGAGTTGATGAAATTGCTGCGCATTAAGTGGTAGAAATGCCTTACTTTTAGCCCCCATGCGGGAGTTGCTGCGTTATTTCAAGTCTTTTTGGGTCGTGATACTTTGTTTCATGTCGGCCTTTTTCGTTCTGCTGTTTTCCTGGTTGCCAAAGGGCGGTATTTATCCCTTTATCAGCCAAAAGGTTTGGGGCCCGGGATTGCTTTGGTTGGCAGGAGCAAAGCTGGAAGTCGAAGGCCTCGAAAACCTGGAAAGTGGCAAGCACTACATCTTCTTCTCCAACCACCGCTCCCTTTATGACATTCCCTCACTCTGTGCTTCAATACCAGAGCCGCTCTACTTTATCGCAAAGAAGGAGTTGCGAAAGATTCCCGTTTTCGGTTGGGGTATGTACTCCATCGGGATGGTATTCGTAGACCGCAGCAACCCTGAGAAGGCCCGCGCCTCAATGGCTAAGGCTGGTTTGGCCATCAAAAGAGGAAAGAGCATTTTGGCATTTCCCGAAGGCACGCGGTCTAAAACAGGAAAGCTTCAACCTTTCAAGAAGGGCGTATTTCACATGGCCAAGTCTGGTAATATCCCAATGGTTCCAGTGGCTGTATATGGCACTGAACAAGTGCTGCCCCTTACGGGAAAATTGGCTTCAGGAAGCATCAAAGTTTTTGTGGGAGAGCCTTTTCGTGCCGATTTTGTGGAGCAATCCAGCATTGCTACCTTGAGTGCTGCCGCCCATGAGCGATTGGCTGAAATGCTGGGGCAAAGCATGGCTGCTGATGTTGGCACAAAGCACGGCACAGTTGATGGAGAAACGAGACCCAATCATTTTCGCCAAAGCGAACAATCTGCGTAAATTCGCGCACCAAATGTAAAATTTCATGGGAAGAGCATTCGAATTCCGGAAAGAGCGCAAAATGAAGCGCTGGTCAAAAATGAGTAAAACCTTCACCCGTCTGGGCAAAGACCTTGTGATGGCCGTGAAAGAAGGTGGCCCCGACCCGGATGCAAATGCCAAGCTGCGTGCAGTGATCCAAAACTGCAAGTCGGCCAATATGCCCAAAGACAATGTGGAGCGGGCCATTAAGCGCGCGAGCAGCAAAGACCAGGAAAACTACAAAGAGGTAATTTTCGAAGGCTATGCCCCTCATGGAATAGCCGTTTTGGTAGAGACCGCAACCGACAACAACACGCGTACCGTAGCCAATGTGCGCAGCTTTTTCAACAAGAGCAATGGAAGTCTGGGCACATCGGGTTCGGTAGAATTTATGTTTGAGCACAAGTGCTTCTTCAGAATTACCAAAGGCGAGCTCGATCCTGAAGAGCTCGAGCTGGAGTTGATTGACCACGGCGCCGATGAGATTTTTGAAGAAGAGGATGAAATACTCATCTATGCCCCATTTGCCGATTACGGCAACTTGCAGAAAGCGATTGAAGAAATGGAAGTTGAGGTAATTGCTTCGGGATTTGAGCGCATCCCCATGGACACCAAAAAGCTCAGCCCCGAGCAGGAAGCCGATGTAGAAAAGCTGCTTGAAAAGCTCGAGGACGACGATGACGTGCAGAACGTTTATCACAACATGGCTTAGCGAAGATATTGCCCACTTGCCTCCTTCGCCTTGCTCAGGAGAACAGCCAATTGTTCAAGTAGCGTTGGTATCGGGTGATTATACCCATTGCCTCCCGGATAGTATTTGCCGCTACTGCCTATACGTTTTGCCCTTTGCAGTCAATGCAAGGACGTAGTATTTACCTGCTTCTGCATCTTCAATTTAAGTTTCTATATAGTTGTGATTTCCGAAGTTTCAATCGGATCAATGTTATCCACCACAAACATTTCTTGGTATTATCCAAAGGCTGCTTGGTCAACTTTTATTATTTTCTAACATGAAGAAAAAGAAATAACTTTGTACCTTTCCCTCCTAATGTGTAATTTCCTATGGAAAAATCCAGTCGATTTAGCGAAATCAAAAAAATATACGCGCGCCTCAGCAGGCCTGAAAAAGAAATCCTGCATACCCGGTTAAAAGCATTTGAGCAGGACGGCACCCGCAATTATGAGGAAATTGCCAAACTGATTCAAGTGATTCAGTTTAATCCTTCTATAGAAAAGGGGGAAGCAGTTAGGGCAGCCGGCTTTGAGGGTAAACCCAGCATAGAATTAAACAGCATGTTGTTGCTCACCAAAGAGTTTTTGATGGAGCAGCTTCTGCTTGATATCAACATCAATCGGCCTGGGGTGTACAGCAATCGCTTCAGGATTACTATTTCAAACGCAAAGAAATTAGAACAGGCTCAGGTTATGCTGGCCAGAGGTTTACAAAGTGAAGCCATCAAGCTGCTTGAGGAGGTACAGAGCAAGGCCGATAAATATGAGAACTTTGATCAAAGTGCCAAGGCCCTCAAGATTTTGGGCTTCTTATATGCGAAGGAGAAAGGGATACGGACATTTAGAAGATTCGAAGGTTACATCAAAGAGGCTAAATTGAAGAGCTATTTGGTGGAACAGGCAGAAGCCATTTACGCCGAGTACCGCATGCATGAAGCAAGAGGTGCGAAAGCCGATGCCATCGAAATTGCCGCAAATCAACTCGATCAGCTCGAAAAGCAGAATAAGAATTACGGATTGAAAATTCCGATGTACGTTGCGCTGTTGCTGCGAGCGGAAATGCTGCTTGTGAACGAGGAATACAGAAAGGCTGAAACGGCATACTTGAAGCTTATCGATACCATACGCAATTCGCCTTCGGTTCAGTCAGAAGAGCGCGAAGCTTATGCGACTATCGACCTTGCGCGGGTGCGCATTCAACTGGCCAAATACCCGTTTGCTTTGGAAGACCTCAATCAACTGCAAGGCCTTGTAAAGAAGAGTAGCCACCTCAGCTACCTGGCCAACAAATATGAAGTGCTTTTGCACTTTTATGATAAGAACTACTCAGGGCTTGCGGAGCTTCTTCCCAAATTGCTCAAGTCAAAATATACACTCCGATTGCCACACGCCGCAGCCCAGTTTCATTACTACGCTGCATTGTTGGACTACCTGAAAGGCAACTATAGATCATCGGCCAAGGCCTTGATTGCTGAGATGGAGCTTAAACAAAAGCTCGTTGCTGATTATGCAACGGGATTGCCATATCTCTTGTTTTTGAATGGTGTTGAATTGCTTTCCAGCGATGAGGTTTTTGCCAAGGAGGTATTGGAACTTGCAGTAAAGAGCGCAAATGCTATTCAAGAAGACCATGAGCTTGCCAAGCGCGATGGAATAATTTTGAAATTGTTGGATAAGCTGCACTCTGGCAATTACGACTTTAAGAAGGTGTCGGTATTGAGTAAAAGTGCCTTGCAAAGGCTGGGCGAGCGCAACTCAGAAGCCTCCTGGCGACCACTTACCTACGAGGTGCACCCGTTTCAACTTTGGTTTGCTGAAAAATTGCGCAAAGCCAAGCCTGTGGTGGAGAAAACAAAATCGAAAGAAAAGGCACAGTAGGGTATCTCTGCTGGTGTATATTTGAGCGAATTTAAAGTATCCCAATGGCCGATTCCAGACGCTATGCCCAAATAATTCTGGGTAAAGTATTTCAGCCTTTTTTAGCACGTATCAGTTCGTTCACAGGCATACTTGTTCTGTGCCTGTTCATCACATATTTCCTGGCTCCTGAAAGCCTGGACCGCAATCAGGTATACGTTTTTTTCCTTTTACTATTCGCAGTAGGCTTGTGGTTTACAGAAGCCATCCCACCTTTTGCCGTAGGGATCCTGATTCTGGTTTATCTGGTTTATTTTTTGGGTAGTGACGTACTTGGCTCTGAAGCCACCGATGTGAGCAAGTATGTAAATACCTGGGCAAGCCCGGTAATATGGCTTCTGCTTGGTGGATTCTTTTTGGCGGAAAGCCTAAAAAAATGTCGGCTCGACACCTCCATTTTACGCTGGGTGCTCTCCAAGATAAGTTCAAAACCTTCCGTCGTGCT
Organism: Cryomorphaceae bacterium; assembly: GCA_036796255.1. Classification (GTDB taxonomy): domain Bacteria; phylum Bacteroidota; class Bacteroidia; order Flavobacteriales_D; family Cryomorphaceae; genus T3Sed10-241. The sequence continues at coordinate 21,474 of DAIRDH010000021.1, forward strand.
GCTTGGACTTATGACGCTCACCATGGCGGGCAGCATGATCATGAGCAATACTGCCACCACAGCGATGGTGCTGGCTACGGTTGTACCTCTGTGCCGCAATCTGGGCAAGAGTGAGCCCTTTTCAAAAGCCATCCTGCTGGGCATACCTACGGCCGCAGCAGTGGGGGGCATGGGTACAATAATCGGAACCCCCGCCAATGCCATAGCCGTAGGAGCGCTCAATTCAGCCGGTGGCGATGTAAGTTTTGGCATGTGGATGATATACGGTATTGTACCGGCGATGCTGCTCACATTGCTCACCTGGTGGTTTTTGCTTTTTATTTTCAAAACCGAACGCAAGCGTATTGAGCTCTCAACCTCGCTGGGCGAAGGTGAGGCAGATGAGGACCTCGGCAAGGGAGCAAAGCGCATCACGATAGTGACTTTGCTGCTCACAGTTGGTTTATGGATTACCACGCCGCTGCACAACTTGCCTGTGAGCGCGATTGCTGCCTTGCCACTGGTGGCGCTCACCGCTTCGGGAGTGATCAATGCCCATGATTTGCAACGCATGCCATGGGATACATTGATGCTCGTTTCAGGCGGGCTCGCCTTAGGCCTCGCCCTTCAGGAAACGGGGCTGGCTGATCTGTTCGTATCCGGTCTTGATGGTTTTGACCTCCCCTTGCTGCCTATGGTGATGTTGCTTTCATTCGTTACGATGCTGCTGAGCAATGTGATGAGCAATACCGCAGCGAGCACCATCATTGTGCCGCTTGCCATTTTATTGCTGCCGGCCAATGCTGAATTTGCCGCTGTGGCCATTGGCCTCTCGGCGAGTACAGCGCTCTTTCTGCCAGTGAGCACGCCGCCCAATGCACTCGCTTATGCAACGGGATTGCTGGAGCAGTCTGATTTTAGAAATACGGGTTTTCTAATAGGTATACTCGGTCCGGTGCTCGTGATTGCTTGGGTGTATTTGGTGCAGTTGTTTTTGTGAAAACCGCTCCCTGCCTTCGGTAACTATTCTCTAGCTCCTTCGAGTATGTAGACCAGCTCGTCCACATCGGTTTCATTGAGCCTTAAGGTTCCTTTGAGCGTAAGTCGCTCATCCGTTATGTAAGTACGGCTGCCCTTTACAAAGTAGATGGCCATTACAGATTCTGGTCCCGCTGCGCCGCAAAAGAAGCAAGCGCTAAATGGATAGGCTGAGAGCACATACTGGTTTTGCTCGACATCTATCGGGATGATGTACCCCGATATTTGCACTTCCTGGTTGTCGAGGTCGCGTTGCTTCTGCCCAAATACAGGGAAGTACACATACATGTCTTCCCCCTCAAGGTAAATATCCTTGAAGCTGATGTCCATCAAGGTGGTCCAGCTTATTTCTTTTTGTGCCTTGCCGGCAAATGACAAGAGCACAGCGAGGCTGAGCAGCAGTAATTTATTGTGCATAACTAGAAAGTACTTTAGAAACATCCATTCTCACCGTTTTCAAAGTGGGTATCACTGCGGCAAGCATGCAAAGCAAAACAATAATTACGAAGAGCCAAAGCTCCTCGATCATGAGCTGGAAGGGTTCAATAGTTATGCCAAAATCGCTGCCGGCACTTTGATCAAGGAACCACAATCCGCAATGTGCCAACACGATTCCACCGATGTATCCCACCACGCCGAGCAGCAGGGCTTCCGTCATCACCATGCTAAACACTTGTCGGCGCGAAGCGCCCATGGAGCGCAGCAGTGCTGTTTCGTAAGCGCGCTCCTTCAGGGAATTGAGCATTGAAACAAAAATACTCACCCCACCCAGCACCATGATCACAATGGCCACGATGCGCAAGGCAGCGATGCCAAGCCCGAAAAGCTCGAAGAGCCTGTTGACCTCAATGGATGGCAGGGCGGCTTGTAGTGAAGTCTCCTTATTGACATAGCGCGGCAGGGTTAGCACGCCCATTTTGTTCCTGAATTGAAGCAGCAGGGCGGTGATCTCCCGATTGGCCAGTGCCAAAGTGTCACCTTCAGCGGCGGGATGCACATCCCATATGCTTTCGAGTGAGGTGAGCAACAGTCGGTCTATCACGGTGCCCGATGGCTCAAAAATTCCAACCACCGTAAATGGGTGGTCTTCGTGCACTTCAGCCTCCATATCGAATCCATGGGCGCTGTAGAATGTGTCTCCAATCTTGAGCCCAAGCTCTTTGGCCACCTGTGCGCCTACGCTTACTTCAAAAGCTTTTTCCCAGAGCCTGCCCTCTTTGAGCTGCATGTCGTACAGCGCCGGGTAGTCGTGGCTGCTCCCTACAATGCGCCTTCCCTGATAGCTGTCGCCGTAGGAGAGCTCTACGCTGTGCTTTACCATCGGGTGCTTAGCAAGGGCTTGTGTTTCGCTGCGGGGAATATTTCCCGTAGGGTTGTCGATGTGGTATATCGAGGAGAGGATCAGCTGCAGCGGACTTCCTTTGGCGCCCACCACCATGTCAATGCCCTTGATGTTTTTGCGGAAGCTCTCATCGAGTGACGCACCTACCTGGAGCAGTACAGCCACAAGGGCCACACCCAGCACCAACATGATGGCCGTGAGGGCAGCGCTCAATGGCCGCTTTACAATGTTATATAAGCTGATTTTAAAGCCGTTCATAAGGTCACACGCTTGTCAAATTTTTCCTTCAATCTCTGGTCGTGGCTCACCACCAGCAGGGCAGCACCATTGGCTTCGCATTCCTTCCTTATGAGTGCGTACACCACTTCGGCATTCGCATCGTCGAGGCTGGAGGTGGGCTCATCGGCCATGACCACAGCCGGTTTGGTAGAGAGGGCGCAGGCTATAGCCAAGCGTTGGCGCTCACCACCGCTGAGCTGACCGGTATCTTTTCTTTTATAGCGTGCAATGTCCAATTCTTCAAGAAGGGCTTCAGCAAATTTATTGTCGTTGCGGCCAGTTCCAAAATATTGCGCGGCCAATACATTGTCCATAACATTGAGGGCGGCAATAAATCGTGGTTGCTGAAAAACCAGGCCTATGTGTTTTCCGCGAAAGCGGTCAAGGTCGCGCTGGGACAGGTCAGCGAGATTTTGACCTTTAAGAATCACTTCACCTTGTTTGGTCTTGAGCAATCCGCATAAAAGATGGAGTAAGGTTGTTTTTCCAGTTCCTGAATTGCCTGTAATTAAGAGCGTTTCGCCATCAGGACAGTCAAGGTCAGGAAAGTGAATGGCAGCTTGCCCCGGGTATGTGTAGCCAAGGTTTCGCGTTTGTAAAATCGAAGACTTATTGCCGTTGGCAGGAAGAATCACTTGCATGGACCACAAATGTAATTCATTCAGGGGCTTTATTGTCAAAAGTACACCGTTAACATTTGTAACATATCTGGTAACCAAACCGTCATGAAAGCATAAGCCAAATGCTACACATGGATCGTTTTACCTGCGGACATTTGCAGCATGAAACAAAAACAAGGACTAAAAACTACTCAGATGAAAGGATTAAAATGGTTTGCCACAATTTTCCTGCTTTGTGTGATCTGCAACACATCAAGTGCTGCAGAGCCCGAGCGCAGCGGACTCAAGCGCTCAATCAAGAAAGAAGTGAATTATCCCGAATTCGCGCGCTCAGAACGAATTGAAGGTTTTGTGCTGGTGAAGTACGAAGTGGCTGCTGACGGCAGTATATCTGTAAAGGAGATGAATGCTTCACATGAAGGCCTGGCTGATTATGTGCGCAATAGGTTGGAGGCTATTTTGGTGGAGAGTATAATGGATCAGGGGATTCACTTTGCGAAGTTTACTTTCAAGTACATCGAGGGATAATCAACAAGCGCCGTAGGCGTAGCGTGCGCTTTCCGCGCTATTTTCCGATATTGCCGCTGTGAAACTGACCACCGAAGTGCCCTTTCCAGATGCGCCGCTAAAGCTGAATTACGGGCAGTCGCTTGTGCTTATGGGCAGTTGCTTCTCTGATCACATAGGTCATTGGCTGCGCGGACTGCAGTTTGAGGCACAGCCGAATGCCACGGGTATTATTTACAACCCGCTTACCATCGCGAAGCATATTGAGCTGGCCCTGGCAGGCGGGTGGGAGCCAGGCGATGCCCTCATGCAATCGCAAGGGCTGTATGTGCACACTGATTTTCACAGCCAGTACGCCCATCCCGATAGAGTTGAGGCGGGTCGGAATATCCAAAGTGCAATCAGCGAATTGCGCACAGCACTGCTCAAGGCCAATGTACTGTTTATCACTTTCGGCTCGGCAGTGTTGTTTCGCGAGAAGCAGGGCGGCGGGGTGGTCAACAATTGCCATAAACTCGACGCCCAATTGTTTCAAAAAGAAATGGCTGAGCTTGAGGTGATGTATGCCGCTATGCAGCGCGCAATTGAGGCACTTCGCGAGCTCAATCCGGGGGTGCACATTTACTTCACCGTGTCGCCGGTGAGACACCTGCGTCACGGGGCCGTGGTAAATCAACAATCCAAAGCGCGTTTGATCCTCCTTTGCGAAAAGCTCTGTGCATTGCTCGACCGTACCCTGTACATTCCGGTTTATGAATTCGTGATGGACGAATTGCGCGATTACCGGTACTATGAGCACACCGACCTGCTTCACCTCAATGAAAGCGGTCTTGGCTTGCTAAAGGCGCGGCTCGATTCACATCTCTTTGATTCAACTGTTCAACCGCTGCTGCAAAAGGTGAAGCTATACGCATCCATGGCCAAGCACCGCTTGCTGCATCCTGAAACGGCTCCATCGCAAGCCTTTTTGCGGAAACGCGATGCACTGCACAAAGATGTAGAAGATGCTTTGGGCAGGCCCTGGATGGAAGCGTAAAGCTCTGGGGCGCTATCTGCTTACAACCCGATCTGGATTGCTATCAAACCCTGAAAACTTTTTTTTGCCTAGAGCAAAAAAAAAACCGCGACACCAGGGTGCCGCGGTTTGATAGGGTATATCACCTAAAGTATCAGTCCTTTTTAGGCTCTGTACTTTCGCCTTTTTCCATTTCCTCTTTGAGGTCAGCAAGCACGTTGAGGTCACCGAGTGTGGTTTTCTCTTGCTTAGACTGGATGGATTTCACTGCTTTAGATGAAGCTGCTGATTCTGCTTTCTGCTCGTTGGCTTCGCGTACTTTCTTGGTTTTTACATCCTCTTCGAAAGTGCGGGTGTGCGATACCAAAATGCGTCGGCTGCTTTTGTTGAACTCGAGTACTACGAAGTCCAATTTGTCTTCCACCTTGGCAGTAGTGCCGTCTGCTTTGCGCAAGTGCTTGGCAGGAGCTACAGCTTCTACACCGTAAGGCATGGCTACAATGGCTGTACTGTTGTCAACCGATGTAACTGTTCCTTCATGAACGCTTCCTTCGCCAAAGATGCTTTCGAATACTTCCCATGGGTTCTCTTCGAGTTGCTTGTGTCCGAGGCTGAGTCGGCGGTTTTCCTGATCGAGTTCGAGTACCACGACGTCCATTTTGTCGCCGATGTTACAAAATTCAGATGGGTGCTTGATTTTCTTGTTCCAGCTCAGGTCAGAGATGTGAACGAGACCGTCTACACCTTCTTCCAGTTCTACAAATACACCGAAGTTGGTGAAGTTGCGAATGGTTGAATTGTGCTTGCTGCCCAGTGGATATTTCGCTGCTATGTCAGACCATGGATCTGGCATAAGTTGCTTGATGCCCAATGACATCTTGCGCTCTTCACGGTCTATGGTCAATACCACGGTTTCTACCTCGTCGCCCACTTTCAGGAAGTCCTGAGCGCTGCGGAGGTGCTGTGACCATGACATTTCACTTACGTGAACGAGGCCTTCTACACCTGGAGCAATCTCTACGAATGCACCATAGTCGGCCATCACCACAACTTTACCTTTCACTTTGCTGCCTACATCGAGACCATCTTCGATGGTATCCCATGGATGGGCGCTCAATTGCTTGAGGCCAAGAGCGATTCGTTTCTTGTCGTCGTCGAAGTCGAGGATAACCACGTTGATTTTCTGGTCGAGTTCCACCACCTCTTCAGGATGGTTGATACGTCCCCAGCTGAGGTCGGTGATGTGCACCAAACCATCTACGCCGCCAAGATCTATAAAGACACCATATGAGGTGATGTTCTTCACTGTACCTTCGAGTACCTGGCCTTTTTCGAGACCACCGATAATTTGTTTTTTCTGCTCTTCGAGCTCTGCTTCAATCAGTGCTTTGTGCGAAACTACCACGTTCTTGAATTCCTGGTTGATTTTCACAACTTTGAATTCCATGTTCTTGCCTACGTACACATCGTAGTCGCGGATAGGCTTCACATCAATTTGCGAACCTGGGAGGAATGCCTCAAGGCCGAATACATCGGCGATAAGACCACCTTTGGTGCGGCACTTGATGAATCCAGTGATGATTTCGTTGTGCTCGAGGGCCTGGTTTACTTTTCTCCAAGCCTCGTGCATGCGGGCTGTTTTGTGAGAAATGTTCAGCTGCCCGTTTTTATCTTCGAGGTTTTCAACGTACACGTCTACTACATCGCCAATCGCAAGGTCTGGATTGTAACGGAACTCAGAGGCCGATACTACGCCTTCTGACTTGTAGTTGATGTTGATGATGACCTCTTTCTTGCTCAGGTCAACCACGCTTCCTTTCACCACTTCACCTTCTTGAATGGCGTTGAGGGTATCGTCATAGCGGTTGTCAAAGCTCTCACGCTCTTCAGTCGTGTAGGGGTCAGAGCCGGCCTCAAATTTAGCCCAATTAAAGTTGGCCGGGTCAAATTGTTCGCCTTCACCGTAAAGGTTCAACTCTTCATCATCATCATCGTCGTCGCTGTCGTCGTCGCTTGATTTCGATTTAGTTACTACTTCCTCCTCTGCGTCGTCACTGTCTTCAGTTGCGTCATCGCCTTCAGCGGCAACTTCTTCAAATTCAGCACTTTCAGTGGTTTCCGCTACGGTTTCAGCAGCCTCTTCATTGCTTTCCTCTGCATGTGCTTCGGGAGCTTCTTCTTCTTTGCTTACTTCTTCAGCTTTTGCTTCAGTAGTTTCTGGCGTTTGCTGCTCCACCACTTGGGTTTCTGCTGCTTTTTGCTCTTCTGTGGTCTCTTCCGAAACCTTTTGTTCTTCTTTGGCCATTAAGGCTTTAAGTTTGTATCCCGGGCTGTTGTGGCATCACCGGGAGGGTTATAATAAGGCTGCCACAGGGCCTTTTTCCAAAAGGAGTGCAAAAGTAGTGATTTATTATCGGTCTGGCAACCATTCTTGTGGGAGATTTTCATGCTTTATGAAAATGGACCAAGAGACTCATATATAGGGCGTTTCATGCGTATCGATCGCCGTCAAATGCGGGCATTTAAATTTGCCCCGACCAGAATGGCTTAGGGCCTTGCCACATCAACAAATCACTACCTTTGTCGTTAAAGCACAAACGTGTCATATGAAGCAATTTGATGTCCCCGTTTACTACCGCTCTCCGATAATAGCCAAGCTCAAGGATGCGCGCAAGCTGACCGACCCGCGCAAGAAGGATTTTAGTCCTACGCTGCTCGATTTTGGACCTGTTCAATTCCTTATTCCCCGCCATTTTGGATTTTGCTATGGCGTAGAGAATGCCATTGAAATATCATACCGCGCCATAGCACAAAATCCGGACAAGCGCATTTTTTTGCTCAGTCAAATGATTCACAACCCGGAGGTAAATGACGACCTTGAAGCACAAGGTATTCGTTTTATCATGGATACTGAAGGCAATCAGTTTGTGGATTGGGATGAACTCAATGGCGATGATATTGTGATTATACCAGCTTTTGGCACCACCGTTGAGATTGAACAACTGCTCAGGGCCAAAGGCATTGCCACTGAAACGTACAATACCACATGCCCTTTTGTAGAGAAAGTTTGGAAAAGGGCAACACAGCTGGGCGAGAGCGACTTTTCGGTGATCATACACGGCAAGCACAAGCACGAAGAAACGCGCGCCACCTTTTCTCGCAGCTATCAGGGGGCTCCCTCCGTTGTCGTGAAAAATATGGGTGAAGCGGTGCAGCTCGGAAAGATCATTAAGGGTGAACTGCCAATGGAGCAATTTTTCACCCTTTTCGAAGGGCGCTTCAGCGCAAATTTTGACCCTGCCCGCGACCTCAATAAGGTAGGTGTGGTCAATCAAACCACCATGCTTGCAACAGAGACGCAAGCCATCGCCGATTACTTCAAGCTGGTAATGGGCGAGAAGTATGGGGAGTCGGACCTCAAGCAGCACTTCGCCGATACGCGCGATACCCTCTGCTACGCCACCAACGACAACCAGCAAGCGACCTACGGCGTGCTGGAGCACCCCGCCGATATCGCACTGGTGGTGGGAGGGTACAACAGCTCTAACACTTCGCATATTGTGGAACTCTGTGAGCAAGAACTGCCGACTTATTTTATCAAGAATGAAACTGAGATTGAAAGTGATCAGCTCATTCATCATTTCAACTATCCATTGAAAAAAATGGAGCAGACGGCTCAATGGCTCGATAAGCATCAGGAAGGCCCGCTGCGCATCGTGCTGACCAGCGGTGCCTCATGTCCCGATGCTACTGTAGATAGGGTGATGCAAAGAGTGCTCTCTTTCTTTCAAGATGTGAGGCCCGCCGATGAGGTTTTGAAGGAAGCGCTGGAAAAATAAGTTGGAAAGTTTGAAAGGTTGAAAGGCGCGGACGACTGCTTACAATTTTGGAATGGATGATTTCCGGGAAAATGCGCGCTTGTTGCAGGTAGAGAAATTATTAGAGCGCGTATCCAGCCTAAGTATATTGCCGGGAATGGCTCTTCGCTTATGAAGCTCAGCGGTTATGGCACTGTTGTGGACACGAAAAAAGCATGCCGTCACAAAATACCTTAATTGTCCTTACGTTTGTAAGCAGATGAATCGTTTAATCAAGGCGTCCTTGCCATTGGGCTGTTTGCTTTTTGTTTTTGGCCTTATCGGCAAAAATGAAGTTGCCGCACAGATCGGTGGGACCACCAATTTCCAGGTGCTTCAAGTCATCTCTCCAGCCAGGATGGGTGCAATGGGTGGCAATGCCCTCGCGGTGAAAGATGGCGACTTGCAGCTCGGACTCTACGCCCCTTCATTGATGGACAGCACCACTTCCGGGCAAATTTCATTCGGATTCAACAGGCTTTTTGGCGAGGCCAGCATTTCACATGCCGGCTATGCGCATCACGTGAAGGGATTGGGAACGCTCTCTTTGGGATTGATCAGCCTCAATTACGGCAGCTTCGACATGACCGATGAGACCGGAACCAGCATCGGCAGTTTTAATGCCGGTGAATACCTGTTTCAAGCCGGTATTTCGAGACAGCTTGATGAGTATTTCAGCATTGGTGCCAACGTGAAGTTTGCCTTGAGCGAGCTTGCAGAATACAAAGCCACAGCGCTCGCAGTCGACGTGAGCGGAACTTATTACAATCCGGTGAGCAGGTTTACGGCAACTGTGATGATGCGCAATATCGGGCGCTCATTGAGTTCATACCGCCCGGGCATGCCCGAGAATATTCCTTTTGAAATTCAGGCCGGTATTTCCAAGCGTCTCGATAAAGCTCCTATACGCTTTGGCATTGTTTACGAGAACGCACAAACCTGGCGCCTGAGCCGCGACCGAACTGGTGAAACAATTCGCGATCCGCTTACCGGCGAGCAGATTGACGTCGAGAATGAGGGCTTTATGGAAACTTTTGCCCGGCATTTGGTATTTCATACCGAGCTGCTCCTTTCGGAAAATTTCCACATCAGGGTGGGCTACAATTACAACCGCCGCCAGGAACTCAAGATTGACTCGCGCCCCGGAACGGTGGGATTTACTTATGGCTTTGGGCTGAAAGTATCCAAATTTCACCTCAGTTACGGCCGGGCTACCTACAGCCTGGCGGGTGTTGCCAACCATTTCGGCCTCACTGTCAAGTTTGACGATTTCAGAAAAGGCGGATGAAGAAGAAAATCAATATTGCCGTCGACGGACATTCCTCCACTGGCAAAAGTACCCTGGCCCGACAGTTGGCCAGAAAGTTGCATTACCGCTACATAGACACCGGCGCCATGTACCGTGCCGTGACGCTTTACGCCCTCAATGCGGGAATGGCTGGCAATGGTACCATCGATCAAAAAGCAATCATTTCCGCTTTGAGCGAGATTCAAATCGATTTTGAAAACCGCGACGGCAGCAACCGCACCCAGCTCAATGGGGTAGATGTAGAAGGGGAGATTCGCGCCATGAATGTGTCCTCGCATGTGAGTCTTGTGGCAAGTATCGCTGAAGTGCGCGGCAAGTTGAGGCATATGCAACAAAAGGTGGCTGCCCGCGGTGGGGTGGTCATGGATGGCCGCGACATAGGCAGCGCTGTACTGCCCACCGCTGAGCTCAAAATATTCATGACCGCCGATCCTGAGATTCGCGCCAGGCGGCGCTATGAGGAGTTACATGCTACTGGCAATCCCACTGAGCTCTCGGAGGTTCGGGAAAACATTGCCGAGCGCGACCGCATTGATTCATCGCGCAAGGAAGATCCATTGATCCGTGTGGCCGATGCAAGGCTTATTGACAACAGCCACTTATCACAAGCAGAGCAATTGGAAATCGCCTTGAACTGGGCAAAAGAGGTGATAGGGGACTAAGGCTTTCGACGAATTCAGTGTAATCCCTCTATTCGGTACAGCCTTTCCATAAATTGAAATTCATCGCCTGCCTTCTTTCCAAGCAAGACCTGCCCAAGCGGGGAGGCAGGGGATAGGGAAAAGCAGCTTTGACCTTTCGATTCAATTTTGCCCGAAGCCACTGCAATGAGAAAAGCTCCTTGATTCGTAAGCACCAAAGCGCCGCTGCCAGCTTCCGTAAATTCTTTTGAGAAATCAATTTGAGAAAACTCGGCCCAGGTATTGCGGGCTTTCGCGAGCTGTTGCATGATGTTTTCCAGTTCAATCTGCATCATGGCCCTGCCGGTTTCGTGCTTGTCTCCAGCGCTGCTTTTGGTGGCGCTGTCGCGTGAGGCGCTCATCTCACGGACCTCTTTCTCACACTGCGCAACCTTGTCTTTCAAAAGGTTCTGCAGTCGCTCTACGAAGTCTGCTTTATTTGACTTCATCATCCCGGAGGGCCACAGATTTGGGCAAATGCACCGTGCGCTGAGGGAAGGGCACTTCAATGCCCTCTTTTATAAATGCGTTGTTGATGGCTTCCATGGAGTCCCAATATACAGGCCAATATTCAGTCGTCGCTGTCCAGCAGCGTGCGGATAAATTTAGGGCACTATCGCCAAAAGTGATAAACTTCAGCACTGGTTCCGGATCGGTCAGTATCCTTTCGTCCTTGGCAAATAACTCAAAAACTACTTTCCTTACCTTCTTAATATCAGTGCCATATGCCACAGACAGGTTCATATCAACCCTGCGGGTATCATTTGTGGTAAGGTTGCTCACATTTGAATTGGCCAAAGCGCCATTGGGCATCACGATCATTTGGTTGTCAAACGTGCGCAGGTGGGTATGCAGGATTTCAATCCTTTCGACAGTGCCTAAAAAGCCCTGAGCGTTGATGATATCGGTCACTTTGAAAGGCTTGAAAATCAAAATGAGGATGCCTCCGGCAAAATTGGCCAAGCTACCTTGCAAAGCAAGACCAATGGCAAGGCCCGCAGCACCAAGCACACCGAGCAGTGCAGCAATCTTTACATCCAGGCTTTGTGCGATGATCAATATCAGAACGATATAAAGCACCATGCGCAAAAAGCTCTTTAAGAAATGGCGCAGCGAAGGCTCAATATTCCATCGCTCGAAGGCCGCAGCAGTGGCTTTCAAGATTTGCCTGATGGCAAAGCGGCCGATGAAAAAGATGATGACCACCTTGACCAGTCCGATCGCGACTTTTAATCCATAAAGCTTTATTTGATCAAGAATTACAGGGTCTAATACGTCAAGCATAGCGTGAAATGTAAATCAATTTTAAACTGAAAAGAAGCATAATTCAATGCCTGTTGAATAGCTGATCTGATCCGGTGTTCCGCTTACGCCACCTTCAGGGCTTTCTCAACTTTCTCTTCGGTAAGCGCTGTTTGCACCACTTCGATCATTTCATCCACATAGTGAAAGGTCAATCCCTCAATATACCTCGGGTTGATTTCGTTGATGTCTTTCTCGTTCTTGCTGCTGAGAATGATTTCTTTAATATCGGCGCGTTTGGCAGCGAGGATCTTTTCTTTGATGCCACCCACAGGAAGCACTTTTCCACGCAGCGTGATTTCACCGGTCATGGCGAGGTATTTTTTCACTTTGCGCTGGGTGAAGATCGATGCAAGGGCAGTAAGTATGGTGATACCGGCCGACGGACCATCTTTAGGCGTGGCGCCTTCCGGCACGTGAATGTGTACATTCCATTTGTCGAATACCTCCTGCTCAAGGCCAATAGAGTCGCTGTGCGACTTGAGGTATTCCAGTGCAATCATGGCCGACTCCTTCATTACATCGCCAAGGTTTCCCGTAAGGGTAAGCTTGCCTTTGCCTTTGGTGAGCGAAGTCTCGATAAAAAGGATGTCGCCACCCACGGGAGTCCAAGCGAGGCCTGTGACCACGCCAGCCACATCGTTGTCCTGGTATTTGTCTTTGGCATGGGCCGGGCCGAGAATTTTGCCGAGGTCATCCCTGTTCACGGTAACCGTAAAATCCTCATTCATGGCAATTTGTTTGGCACGGTTGCGTACGAGTTTCGAAATGATCTTCTCAAGTCCGCGCACACCCGATTCGTTGGTGTACTCCACCACCATCTGTTCCAGAACGCCCTTGCCCAGCTTGATCTGTGTGGCTTTAAGTCCATTTTCGTTCAACTGCTTTGGCAAAAGGTGACGCCTGGCGATTTCCATTTTTTCCTCTACGGTGTATCCATTTACCTCAATGATTTCCATCCGGTCGCGGAGGGCGGGGTGCACCGTGTTGAGGCTGTTGGCCGTGGCGATAAACATCACCTTCGAGAGGTCGTAATCCATCTCCACGTAGTTGTCATAAAAGGCGCCATTTTGCTCAGGGTCGAGCACCTCTAGCATTGCTGAGGAAGGGTCACCGTGCGAGTCGCGGCCGAGCTTGTCTATTTCATCGAGGATGAACAGCGGATTGGAGGTGCCGGCTTTTTTGATGTTTTGAATAATGCGGCCAGGCAGCGCTCCGATATAGGTTTTGCGGTGGCCCCTGATTTCGGCCTCATCGCGCAACCCACCGAGTGACATCCGGGCGTATTTGCGCCCAAGCGCCTCAGCAACAGACTTGCCAAGTGAAGTTTTACCCACACCTGGAGGGCCATAAAGGCAAAGGATGGGCGATTTCATATCGCCTTTCAGCTTGAGCACTGCGAGGTGCTCAATGATGCGCTCCTTCACTTTCTCGAGGCCATAGTGGTCGCGGTCCAGTATGCGTTGGGCACGTGCAAGGTCAAATTTGTCTTTGGAATATTCATTCCAGGGAAGTTCCAGCAATAGCTCTACGTAGTTGAGCTGCACGGAGTAATCGGCCCCTTGCGGATTCATGCGCTCCAGGCGCTCCAGTTCCTTGCCAAATGCTTTGGCGGTTTTTTCGTCCCACTTCTTCTTTGCCGATCGCTTGCGCAAATCCTGCACGAGTGCATCCTGAGGGTTTCCGCCCAGCTCTTCCTGTATCGTCTTCATCTGCTGGTGGAGGAAGTACTCCCGCTGCTGCTGATCGATATCGGTTTTCACCTTGGACTGAATGTCGTTTTTGAGCTCAAGCAATTGCAATTCCTTGGTGAGGTATTGTAACACCATCTCGGCGCGCTTCCGCAAATCCGCAGTTTCGAGCAATTGTTGCTTGTCGCTCACCTCTGCATTCATATTGCTCGAGATGAAGTTGATCATGAAGCTGTGGCTCTCAATGTTTTTAATGGCAAATGCGGCCTCACTCGGTATGTTGGGCGAGTGCTTGATGATTTGCAAAGCGAGGTCTTTCAGGGAGCTCACGAGGGCTTCAAACTTTTTTTGGCCATTGGCCGGTTTGATTTCAGAAAACTCCTTCACCGATGCCCTGATGTACGGCTCTTCGGTGATGAGCTCCAGCATTTCGAAGCGCTTCTTGCCCTGTATGATGACGGTCGTGCTGCCATCGGGCATTTTGAGCAACCGGATGATGCGGGCTACCGTTCCTATGCGGTTGAGGTCGTCAAAGTCTGGGTTTTCAATGCTTTGCTGCTTCTGGCTTATTACACCTACGGTGCGGTCGCCTTTGTAAGCATCCTGCACCAACTTGATGCTTTTGTCGCGGCCTACAGTGATGGGCAGTACCACGCCTGGAAACAATACGGTATTGCGGATGGGAAGTATAGGGAGCTCAGTGGGCGTCTCCTCCTCGTTCATCGCCTCTTCGTCTTCAGCACTGATTAATGGAATAAATTCTGTTTCTGAATCTATGACATCGGTAAATTCTATTCTTTCAAACATGTATTGATTGCGTTTCTCATTTGTATAATCAGGACAAGTTGTCATGTCCTGCCTCACAAAACGGGATTTTCATTCCGTTGCGCATAGGGGTCAAGCCCCGTGCCAAACTCACTTTCGCCATTTGGCGTCAAGCTCAAATATGGCCTTAAAGATGGCCATATCCACTTCTGTGAAGGGCACGCCCCGTCTCGCCGTCATGGCCCGGGCCATTTCATAAGCCCTATCGAGGTCGAAGTCTATGAAACCCTCGGCACTTCCCCATGAAAATGAAGGTATGAATTTTTGCGGAAAGCCACTGCCGTAGACGTTCGAACATACGCCCACCACAGCGCCGGTGTTGAACATGGTGTTGATGCCGGCCTTGCTGTGGTCGCCCATCACGAGTCCGTGAAATTGCAATCCGGTGTCCTGCTGCGTTTCACTGTCATAATTCCAGACGCGCACCGGGCCATAGTTGTTTTTGAGGTTGGATGTGTTGGTATCTGCCCCCAGGTTGCACCACGAGCCTACCACGCTGTTGCCAAGGAAGCCGTCGTGGCCTTTATTGCTGTAATCGTGTATAATGCTATTGTTTACTTCGCCACCTACTTTGCAATGTTTGCCAATGCTCGTGGGGCCATAAATCTTGGCACCCATTTTCAGGCTGCTGCCTTCGCCGAGATAAAGCGGTCCGCGCACGGTACAACCCTCCATCACTTCAGCCCCACGGGCTATGTAGATTGGGCCGGTTTCCGCATTGAGTGTGCAGGGCCTCAATATGGCGCCTTGCTCCACGTAAATATCATCGCCCAGGGTGGTTACCCCTTTCGGGAATTCGATGGTGCGCATGCCCAATGAAAGCGCGTTGAAGTCATCTTTAAGGATGTCACCATTGTATGTAAAAATGTCAGCCGGACTCTTGATGAAAGTGACCGCATCGGGGTATACGCTCCGCGATTCGGCCATGTCGTTGAGCCTGGGATGCTCCATTTTTGCGACAGCAGTGATAATTGCCGCAGTTTGTTCAGCGCTGCAATGCATTGCAATCATCTCGCCCTGTGCTGCGAGCATCTGGCCTTTCGGCAAATTTGAAATCAATGCGATCAGTGCCTTGCCCGGAATCACCGAGGCATTGATCACGATGGCTTCATCGGCGGAAGCGCAAGGAAATTTTTTTGACAAGTGTGCTGCGGTGCATATCCCTACTGTAGTCCCGAGCTGCTTCTCCCACTTGTCGACAATGCGGTCCATCCCCAGCAGCAGGTGTGATACAGGCCGTGTAAATGTGAGCGGCAACAATCTTTTGAAATTGAGGTCGGCGAGGATGTAAGGCATGTCAAAATTTTTTGTGAAAGTACACAATCTGACTCAGTCGATGCAATGTGCCAAGGACATATTGTGCATCAGCAAGGCCCGGTATTCGTAGTGCCAGTGCAGCGGAAAAGGAAAATGAAGGCACAAAAAAACCCCTTCCGATGTGGAAAGGGGTTTGTGCAATATCTGTGCAGAGATTAGTTCTTGTCGAACTTTGCGTAGCGCTTGCGGAACTTGTCCACACGGCCGGCAGTATCCACAAACTGCATCTTGCCCGTAAAGTAAGGGTGCGAAGTGTGTGAAATTTCAAGCTTGATCAATGGGTACTCATTGCCATCTTCCCACTGAATGGTTTCACTGGATGGAGCGGTAGAGCGACTCATAAAGCTATACTCGTTCGACATGTCTTTAAAAACAACAAGTCGGTAATCTTCTGGGTGAATGTCTTTTTTCATGACCTATATGCTAATTGGGGCGCAAATGTAAGGCTTTGGTTTGAATATAGAAAGCCACAAAGGTAATTTTCTTTGCTGAATTGTGCGGAATTTATTAGATGTCCGCATGGTTGAATGCTTAGCCTGGCGCTGAAACCTGCTGTTAGCGAAAAAAAACAACGGCCGGCTTGCATCGCAAGCCGGCCGTAGGGAATCAATTGTGATTTTAATGAACTGAAATTAGTGCTTTACAACTTTGGCAGTGAAGCGCGTATTTTCATTGCTCAATTGGATGAAGTAAATACCGCGGTTCAAATCGTTGAGTTGTACATCGAGTATGCCGCTGTTGTTTACGTTTACATTTTTCTGGCTTACCATTTTGCCGCTAAGGTCCGTAAGGGTCAGGACGTAATTGCCTGACTCTACAGTGCCGAGGTCAATGCGTGTCACATCCGTAGCGGGGTTGGGGTAGGTGTTCAGCGGTCGACGCTGTGGCGTGTCGAATACAGAAGTCACCAGGTCGCTGCAAATGCTGGAACGCAACACTTGTCCGCGCAGCTCCCCACCTGGATTATCTTCCGTGTGGATGTTTACGTAGACCATTTCGTTGCGGAAAGCTGCTGCTGCTGCGGCATCGAAGGGCATCATGTCGGTATCTTTCCAATATCCAAATGCCGCATCGGAGGTCATGGCCATGGTGGTAAATGGACCAAGATCGAATATTACACCGCCATTCTCACCCATGGGTGCTTCGTGGAAGTGGGCCTATGTGGCAGGGCCGCTCAGGTCATTCAATGCAAACATAAAGTGCACATTTCTCTGGTCGCGGTCAATGCTCACGATACCTGTACCGCTTCCCATGGTCTCTACAGCTGGCACTTCCTGCTCGCCGCTCAATGCAAAGGTGTAGCCTTCGCGTGCCAATTTGTACACTTGTCCGCGAATTTCGCCCGGTGCGTTCAATTCAGTATGCACATTGATGTAAATCATTCCAGAAAGGAACTTATTGATGTTTTCTACGCTTAGGGCTGCGCCTGTAACGATACCTGATATGCGGTTGCCCATTACATTGTCGGTCATGTCGAGCAATACGCTGCCCGCTACTCCCGGCTCGGCTTCGTGAAAATGGGCCACAGTAATGGGGCCTGTCAAACCTGTGACCTGCACATCGTAAAATAGGGTGTCCATGGTATGGTTAAAGCTTACCAGTCCGAGCCCTACGCCGTCAGCATCCATAGGTGCGGGTACTTCCTGCTCGGTGTCGAGCCAGGCATCGTGCGAAAGTCGGTTTTCCAACATAAGCTGACCGCGAATTTCTCCCGCAGGATTGTTTTCCGTGTGTATGTTGATGTAAATGCTGCCCATATTCATGGCTTCCAGAAGTCCTTCCGTTTCCGTTGGGTCAAATGAACCGCTGATGGTGTTTCCATCGATGAAACCACCAAGGTCGAGCACTACGGGACCATCTTCCCCTGCTGGCGCCATGTGAAGGTGTGCCATGGTCACTTCACTACTCATATTGTCAAAAACGGTGTAGAAAGTTACCAAATCACCTGATTTGCTGAGGTTGAAAGTAGCAAGGCCCATGGCATCGCTCACCACGTCGTGGTTTTCCTGCCCAGGATCGAGCATTGCGCGGTAAGCAAGGTCGCGCTCAAGCATGATTTGACCGCGCACTTCACCTCCTGGATTCTCGGCGGTGTGTATATTGAAGTACAGTTCATCGTTGAGCATTCTCGTGATCAACTCAGGAGTCAAATCCTCGCCTGTGATGGTGGCTTGGATGTTGTTTCCGGAAATGAAAGGGCCGAAATCGACCAATACACCCCCGTTTTCACCCATCATGCCTTCATGGATGTGGGCCATGGTAAATGGGTCCGCTCAGGCCTTGCACCGTGATGCTTACGCAAAGGGTGTCTTTATTGGCATTGATAAAAAATGCACCGACACCATTGGCGTCAGTTTCTACTGCGGGTACTTCCTGATCGCCGCTGAAGCGCGCTGTAAATAGCAAACTACCGGAGAGGTGGTTTCCAAAAGTTGTTGCGCTGACCATGCAGGCCAGGGCGAATGTCATTAATTTAGTAAAGGTTTTAATAATGTTGTTTTTAACGTATTTGCAACAGCTACGCCTCCGCACATGTTTCAGATTTTTTTGAAGCTGTTAAAATCCTACAAATGGATTTTTCCAAAGTTTGATACAATTACCCATACCCAATTTAGAGCTTGGTTTTGTCCAGCTTCCGCCAAAAGCGTACCCCGGCAGTCCTTACACTCATGAAATAGTCTGATTCAAGAAAGTATTTACAATATTTGCAAGCTTTTAAAGTTCATACCGCGTGACCTTTCGTTTTTCGAAATTTTCTGTTTGGATGTGCGCTGCATTTTTTGCGGCCATCGCAATCTTTAGCAGCAGCTGCCGCGAGGATGATTTCAACGAGTCTCCCGATTTTTTGCTTGAATTCTCAGTGGATACGGTATTCTTTGATACCATATTTAATACCATAGGCTCTTCAACACAAATTGTAAAAGCCTACAACAGGAGCAGCGAGCGCGTGCGCATTGGCACTATAGACCTTGAAAACGACCCGAACAATTCATACCGCATCAATATTGACGGATTGAGCGGAACTTCATTCACAGATATTGAGATAGGTGCGGAAGACAGCCTTTTCTTCTTTGTAGAAGTCACTGTCACGCCTGGCGACAACGAGCTGTATCCCTTTGTGGATGGCGCAGTGCGCTTTACCACCAATGGCAATTTACAACGCCTGCCGCTGGTGGCCTGGGGCTGGGATGCTATTTTTTATCCGCGGGCGCAAGACTCAGTCCGCGTAGTGCCCGGACTACCGCCATTCTATACCATCAGTGATGATCCCGGCACCATCAATTGGACCGCCGACAGGCCCATCGTGGTGCGCAATTACCTCGTGATCGATGAAGGGCAACGCCTCAATATCGAACCGGGTACCCAAGTCTTTTTCCATCAAGGTGCCGGTTTGTGGATATACAGCGGGGGCAGTATACAGGCGGTAGGCACGCCACAGGAGCCGATCCGCTTTCAAGGCGACCGTCTTGAACCTTTCTTTGAAGAGCAACCCGGACAGTGGGACCGCATTTGGGTAAACGAAGGCAGCCAAAACAACCGTTTTGAAAATGTGGTGATTAAGAACAACCTCATTGGCCTTCAGGTCGAGCCGCTTCCATTTGGCGAAGCCACCGGCCAGCTCAGCAACAACACCCTTCAGCTCAAGAACGTCATCATTCGCAACAATTCCATTGCCAGCCTCTTTGTGCGCAATTACAAAGTGGAGGGAGAGAACCTGCTCTTCACACGTGCGGGGCAACACGTGCTCATCACCCAGGGCATCGGCCAATTCCGCTTTGACCATTGCACATTTGCCAACAACTGGAATTTCGGCATTCGCCAAACTCCAGCGGTGTTCCTCACCAATTTATACCAGGTGGATGAAAATACCGTAGGTGTTGGTGATATCCTTAATAGCGGTTTCCGCAACTGCATTTTTCATGGAAATGGTTTCAATGAGTTTGCCGTTGATTTCAATACCGATAATGCGAATATCAACCTCAATTTCACCAATTGTCTCTTTCGCGCAGAGGAAGAAGTCATCCTTGCTTTGGAAGCCGCAGAATACCTCAGCGGTCAAATTTATGTGAACGAACAGCCCGGTTTTATCAATTTCGCAGCAGGGGATGTGCGCTTGCGCGAGGATGCCTTTGTGCGCGGGAAAGGGGTTGGTGGCGCAGGATTGCCCTCCAATGACCTTGTCAATTTCCCCTACGCCAATCCGCGGCCGCTGGGCGCATTGGAGTTTCAACCGGAGTAATTTTTCAAGTCCTTTCGCGACAAAGTCCAACTATTTGCGCTGCTGGCTTTGCCTTACGTAATATATAAAATCCGTTTGCGGAGGCGTGTCCAGGCCTGCCTGCCTGCCCATGGTGATGAGTTGCCCGCGGTGGTAGGTGCTATGGTTCATGCAATGCTGTATAATATCAATCACATCAAGTGGGGCCCTGTCACCACCGGAACCGATGTTGCCCTTGAGTGCATCCGTAGAGAGTGTAGCCACATAGCTGTGAAAACTTTCAGAGGCTTGCAGCCAATTGGTGAGCAATTCCTGTGTGCTGCCCGCGTAATCCCTGGTCGGATTGTCCTCGTACGATTCACCTTTGAGTACCTGAAGCCAAAGGTATTCCGCGCTCCATATGTGGAGCACCGTGCTCCGAAGGGAGTTGAAACTGGAACTGATTTCGCGCTGCATTTGCTCATCATTGGCTGTGCTCAGCCATTCGGCCATTAAGGCATTTGCCCAGCGGTTATAATCGGTGTAACGCGCAGAAAGATTTCCTCCATTTGACGCTGCTTCCTTGGCGCGCTCAAGGCTGTAATGCATGTCTTCCTGGCCTGTAGCACTAAGCATTATTTCCAGAATTCCATTGTCGGGAAAGCGGTATGCGATGACTTGTGGGAAGTCATGTCCGGAATTTTCAAACAGGAAATAGGAGTCATCGCTCTGTGCCTTGTTCAACTTGAAGTGTATGGCCCTGCCATCATTATGTCCGGGCACTTGGGCAATATAAGTGAGATTGCCTTCAATCGTCTTAATTTCCAGATATTCGAGAACAGTCCTTTTTTCATTTTTTGCGGAAGCGCCAAAACCTTTAAGGTGTCCCGGACTCAGCAAGTCCCAATGTTCCTGATAGCCCGCGCCCTCTGTGCTCTGCCATGTGCCTGTAAGCTTGTCGGGAAGTGATGCTTCAGCCTTGGAGTGCTGGGCTTGAGCCGGATTTTGCGGAAGCAAAAGGAAAAGGGCAATTCCAAAATAGATCGGGGAAGGGAAGTGGTTCATATTGTCGCTTTCCGCAAAGATAGCAGCAGCGGGCTATTGGCAGCCTACGTATGGATGGACAGGCCCTGGATTCTATGATTTTTTCAATTGCCTAAACACTGCATAGTTGAAGGGGGTTATAAATCCATGTCAATGAAAAAATACGCGGATGTAGATGCCAGTGGGCATCCCGTAATTGTGGTGCGCTTCACGGGTGAGCCGAGCACAGATGAGAATTTTGCCTTGTACCTCAGGGAAGTACAGGCCTGCTATGATAAAGGCGAGCGCATCGCAATCATATTTGACGCCACGGATGCCGCGCTGCCCAAGTATCCACACATTCAAATGCAGGCGCAATGGCTCAAAGACCATTGGGAGCTCATGAGTGCCTGGTGTTCAGGCACGGCCTATGTAATTCCAAATGGTATGGTGCGCGGCGTGCTCAATATGATTTTTACCCTGCAAAAGCAGCCAGTACCTTACACCATGGTGGCCAACGTTGAGCTCGCCATGGAATGGGTGAGGAGCAATGATGCGGGTTTGCTTCCGCAAAAGGCCTAGGCTTGTATCCCCCCAACTGCTTCGCAGCGCACAGGAACCGCAGGCAACACATACTGCTGATTGTAGGGTGTTGATTCGCGACTTGCTGGGCTTCGATCAAGAATCGTATTGAAAAACTCCACTTTCTTTCTCACTGCGTAAATCCTTTACGTTGTGCCGCGCGTCCTTGGCTGAAAATTAAACGCCATGATAGATTTAGGACAAGCATTTTACGAGGAGAAGCGCTACTTCTTCAAGCACCTTACCGTGCACCAAATTGTGATGAATCCCCAGCTGAAGGGTTATCCCTCGGTGTTTCTCATCTGCAAGGAGATGCAGGGCAGCAAGCCATGCGAGTACGCCGTAGGGGTGAGCTTTTTGCAACTCAACAAAATCCTGATGCGCCGTGTGGCCAATGCCGAGCGCCTGAGCATTGCCGAGCGCCTGGCCGATGCCATTTTGCAGAAGCAAAAAACCGAAACCATACGCATGTTTGATCTCCTGGGCCGTCCGCTCAACCTGAGTGGGCTTGATGCCACCACACGCGTACGCCGCTTTATCTCGGCCTGTGGCGAGTCTGCCGATCCTCTTTACTATTTCCAGCTTACCGACGCATAGATGACAGGCCTTCCGGAAAAATTTTCGCCTGAAGGCCACATTTTTTCAGCACGTAAATCCATTACGTGCTCCCACAAGACCTTTGACCCATCAAACAAACAAACGACATGAAAAATCTAGCAGAAGCCAACCGTTACATCAACTCTTTTCCCCGCCCAGTAGGCCTGAACACATACTCGTGGACTGCGCTCAAGCGCCTCGCCCTCTACGCATGGGATTGCTACCTGAGCGGTCGCAAGTTCAATCACAGCATCAATTTCTTGTGCAAGGAGTTTTACCTGATGATCCGCACACCCGAAGGGGAGTTTATCGTACCCGAGCGTCAGTTTTCATACGATCCTACTTGCTAAGCCCTTGCGGGAAAAGGGGGTGCGGCACATTCCCGATGCCGTGCGGTGATGGGAGATTGTACTGAATGTCGTGTGTCTTTTTTGTTCCTTTGTATTACGATATTTTGAGTACAATTCCATGAAAAAAACGGTAGTAGTGGGCGCCAGCCCTGACCAACAGCGCTATTCGCACCGCGCGGTGCTCAGTTTGCAACGCAAAGGACACGAAGTGGTGCCTGTAGGCACGCACGCGGGCAGCATTGGCGATCTCGACATCCACACCGATTTGGTGCCGATTGACAATGTGGACACCGTAACGATGTACGTGCACCCGCGCCACCAGGGCTATTGGAAAGACTATGTGAAATCACTGAATCCGAGGCGTGTGGTATTCAATCCCGGCGCCGAGAACGATGATTTCGCACAGGAGCTCGAGGGCCGGGGCATCGATGTGCAGGAGAGCTGCACGCTGGTGATGCTTTCGGTGGGGACTTACTAAGCAAAGAGATTATTTCCGGGAAGTATATTTTTTTGTTGCACAGGAATTATAATCCTTATATTTGCGCTCCCGTTTGGGGGAGATTGACAAATCTCGGGGTGTAGCGTAGCCCGGTATCGCGCCTGCTTTGGGAGCAGGAGGTCGTAGGTTCGAATCCTGCCACCCCGACATAAGTAAAATGCCGCATCGATTTTCGATGCGGCATTTTTTCTTATATTTCTCCCATGTTCGTCTATATTCTGCACAGCGACAACATAAATCAATACTACGTTGGTAGTACAGCTGATCTGGAAGACCGCCTTCAACGGCACAATCAAGGTCGATCGAAGTCGACAAAGAAGGGTGTGCCTTGGAAATTAATCAAATCAATTCATGTTGGCGATCGCAGTGCGGCTGTATTGCTTGAACAGAAAATAAAGAAACGAGGGGCACGGCGGTGGCTCATAGTCAATAATGAGTCTGGTGGTTCAGAGTAGTGGGGTGTTGCGGCCCCGCCTTTAGCGGGGAAGGTCGTCCGTACGGCCGTGCCCGTATGGGACTCCCGTTGGTCGTAGGTTCGAACTTAGCCGAAGGCGGTCTCATGACCGAAGGGAATAACTAAGCCGTAGGCGGTCTCACGACCAGAGGGAGTAACTAAGCCGTAGGCGGTCTCATGACCGAAGGGAGTAACTAAGCCGTAGGCGGTCTCACGACCAGAGGGAGTAATCCTGCCGTCTCTGCTCCCCCCAATTTGATTTTTCCCCCCGAACTCAATAACTTCACGGCCAAGTAAATCAAAAAAAAACAATCCAAGCCATGAAGTATTTTGTTGCGTCTCTTTTTCTTGTTCTTAATGTCACCGCCTTTGGGCAAAACAATGTTCCCGTCATTCAAATTCTATCTGTGGAGGTGGATGAGGTGGCGCAGGAGCTCAGCCTCAGCTACCAACTCAGCGATGCCGATGGCGACGCCTGTGAGGTGTGGCTGAAGTATTCTGAGGATGGAGCAACATATTTTGAAATGGTGCCTGAACAAAACCTTTCTGGCGATGCGGGAGAAAATATTTCGCCTTCTGATGCGCTCAGCCTGGTCTGGAATTACGCGGGAATTACAGCTGACATGGGCGACCTGCACCTTCGCATTTTTGCTTCTGACCACCAGGAGGTGGATATTGCCGAAATGGTGGCACAGGTGGATGAAGCGGAATTGCTGAGTGCCTTGCAGGCTGTGGTCGGTGAGCGCCACTACCAAGCCGCACCGGCCCATCTCGAGACCGTGAGAAACGAAATGTTCAACGCTTTTGAAGAGGCCGATTTACAAGCGGAAGACCACGATTTTGTGCACAACAGTGTTGCCATGCGCAATATTTTGGGCCGTAAGCCCGGCGCCAAAGATGAGTCGATCACCTACATCATCGATGGTCATTTTGATGGGGTGCCCAATAGCCCCGGTGCCGACGACAATGGTTCGGCTGTGGCAGGGGTGCTCGAGGCAATGCGCATCTTGTCGCAATACGAGTTTGAACACTCGATTCGTTTTATTGGGTTCGATGCCGAGGAGCTGGGCCTTGTGGGCAGCCTGAGGTATGTGCAGAATGGCATCAAACCTTTTGAGAGCATTGAAGGGGTTATGAATTTTGAAATGATTGGTTACTATTCGGACGAGCCGAACTCTCAGCAGCTGCCGGCCGGTTTTGGAATCCTGTTTCCGGAAGCGGAGCAAGCTGTAGCCGATGAGGACTTTCGTGGAAATTTCCTGACTGTGGTTGGCAATGTGGATTCAAATCCACTGATATCCGCATATGTCAATGCAGCAGATGCCTATGTTCCCGAGCTGCGCGTGGTGTCGGTGGCCGTACCTGGCACAGGAACCATTGCGCCCGACCTGCGCCGAAGCGACCACTCCCGTTTTTGGGATGCGGGAATGCAGGCGCTCATGCTGACAGATGGTGCCAATTTTAGAAATTCGAATTACCACACGCCCGGCGACAGCATAGGCACCCTCGACTTTGCCTTTATGGCAAATGTGGTAAAAGCCACGGTGGCCACAGCTGCCGAATTGGCCATTCCAATTTCTGCATCTCATGATGAGTTTGATCTTTCCACTATACTGAGCGTGCACGACCACAACCACGATTTTCCGGCCGGACTTGACATCTATCCCAACCCAACGGATGGTGTATTGAACCTTCAAATCACCAAAGCGCTGCACCCATTTCGCGCAAGGCTCGAAGTGTTTTCAATTACAGGCCAGCAAGTGCACCGCGAGGTTTTGAATTTCCCATCGGGTAGCAGCAACACTTCCGTTCAACTTCAAAATCTTACTCCCGGGCCTTACATTTTGCACCTGAATGCGGATGGTGGAATTGAGTCGGCGACTTTCGTCATTGAAAAATGATTTCCCAAAGGGCAATTATTGCCAGACAATTGATTTTACCGACAGCAACGGAGCCTGAATGAGAAGGCAATTGCAAAGTGGCTTAGATTGACGTGGTGAAAAATCTAATCTCCTAAATCAGCTCCCGGACTGCTCCATTTCCAGCAGGGAATGCAGCAATTACTTTCCAGCGCTTCCTGATCAACCCGGAGCTGCGGAAAGAAGTTGATGCCGGTGACAACTTCCACACTATCGACAGAAACGGCAAAAGTGGACACATGGGCCCGCGAGCCTTCGTGGGGTAAAATGAAACCAATCGCCTTGGGCGTAGCGCCGCTGTAGTGCATGATGACTTTGTAGTAGTGCTCTGGCACAGCAACTTCATTGGGCCCTATGCTGGGCAGTTTATTGGTGAGCACAGGACCGGTCACCACGTAAATGCTGTCATAATCCACTGCCCAGTCGCGGACTTGTTTTTCCAACTTGCTCCATATTCCCGTGTTGAAAGCCGGCACTTGCGGACTCATGTTGCTGTAAAGGAAGGACTCTGACTGCACCTCTGCCGACCATCCCATATCGGCAGAAGGGGCGAGGTGTCCACGGTGGTATCCGGAACCTTTGTAGTCGGCATGTGTGGCCGAGCCTGTAGGGATTTTAGGGTCGGGCCTGAAATCGTTTTTGCGCTTGAAGTCATTGCTTGTGCGCGATGCGGTGAGCAGGTAAGCCACCCATTGGGCTTGTTCATGGGGCTCGGAGTACATGAGGCTATAGGCGGTGTGGTACACGATTTCCTGCGGACTGTCAGTGGCAGGCAGCTCGAAATAGCCCGCTGCTTTTGCGGCAGCTTCGTCCCGAATGCGTTCAGAGGCGCTGCGCTCTTTATGCTGCGCCTGTTCCAGGGCAATGGCTTGATTCGAGCGGGCACAGCCCAAAAGTAGGATGTGCAAGTAAATCAAGGCCACACTTGAGGATTTCATCTGCCAATTCATGTGCCGCAAGGTAATGCGCTGCTTGCATTTTGACAGCCTTTCGCAAAGGGAATTACACACAATTTAAAGCAGATAAAATGGCTTTAATTTGCACCTTCAAGGAAGTACATTGTGCAAAACTCGAAACAATTGAAACGTCGACAGCTTTTGGAGTCCTTTGCTATTGGACTCTCTCTTGCACTTTATGCGTATTTGGCTTCGGTACCGCGCGATCAATTCGCTACAATGATCGCTGTGATAGCCATGCTCTTTGGAATTTATGCACTGGCGCTTGCCAGGCGACTTTCAATTTCATGGCAATGGCTCCTTGTTGCAATCGTTCTGCTTCGCCTGCCTTTCTTCTTTTACCTCCCGCAACTCAGCGACGATTTTTACAGATTTCTCTGGGATGGGCTCATGCTTTCCGGGGGGCAGAATCCTTTCGGCGCTATACCTGCAGAGACTGATATGGCCATATTTTCCGATCAGGCTTTCGCCAAAAACTTGCTCGATGGCATGAACTCAGCTGCCTATGGATCGGTATATCCACCGCTGCATCAAGTGGTTTTTTGGATTGGCGCGCAACTGAGCGGCGGCTCGCTGCTGAGCGGAGTCAATGCCATGCGTGGGGTCATTTTGCTCTCGGAGTTGGGAATGGGGCTTTACTTTGTTCGCTTTTCCGGACTGAAAAATGGGTGCTTTCTCGCTGCGGCCTACCTTTTCAATCCACTGGTGGTCGCTGAGGGCGCGGGCAATGTGCACATGGAGGCCCTTATGGTGCCTTTACTGGCTGTAAGTTTACACTTGCTGCTTACGCAAAATATGCTGAAGGGGAGCCTCTTTTTTGCTGGCAGTGTATTGGTGAAACTCACGCCGCTGCTGCTTGCACCGCTGATTTTTTTCAGAAAGGAGGGAAGGGAAAGATGGCTTATCGCCGGGACTGTTGCGGGGCTCGTCCTACTTGCTTTGTTGCCTTTTACCCCTTGGCAAATTCTTGCTGATCTCGACCAAAGTTTCGGATTGTATTTCCAAACTTTTGAGTTCAACGCCTCGGTGTATTACCTTTTGCGGGAAGCACTTACCCCCATGCTCAGCTACAATCCCATCGGTGTGCTCGGGCCCCTCCTGGGGGTGGTCACAGTGGTAATTGTGCTTTGGTTCGCATTTGCTGCAAAGCGCTTTAATTTTTACACCGCAGCGCTGTACAGCTATATCGCATTTTACTTGCTCAGCACGACTGTGCATCCCTGGTACCTGCTTCCTGTGGTGTACCTGAGCCTTGCGGCAAATAGGCGGGTGTGGCTGGTATGGAGCTTTACAGTATGGCTGAGCTACAGCCATTACGTGGAGCCGGTGGGGCCCAAGTGGGGCTGGCTGATATTAGAATATGGCACGCTGGCGTTGGCCCTGTTGATAGAAATGCGGGGCTGGCGGCTAATGAGGCGGGTGATTTCTGCAAAGCAAGACCCTGTGGGGTCTAAATTTTAACCCTGTGTACTGAAATCAGGTCCTGAAATATTATGATTTCCTTCGCTTTTCTTGCTGGTCCTTATCGTCCACATAAGAGTCTTCATCTTTATACGATACGCCTGCTTTGCGACCCTTTTTGATGCGCATTGCTTCGGCATCTTCAGGGTCAATTCCTTCCTGGTTTTCGCCCACCGAGGCAGCCGAATTGTAGAAGTTTTTGTTCTTACGTTTGGTGGAACTGAGGTCGCCCATATCCTCCGATTCGTCTCCAAGATCGCCATGAAAAGGAGCAAAAACTTCGGCCTCCGCAAACCTGCGACCTTCGTTGCGCTCTATCTCAATGGCATCCTCGCCATGGGTTGCGTCCATTTCGCTCCGTTTCCCATCCTGTAGTTCCCGGTCTGCTTCTTCGGCTTCTCGCTTGTCCTGCTTTCGCTGACGGATCACCTCTTCTTCGCGGGCTTTGTCATTGTGCGCATTTTGGGGTTTGTTTTCGCTGTAATTTTTTGAATTTTCCATGGTATATAGTTGTTTTTACTTATACCTGCCACAGAATGGTGCCAAATAATTATCATGCACATTGTCAATGGCATGAATGTAAGTCGATATGCACCATATTCCCCAAAAATCAGATATTTTGAGGTTATTTTTCACACCCCAAGCGGGTGACCTTTGCAGGCTCAAACTTTGATGTAGCCATGCTTTTGGTGTGGACACTTCCGATGACGTTTGTTGTTTTCGACTATTTAGCTTTTTAACAATGAGATCCCTCGCCGCACTATATTAAAATTGGCACTGTCATCCCGAGTTTCAAAAATTGGAAAAAATATACTGAAAGGGAATGACAGATTTTCACGTGTATCCAAATATGGATAGGTCTCATTCACAGCATTCTGCAAAGTGCATGAGATCTCTCCCTGCGGTCGAGATGACGATTTTTAGTTGAATATATTGGGTTTTGGAGGGGAAAAAGAAGGGCGGCGCAGCCGCCCTTCTTTTTCCCCTCCAAAACCCCCAAAACCTCCAATTGCCTCGTCATCTCGACCGCAGGGAGAGATCTTATCCTCAATGAAATACAATCACTGTCATTGGTAAGCTCAGCGAGGAACTTTTCTCACGAGAGCCAGTGCGGCCCGCTTGCCGCAGCTAAGGCCAGCGTCTCCGCGGGCAGGCATGCCAGTGTGTACGAGTAATCTCCTACTTTCATAGAAAGCTTTGATATTAACGGTACATCAATACGCCTTTATATGCTAAACGTAAGCGCTACTCATCACTTAACCCAAACTCATTGAGAAAAATTTCCTGGACCTCGGGATTGGTCAGCATCTGGCATATGAGACACCCAAAACACATGCAATCTTGCTGCAAATGACTATTATAGAGATATTTTAAAAAGAAAAGAGTCGTGTTAATTGTCGAAAACAGGAAGAAGGCTTGCCTTTTCAAATTTTTAGAGCAACGCTTGCGCAAAAAAAAAGCGT
>DAIRDH010000022.1:0-6097 GCA_036796255.1 Cryomorphaceae bacterium
GCATGAGGGACTTTGATAAAAGTCAGGTCTTGGTTCATGTCCGGGATGCATCGCTTCGCTGGTTGGCGGGCGCTCCATACAGAAACAGCCGGCATGAGGGACTTTGATAAAAGTCAGGTCTCGGTTCATGTCCGGGATGCATCGCTTCGCTGGTTGGCGGGCACTCCATACAGAAACAGTCGGCGTGAGGGACTTTGATAAAAGTCAGGTCTCGGTTCATGTCCGGGATGCATCGCTCTGCATCCCACATCAAATGTTGATTCCATGTGAAGACAGCTGCCGCATTTGGGTGGGTGAAACGATGGCACAAATTGAGATCTTGGTTCATGTCCGGGATGCATCGCTCCGCTCTGCATGACGGACTCGCCTTTTATATTTTTGGGGTTGGCTTGGGGCAGGGAAGAGGCGGCGGAGCCGCCTCTTCCCTGCCCCAAGCCAACCCTCTTACCCACAAGAGGCCGACGTCATGCAGAGCGAAGCGATGCATCTTGCACTAAATTTGGATTCCACTTAAAGACAGCTGCCGTAGGGAGAGATCGAAGTAGCAGTAAAGCTACATCTCTTGCCAATAATCAGACACCAATGCCTGCCGAATAAGCACAGAACCCAGGTTAAAAATACCTGCCTACCATTCCTTTGTCATCCTTTGCAGCAAAATTTCATCTGTAATTCTCCGATCTGTCGGAACGAAATTGCCCCTTCACGCCATTTTTACGCAAAGTGCTGCCCCTTGCCCGCCATCAAAAGAATTTGTTACCGGCCAAAACCACAGCTGTATTTCATTGTTACTGTTGACGTGAAATGCAATTTATTTGCCCACAAAGCGGTCGAAAAAAAATGCTTTGTGAAATCAAATGAAGCCTGTATATTTGCACCCGCATTTTGCGATACAGATTGGATTCCGTAGCTCAGCTGGTAGAGCAATACACTTTTAATGTATGGGTCCTGGGTTCGAATCCCAGCGGGATCACCAAAAGCCACTTCTTCAGAAGTGGTTTTTTTTGCGCCAATATTTTGCATTGCTGCAAATGAGGAATATGCTGTCATGGCATGCCTGCCCAGCGCAAAACTTTGTACCTTCGCTTGCGATGGCATTGAACATAGAACGCGAAAAATACCAGAACCTTACCCACCTTGAATTCCTTGCGAAGCAGGTGGTGGAGGGATTTATCACCGGGCTGCACAAGAGCCCTTTCCACGGATTTTCAGTCGAGTTTGCAGAGCACCGCCTCTACAACACCGGCGAGAGCACCCGCCATATAGACTGGAAGCTCTACGCCCGCACCGACAAGCTCTTTGTGAAGCGCTATGAGGAAGAAACCAACCTGCGCTGCCGCATTTTGCTCGACATTTCCAGCTCCATGCGGTACCCCGAGCCCACGGGCGACGACAGCCACAGCAAGCTCACTTTTGGCGTGTACGTGGCGGCCGCCCTTACGGAAATGATGCGCCGGCAGCGCGATGCCGTGGGCCTGAGCACCTTTTCTGACCGGGTGCACCTGCACGCACCCGCCAAGAGCACCATGGCCCACCACAAGTTCCTTTTTCAGGAAATGGAAAAAATCATGGCCGAAGACAATCCACCAGCCGTAACCACCTCAGCCGCCAACGCCCTCGACGAGATTGCCGAGCGCATACCGCGCCGCTCGCTCGTGGTGGTGCTCAGCGACATGTTCGACAATGCCACCGACAGCGAGACCCTTTTCTCTTCCCTTCAGCACCTCAAGTTCAACAAGCACGAAGTAATCCTCGTGCACATCACTGACAAGCGCACCGAGCTCGACTTCAACTTCGAGAACCGTCCTTACACCTTTATAGACACCGAAACCGGTGAGCAGGTCAAGGCCCACCCCAACGAAATCCGCGAAACCTATCTCACCCAAATCCAAAAGTTTACCGAAGACCTCTCCCTGCGCTGCGGCCAATACGGCATCGACTTCGTTCCTGCCGACATTTCAGAGGGTTTTAATACCGTGCTGTTAAGGTATTTGGTGAAAAGGTCGAAGATGCATTAGGGGGTTTGGGTGAAAAGGTGAATATGTGTCGTGGATGATTCAGGAAACACTTTCATGGTGCATCTTGACACCAAAAGGCAGGAGAAAGCCAGCCAATCATATTTGTGAAGGCA
The DNA here is from genome assembly GCA_036796255.1 of Cryomorphaceae bacterium. Taxonomy (GTDB): domain Bacteria; phylum Bacteroidota; class Bacteroidia; order Flavobacteriales_D; family Cryomorphaceae; genus T3Sed10-241. Next base: position 2,129 of record DAIRDH010000022.1, read on the forward strand.
TTGTAAATAAAGTGGGAAGCAGGTTTATTGAAGGGGGCTAACGTTGAGCCTTGAAGACTAATTTGAAGACAATTCAGGATACCTGCTTCAGGTAGCACTTGAGCATGTCATTGTCCATGATAAGCGCACGCTCTACTTCAATCACTGAAAGGTTGCGCATTGGCATAAAATTTTCTTCACCGTCGTCATCAGTGAATTGCAAATAAGGGTCTACATGCAACTCAATTTCATTCAAATGTTGTGAGTAGCAGAATTCTAACCCGCGTACCCCGCCTTCTTCCAGGCTCGAATAATACGATATATTGTCAAAGTATGCTTTTTTAGTCATGGTCACACCTTTGACGATTTGCATTGTCTCTTTTTTCCTGTGATGCCTGATGATTAATTGAGGGATAGAATCTTCCTCGGGTTCAAATTCTTCAAGTACCTCGGTGTCGAACAAGTCATCATCGGGATCTTCCATTTCTGAGAAATTATCCACATATTCAGGTTCGTTTGCCGGAACTGGCTCATAGCAAAAGGTGATTCTCGTAATGTCCTTTTTATTGACAAATACGATACGGTCTTTAGGAATGTAGAACCATATATAGTCAAATGTCCAACCACTGTTGTTTTCATTTATTAATGCCTTTTCAAAGGCTTGTTTTGATTCAACACTCACGTGATACAACAACAGATGGCCATCTTGAAGCTCGATCCTTATGGTGTGTGAGACTTTTTTATCAAATTCCGATTGTGAAATTGTTTTCATAATGCTTTAGCGCATGACTTGTGAAATAATCGCTTTGAATAGGATTCTCTACTTCAATACTGGACGGCTTTTGTCATCTCAAACTTATGAAATTTTGCTAAATCATTAATCTGCCGCTGCTTTTGTAAATGCAACAATTAGACTTAAAGCCCTCGGCTGGTTCCCGCTCCCAAGCGACTTGGCGCTGATAGGATGCAAGGGTATAAACGCAAAAAAGCCCCACTTTCGTGAGGCTTTATTTGCGGTCCGGACGGGACTCGAACCCGCGACCCCCTGCGTGACAGGCAGGTATTCTAACCAACTGAACTACCGGACCTGGTAGAAACTTCTCATTCGAAGCGGCTGCAAAAGTAAACGAAATTATCGGTTGAACAAATGTTGATGACACAAAAAGTAAAGATGGGAGGAAGGGCATGAATCAATGTGCTATTTTTCAGCACAATGATTTTTCAAAGTCTTTTGCCCTTTTCTGCTTTGAAGCAGACGCTGAGCAGGGATAAGCGCAGTTGAGGGTGGTTTGCTACTTCGGTTTACTGCGGGCGGTCCTTGCATGGATCACCTCCTTTTGCGGAAGCACCACCAAGTAGAAACATTCAATGCCAGCTCATGTTGTGCAAGGGAAGCCCTGGCCAATAGCTTCGCCCTGCAAGCCTTCAATTTAGTAGCTTTGGCAAATGCACATGAATCGAATAACAATGACAATAAAATATTTGCGGTCTTTTTTCCTGCCCTCTTTGCTATTGATGCTTTGGGGCTGTAATGCGCCGGTGCCGAAAGAAAACAGACCCGACTTTCCTGCTACAGAGCAGCTGCACCGCGACAATCCCGCCGATGCATACATGGATATGCTCAGGAGAAGGGTGAACAGGAGAGGAGATGTGCACTATGCCGGCATTCAGCGGGAAGACAAAGCTTTGAAAAACTACATCGCCTACATGGCCAAGCGCTATAACCTGGTGCAGCAGGCGCCCTTCAGGGAGCGGCTCGCTTATTGGATCAACCTGCACAACGCGCTCGTCATAGAATTGATCGTGCACCATTATCCCATTTCGTCTGTCCTTGACATAGGTTATGATGCTGATGTGGAGGGCAACATGGCTTATGATCAATTGAATGAAAAGCATCCAAGGCACCCTTTTCGGCTTGCAGTGCTCAACCTGGATGGTAAACAGATTTCTATTGAGGTGCTTCGCGACAGCATCATTCGTGGTGAATTTCAGGAGCCGCGCGCGATTTTTGCGCTGGTTGATGGTACCACCTCTGCGCCGCGGCTGCGCAGACAACTTTATACCCAAAACAATTTAGAGGCTGAATTGAAGGAAGCGGCTCAGGAGTTTTTGAGCTCACCCACTAAAAACATCCTGAATCCGAACAATCCAAAGGTTTCAATGATATTTGAATGGTACCGAAGCGATTTCGGTGATACGGATGCATCTGTTGCAGCATTTATCAATGGATTTATTCCTGTTGAACTATTGCCTGGTGCTGAAATTGAATACTTATACTATGACTGGACGCTAAATGGATATTGATGTTTTTGGCAGCCTGGGCTTTGGACGTTTCAAAAATTTCAATGGTTTGCTGTGCGCATTCCGAGATCAATTTTCTTTAAAAACTGTTAGAATTCCGATTTGCTGGCTTTCAGGCTCGGTGATTTTGTATGTTTGGAAAAAAATTAGCGTTTGTACGACGTAGAGAAGGAAATAATAGCCCGTTTTGCCAAAGCTGACGTATCAGCGATGGATCTGCTCTACGACAATTATGCCGACGCACTATATGGCGTTGTATTCCGAATGCTCGGTGATGAAGCCCTCGCGCAGGACGTACTACAGGAGGCTTTCGTGAAAATTTGGAAGAACTCAAACGCTTATGATCCCAGTAAGGGCAAGCTTTTCACCTGGCTTGTCCGCATTGTGAAGAATCAAGCCATTGATGCCTTGCGCAAGAACAAACGCAGTGGCGAAATCCGAGGAGAGATGGCCGACGTAAGTATTGCGCTGACGGAGGATAATGCACCAGACCTGAGCACCAATCACGACATTGCAAAGGTGTTGGGGCATTTGGATTCGCAGGAAAAATTACTTTTGGAACATTCTTACATTTTGGGGTATACCCACCCGGAGATTGCCGAAAAGTTCGGCCTTCCGCTGGGTACGGTAAAAACGCGGATTCGCAATGCGATGAAGGAATTGAGAACAATTTTTGGAAATGGACATTGAAGCATACATAGCATCAGGCATACTGGAGGACTACATCCTCGGTAGCGTCAGCGACCAGCAGCGTCGCGAGGTGGAATGTCTGTCGTCCATCTACCCGGAGATACGCGCCTCCCTCACCACGCTCGAAGTGGATATGGAGGGTTTTGCCCGTGCTTATTCCAAGAAACTGCCCACCGATTTCCGCTCAAAAGTATTGCTCGAAGTTCGGAAGCATGAGCAGGACCAAGCCTTGAAGATTGTTGCCGATATGCACAAGGAAGAGCCAAAAGTGGTACAGCCCGCTCCCGAAAAGGTCATTCCTATCAAGGACATCAGGCCTGCATCGGTATGGCCGAAAGTGTGGGCCGCAGCAGCTGTGATCGCGGTGGTGTTTGCTGCCTGGCAGTTTACGCAATTGCAAGATACCAAGGAATCGCTTGCCGCTACCAAAGTTGCCCTCAATGAAGTGCAAGCGCGGCTACAGGGCAGCGAAGCTGAAAAGCAAAATCTGAATGAAAACCTCGCTGAGGTCTACAATCCGAACATGAAGAAAGTACTGCTTGCCAGTGTTTCGGAGAACAAGGATATCAATGTGAGCCTGTTCTGGAATCCGGAATCGGGCAGTATCAAGCTGGACGCTTCGCAGCTGCCGACCCTGCCTGACGATAAGCAGTACCAACTCTGGGTGCTCAAAGATGGGCAGCCCATCGATATGGGCGTGCTCCCCAAAGATGCCGCGGCCCTAATGGCCGCATCGGGCTCAACCACCATTGGCGATGCTTTTGCCATCACCATCGAGCCCCTCGGAGGGCAGGCGAGCCCAAGCCTTGACCAGCTTGTGGTGCTGGGCAATATTGGCTGATAGGATTTCTTCAGATCTTACCTGTGCGCCGGGCACTGGCCATTGAACTGGCAGGTGGGCGAGTTCCCTTTTTAATACGGTAGAACGCAGATAATGCTGACCAGACTGATCAACGCGGATCAGGTTACCGGAACGCCAAAATGCACATCTTTAATCGA
>DAIRDH010000022.1:6197-49820 GCA_036796255.1 Cryomorphaceae bacterium
GATCTCTGTCATGAGAAGATCAAATCAGCGGCCATCTGCCACATCGGTGTCATCCGCGTTCACTTTTCGCAGAGATAGAACGCAGATAACGCGGATCAACGCGGATCAGGTTACCGGAACGCCAAAATGCACATCTTTAATCGAGATCTCTGTCATGAGAAGATCAAATCAGCGGCCATCTGCCACATCGGTGTCATCCCTGCCCGCCTGAGCACGGGCCAGTGTGATGGCAGGCAGGCGCGTTCCTTTTTCGCAGAGATAGAACGGAGATAACGCGGATCAACGCGGATCAGGTTACCGTGCTTATTGAATATGCCTTTTCATTCGAACGCTGTCATTGACCGGTTTTTGAAATAAACTTAAAAATATTTCACGGTCTTAAATCTGAACCTGAACCTGGGGCGTAAGTCCCTCAAACAATAAAAAACAATTTTATGAAAACCATTTTAAGTTCAATTTTTGTGCTTGCCATTGCTGCATGTGCATGGGCTCAGTCGACAGTTGAAGTAGGAGGAGAAGCCATGTATCCGAAGAAGAACATCGTAGAGAATGCCATCAATTCCAAAGAGCACACCACCCTTGTGGCAGCCGTGAAAGCCGCAGGCCTTGTGGAAACTTTGCAGGGTGAAGGTCCATTTACTGTATTTGCGCCATACAACGACGCTTTTGGCAAATTGCCCGAAGGCACCGTAGAGTCATTGCTCAAGCCGGCTGCCAAGGCCGACCTTACAGCAGTGTTGACTTACCACGTGGTAGCTGGCAATTACGATTTTGATGCGCTTGCTGCCCTGGTGAAGAAAGGGAAAGGCAGCGCGAAACTGAAAACCGTGCAAGGTGCAGAATTGACTGTGGCCACCAATGGTCCTAAAAACCTGACCATTACTGATGCCAAAGGCAACACTGCGCGGATCGTGGTGTACGATGTGCACCAGTCCAATGGTGTGATTCAGGTGATCGACACGGTGCTTTTGCCTTAGGCAGATGAATGCTGTGAAACCTGAAAATCACGGGTTATGAATAAAAGAGGGGCGGCAAATATGCCGCCCCTCTTTTTTTTTATTAAAAATAAATTAATTGTTCAGGTAAGCCGAATACATCCATGTGAGCTTTTCCTGCTCGCGGATATAGTCGCTCATCAGGGCATTGGTTCCTTCGTCGTCGGCTTCGCTGGCGATATCCAAAATCTCACGTTGACGTGCGATTATTTTTTGGAAACTGTCCAGAATCGACTCCACACATGCCCTGCCTTCGCTCATATTCTTGGTCGCTTGCACATTGGAAGCGCGGGTAAAGTCTTCGAAAGTATGCAGTGGCGTTTTGCCAAGGGTGAGTATGCGCTCAGCCACTTCATCAATCTTGAGCAAGAGGTCGTTGTAGAGTTCTTCAAATTTTGCGTGAAGCTCAAAAAACTTCTCTCCCCTGATATTCCAGTGAAAGCCACGGGTGTTTTGGTAAAATATGCTGTAATCGGCCAGCAGGTAATTGAGTTTTTCGGCCAGTAAGGCGCTTTTTTCTTTATCGAGTCCTATGCGGTTCATCTTATTTGATTTTAGTGTTCGACAAATTTAATCAACATGTCAGCATCTACCTATCGCCATTGACAATGTGCACATAAAGAATCAGAATACAATCCGGGGGCAAAGAAAATTGCCCCGGTTATCAGACTCAAACCATTTTAAATGAGAAAACCCCGCCCCCAGATGGGTGACGAGGTTTTCTGCAAGGAAATCCTAATGTCTTTTGCTATTTCTCCAGCACCAGTTTATGTGTGGTAAGCTGCTCACGGTGCTCTACCTGCACGAGGTATACCCCACCAGCAAGTGCGCTCAGATCCAGTTGTATGCGTGATGTGTTCATTTGGCTGCTGTGAACCACCTGGCCAGAGAGGTTGAGCACGCGCACCTGTGCAGTATGCTCGAATTCAGTGAATTCAATGTTCAGCTGACCTCGACAGGGATTGGGATACAGCTGCACGATCATCGGAGCATCAATTTCAACCGATTGCATGGGGTAAGTTTTCGATGTGCCATCAAAGTCTGTTTGCTTCAGGCGGTAATACGACACGCCATTGAACGGATATTGATCCACGCTTGCGTAGTCAATTTGGTGGTTTGCATTTCCAGCACCTTGTACAATTGCCACAGTTTCAAATTCTACCCCATCGCGGCTGCGCTCAATGGTGAAGAAGTCGTTGTTGATTTCAGCGGCAGTGCTCCATTTCAGGTCCACCTGCTTGTTATGCGCCTTTGCGGCAAATGACAACAGCTCGATGGGCAAGGGATTGATGGGGCTTGACGAGCCGATGGTGAAAGGGCTGAAGTTTTCAATAGCTGCTCCGCTGTTGATGACCCCTGCGCTGGCAGTGCCTTCATGGCTTAGGTAGCCGTGGTCTTGCCACATGTCTCCATTCCAGCGCATCACCCTGAGCTGTGAAGGATCATTAACCCCACAACTTCGTTCATTTTCATAGGAGAGGCTCACCGAGACAGCTGATGTACCCACCTCGCGGTCGATCATCCAATACTCACAGCGGCTCACTCCACTGATGGCAAAATCTTTCAGCGAAGTATTATAACCTTCCTCATTCGGATCCACATTGTGGTAGCTCGCGCGGAATTCTGACAATGGATCGGCTGGGGCAGAGATGCCTGCTGGGGCGTATATTCCCGCCTTTCCCAGAGGGAAGATAAATGCGTCATTTCCAATTTTGCGGCAAGCGCCATCAACATAACTATTGGCGGAGCCAAAACGGCTTTCGGCGCCTGGCATGTATACCACCTCGTTGTTTTCAGTGTAAATCACTCCGCTGAGCAAGAGTGCTTCATCGCCAATGCGCATGTCCGTCTGCATGATGATGGAATCGCTTGCATTGCTCAGGTTGGTGATGAACCTGTTGAAGCTGATTGTATTGCCTGAATAGCTGCGCGAGTTGGCGCCTGCAGCCACAATGGTTCCCTCGCCGGAATTTATCACGCCTTCATTTTGGATGTCACCGTACACCTGCAGGGTATTGCTTCCCGCAAAATTTAAATTTGCACCTGTTTCAATATACAGGTCATTAACCTGAGAAAGTGCATTTACCGACGGCCAATTTGCCGCTCCCTGAGGTATGCGTGCCGATTGGAATTGATCGGGGATGCCATTGCTCCAATTGGCTTCCAAATCCCATTCATTGTTTACCGTTCCCAGCCAGTCGCTCACTGCACCGGGCCCCTGAATTACAATTTCGTTGCTCACAAATGCGGCATTGCTACAACCGGCCAAGTCAGGAGTAATGATGCAGGTGATCACGTCACCATCAAAGAGGTTCGGGTTGCTATAGCTTGGCGCATCACTGCCTACGTTCATACCGTTGCGCTGCCATTGGTAGCTCGGATCGCTGCCAGCGCCTGCTACTTCTACACTAAAACTGCCATTGCTTACATTGGCGATGACCACATTGCTCACTGTGGCACCTATGTCGCGCACACTTACATCGGCTACCAGAGGCAGGCTCGGGCTTACATTGCTTGTGTACACCAGGTTGCCATTGCGGTAATACTTTACCACTGATTCTTCGACCGCAATTCTCAATACATCGCCAGTGCTGAGGCCGCCAAAGCTTCCGCGGTGGGCACCGTTCTCGTAAATCCTCAGAGCACCAGCATCCAGGTACATGGCATAGCGGATGTTGGCGAAATGGGGGCTAACATGGCCCGGACTCAATCCCACCATGCGGCGGCGGTTGGTTTCGGTAACGGTGCATTCCATGTATCCATTGTTTTTCACGCTATTCAATGATGCGGCACCTGCGTTCCACTGCCCATTTGACTGCACTTTGGCCAGGCTGTTGCCATCTGCCTGCAGCAGGGTAATGGTCTCAGGATCCCATACCACATCCTCAATGGCGTAGCCAAATCCTTCCTGATTCACCACCCCTTGGGCAAATGAGTTTAATACGTTGGTGGCGGGAAGTATTTCAATTTCAATACTGTTGGAGGTGTAGCTTACTTCATCGCAGCCACTGAGATCGGGAATTAAAAGGCATGTAATTACATCATCATCGTTTACATTATCATTGGTATAGCTTGCCGTGCCGTCGCCCACATTGCTGCCGTTGAGCTGCCATTGGTATTGCGGCGCATCGCCGGCATTTTGCACCTGTGCAGTGAAGGTGCCACCATTAGGATTGCTGATGGATGCATTGGTGATGGTGCTTGACATGCTGTAAAGCGATACATCAGCGATCAGGGGCAGTTGTGGGGTCACTGTGCTGATGTAGAGCAGCTGCGCATTGCGGTAATACTTCACTACGCCGTTTTCAACGGCAATGCGGAGAACATCATTGGTGGTATAGCCGCCAAAATTTCCAATGTTATTGCCTTGCTCGTAAATACGCAGGTTGCCATTGCTTTCGAGGTAAAAGGCAAATTGGATGGAGTATATCGAGCTGTTGACATCTGCATGACTCAGTCCGGCGGCTTTCGCCCGGTTGGTTTCGGCAGCGCTGAAGCTGAAGCTTCCATTGTTTACTACAGTGTTCAAGGATGAGGCATTGCCATTCCAGTTGTTTCCGCTTTGTATTTTGACCAGGTTATTGCCGCTGCGCTCTACATGAAGCAAGGAGGCGATGTCCCATTGCACTTCTTCGTTTGCTACGTGGCAGGCACTGCTGCTGGGGGTTCCGGCGATAAAGAAATTGATGGCCGCAGGCTCTATTTCAGCATTCTTCACGATTGCGTTGGAGGTGTAGCTGAGGTTTCCACAGCCATTAAGGTCGGGATTTAGCACACAGGTTACGATGTCGCCATCGCCGAGATTATCAGCGCTGAAGGTCGAAGCATTGCTGCCTGAGGGGCTGCCATTTACCATCCATTGGTAGCTGGGTTCATCGCCGGCATTGTCGGCGTGGGCAGTAAATACAGATCCATTGAGGTTGGTGATTTTGGCTTGTGTGATGGTGGAGTTCACGCTGTAAAGAGATGCATCGGCCAGTAGGGGTAAGGTGGGTGCTACAGTGCTTATGCGGAGCAAGTTGCCATTGCGGTAGTACTTTACCACTTCGTTATCAACTGCTATGCTCAAGGAGTCGCCAGGGGTGTAGCCCCCGAAGTTGCCGCGGTCAGCCCCGGATTCATAAATCCGCAGGTTGCCATTGCTCTCGAGGAAGAAGCAATACTGTATGCTGTAGCGGCTGTCGTTTACGTCGGTGTGGCTTAGGCCAACGGCTTTGGCGCGGTTGCTCTCGGCTGTTGAAAAGCTGAAGGCTCCGTCATTGTACACCCTGTTAAGTGAAGCTGCGTTTCCATTCCAATTGTTGCCACTTTGAACCTTTACCAAATCGCTGCCAGTGGCGTCGGTGTGGAGCAGGGAAGCGCTGTTCCACCTTACTTCTTCGCTTGCGTTGTGGCAAGATGCCTCGGCAACTGTACCGGTGATGAAGAAGTTAATGGCTGAAGGGCTTTCTATCGCATTGATTACGATAGAATTTGAGGTGTATGCCAACGAACCGCAACCGCCCAGTTCGGGAGTGATTTCGCAGGTGATCACATCTCCATTGGTAAAGGCTTCGTGTACATAAATGGCGCTGTTGCTGCCCACATCCACATTGTTTACTTTCCACTGGAAAACGGGATTGTCACCGGCATTATCAAAATTTGCCGTAAAGGCAGCATTGCTCAGGTTGCTGATGCGCGCTTTGGTGATCCGCGATTGGGTTGCATATAAGGAAGCGTCGGCAATGAGGGGAAGGTTAGGCTCCACGGTGCTGATGCGCAGCAGGTTGCCATTGCGGTAGTATTTTACGACGCCACCTTCAACTGCGATGCTTAAGGAGTCGCCGATGGTGTAGGCACCTACATTGCCGCGGTCGGCTCCCGATTCGTAAATCCGCAGGTTGCCATTGCCTTCCATAAGGAAGCAGTACTGGATAGAATTTCTGTCGTTGCCGCTGTCCGTGTGGCTCAATCCAATTGCTTTTGCACGGTTGTTTTCGCTTGTTGAAAAGCTAAAAGCGCCATCATTGTAAACCCGGTTGTGTGAGGATGCGTTTCCATTCCAATTGTTGCCGCTTTGAATTTTGACGAGATTGCTTCCCTCGGCTTTCACATGCAGCAGCGATGAAGCATTCCATTGCACCTCCTCTACAGCGCGGTAGCAGGCGGCTTCGGCAGCATCGGCACTTATGTAAAAATTGATGGTTGAAGGCGCTTCAACTGCATTTTGTACAATGGCATTGGAGGTGTAGCTCAGTGCACCACATCCGCCAATGGCCGGGCTAAGGATGCAGGTGAGTACATCACCTTCCTGGAGCGCGTCATTGGTATAAGTGCTGTCGTTGCTGCCTACGTCGCTACCATTTATTTGCCATTGGTAATGGGGCGTTGCGCCACCCAGGTCGGCGTAGGCGTGGAATACACCTGCATTGAAATTTGTGATGCGGCCATATGTGACCGTAGACCCTTCATTGCGCATGGACACGTCGGCATGCAGCGGGAAGTTGGCTTGTACCGTGCTGATGCGGAGCAGTGTAGCATTGATAAAGTATTTGATCTCACCATTGTCAGCCACAATGCTCAGGCTGTCGCCTGCGCTGTAGGTTCCGAAATTACCGCGGTCACTGCCCGATTCATATATTCTCAGGTTGCCATTGCCCTCCAGGAAGAAGCAGAAGTCAATGCTGCTGAAGTGCTCGTTGCCATCGGCGCTGCTCAGGCCTATGGCTTTTTGGCGGTTGTTTTCAAGGGTGCTAAAGCTAAGTGCGCCATTTTCACCCACTGCATTTGATGAAAAGGCGTTCCCATTCCAGTCGTTGCCACCTTGCAGCTTGAGCAGATCGCTTCCCGTCGCAGCTACATTTTGCAGGGAATTGCTGTTCCATTGCACTTCTTCAGTGGTTTGGTAGCAGGCCGATGGAGCAATCTCAGCACTGATGTAAAAGTTGAGTATCTCTGCCTGGGGCTGCGCTACTTTGCTGATGTGATTTGATGAAAAATTTACACCTTCACAGCTGGCAAGGTCAGGGCTCATGACGCAATGAAGCATGTCGCCCGGTTCGAGGTTTGGGTTGGAATAGGTGTTGCTGTTGCTGCCGGTATTGCTGCCATTGAGCTTCCACTGGTAGGTAGGATTGGGACCAGCATTTTCGGCAAAGGCGATAAACACGCCTTCATTGAGGTTTACGATTTCCGCATCGCTCAGGGTGGCACCTTCATTGCGCAGCGTTGCTTTTGCAAGCAGCGGGAGTGAAGGGCTTTGATTGCTGATGTACAGCACTTCACCATTGTGGTAGTAGTGTACCACATTGTTTACAATGCCGATGCTGAATGAATCGCCTTCATCGTAATTCCCAAATGACCCGCGGTTGCTCCCCGATTCAAAAATCCTGATTTGCGCATTACCGGCCAGCAAAAAGCAGAAGTCTATGCTGCTGAAGTGATCGCCCTGGTTATTTGCAGAAAGGCCTATGGCTTTCTCTCTCTGGTTTTGGTCGGTGCTGAAATTAAAGCGGCCATTGTTGTGCACTGTATTGGAAGAGGCTGCCCTTGCGTTCCAATTGTTGCCTCCCTGCAGTTTCACCAAATCATTGTTTTGAACACTGATATTGCTGAGGGTATTGACATCCCATTGCACTTGTTCATTGGCCGTTTGACAGCCCGCGGTTGCAGCATTTCCAGCAATATAGAAGTTGCCAGGGGCAAAAGCTTCAGAAACGCTCACTTCAATTTCATTGGAAGCCGCTGAGCCGCTTGCGCAACCGCTGCTGGTGGTTAGCGTGCAGGTCACCACATCACCATTGGCGATGCTTGGCGCGTTAAAGGTAGAAGTATTGCTGCCTGCCGTACTTCCATTGACCGCCCATTGGTATGTCGGGTTTAATCCGCTGACATTGGTTTGCGTATGGGCGAAGAAGGCGGTGTTGCTGTAATTGACGATCTCCACATTTTGGAGGGTACCACCAGTTGTGCGGAAAGCCGCATCTACACGCAGCGGGAGTGTGGGGCTGAGGTTGCTTACATAAAGTACATCGCCATTTCGAAAGTAAGTCACCACGTTGTTCTCTACAGCGATTCGCAAAGTGTCGCCTACTTGATAAGCGCCTACATTTCCGCGGTTGGCACCTGACTCACGAATTTCCATGCTGCCATTGTTCTGCAGCCTGAAGGCAAATTGAATTCCACTCACATTTGTGCTGTTGCCACTATGGCTCAAGCCTATGGCGCGCTCTGTGTTGGTTTCGCCAATCACAGTGTGCATCTGGCCAAAGTCGTAGACCCATGCGGTTGAGAGGGCACCTGCATTCCAATTGTTGTCGCTGACCTGCTTGCTTAGGAATCCGCCGTTTAATGAGGTATTGGTAAGCCCGGTCCACACCACCTCTTCCTTTACCTGCAAGCATCCTGTCGCATCGCTCGTGGGTGAAATGGTAAATCCGCATTGGGCTTTCGCGAAATGCGTAGTCGCCCCAAAAGACAACATCACAAAAGCAAACAATTTCACCGAATTGTTTGTACTTTTTTTTGAATCAACAAATCTATCTGTAATATAGGCAAAAGCCCTTTTGAAATCGTTGAATACTGTCATTTTAACCTATTTCCTTGCAACGCATCTTACCGATACTTTTCAGTTATGGTTACGGGTAGACCTTATTCATCGATAAAATACCGGATTAATTTGATAAAGCTATATGAGATTAAGTCCCTGATCAGAAGTGACTTCCTGTGGTCTTCTTGTGTCGAAAAAAAAATTAGAATAAACGAAGAAAATAGGGCTTTTGTCGAAGTGCTGTATCGCAGTATTCATACCGGTTTTGCGAGCAATCATTGCCTGGTTAATTACGCCTGAATGCTGCCAATGCTCCACGCTCTATCCAGCGCTTCAGCATTACCGGGATGCCCGCCACTGTACATCGATGTAAACCGCATGTTAATTCGCACAAATTGGCTTTGTGCCAAAGATTCGTTGATGGTTTGGTTCGCCCCGTGATATAAGTTATCAAACATCCTGATGCATTTGGCCTAACCTTCCCGATAAATATGTCATTAAGAAATAATTAATAATTGCCTTAAGTGTTGAAAAGTGGCGCTTTCAGAGCCACCAGCCATGGCCAGTGAATGCCACCTCATTCTAAATTTATGACTCATCAAATCATCAAAATCCAATATTTATGAAACCATTTTATTTACATTTCAACAGGGGCATGGCCAGCGCATTGGTCTTCGCCACCATTGCTTTCGCCTCAGGCGACATGTTTGGACAAGGTATACCCAATCCGAATTACAATCCGCAGACCCCAACTTATTTAGAGTTGGAGGATTGTGATGGAAACAACAGCAACAACTACAACCTGGGTTCCTGCGCTGAGGAGATGGGCTATCTACTGCCAAATAACAATACAATAATACAAGGAGCTAATCAAAGCGCTGTATTTGGTAACTCTATTGACATGGACTTTTACCAATTTGATCTTGAAGAGCCTGCCTTGCTCAGGATCAACTTCAGTTCAAATATTTATTTTACCTCTGAGATTTTTCTGGTGGAACTAAATGGTCTTCCAGATACTTGCGGCAGTTCGCTTGAGTTTATTAACTTTGTTGGTACACTATATATGCCGAGCAATTATTGGTCGATACCCAATTACATCATACCATCCATTTACGGGGTATATCCGGCAGGAAATTACTTTTTGGTATTGATTGCTAACGGCTCATCAGGTTCCACGTGTGGGGATCTGGTATATCAGATTTCAATCGAACATTTGGGTACGTTTGATACCGGAGAGCATTGTATGACTGCAACTCCGATCGAACCCAAGCCAGCATTTAACGATGGCCGCTACTTCGATGACATGCAGGATGGGATTGTTAACGGTGATTTTGGATGCGCCGCAGTCGATATCGATCAGGCGGAGCGCTGGTATTCGTTCACTGCCATTACCGATGTTACCTACCTCAATGCACGCCGCACCGGTACGGGCAATTTTGACGGGGTGATTGAAGTTTACGACTCGTGTGAAGGAGAAGCCATTCATTGTGCCAATACTTCCAGCGGCAACAATGAGGTGACCTGGTTTCCAACAACAATTGGTGAAACCTATTACTTCAGGATTTACCACAGTGGCACCAGCCCACTCAACAATACTGCGTTTTCAGCTGCCGCGGCGCATATCCCATTCACACAATTGTCGGCCGCAGATTGTGGCAGGATGGATTTGGAAAGCACTGATATAATAAGATCAGACTGGCCCGCCAATCAATTTATGCTCACTGAATGGCAATTTCAATTTCGGCAAGCGCAAGCGCCATTTACATCCTACGTTATCACGAGCCCCAATGGCAGCAACCCGCAATTCAGGATGAGCTGGTTTCCGCAAGCCGAGCCCGGACGCACCTATTCCGTGCGCACCAGGGCCAGAATGTACCAGGGCAACACCTGGGGCAACTGGGGTCAGCCATGCACTATAGGAATGGCTGGCACATCGGGCTTGATGGCCCAAGCTTCTGGCGGTATTTTCGCCGGCGATATGGATATCAACGTGTGGCCCAATCCGGCCCAGGATCAATTTACGGTTGAAATCACCCCCGCCGCTGGCGATACAGAAGTTGAAATATCGGCCTTCGACCTTTCAGGCAAGCGCCTGAAGCACCAGGTTGTTGGGATTGATGGCAGCGCAGGTCTGCTCAACATCACCCAGGATACCCAAGGGCTTAGCACTGGCATTTATCTCCTGCAGGTGACCACTGCATCAGGGTCGGCCATGCACAAGCTGTCCGTGACCAAATAGTCAGGTTTGAAAATATCACTTTCGGTAAACGGGGTCTTCGGGCCTCGTTTACTATTTTTCGGCATACCTTTCGTTGATTCATGTGCATTGCCCACTGCGCGCGGTGAACAAGAATTCTGCACCTGAAGATTTCGCAAGGCGCATTTGCCTATTTTCGCGGCGTGTCAAAAGTTAAGAGCATCGTTATCGTCGGTCCTGCCTACCCCTTGAGGGGAGGCATCGCGCACTTCAATGAGTCATTTTGTAACAGCCTTACGGCAAATGGCTTCGATGCCCGAATAGTGAGCTTTTACCTGCAGTATCCCGCAATTTTCTTTCCGGGAAAAACCCAACGTGAAACGGAGACCCGCGTGGTCGAAGCCCGCATTCAGCCCCTCCTGAGCAGTATCAATCCACTTTCGTGGAGAAAAGCAGCCCGGAGCATTCTGGCCGATAAGCCCGATGTCGTGGTCATCCGGTTTTGGCTACCTTTCGTAGGCCCGGCACTCGGCTCACTTGCCCATCTGCTCCGCAAGGAAGGGGTGAAGGTAATTGGATTGGTAGACAATGCCATACCGCATGAGCGACGGCCTTTTGACCGCGGGTTTTCGAAATGGTTTTTTCGCCACTGCGATGCCTTCGTTACGCTTTCGCAAAAAGTGGCCAATGACCTCAAATCTTTTGCGCCCGATGCGCCGGTTCATGTGCATCCACATCCGGCTTACGACATTTTTGGGGCACCACTTTCCAAGGCTGATGCATGCAATGCGCTTGGTTTGGATGTCAATGTGCCGCACATCCTTTTTTTCGGATTTGTGCGCAGGTACAAAGGATTGGATTTGCTCCTTGAGGCATTGGGCCATGCGAAATTGAAGTCGAGCAATGTGCGGCTCATGGTCGCCGGAGAGTTTTACGAACCCAAGGAGCCTTACCTCGATATTGTATGCAAGCATGGACTCGAAGACCGCGTCATATTCCACGACCGCTACATACCCACAGAGGAGGTGCGCAATTATTTTTGCAGCGCAGCAATAGTTGCGCAAACTTACCGCGATGCCACCCAAAGTGGAGTAACCCAAATAGCCTATCACTTTGGGAGGCCCATGCTGGTAACCAATGTGGGGGGCTTGCCCGAAATTGTGGCGCATGAGGAGGTAGGCTATGTGGTGCCTCCAAAGGCCGGGGCAATAGGAGAGGCCCTTGCGCGTTTTTTCCAAGAGGGGCGCGAAGCCGAATTTGCCGAAAAGGCATACCAAAGCCGCCACTTATTCTCCTGGCAGCATTTTACGGAACAGTTTTTGAAATTTGCCGATACCATTTATGAATCTTAAGTCCACGCCTTTCTTCTCTGATAAGTTGCTCAAGTCGGCCGTATTGGTCGCATGCTTATTGCTTTTTGCATCCTGGCCGGCGCTTGCACAAATCAACCAGACCGATGCCCAAGGGCGAAAACAAGGTGAATGGGTGAAAACACATCCGGAGACAGGTGAGGTGGCCTACCGCACTCATTTTAAAAACGATGTTCCCGTGGGTATTACGGAGCGGTATTATGAAGATGGCACGCTGCAGGCCCGCATTCGTCACCGAAAAGGCGGTGTGGATGAAGCCAGGATTTACCATGAAGAGAAGGGAGGATTGATGGCCCAGGGCAATTACCGCGACCAGAAGCGCGACAGTCTTTGGCTTTTCTTTTCAGCCGATAGCGTGCTAAGGGCCGAAGAAGGCTACCTCAAAGGCGAGAAGCACGGCTACTCGAAAACATATTTTGAAGATGGAAGCATCTCAGAAAAGGTTAATTACATCAATGGCAAGAAAGAAGGAGAGTGGGAGCAGTATTATGCCAATGGCAATCCGCGGCTCAAAGCGACTGTCGAAGATGGCATTTCATATGTCGGCGAATTCTTGACATTTTATGAAAATGGCCGCCCTATGCAAAAAGGACGCTATGAAGATGGCAAGCGAACGGGAAGTTGGTACGAGTACCTCGAAAATGGAGCGATCGAAATAATCTACGTATACCGTGAGGGAAAAGTGGAAAGTGAGCATCCGCAAAATGGGGTGTTTGAAGAATATTATGTTGATGACATTTTACGAAACAGCTTCAGTTATAAGGACGGAAAGCTCCATGGGCCGTTTAAGGAGTACTACCACCAGGGTGAGTGGCGCACAGAGCAATCGGTAGATGAGTTTGGAAACGCCAGGCCAGTGCAGCGCCTCTACGGCACCCAAATAATGCGCGAGGGAAAATACCACGAAGGAGAGCTCCACGGTGAAGTGATTACCTATACCGAAAAAGGAAAAGTGAAGCAAAAAGAAACTTATGACAAGGGGAATAAGTTGAAGTAAATGGTATTAGAGCCCAATGACAGTAAATCAATGCAGCGCAACCACGACAAAATTCAATCGTTGAAAAGTCCTGCCAAGGGTGTGGGGGACTTGAAGCGGGCACTTCTATATTGGGGTGTTGCTTGTTTGACCATACTCGCCTTGAACGCATGTGTGAAGGATGACGACAACCAGGATATCAACCTCGATCCTGGGTATGGCTATTTTCCTATTGATATTGGGCACTATGTGGTTTACAAAGCCGACAGCATTTGGCACGACAATCCGACGGAAGATTCCCCCGGGGTGCACGACACCACGTCATATTTTATCAAAGAGCTTATTGAATCTGAATTTCAGGACGCATCGGGCGAGACGAGCATGCGCCTTGAGCGCTTCAAGCGCAATAGCGAAGATGAGCCATGGAACCTTGCAGACGTGTGGTTTATCTCGCGCAACAACCTCAATGGCCAAAAGGTAGAGGAGAATGTACGCTATGTCAAAATGGGTTTCCCCTTAAGCGCTTCCAGTTCATGGGATGGCAACGCCCTGAACATACGCGACAGCTGGACTTACCGCTATGACAGCCTTTATGTAGACCGCATCTACCATGAGGTGAATTATCCACGCACCGTAAAAGTGCTCCAACGCGACAACAAGAACTTTGTAGAAGACCAGCTGGCTTATGAAATCTACGCACCAGAGGTAGGTCTCATATACCGCTACCACCGCGACCTCACCACAAGGCTCAATTACACCAATGCGCCCACCGCCGAAAACATCCGCTTTGGAATCGAATTTCGCTGGGAGATTCTTGAATACGGGCAGGAGTGAGCACTTGCTGATGCTTGTTAAAGAGACGCATAGCCTCAAAATACGAGGTTCTCAACATTCCAGCGCTCAATCTTACTTTTTCACTTCAGCGCAGCCATTGGATTTTTTTCATTCATTTGAGCCGTGAGTCCTATAAGTATCATGCTGCTGGTAGGCGGCTACTTCCTCGCTTTAATTCTGATAGCTCGCCTTACCGGCAAAAAGGGAAACAATGCCGACTTCTTCCTCGGCAGCCGCAAGTCGCCCTGGTATATCGTGGCATTTGGCATGGTGGGCTCCTCGCTGAGTGGCGTTACTTTCATCTCTGTGCCCGGTTGGGTGGCCACCTCCCAATTTAGCTACATGCAAATGGTGCTGGGCTACCTGCCAGGCTATATGGTTGTAGCTTTTGTTTTATTGCCATTGTATTATCGCCTGCAGCTCACGTCTATATATACTTACCTTCAAGGCCGGTTTGGCCCGAAGGCCTACAAAACCGGTGCCTGGTTTTTCCTCTTGTCCCGCATTATTGGCTCTGCTTTTCGCTTGTTCCTGGTGGCCATCGTGCTTCAGTTGGCGGTATTCGACAAGCTCGATTGGCAAATTCCTTTCGCACTTACGGTGGTCATCACCATTGGGTTGATATGGCTTTACACCTTTCGGGGAGGCATTCGCACCATTATCTGGACCGATACCCTGCAAACGGCCTTTATGCTGGTGGCCGTTGGAGTAAGTGTCTATGTAATCTCTGAATCCCTGGGGCTGAGCGGCGCTGAGGTGGTGACCGCAGTGAAAGAAAGCCCCTACAGCAAGATTTTCTTCTTTGACGATGCCAACGATTCGAGGTATTTCTTCAAGCAGTTTTTTGCAGGCATGTTTATCACCATCACCATGACCGGTCTCGATCAGGACATGATGCAGAAAAACCTGAGCTGTCGCAATTTGCGCGATGCCCAGAAGAATATGGTGACTTTTGCCGTCGTTTTGGTATTGGTCAACCTTGTGTTTCTATCTCTGGGCTCCCTGCTCTACCTTTTTGCGGAAAGCAATGGCATAGGACTCTCGGCACAAACAGATGAACTCTACCCTATGCTGGCCACCGAAGGCCTCCTGGGCCCTGTGGTGGGAGTGCTGTTCGTACTGGGCCTCATTGCCGCGGCATACTCCAGCGCCGACAGTGCGCTGGCAGCCCTCACCACCTCATTTTCCATCGACATTCTGGAAGTCGACAAAATGGAAGAAGCCAAGGCCGAGCGACGCCGCAAGCAGGTGCACATCGGCATGTCGGTGGTGCTGGTTATCGTGATTCTGCTCTTCAAGGTCATCAACAATGATGCTGTGATCGACGGAATATTCAAAGCAGCAGGGTATACCTATGGACCACTTTTGGGGCTCTTTGCTTTTGGCTTGTTCTCGAAGGCAGCCGTGCGCGACAAATGGATACCTTACATTGCAGTGCTTTCACCTTTTGCATCCTACGGTTTTGTCCAATTGGCTCCACTGTTATTCGATGGATACAAGGTAGGCTACGAAGTGCTGATTATCAATGGTTTGCTGACCTATTTCGGACTGTACCTCGCATCGGCCGGACATAAAAAAAACGGCCGCAGAGCAGCCGTCTTAGATTGAACTATTAAGGGAAGATTTTAATTGCCGGAGGCGAGGAAGTATTTCGCTACGCGGGAGCTTTGTCCTGTGATCACCACTTCATACACCCCAAAAGGAAGGTGCGCTGTGTGTACTTTGAGCTTGTGGCCAAAGCGCACGTAAGAGCTTTCGATATGTCCGCCCTGAAGGTCAAAGATTTCAACCGTGTATTCTGAAGCGGGAAGCATCGTTTGCGGAAGCGTCAAGGCACCAAAAGGAGCTGTGAGAAAGTCGATGTCTTCAAGGTTAACTCCAAGAGGGCGGTTCACCACCCGAATGTCCATGGTTTCCCAGGTGTCATCGCCACTGCGCGACTCAAGTTTGTAAAGCATACGCCCGGGTAGGGGGTTCTCATCTTTGATGCCCAAGGGGCCATTGTTGTGGACACCATCGAGCTCAGCTACAAATTCCCAACCGAGCTCAGGGTCTACGCTACGCATCACGCGAAAGTCTTTGCTGAGGTTGGCAGAGTGCTGGTTGATCAATGCCTGAACTGTATTGGCTTGGTTGAGCAAGCGCAGGCTTGCGATGCTGCGTGTGCTGGCTTCGATTCGGGCATTGCCTGAGGTACCTTCTGCGTAGTCAGTGCAGCCCAGAAAAGACGTCGGCTTGTCGGCTGAGGCGTAAAGATTATCGCCATACTGTCCAAATGCACAAGTGCTTGTGATGAACAGGAGCAATAAGGGGAGTACAATTTTTTTCATGACTTAGTTTATAGGGTTGCCCCCTTTACGGAAGAAGTCTTCAAAAGGATACTTCTTTGTACTGAAATTCAGCAGGTATTTTCCTGCACTTGCTGAAAATGCATCTGCCATCGGCAATTTTTCTTTTGCAACAACTCAGGGAAACGGTCGGCAAAATGCAGGATGGCGACAAAAGTTGATTCTGTAGAATTAAGGTAACTTTGCGGCATATGACAGACGCCCAAAAAATAAAAGACCTTCTCGATACGCATAAAAAATGGGTCATCGTGATGCACAGAGGCCCTGATGGCGATGCCATTGGCTCAAGCCTTGGCTGGAGCAAAATATTGCGCCACATGGGCTTGCACACAACCGTGATAGCCCCAGATGCCTATGCCTCATTTCTCCAATGGCTGCCTGGTCAGGAAGAAATTCTTGTATTCGAAAAGCACGGTGACAAAGTAAGGGAAGCTGTTGCAGCCTGCGATGCAGTATTCTGTCTCGACTTCAACGCCCCCGACCGCATGGGCGACCTCCAAAAGGTGGTCATGGAGTCCAATAAGCCCATTGCTGTGATTGACCACCACCGCTTTCCAGCCGATTTTGCGCAAGCTTACTATGTAGACGATACCGCCTGTGCCACTTCCGAATTGATCTACCGCCTCGCAGCAGAGCTCGGGGTAGAGCAGCACATTGATGCAGATACTGCGGTATGCCTCTACACAGGCCTCGTCACCGACACGGGCAGCTTTCGGTTTTCATCGGTGCATGCAGGCGTGCTCAAAGTCGCGGCTGCCTTGCTCGAAACGGGCATGAACCATCTTGAGATTTACGACCACATATACGACAGCAACCGCCTTGACCAATTGAAGCTGAAAGGCTATGCCCTTTCGGAAAAAATGGTGCTGACCGGCAATGGCAATGCTGCTTACATCAGCCTGAGCAAGGAGGAGTTGAGCCGCTTCAATTACCGCCCCGGCGATACCGAAGGATTGGTTAATTATGCATTGAGCATCAATGGTGTACACCTCGCTGCCTTCTTTGCCGAAAAGGACGATTTGATCAAAATATCCCTGCGCAGCAAAGGCGAAATAGATGTAAACCTGCTGGCCAGGGAGCATTTTGAAGGCGGTGGACACATCATGGCTGCCGGTGGCCGCAGCAAGTTGTCGCTTGCCGAAACATTGGCGAAATTTGAAAAGATTATGTCTAACCTATTTGCCGAAAAGGTAGCATGAGAAAGGCGGCGTACATGACTTTCATGCTTTCACTTGCCCTGCTGCTCCCCGGAGCCTCAGGTTGTGAAGAGACGCCTCAGCAGCGCTCAGCACCAATGGACAAGGAAGCGCTGATAGAGCTCAACAAGAAACGCGCATCGAATGAGCAGGAACTGCTCGAAGCATGGGTGAATGAGCAAGGCTGGGACATGAAGAAAACGAAAACCGGCCTGCGCTTTCAGGTGTATGCTTCGGCAGCGGGCGACAGCGCTGAAGTTGAAGACAATGTGGGGATCACCTACACGGCTTACCTCCTCGATCAAAGTCCTGTGGCGCGCACAGGCACTGATTTACATTACTTTCGGGTGGGTCATGATGACGTAATCAGCGGCCTGCATGAAGTGGTGACCCTGATTTCGCGCGGCGATTCTGTAAGGGTTCTCATCCCTTCTTACCTGGCTTACGGCCTCACCGGCAATGCGCCATCCGTACCTTCGAATGCACCCCTTTACTATGACCTCTGCCTCGTCGATATTCGCTAGTCTTTGTCTCTTGGCTGTGGGATTGTGTGCCTGCAATTCTGTGCCTGAATACCGCTACCTCGATGATGGCACGGCCTGGAAGCTGCTTGCTTTCGGCGATGGTCAAACCAGCGTAGATACAGTGGGTTGGATAAAGCTGGACGCCACCGTGATCCATCCGGAACGCAATGACACCCTCGCACATTTCGTTGGAAAACCATTTGCGGAAAGCAATGACCCCGTGTGGCAATTGCTCGCCAGCCGCTCTGTGGGAGACAGTTTGCATTTGCGGTTTGGCAGCTCCAACTTTTTGGTGCCTAAAGTAAACCGTGGAGATACGCTCATCGCCCACCTTTCGGTAAAGGCCTACAAGTCGGTGGTGCAGTTGCGCGATGCGCGTCAGCAGGAGTACATGCTTTTGGATACCCTCATCCGCAGCGATAGCATACAGAGCGGCTACACTGAATACAGGGGCATATGGTACAAGCGCCTCCTGCCTCCGGCTGATACCCTGCAGGTGCGAAAAGGGACCGAGCTCGTGATCCATTATCAAGGCAGCCATCTCGACGGGAGGGTATTTGACGACTCCCGCCGCATGCAGGGCCCGTTTCGCTTCGTTTATGGCAATGAAGGTCAGGTTATTAAAGGGCTTGAACTCGCTTTGGAGCAGATGCAACGCGGTGAGCACGCACAAGTGATTCTGCCTTCCTGGTTCGCCTTTGGCAAGAAGGGCAGTGCCGATGGCAGGGTGCAGCCCTACACCACAGTGGTTTACAGGGTTGAGCTTATGGATGTCGCTAAATATTGATTAGAAGTATCAATCAAAGTTTATTAATGGTATCTTTGCGCTTTTCTTTTGCGAAAGCTGAACGAAGAAAAGAGGCGATCACTCCCAGCTACAGCAGATATGAGCAACAAACTTGATTTTTATAAAAAGCATTTCGTAAGTGACCTTTCTGCCGGATTGGTGGTATTCCTCATTGCATTGCCTCTCTGCCTGGGTATTTCCCTTGCTTCAGGAGCGCCGCTCTTTTCTGGAATTATCGCTGGTATTATAGGCGGAATAGTGATTGGATTTACCAGCAATTCAAGCATCAATGTAAGTGGACCTGCCGCAAGTGTTGCATTGGTAATCTACACTGCCATAGAGGATTTGGGGAGTTTCGAAATTGTACTTGTTGCAATCATTTTGGCAGGTGTTTTTCAAATTCTCCTTGGCTTTTTGAAGGCGGGAACTGTTGCCTACTTTTTTCCCAATGCCATGATCAAAGGCATCCTGGCATCGATTGGAATTATACTTATTCTAAAACAAATTCCGCACGCATTTGGCGTTGACGGGGTTTTCGAAGGGTCTGAAAGCTTTGCCCAGGAGGATGGCCATAATACCTTCAGCGAGCTGCTGTTTCTATTCGACAATGTAAGCTGGGGGGCGGCCATCATCACAGCAGCGTCTCTATTTATCATTGCATTATGGGACAGGCCAGCGCTCAAAGCCAAATATCCTTTTTTCAAGTTCTTTCCATCGGCACTTACTGCAGTCCTTGTTGCCGTATTGCTCAATGAAGTCGTTTACACAACCTTCTTTCCGCAGCTTATCCTTGGCGAAGGCCATTTGGTTACGCTCCCTGTTGCAAGCAATTTAGGAGAATTCCTGCATTTTTTCACCTTTCCTGACTTCGCCGGAGCTATGAAGCCTGAGATTGTGACCATTGCCCTGAGCATCACTTTTATTGCCAGTTTAGAGTCGCTCCTTAGTACAGAGGCAGGTGATAAACTTGACCCTTATAAGCGTCGCACTTCGACCAACCGTGAATTGATGGCCCAGGGTCTTGGAAATATTATTGCCGGGTTTATTGGCGGTATACCTGTTACCGCAGTGATTGTGCGTACCTCGGCCAATGTGACCGCCGGTGGTCGTACCAAAACGGCTACCATTTTTCACGGTTTGATCATGCTGCTCTGCGTGGCTTTGATACCCGCATTGCTCAATAAAATTCCGCTGGCCGCCTTGGCCGCCGTACTCTTCGTAGTGGGCTACAAACTCACAAGTTACGCTGTGTACAAAGCCGTCTTCAAGCAAGGCCGCCGACAATTCTTGCCCTTCATAATAACAATAATCGCCGTGATTTTCACGGACCTTATAAGTGGAATCATCATAGGGGGTATCGTCGCAGTCTTCTTCATCCTTCGCGACAATTACAAGAATGCGTACATGCGTGATAAGGTGGAGCATGAAGGCGATCACAAAATCGTTATACGTCTTTCAGAAGAATCAACTTTCCTTAACAAAGCCGATATTATGCTTACACTTGATCATATCGAAGAAGACTCAACTGTGGTGATCGATGGTAAAAAAGCAAAGTACATCCATCCCGATATTTATGAAATTATCATGGACTTCAAGGAGAATGCCCAGTTTAAGAACATTACCCTTGAGATTGTTGGAATTGATGAATCAAAAATGGAGAGGCATTACGCCCTCACAAGATAAGGTATACATCAAGCAGGGGTCAGCCGGTAATGCACCCTTCTGCTTTGGCTTTAAATAGCGGTGAGAAATGAAAGTGAGCTGTGCCATTATAGAGCGGGATGGAAAGGTGCTTTGTGCACAGCGCTCCGCCAGCATGAAGCTTCCGTTGAAGTGGGAGTTTCCCGGAGGCAAGATCGAAGCAGGTGAAACTGCGGAGCAATGCCTTATCCGCGAATGCAATGAGGAACTCAACTTGCAGCTGGAAATAAGCGCTCCCATGCCGTCGGTAAGGTATGAATATGCTCCGGGACTTTGGCTGGAGCTTATCCCCTTCAGGTGCAATGTGGTAGGAGGGGAGCTTGAGCTGCGCGAGCACGCTTCCGCAAAATGGCTTAAACCGAAAGATCTACCAGGCCTTGACTGGGCTGAGGCCGATATTGAAGTCGTTCAAAATTATCTGGACAGCCTTCAATACATTCGGGAATCCCGGGAAAGGCTGATATAGAGTCCACTGCTTCGCTTCAAGCGCTTTTATTAACCCACATTCTCCAGCACCACGGCATAGCCCTGGCCCACACCAATGCACATTGTGGCGAGGGCATATTTTTTGCCAGTGAGCTTGAGCTCAAGTGCAGCGCTCCATGCGATGCGCGCTCCGCTCATGCCCAGTGGATGGCCCAGTGCAATGGCACCGCCGTTCGGGTTGATTCTCGGATCATTGTCATCAATCCCCAGGCTGCGCGTCACGGCGAGGCTTTGGGCTGCAAAGGCTTCGTTGAGTTCGATCACATCCATTTGCTTCAGCTTAAGGCCGGCGCGCTTCAGGACGAGTTTGCTCGCTTCCACAGGGCCTATGCCCATGATGCGCGGCGCTACGCCCACCACAGCACTGCTCAGCACGCGTGCTACGGGCGCTAGTCCGTGCCGCTTCAGGCCATTGTCAGAAGCCACAAGCACAGCCGCAGCACCATCGTTGAGGCCGCTGGAGTTGCCAGCGGTTACGGTGCCACCTTCGCGTCGGAAGGCAGGCCGTAGCTTGGCGAGTATTTCTTTGGTGGTGCCGGGTTTCACAAACTCGTCGGTGCTAAAAACGATGGGATCCTGCTTACGCCTGGGTATTTCTACAGGCGTGATTTCCTTTGCCAGCCTTCCATTCTCCTGGGCAGCAGTGGCTTTCATGTGCGAGTGGTAGGCGAAAGCATCCTGGTCTTCGCGGTTTATTTTGTGGATGTCCACAAGGTTTTCGGCAGTTTGGCCCATGCCTTCGGTACCGTACAGCGCTTCCATACGCGGGTTGATAAAGCGCCATCCGAAGCTGCTGTCGTGCATTTCACTGTCGCGGCCAAATGGGGTGGAGGCTTTGCTGATCACCCAAGGCCCGCGTGTCATGTGCTCCACGCCGCCTGCAATAAACAAATCGCCCTCATTGCTTCTGATGGCCCTTGCCGCGTGCACGATGGCGCTCATTCCCGAAGCGCAAAGCCTGTTCACCGTTTCACCGGGCACACTGTGCGGCAATCCGGCCAGCAGCAGGGCCATGCGGGCCACGTTGCGGTTGTCTTCACCGGCCTGATTGGCGCAGCCCATGATCACATCGTCAATGGCGCCCGGGTCGAGGCCTGGATGCCGGTCGCAGAGGGCCTTGATCACGTGGGCAGCAAGGTCATCGGCCCGCACAGGGCTGAGGCTTCCGCCAAAATTGCCAATGGGACTTCTCGTTCCGTCAATAAGGTATGCTTGTGGTGTCATTCTATTTCCCAGTTTTTTGAAGTGAGGTATACAGTGCCTTCAAACAGGGCAACCTTCTTTCCCTCAGCGTTTTTTATGTCAATGTGGTAATGCGCCAGCTTGTTGCCGGCATGTAGTTCGGTAGCGGTGGCACGCAGCACATCTCCGGGCCGCAGCTGTTCCAAATGCGCGATGGAGGTTTTGGCAGAAATCGCTATGCGTCCCTTCGCATTTGCCGCAAAGGCAAGTGCACTGTCGGCGAGGCTGTAAGCGATTCCACCATGCGCGATGCCAAAACCATTGCACATTTCCCGCCTCAGTGCCATTTTCAATTCGGCAAAGCCAGGCTTGATGCTTATGATTTCGATGCCTAGCCATTGGCTAAAGGCGTCTTTCTCCATCATGCGCCCTACAATGGCTTCCGGTGTTGCCATTTTAGTTTTCCATTACTTTCTCAGGGTAAAAGCGCTGCTTGTCGCGCACCATGTTGCGCAGCAGCAGGCTCGGGCGGTAGCGGTCTTCCCCATACTGGTGTTGAAGGGTTTCGAGCTCTTTAAGCACATTCTCAATGCCCAGTTCATCAGCCCACTGAAGCAAGCCTTTGGGGTAGTTTACCCCCTTGGTCATGGCGAGCTCAATGCCATCGCGGGTCGAGATGTTGAGGTAAAGCGCATCGGCAGCTTCATTGATCAGCATCACGAGCATGCGGTTTACAATGCGCTTGCCAAGGGCTTCATCCTTTTTGGCTTCAGGGTTTTTGGCCTCCTTGCTGTAGTCGTAATAGCCGCGCCCGCTCTTGCGGCCCAGCCATCCGGCCTCTACCATGCGCTTTTGGGTAAAAGCGGGGCGGTAGCGGGGATCGAAGTAAAAGGCTTGAAAAACCGTTTCGGTAACGGTGTAATTGATGTCATTGCCAATGTAATCCATCAGCTCAAAAGGCCCCATTCTGAAACCACCTATTTCTTTAACAGCCCAGTCTATGGTCGCTATGTCGGCAATGCCTTCTTCGTAGATGCGCAGGGCTTCGCCATAAAAAGGACGGGCCACACGGTTTACAATGAATCCGGGAGTGTCCTTGACCGTCACGGTGGTTTTGCCCCATGAGTCGATCAGGTTGCGGGCCTCCACAAGGGTGTCGCCACTGGTTTGCACTGCGGGCACTATTTCCACCAGAGGCATAAGCGGAGCGGGGTTGAAAAAGTGGATGCCCAACACGCGTTCAGGTCTTGAGCAGGCTCCACAAATGCTGGCGATGCTCAGTGAGCTGGTGTTGGTTCCGATGATGCAATCCTCGTCAACCATGATTTCTATATGACTGAGAAGGTTCTTCTTAGCATCCAGATCTTCAACTATAGCTTCAATCACCAATCCGGCTGCTGCCAGGGCTTCAAAATGCTGTGAGGGCTGTATGCGCTCCATGATTTCGGTGCGCTTGGCAGGGTCTATTCTTCCCTTCTCCACCAGCCGGTCCATCAGCTTGTTCATTTTGACCATGGCGCGGTCGAGCGCATCGGGATTGTTGTCGAAGAGCAATACTTTGTGGCCGGCGGTTGCTGCCACTTGCGCAATGCCTGCGCCCATGGCGCCGCTGCCTATGATGGCGATGATGGTATCTTGATCAAGTCGGCTCATGTCAGTGTCCTTTAAATTCGGGTTTGCGTTTTTCCAGGAAGGCTTTCACACCTTCATTGTAATCGTGGGTGCTGCCGGCTTTGCTCTGCAGCTGCTCCTCCAATGCCAGTTGGGAGCTGAGGTCATTGTACAAGGAGCGGTTCAGCGCTTTCTTTGTGTACGCCAGCCCGGTGGTGGGCATTTCAGCCAGTTTTGCCGCAAGGCGCTTTACCTCATCGGCAAAGTCGGCATCGGGTAGCATCTTGTATATCATACCGATCTCTTCGGCCTTGGCAGCGTCAATTTTGTCGCCGAGCATCATGTAGGCCGAAGCCCGTTGAAAGCCAATGAGCCTGGGAAGGAAGAAGGTGCCACCGCTATCGGGAATCAAGCCAATTTTGCTGAAAGCTTGAATGAACGAAGCTGACTGGCAGGCAATGACAATGTCGCAGGCCAAAGCTATATTGGCACCGGCGCCGGCTGCCACGCCGTTGACCGCGGCAATCACGGGTTTTTCCAGGGCGCGGATTTTCTCGATAATCGGGTTGTAATGGTCGCGGACAATGCTGGTGAGCTCTGGTCCCTGTGGGTCAGTGACTTCCTGCAGGTCTTGCCCGGCGCAAAAAGCCTTGCCCTCGCCGGTGATCACCACACAGCGCACTTCCGCACGTTGTTGGCAATCGTCGAGCGCCGCCTGAAAAGCCAGCGCTGTGTCGCGGTTAAAGCTATTGAAAACCTCTGGCCGCTTGAGGGTAATGGTGGCGGTGCCGCCGTGCATGTCAACTTGGATGGATGGCATAATTCTCTTTGTAGTGCTGCGAAGTTATGAAACATGTCGAAATAGCGCGGCGCAATAGGAAGCCGATTCGATTTCTCATCACCGACTTAAATCAATGGCAGGAGGTACAGCCTCTATTGCCAATTTACCAGCGTTGGTACCCGTGTACGACCTCGATATCAGGGTCATCGAGTACATAGCCTGGAAGTTCCCCTCCATCAAAAAACACCAGGTGAAAGCCCCTTCGCTTCAATTCCTGAATGAAATCTTCATCGGGGATAAGGCAATACGACGCATAGGCCTTGCTGAAAAACATGGTGGGAATGTGGTCATGGTCAAAGCAGTTGAACACGATGGTTTTCACATCTTCAGGTAAGGTTTTGTCGAGTTTCTTAATGACCTCCACATTGTTTTGCCGGATGGAATGGTAGGCGCCTTCATCGCCAATCCAAGAGAGGTGGTTGTGGCGAATGCCATCTAAATTCAGTTGATGCAAGGCAATAAAGGCCACCAGTAAACCAAATGCCACCCTTCCTGTAAGCAATAATTGCTTTTTGTGAATCTTGCGTTCGAGAAGGTTCATGATCAACTCAAGGCTTGCCCCAAAAGCGAGGAATATGAGCGGCGCAATTACAAAGGTGAATGCAATCATCTTCGTGCTGGCTAAGCTGAAAAAGAGGTAAACAATCACAATGTAAGTGGGCAAGGCCACCTTGTGCCTGAAGGTGTTGATGCGGACGGACATAATGATCACGCAAGCCAGAATCACCCAGAAAGGAAGGTTGTAAAGCAATGTACTGGTATCAAAATGAAACCAGAAATCGCCGCTATGTCTTTCCACAGCGTCCCAGAAATGGACTGAATTGTAGCCCATTTCGAATCGGCTCAGTTCTGGAAATGCCTGCAGGGTATAAATTTGCCAGGGCAGAAATAAAAGCAGTGCGATACCCAAGGCGAGGACCATGTCACGGTAATGATGGAAATTTTTTCTTTCGCTTTTGCTGAAAAGCACCGACAATCCCCATCCTGAAAAAACCAAAATACCCGTGAGCCACTTCACCAGCATGGCGCCTCCTGTGAAGATGCCGATTCCAATCAAAAACAACCAGCGCCGCTTTCCATGTGAATGGCTGTATTCCATCCAGCACCAGATACTCGCACTTACGTAAAATAGAAAAGCGACGTCGTTGTGCTCAGTGCTGAACTGACCGGCTGTAAGTTCCGTTACGAAGTAAGAACATGCAAACAGGAGCCCTGCCAAATAGCCCGCCCGTGCATTGATACTGAGCGCTCCCATGCGGTAAATGAAAATGCACGCGGCGCTTGACATCAGCATGCTGGGCAGGCGCATGGCAAAAGTGTTGACGCCGAAAAACTTGAAGCTCAGAGCCATTTGCCAAAGAAAGAGGGGCTGCTTGTGAAGCCAAATGCTTCCTTTGTCCCAAATCTCCATTGGGAAGGGAATGATCGCTTCCGGATACAGCATAGGCACAAAGGGCTGCGACATCATATTTCGCGCCACGAGGGCATGAAATTGTTCATCCCACAGGTGCAAGTAGGGCGGAAGCATGCCCACAAAATACCTCAGGCACCATGCACCGGCAAAGAGTAGCAAGAGCGGCAGCACTTTTGAACGATTTTCCCGGAAGGAAAGCAAGCCAATGGCCAGCATAGCCAATCCCGCGTATAGCCATGACACGTAAGTAAAAGGCAGCTCACCTATCCTGTTGGCTGGTTTGTCGCGGATTCTGAAAGTGAGGGCTTTACTTTTATCATCGCACAAAATGCCGAGGAAGCCTTCGCTGTCAAGGCATACCACACCTACATTTTCAATTCTCAAATCCGACCATTCGCTCAATCCATTTGAAACATAAAAAGTGGCCGCATTGCTCAGCTCTTCACTGGTGGCAATCAACCTCCCGCTTTCAGGGTCAAGGCCTACGTAGCTGCCGTCATGGCTGCGGATGTGCAAGCGGTTGCCGCCGAGGCTATCGATGTAAAAAGTCTCCAGTCGCCTTACGATACTCTCCCGGACCGCGAGATTCCTATCGCCCTTGCTCAAGGCGCTCACCTGCATAGAAGTGCTCGTTTGAATGTGGTACTTCCCTTTTCGGGAAAGGACATTGCTACCTCCTGACTCCAGCGGAATACACCCATGGAGCGCGAAGCCCAGCATGAGCATCATGAAAATACCAATGCGGTACTTCACTGGAAGGGGAAATTATATTTAACAGCGTTCGAACCAGTTGAAAACATTGGGCTTTGTCGATTTCAGCAGCCCAAAGAAGCACAATTTATCGCTTTGCGCAAAAAGAAGCCATCAAGCCCCTTAGGATCAATACGAAATACTTAGCCCAAGGTAGTACGCCCGTGCATCGCCCGGATAGAAGTAGCGGGGTGCATTGCCACCAAAACCTATGGCATTGGGCAGCACACTTGCCGCATAGTTCACATTGAGCGCATTGTTGACTCCCGCCTGCAGCCTGATGCGCAAGGCTTTGAAAAGTGAGGTCTCATAGCTGCATTGAAAATTGAGCAGGGCATAGCTGTCAGAATATTCGAAATTGGCATCGTTCAAGGGAATTTCTCCAACATGGAGCAGATTGGCCCGAAGCCTGAGGCCTTTGGTCCAATGGGCTTCAAGGCCGGCATTGGCGGTGTGGCTGGGCACGCCGGTGACCGCGTTTCCGGAGTAATCGCGGTCGTCATCTACAAATTCTGTAAAGCGGTAATGGTGCAATGATCCATTGAGGTAAGGCTTGATAATCCACTGTGCGCCGATCATTTGATGGAAAGAAAAAAGGAGCTCTGCGCCGGTGTGCTGGGTGCGTCCGGCGTTGATGCCGATAAATTGGTCTTCGGCGATGCGGCGCGC
The DNA here is from genome assembly GCA_036796255.1 of Cryomorphaceae bacterium. Taxonomy (GTDB): domain Bacteria; phylum Bacteroidota; class Bacteroidia; order Flavobacteriales_D; family Cryomorphaceae; genus T3Sed10-241. Next base: position 33,607 of record DAIRDH010000022.1, read on the forward strand.
CACGAGCAGGTTGCGGATGTCGACCGTGTAGAGGGCAATCTCGCTGTAGAGCTTGCCTCCGAGCCAATCGGCCTTGAACCCTGTCTCGTAATTGATACCGGTCTCTGGCAGCAAATCGGTGTTGACCTGCCCGGAGGGGGTTAGCGTTTCTTCCACACCCGGAGCCGAGAATCCATGGCTCACGGTGGCATAGAGCACCTGATTGGCGCGCAGCCTGTAGGTGGCGCCAACGCGAGGTGATACTACTGTCCCAAAGCGGTAGTCGCCACTTTGATCGAGTGTATCGTTGGCGAAGAGATCGATGAGTGCGTAGTTGGTGCTGTTTAGGTTGAGGCCGGCCTCAAGGGCAAAGCGTTCAGACAATTGCAGGCGCTGTTGCGCAAAGATATTGAGATTTTGCCTCAACTGGGTGTTGCCACTCAGCTGCATGCCCTCAACGCTTCCCTGTCCGGGAAATTCGCGAAAGCGGTTCTGATAGGTGCCCCCTTCGTAATCTTCAACCAGGTACTCAGCGCCAAAGGCGAGCTGGGCCTTATTGCCAAATATGCTTTGCAGCAGATTGAAATGCGTTCTCGCCCCGGCTCCAAAGCGCTGCTCTACGAGGATATCGAAAGGTCTTGGCTCATAGGCATCGCGTACCTGCCCGAATACGCTTGTCGTGTTGCTGAACCGCCCTGAGAAGCGGTGGTTCAATGCAAGACCCGCGATGGCCTTGTCATATGATTCAAAGCCTTCTGAGGCAGCCCAGTTGGCATCTGCAGTGCGGGGATTGTTTTCAAAATCTTCGCGGTTTATCGAACTGGGAATGAATCCCTTCATGCGGGTCAGGATGGCGAGCAGACGTATGTCGGTTTTCTCTGAAAGTTTATACCCGCCGTTGAGGGTGAATGACTTGCGGTCATAACTTCCATTTTGGCGGAAGCCATCGCTGCTCAGGTGGTTGTATGTGGCTTGCAGCGAGGCCTTTTCAGTACTGAAACCGGCGCCGATGGTGTTTTTCATCAGGCCAAAACTGCCTATTGTGCTTTCAATCCTGAGGTTTTCAGTCGGTTTATCTTTGGTAAACATATTGATGACACCACCCAGGCCCGTGCCGTATATGCCCGATGCAGGACCTTTGATGATTTCCATCGATTCGAGCACATCGAGGTCAATGTCTTCGATCACCGTAGTGCCCGCAGCCGAAGAGATGGGTATGCCATCGATGTAGGCTTTCACCCGGTTGGTGCTGTACTGCGAGCGCGCACCGATGCCGCGGATGCTGATGCGGTTGGTATTGAGCGCACCTTGTTGCATATACACGCCTGGCACCTGGTTGATGAGGGAGGTAACGATGCTCCCGTCATTTTGCGAAAGCAAATCCTTGTCGAGCACACCCACTGCAGCGGGAATCAGCCTGAGCGTATCGCGCGTGGGAACGCTGCGCACCACCACCGTAGCGATACGCGCAGTGTCTTGAAATGCATTGAATTGCGCTAAAGTCTTCAGGCCAGGGAGCAGGAGCAGGAGCGCGGGTATGTACTTCAACTTTGCCTGCATTTACGGAGCGCTTATTCGCCATATCACATTGCTGTCGTCGTCCATCACGAGGAGTGAGCCGTCGGGGAGGAGGGTCACACCCACCGGACGTCCATAAACCTTGCTGCCATCGCCATCGGCTACAAAGCCGGTGAGGAAATCTTCCGGTTGGCCGGGTTTGCCATTGTCAAAAGGAACGAACACGACTTTGTAGCCTGAGAACTTAGAGCGGTTCCATGAGCCGTGCTGCCCTACGAAGGCGCCATTGCGGTACTTTTCAGGAAACTGATCGCCGGTGTAAAATGCCAGTCCGAGCGAAGCGGTGTGGTTGCCCAGCGGGACATCAGGTACAATCGATTTGGCCACAAGGGCCTCGTGTGGATCATCGCTCCATCGTGGGTCTTTGATGTCACCATAATACGAGAAAGGCCATCCATAAAATCCGCCTTCTTTCACGCGGGTAATGTAGTCGGGCACCAGGTTGTCGCCAAGCTTATCGCGTTCATTAACTGCGGTCCACAGCTCACCCGTTGATGGATTCCATGCCATGCCAACAGGATTGCGCAAGCCGGATGCGAAAATGCGTTCATCGCTACCGTCGGGATTGATTTCGAGAATGGTAGCGCGCCTGTGCTCCTCGTCCATGCCGTGTTCGCCCACATTGCTGGCCGAACCTACGGATACATATAATTTGCTGCCATCCTCACTGGCAATGATGTTGCGCGTCCAGTGATTGTTGTAGCCTCCGGCCGGCAGGTCGAGAATTTTTTCCCCATCGCCTTCCAGTTCATCCATTCCTACCTCGTAAGGCCATCGGTAGAGGCCGTCGGTATTGGCGACGTAGAAAAAGCCATCGTGTATGAGCATTCCCAGAGGGCTGTTCAGCTTTTCGGCAAAGGCCTGGCGCGTATCGGGTTTTCCATCGCCATTGCTATCCCGCAGCAGGGTGATTCGGTCGGCACTGTTTCTGGTGTCCGACTCTGCAATGAAGATGTCGCCATTGGGCCCCACATATGCCCAGCGCGGATGCTTGAAATCGTCGGCGAAGCGCTCAACTTTGAATCCTTCCGGGGCTTTTGGCGTTTGGCCTCCATCCCAGCCCACTACATCACTGCGCTTTACAATTGACTTTTCGGCGTAGGGTGATGGAAGCACCAACGGGCCGATGGCCGTTTGCACAGTGCTTTCTTTGTCATATTCGGGAAGTATTTCACCCAATTTATCTTGACCTATGCAACCTGTAGCCGTGGCCATGATCATGGCCAAGGCCGCCATTTGTGTATATGCTCGGCTCAATAAGTGTCTATATGTTTTCATCTTGTTTTATTTCTGCTTGTTATTTGGCCTTAGCCCTTTCATAAAGCCACGCTCAGCCCACCATTCATTCCAGAAGCTTCAAAGGTCGGGATTTACTCTTTACCCGAACGCGTTCTTAACCCAATTCACTTGCGAATGCATCACAAGAAGTTGGCCGTGCAAAAAAAACCAAAAGGCCCCGGGAAGGGGCCTCTTGAAAGCTTGCACATCCTTATCTGGAATAGTGTTCAACTGTGCAATGGTTAAAGAATGTTCTTGTTTGGATCGGTGCTGGCGCGACCTGTCCTGTCGGTGGCGCTTCCTTTGTCCATATATCCGCCACGCTCTCTAAAAGCGGTATCCACTGTGCTGGCCCGGCCTGCATTCCTTGTGTGCTCGTCAGAGTGGGTGCTTCGGTTGCTGCGTTCACGTCCGTAATAGCTAAATACTTCATTTACGAAGTCGTGCTGCGCTCCGGTAGGCCAGTTGTCTTTGTCAAAACCTGGAGAATTCTCAAGGCGCTCTTTGTCAATATTCAGCATGGCCTCTTTGCTCGTTGGCTTAAAGTCAAACTCCTCAAGGGGAATCGCAAAATACTTGCTGCCCATGTTGAGGAAGCCGGTATCGACAGACAAAACGGCGTAGTTCACATCGCCAGTATCTAAATCGACCATTAGGTCTTCAATACTTCCGATGGTTTCCATTGCAGGATTAAGTACGGTGGTTCCCGCAATAGAACTTGCAGAAAGTGCGGTGACATTTCTTTCATTTTTCATTTTTCTTTCAATTTAAGTGGGAAAATTGTTTAATAACATCTGAAGGGGCAAAGGGTATTCCGAATTATGTATTGGATGATATTCAGTAAGTTGATGCGAATTTCTTTTTTCATGTGGGGAAATAGTGGCCCAACTTGCCCATTTTTGCACCATTTTTTACCGTTCATGCCCCATGCCGATCTGTACCTGGATTTCTGTTCCTCCTGCCTGAGCAAGGGAATATTCCTCCGGCTCGGAAACTCAACTTGCCGAATGATGAAATATACTCAGCCACATAAATATCAATATATTATGTCGGTTAAGCTCAAATGTGCAGATCACAATGGGAATTCATTTGTAAGGCTTCTTAACTTTGTTCACATTTCTAACACATAAAATTCCGTCATGTACCAAAAGTCCTACTTCCTTATTGCTTCATTGGCTGCGCTTTGTTTCGCTTGTACCCCTGAGAAAAGAGAGAATACCGAGAACGCTCAAAGCAATGAAGCCATTAAAGATACCACCACAACAGTGGAAAACGAGGCAGAATCAGAACTAAGTAGAATCGAAGAAGAGCATCAATTGTATATGTCAACATATGCTGACAGCGTGAATATGGGGCTGATTTCTGTGGACACTTTCAAAGGGAGCGCCCGTCGTGAAGCACATGGCAAGATAGGTGATGTGGCAGTTACGGTGAATTACGGATCGCCCGGAAAGCGCGGCCGGGTGCTGTGGAACGGTCTCGTATCGTACGATCAGGTTTGGGTGAGCGGTTCGCATTGGGCTACTGCAGTCACTTTTGATGCCGATATTCAGGTGAAAGGTACTACTGTGCCCGCTGGAACATACGCCTTCTTTACCATTCCCGGAAGGAAGGAGTGGACACTCATCCTCAACAAAAATTTCGATCAGCACCTTGCTGATGATTATGATGAAGAGATGGACGTAATTCGCTTCACAGCCATACCAGAAGAGGTTGACACCCCGGTACAGCGCTTGACATACACCATTGAATCAGCCGGTGAAAATGCCGGAAGCCTCAGCCTTGCTTGGGATGAGCTATCCGTAAGCTTGCCTCTGGCCGATCCCAACAAGTAAGGTAAAGGCTTTAAAGCTCCTGACACTGTTGTTGAATTAAGGGATAAATTTCAGCATATAAGGTCTTATCCTTTTTATCACCTTTGATTATTGGGCTGGCTTTTTGGAGATGAGATCGATCACCTGTTGCATCAGTGCATCACCTTTGTCGGTATGCATCTCGTAAAGATTGTCGGGAAGAATTTCTGGTGTGGTACCGTCTCGTTTTGAAGATTGTGCGTCTATCACAAAGCGATACGCCGGCCACTTGATGCGTATTCCGCTCTGCGGCAAGGTTAACGTGGGGTAAGAGCCTCCGTTGTGGCCATTGTAGCCGCCACCGGGTTGCAGGCCGGCAAAGCGGGCTGCGCTGTGCATTTCAAGCCAGGTCATCAACATAGTAGATGAAGAGCTGGTAAAGCCATCGCTTAGCACGTACACAGCCCCATTATAATTGATTCTGTGCGGCTTATAGCTGTAGCCAAAACTGCGGCCCAGCGGGCGCTTCCTCCCTCTGTAAAACTCGGAAACATTGTACTTGAGCCGAGACAGCCTGTATTTGCGCAGTCCGTCCTTATCGAGGTAGGGCTTGCTATCGATCAGGGGTTGTAACATGCTGAAGCTGATGGTGGTATCCAGCAAATGGCTGGCCAATGCGATGGCTGCAAAGCGGTTGCCGCCGCCATTGCCCCGTAGGTCGATGATGAGGGTTTTGGTACCGTCATCGATGAGACGCTGCGTGCATTGCTTGAAGAATTTGGTGTCCTTGTCATTAAAGCTTTTGATGCGCAGCACCTTGACCTCATTTGTTTGCAGCAAGTGCGCACTGCGGCCGCTGAGCAGGGTATCCATTTTCATGGAAGGTGAGGAGCGGCGCTGCATATTGCTGGCAGCATCAAGATTCCAGGGTTCTGAACCATCTGGCCGTGCGGCCAGGGTATCGACTTCATAGAGTTTTGGAAACCCAAAGTAGGCAGAGAGCAGCACGGAGCTGTAAGTATTGAAATACTGTCTACCCAGTGCATCGCTGCCACCATCACTCGCCCGGTATGGCAATACATCAGCGAGCAGGGCTGAGGCCGCGATTCCATTGACATGAAATACCTGCCGGCCTATGGCACAATGCTCATTTGCGGAGGCGATATAAAGTGCAGTGTCGATGGCGATGAGGTCAAGGGGAAGAAATCGCAGCGAATCGGGCCTCGGCTGTAGCGGATTGTCAAGCACAAAGGTATGCGCGCAGCCTATGGCGTACAGGGCTTTGTCGACCCATACGCGGTACTCCATGGCTGTGATACTATCGGTTTTGAGCAGCTTCGCCTCAGCGAGAATGGGCGTTATATTAACCTTGATTTCAGGGTCGTAATTGACCGGATGCCCTTTGACGCATGCCTCGTTCAGAAATTCAAGGTCTTCTATCAAGGCCTCGCGGGGCAAGAGTTGCGCCGCGGCGGGGGAGCAGTAGAATGCCAAAATTATAGCGAGGCCTGAAGACCCTAAGCCAGATAGCAAATGAAGATGCCGAAAAAGAGACTTGTAGATGCCGGGGGGTGATTTGATCAGGGCCTAAAGATAACCGTTTGGTTGTAAACAATGAGGCTGTCGTTGGCACCCATCTCGTCCAGAGCGCTTAGGGAGAATTCTTCCAGGGCATCATCAAGGCTCATGTGCATATTGCCACCTGTGAAGCTTGAACCGCTTGAGGAACTTGTAGTGTATACGTAACGCGCCGAGCCTTGCTGAAAACGCAATTCCGAAAAATTGCCCATTCCCAGAAACTGATCGAACACAATGTCCTCACCTCCAAAGTTAAAGGCCATAGTAGCGTAAACCGAATCGTTCGAAAAAAAGTAAGGTGCACCCTCTGAAAAGTCATCCCCGAATAAGGAGTCCTCGCTGAAAATCATAGATCGGCCTTGCCAATAGCTTTCATCCAGAAGCTCCCACTCCCATGGATCGAGGAAATTGGAAGCGGAAAGGCCGCTGGTATTGACTGCCTCGCCGCCCACCCAGAGCATGAGTTCGGTATCAATGATGCTGTGATACGTCATGGTAAGCGGAAAGGAAGGGGCGGGTGGGGGTGTAGTGCCACCGTTGTCGTCGTCATTGCAGGCGCTCAGGAGGCCCAGGCTGACGATCATGATGCCTGCTAAAATTGCATGGCTTGTATTGATCCGTTTCATATGCGCTTTGTTTTGAACTGGAAAAGTAGCAATTCTTTCTTTGTTCGCTATCTATGCTTTCAACTTTCCGCAAAAGTAGCTTACCTTGTTTTCCTTGTCATCATAGGTCAGGACGTGCTTATCACGCTGCGCAGCGAAGTAGCTGAGCAATCCAAAGTCGCCGCTGCACATCAGCGTGTGCATCAGGAGTCCGCCTGAGAGGGTGAGGCTCCAGCCTTGCGGCAAATAGGCAATGCCCACGAGCAGCAGCAGGCTGATGACTGTGAATGGCGCCAGCGCAACCACGGTAAATTGCCGGCGATTGGCTACAAACAGGTGGGCGATGGCCAGGAAATAGAACTTTTTCCACACTGCTTCGAAGCTGGTATCCCGGGCGCCCATGGCCCGGTAAGCCACAATGTGGATGTACTCGTGGATGGGAATCAGCGCCAGCGCAACCAGCAAACCTGCAAACAGGAATGACATGCCCTCGGCGATGCTGTATTGATCGCCCGTGCCCAGCCGATAAAACTCCAAAACCAGCAGGGCAAAGCACAATAATATTGCAATCATAAACGAAATGGTCACAGGATTCCAAAGCTTCAGTTGGCGCTGCACGAAAGGCTGAAGATCAGCATGGTCGAGGTGGTCAAGCAATTCATAACCCAGGCTGGGGAGCTTGTCGGGGATGGGGTTCATGGGGTGTTAATTCTGGTTCAAACATAGCACGGGGTCGTGAGGATTGAAATGAAAATTACATGAGAGGTTGGGGTAAAAGGTTAGCTTGCATGGCTACCTTTTCAATCAGTTATTCCAAGGCATGTACCTGCCTGTAATCATAACACTTATGTGCGATTGTTTGGTATGGCTATGGCAGTGAATCTACGATCGTTTTAATTTTATTCTTTAAATCTGGCAGATCATTTTCGATTATTTCCCAGACCAGTATGGTATCAATTCCAAAATATTCATGAACAAGAATATTTCTCATTCCTTTTATCTGGTTCCATTCGATCGTAGAGAATCGGGTTTTGATTTCATCTGAAACGTGGTTGCTCGCCTCTCCAATGATTTCCAATTGCTTGACACAGGCAAACCTCATCATCGAATTGTCTAGGAAAGTCTCAAAATCAGCACCTACTAAATATTGTTCGACTTCAATTATTGCTTCTAAAATGTGATTTAAGCGGGCTTTGTCACCAAATTTATCTCGCATATATCAGTCGTTTTTCCTTGTCGACAATTGGCTTGATGTATTTCGACAAGCTATTTGAAGAAACCAGATCAACTTTTGTGTTGAGCATGTCTTCGAGATCCAATTGCATCTGAACAAATCCCAACCCAATGCGCTGGGAGTAATCCAGGTCAACAAGGATATCAATATCGCTTTTACCGTCAGCCTGCCCCCTTACGTATGACCCAAATAAATAAGCCTTTAGAACTGGTCGGGTTTTAAAGTATGCTTTGATAGATTCAAGTTTCGAATTGTCCAAGGTCATATTACAAATATAAAACTTAAAACCAAGTTTGGTATACTCGTTTACAGATCATTACCATTTTGTTCGAACGTCTTATTGCGGCTCACAATGCCTGCCATGCCTTCGGCAGGTAAACCAGCAGTCAGGTAAGTGGAATTCTTTCTTCCAGTGATAATCTTCATTAGAAGTCAAAGCCCGAATTTACGATCATCCCACCATAAGCGATATACGCTTGTAGCACCTTATTTAAATTCAAGTTTGAAACGAAAGGTTAGGTAATAGACTAAAAATATTACTTCTGGTAAAATGATAAAAATCACAAAAAGTTTATCTTTTTAAAAATCAAAATAGGGTCCTAAGATCAAAAATAGAACGCCTGTTAGTAAGATAAAGGATGCCAACCATTTCCAGAATTTAAATCCTGTAAGTTCTATATTTTTGTTTTCGTCCTTATCCAAACTCATAGATATCTTCTTAGTTCGAAAGAGACCCGATTTTGCTTTTAATTGATGTTCACCAGGTTCAATTTCGAATTCCTTGCTGTGCCCACTTTGAATCATGCCAATTTTCTGTCCGTCAACGTAAACACCAAAATTCCTGTTTCGGTTATTCCACCCTTTCGTACTTCTTAAAGTTATTTTCGGCATTTGAGTGTTTGTTGTAAAGTGCTATGTCGTTTTGCGCGTATGTATTGTGGCAGCTCTCGAAGCGAAATTGTTCCTTTCACAGATAATCTCCGTTAGAAGTCAAAACTCGAATTTACGATAATCCCGCCATAAGCTATAGGATGCGCTGTTAGCGTGCGTTTTCTTTCATTTTTATTTGGCGATTGTATTCTCCAATTTTCAATCTCAGTAACTCATATTCCAATTTGTCCATATCGATGAACTCAAAACTCATTAATTCCTGGCCGATTGACAATACCAATGAGCAGTTTTGAGCGTGGCAATTTATTGATATGGTGTCAAGTTCATGGTAAAAATCTCCTTTCACTTTCAGAGTGTCACTGCTGATATTGATGTTATATTGGTCATTCAAATTTTCATCTTTTACTGATCCGTTTTGGTAATATGTGATTTTTCTTTCCAATTTAGACAAGTGGTCTCCCGAAAAATATTCCCAAGGCCCAATTTTTTTGTTGTCTTTATATTCTCCTTTCGCTAATGGGTAATATTCAGCATTTTCAAAATAGCGACATCCTTCTTTACTTCCGAGGCCACCATATCCACTCACAAGAATCTTCTTTTTTGTCTGTTCCCAATAACCTTGTCTTTGTCCAAATGTGTCAACACAATTAATGAGTTTACCTTCAATAGTATCGCATGTCTGCCCATAAGTGGTTAAACTGACCATTAGAAGTAGTATGGTTAGAGCTCTCTTCATTTTAAATGCACGCTAACTTGTTTATATCCGCCACAACATAGCCCCAATACACCCCATCAAGGGCCATATCCCCTACGTCACAGCTTTAAACCATGAAAGATAACACATTGTCTTTGAAGTTCAAACGCTTTAATAAAGCCCACGGAGCAAAATGCCATAATGCCCGCCACACTTCTTACCTTTGCAGCCGATATGGACAACAAGGATTACGACCGCATCAGGAAAGCACTGGACCAACTCCACGAGTGGCCGGGTGTGTACATGTTTAAATTCATTGTGCCAGCCGACAATGAGAAAATCGCCCAGCTGCAGGCTTTGTTCAACAGCAACACGGCCCAGATCGTGACCCGGCCTTCATCCAAAGGCAATTTCATCGCGCTTACCGCCCGCGAGGTGATGGTAAGTGCGGAGCAGGTTATGGAGAAATACCAACAAGCCGCAAGTATTGAGGGGATTATCGCCCTATAAATCGACGTAGACCCCATGAGTTCATTAGAAAATTACCTGCTGCTTTCCCTTTTTGTTGTATTCCTCTTTGTGTTTTACCGCTGGTTGAAGCGCTATTTGCAACGCAATGAAATTCAAGAGCTCTTTCCCTATGTGGCCCCTTTCGAGAAAAGGCCACTGCGCGGCAAGGAAATGGTTCATTTCGAGCTGCCCTACAAAGCCCTGGTACGCATCGACATTCTGAATGATGCTGACCTATGCGTATTGCCGGTCTCAGAACAGGAATTGCCCAGGGGCAACCACATGCAAATGTTCGATTGTACAGACCTGCCCAAAGGCCGCTACCAGCTGCGCCTCACCTTCCCCAACCAGGTAACGACAAGGCAATTCGAATTGGCATAAAAAAAGCCACCGCGAGGTGGCTTTCATTGTATTATTGCTTTAGAACTTATTCTTCGTCCGATTTTTTCTCTTCTGACTTCTTGGCTTTCATGATCTTGATGGTCACTTCGTCCTTCTCTTTCTTGTAGCCAATCTGTATGGTGTCGCCTTCTTCGACCTGCGAGTTGATGATTTCCTCAGCGAGGGGATCCTCAACATACTTCTGTATCGCACGCTTCAGTGGCCTTGCACCAAACTTGTCGTCAAAACCGCGCTCAGCGATGATGTCCTTCGCAGCTTCGGTCATTTTGACCTTGTAGCCCAGTGAGTTGATGCGTCCATAAAGCTTCTCGAGTTCAATATCGATAATCTTACCGATGTTCTCACGGCTCAGCGAGTTGAAGATCACCACGTCGTCGATACGGTTCAAAAACTCAGGTGCAAAGGCCTTTTTCAAAGCGTTTTGAATCACCGCCTGCGTGGCGCTGCCTTCGTTCTCTACACGGGTTTTTGTTCCAAAACCAACTCCGGTACCAAAATCAGAGAGCTGACGCGCGCCGATGTTTGAGGTCATCACCATAATGGTGTTGCGGAAGTCAATTTTACGGCCGAGGCTGTCGGTGAGCTGTCCATCATCAAGCGCCTGAAGCAAGAGATTGAACACGTCCGGGTGGGCTTTTTCAATCTCATCGAGCAAAATGATGGAGTAGGGGCGGCGGCGAACTTTTTCGGTAAGCTGTCCACCTTCTTCGTAACCCACATAGCCCGGAGGTGCTCCGATAAGGCGACTGATGGCGAATTTTTCCATGTACTCACTCATGTCGATGCGGATCAGCGCATCCTCTGACTGGAACAGGTACTTGGCCAATTCCTTAGCAAGTTGGGTTTTACCAACACCTGTTGGTCCAAGGAAAATAAACGATCCAATCGGCTTGTTTGGGTCTTTCAACCCTGCACGATTGCGCTGTATGGCTTTCACCACTTTCCGGATGGCGTCGTCCTGACCTATTACTTTGCCTTGCAGCTCCTGGTCCATTTTGGCAAGGCGGCCGCTTTCTTTCTCAGCGATACGCTGCACAGGAATTCCGGTCATCATGGCCACCACTTCCTCTACGTGGTCGACGGTCACCGTTTCGCGGTGGTTTTTTGATTCCTCTTCCCAGCGCGCTTTGGCACGTTCGAGTTCTTCATTCAGGCTGCGCTCCTTGTCGCGAAGCTTGGCAGCCTCTTCATACTTCTGGCTGCGCACCACGCGGTTTTTCTCTTCTTTGATCTCCTCGATCTTCTTCTCCGCTTCAATGATATCGGTGGGCACATTGATGTTGGTAATGTGCACACGCGAACCCACTTCATCCAGTGCGTCAATCGCTTTGTCTGGAAGGTGGCGGTCTGAAATGTAGCGCGAAGTGAGCGACACACAAGCCTCGATGGCCTCGTCGGTATAGTCAACACTGTGGTGCGCCTCGTACTTCTCTTTAATGTTGTGGAGTATTTGAACAGTTTCCTCCTGTGTGGTAGGTTCTACCATTACCTTTTGGAAACGGCGCTCCAGGGCTCCATCTTTTTCAATGTACTGACGGTATTCGTCGAGGGTGGTCGCGCCGATGCATTGTATCTCACCGCGCGCGAGGGCTGGCTTGAACATGTTAGACGCATCAAGCGAACCGCTCGCGCCACCCGCACCTACGATGGTGTGAATCTCATCGATAAAGAGAATCACATCAGGCGATTTCTCCAATTCGTTCATCACGGCCTTCATGCGCTCTTCAAACTGTCCGCGGTATTTTGTTCCCGCCACGAGTGAAGCCACGTCAAGTGACACAATGCGCTTGTCAAAGAGCACGCGCGATACTTTACGTTGCACAATGCGCAGCGCAAGTCCTTCGGCAATGGCCGATTTACCCACACCAGGCTCACCTATAAGTACAGGGTTGTTTTTCTTTCTCCTCGAGAGTATTTGCGATACCCGCTCTATTTCTTTTTCGCGGCCTACGATGGGGTCGAGTTTGTCATCCTCTGCCATTTTTGTCAGGTCGCGGCCAAAATTGTCCAAAACCGGCGTTTTTGACTTGCTGTCGCCTTGCTTGCGTGCAGCACCACCGGCGCCACCGCCTGCAAATCCAGCGCCCATATCTTCGTCATCATCGTCAGATGCTCCGGGAAATTCAGCGCGTGGCTGCGAAAGGCGCGAGTTGTCGGCATTGGAACGCAAGGTCTCGAGCTCTTCGCGTACAGCTTCATAGTCCATATTGAACTTGAGCAATGAGCGCGTAGCCACATTGTCTTCGTCCTTCAATATGCTGAGCAATAAATGCTCCGTACCGATGGTTGGGCTTTTGAAAAGTTTGGCTTCCAGGTAGGTGATCTTGAGCACCTTTTCCGCTTGCTTCACAAGCGGGATGTTGCCCAGATTGCCCGACTTTACAGTGGCAGATCGCGTGGAGCTCTCCACCAGCCTGCGCAACTCTTTCAGGTCTACCCCGAGGTTTTTCATTATTTGAATTGCGGTACCTTCTCCTTCACGGATGATACCCAGCAAAAGGTGCTCAACGCCAATGAATTCATGCCCCAATCGCAGGGCCTCTTCTCTACTGTAGCTGATAACGTCTTTTACTCTTGGCGAAAATTTAGCTTCCATGTTGTTTATTTACTTTGAGCGTTTTTGTACGCTTTGAAGGCGGTTCTCTTTTCGAATGTACTTCGAAATAACGCCAAATTCAAATATAAGTTGAAGGATTGACCGTGCATCATTATTCTCAGGCTTTTATTTCACACATTTTTGTTGAAAATTGGAAACCTACTGTACGGTCAGTGCCCTTTTATATGCGTACTTTCGCGACTTGGCCATGGTGCCTGCAAAAACTGTACAATTTTTAACCCTACCCATATATGGCAGACGGAGAAAAGATAATCCCGATCAATATTGAAGACGAAATGCGCTCAGCCTACATCGATTACTCGATGTCGGTCATTGTGTCACGTGCCCTGCCCGATGTACGCGATGGACTGAAGCCCGTACACAGGCGCGTACTATACGGTATGCTCGACCTTGGCGTACTTTCCAACAGGGCGTACAAGAAGTCAGCGCGTATTGTCGGAGAGGTACTTGGTAAGTACCACCCGCACGGCGATTCATCTGTGTACGACACCATGGTGCGTATGGCCCAGCCCTGGTCACTGCGCTATCCACTCGTAGACGGACAAGGTAACTTCGGTTCGGTAGATGGCGACAGCCCCGCAGCAATGCGATACACTGAGGCGCGCTTGCGCAAAATAGCAGAAGAGCTGCTCTCAGACCTCGACAAGGAGACCGTTGATTTTCAAAACAACTTTGACGACTCACTTCAGGAGCCCACCGTGCTTCCTACCCGCATTCCCAACCTTCTGGTAAATGGAGCCAGCGGTATCGCTGTAGGTATGGCCACCAATATGCCGCCCCACAACCTTACCGAGGTGGTAGATGGCATCGTGGCCTATATCGACAACCGCGAGATTGACATCGCCGGCCTCATGGAACACGTGAAGGCACCCGATTTCCCGACAGGGGGAACCATATATGGCTATGAAGGCGTGAAGCTCGCCTTCGAAACGGGCCGTGGCCGCGTGGTAATGCGCGCCAAAGCCGGTTTTGAGGAAATCAGAGAAGGCCGCGAAGCGATCATCGTAACCGAAATTCCCTACCAGGTGAACAAGGCTGAAATGATCAAGAAAACGGCCGACCTCGTCAACGACAAAAAGATTGAAGGCATCAGCGACATCCGCGATGAAAGCGACCGCAACGGTATGCGCATCGTGTATGAACTCAAGCGCGATGCCATCCCCAACGTGGTGCTCAACAAGCTCTACAAGTACACTGCCCTTCAAACTTCCTTTTCGGTAAATAACATTGCGCTCGTGAAAGGGCGCCCTGTGATGCTGAACCTCAAGGACATGATCGAGGCATTCGTAGAGCACCGCCACGATGTAGTGGTAAGGCGCACCAAATATGAATTGCGCAAAGCCGAAGAGCGTGCACACATCCTCGAAGGATTGCTCATCGCACTCGACAACCTCGACGCAGTAATTTCGCTCATTCGCGCAAGCGCCACCCCAGAGGAGGCCCGCAACGGATTGATGGAAACATTTGCGCTCAGCGAAATCCAGGCCCGCGCCATCCTCGACATGCGTTTGCAAAAGCTCACCGGCCTCGAAAGAGACAAAGTGCGCGAAGAGCATGCCGACCTGATGAAACTCATCGAGTACTTGCGTTCCGTATTGGACAGCGAAGACCTTCGTATGCAGATCATCAAAGACGAACTGCTCGAAGTGCGCGAGAAATATGGCGATGAGCGCCGCTCCGTGATTGAGTACTCGGCCAATGAAATGAGCATTGAAGACCTGATAGCCGATGAAGAAGTGGTTGTGACCATCTCACACCTTGGCTACATCAAAAGGACTGCGCTCAGCGAATACAAAACCCAAAGCCGCGGTGGCGTGGGCTCCAAAGGCAGCACCACCCGCGATGAGGACTTCCTCGAGCATTTGTTCACAGCCACGAACCACAACTTCTTGCTCATATTTACCGAAAAGGGTAAATGCTTCTGGATGCGCATATTCGAAATTCCCGAAGGCAGCAAGCAGAGCAAGGGTCGCGCCATTCAAAACCTGATCAACATTGAAGCCGATGACAAAATCATGGCTTACATCAATGTGAAAGACTTGAGGGACGAAGATTACATCAACAATCATTTTGTAATCATGGCCACCAAAAATGGTGTCGTGAAAAAAACCTCTTTGGAATCTTACTCTCGTCCGCGCAGCAATGGAATCAACGCCATCACCATCAAAGACGGCGACCAACTCCTGGAGGCCCGCCTCACCAATGGCACCACAGAGATCATCCTGGCCAAGAAAAGCGGTAAAGCCATTCGCTTCAACGAGAGTACTGTGCGCGCCGTAGGCCGCAACTCACAAGGGGTGAAAGGGGTAACGCTCGAAGGCAAAGACGACGAAGTGATCGGCATGATTTGCATCGACGATCCCGAAACCAATGTGCTGGTGGTCTCTGAAAAAGGGTACGGAAAGCGCAGCTCAATCGAGGACTACCGCATCACCAACCGCGGTGGAAAAGGTGTGAAAACACTGAACATTACCGACAAGACCGGAAACCTGATTTCCATCAAAGCGGTGGTGGATACCGACGACCTGATGATCATCAACAAGAGTGGAATCACCATCCGCATGAGTGTTTCTGAACTTAGGGTGATGGGTCGCGCCACACAAGGCGTGCGCCTGATCAACCTGCGGGGCAACGACGAGATAGCCGCTGTCGCAAAAGTGGAAGTATCGGAAGATGCGGAAATCCTCACCGATGAGATTTCGGATGATGCTCCCGACTTTGATGCACCTACAATGGAAGCACCTGAGGACGATACCCAGGAATAAGTCAGACAGAATAATTGTTAAGGAATGGCCGCCTCGTTTAATGAACGGGGCGGCCTTTTTGTTCTGTGAAAGTGCTTTGCGTCACTCCCTGAGAGGCGCAAGTGCTACAGGATGGAATGAGGGTGTATTTCAAAAAAACAATGGCACCAGAAAATAGCTGAACAAGGTAATGAGTATTACGCTGATCACATTAAGCCAAAAGCCGGCCCGCACCATATCGCTCACCCGAATATAGCTCGCTGAGAACACAATGGCATTGGGCGGCGTGGCGATGGGCAGCATAAATGCGC
>DAIRDH010000023.1:0-25882 GCA_036796255.1 Cryomorphaceae bacterium
GATATAACGTGGTTAGAGCGAGAACACATTTGCGCGGCATTCACATCAGATTGGTTCGTCTGTTTCAAAACCTTTTCGCTAATGCCATCAAATTTCGGTCGGCTGATCCTTTCCTTGTTGAGGTAAGTGCCGAGATGGTTGATGATATGGTGCGTGTATCCATTGTAGACGAAGGACGGGGTTTTGAACCTTCCAATGCGGATGAAATTTTCGGCTTTATGGAGCGCTTGCAATCGCGTGACGAAATTGAAGGTACAGGACTTGGACTCGCAGCCTGCCGCCGCATAACGGATATGCACGGAGGACGGATATGGGCTGAATCGAAGCCTGGAGAGGGAAGTGTCTTTTTTGTGGAGCTGGCAATGTGCTTAGAAACTTAAATCTGTAAATTATAGATCTCGCACATCGGCTTTTTGATCGGCATATGAGCAAGCTGTTGATTCAGTTTGTGCGGTTTTGGCGAATTTGCAAAGGCAAGTGAAATGGTGTGCCCAAAAAGAATGAAGGCTTCAAAAACACAAATATTTGACTCAGGACTCCTTCTAGGTGCCACAAAAAGTCTGGTATCCCATATCTCCATCGGGCGGCGCCAATTGATACTTTTCTGCTCCCGGCTGCGCTGAATAAGGCTTGCGCATTACTTCTATCAACTCCTTGAATGGATTGAGATTTCCATCTTGGGTAGCTGCTTTCAGGGCTGCCTCCACGAGGTGGTTGCGCGGGATGAATTGCGGGTTGTGTAGGTGCATCCGCTCCCGTACTGCGGCCATTCCTCCGTTTTCGGTCGAGGCGCGTTCCAGCCATTTTTGCCGAAAGGCAGCAAAACCCTCAGAGGCGTATATTCCCTCCTCAGCGGGCATTTCCTCCATCAATGCGCGAAAAGTGTTGGTGTAATCGGCTTCGGCACTTTGCATCCATTTCGAGAGCATTTCGAAGAGGGCAGGGTCGTCCTTACGTACTTCCGATAGTCCGAGTTTGGAGGCCTGCGTGCGCTCCCAGCTTTTGCGGAAGCGCTCCGGAAACTTGTGGATCACGTCGCGTGCGAGCTCCAGTGCTTGGTCTTCCACAGGATCGATCAGCGGCAGGAGGGCACCTCCGAGTACGCCGAGGTTCCACTGCGCTATGCTGGCCTGGTTGCCAAAAGCGTAGCGTCCATTGCGGTCAATGGAGCTGAACACGGTGCCAGGATGGTAGGCGTTCATAAAGGCACAGGGCCCGTAATCGAATGTGAGGCCCGCGATGTGCATATTGTCCGTGTTCATCACGCCGTGAATGAAACCCACACGCATCCAGTGACATATCAAATCTATTTGTGCGTCCATCACTGCTTCGAACAGGGCAAGCGCTTTGTTTTCAGCTTTCGCCAAATGGGGGTAGTGGCGCTCCAGGGCGTGGTCGACCAGCGCCTGCATGTCATTTTCCGAAAGGTACTGACGGGCAAACTCGAAAGTACCCACCCTGATGTGGCTCTCCATCACGCGGGTGAGGATGCCGCCGGGCTCAGGGCCGTTGCGCTGCACCGCCTCGCCGCTCAGCACCACGGCGAGGCTGCGCGAACCGGGAATGCCCAGGTGGTGTATGGCCTCGCTCATAAGGTACTCGCGGAGCATGGAGCTGAGCGTGCCGCGTCCGTCGCCACCCCTGGAGTAGGGCGTGCGGCCGGAGCCCTTGAGTTGAATGTCATAGCGCTTTCCGGAAGGGGTGATTTGCTCGCCCAGCAATATGGCGCGGCCATCGCCCAGCATGGTAAAGTGTCCAAACTGATGGCCTGCATAGGCTTGTGCGATTGGGTCGGCACCTGCGGGAATGGCATTTCCTGAAAAGGCTTGGGCCAGCTCATCCTGGCTGCTTTTGGATACATCAATGCCTAGCGCATTTGCCAGTGCAGTATTGAAAATAACCATTTCGGGCGCCTTTACCGCAGTGGGTTTCACCCGGCTGTAGAGGAGTTCGGGCAGGCCGACATAACTGTTGTCAAAATGAAAGGAGGGAAGCATAGTGCAAAGGTACGCAACCATATTGCTGGCTGCTAGCTGCTTTTTTAAGTCGCTAGCTGTTAGCTGCTAACCGCTAGCGACAGCCCGTAGCTAGAGACAACAGACTAGTAGCTAGATAGTAGCAGCTAGAGGCTAGTAGCTAGAGGCTAGTAGCTAGAGACCAGAGGCTAGTAGCCATTTTTCTCAATCGGGCTTGGGCATCACCCAGGGAATTTCAGCAAATGGGCTGTAGCTAACTTTGGACAAGTCGGCTTGCGGATCGACAAAATACACTGGCTGGCGACCATTCCAGCTAATCAGCACTTCGGCCTTAACGATGGGGTTTTGCATGCGCTGCTTTCTTCCCTCTTCTGCGAGGGCCTTTGCCATGCTTACAGTCGCCCGCGGATCGGCGGCGATAGACATGATCTGCATAGGATTTGCAAATGTATTAAGGCTCACGTCCATCGCGGGATTGTCCGGTCCGTCCTGGATGGTAAAAGCCATGCGCTGAATGTCGCGGGTTTGAATCTTCATGCGCCATGAGAATTTGCCAGCTATACTGCTCCAATCTGGATTGTTGGGCAGGAAGAACCCCCTGAAAGGAAACAGAAATTGAAAAATGAAGAATGCGATCAAAAAGTAAATGGCATACTTAGATTGGGTCATAACAAGCGCCTGTTCTTTTAACTTGCGGCCCGCGACTACTGCGGGTTTTTTGAGAAATGGCAGCTCAGAAGGTTCAAAAAAGATGAGTGTGGAGAAAATCATCACAAAAGGGAAAATGCCAATGTCGTCAAATACGAAAGCATTGGATACGTGAAAGAGCATCAAAGGAATGAGTGCAATGATCCTCGTTCTTTTATACCAAAGCAGAAATGGAATGAAGAGGTCAAAGAGGAGCCCTCCATAAGTGAGCAGAGGAATTTGAAAATCGTGTGCGTAGAAGAAGGCCAGTGCATGGTCTTGTGGGAAGTTGTCGACCAGGGTTTTGATGGGCTCCATGCGCCCGAGCCATTCGGGATTTATCTTAGCGAGGCCGCCGTAGAAATACACGATGGCAAATTGCAATTGAATGATAAAAATCTCCCAGCGTGGCAACGTAGGCCAAAGTGGCTTGTCTTTTTTAGCCCTTCTGAATGAATAAAAGTGATCGGCATGGGTACAGGCCAATAAAAAGGCGAGCAATACAAAGAGGTAGATGTGGTTGTTGTAAATGCTCTTGTCGATCAGGAGAATGTACAAGTAGCCTGTTCCCAAGACGATACACGCAGGCCGAAATAAGACCCCGAAGGTAATGAGCAGGGCGCATATCAGCAGTACCACGATGAGCATATTCATGATGGGTTCCGGCATCACTTTGATAAAGTGCAGGTATTGCAACTGCACTTTGGGAAGAATAAAAGCATTCTTAACCAGGTCTATTTGCAGGTAACGGAACATTTCGTACGACATAAACAGTCCGAAAATGATCCTGAACAGGGCCAGTATCCGGCCATCGGTCTGGGTGTTTAGGTAGGCGCTAATTTTTGGAATTAATCCTTCGGGAACCGGAGCTGTATCTACTTTTTGCATGCTATAGCGAATGTATGCGACCAAAGAAAATGCTTATTTCTTTGAAATCCTATAGATGGACTTTTCAATCGTGTTTTTTCATGGGTAAGGAGGCGCACAACCGCCTTTCATTGAGTGAAGGAGTACAGCGAACAATTGCTCTGTTCTGAGAAATCGCAAGCTTATACCGGCTTTTAGTTCTTCACCATTTTCGCAACATAGCGCCCTTGCAGCGGCAAGCTCACTTCCACGAGGTACATTCCACGGCTCAGTTGCTGCACATCCAGAAAGCTGCCCGGGCTCATCTGGCTCTTTTGTAGAATCATTTTTCCGCTCAGGTCATACACTGCTACATCGCCTGGTGTGCCTGCACCATTCCAACGCACCTGCACATCGCTGCTGGTGGGATTGGGGAAAAGTGAGATTTTGATTTCACTTTCGTCTCGTGTGCGCGATATCAGGCTGCTGGCGAGCATGATGTTGTCAATGAGCAAGTTGTTGCCTCTGCGGTTGATGCCTGTAAATCGCAGGTTAAAGCCCTCGGCGAGCACCACTTCGGGCAGGGTGCTGAGGTCGAAATTTACACTCACCGCGCTCCACTCTTCGGCTGTTTCGGGATAGCTGTCCAAACCGCTCGTGCTGTTTGTGGCGAGTTCCAGGCCTCCTTTTCTCCAGAGTTCATGGCTGAAGTTGCCGCAGTTGCTCATGGCGTAGATCGCCAGCGTATCGCGGGTCACACTGCTCAGTGTGCGGCGGTAGTAGTAATCGAACTCCAATGTCATTTCACCCTCCACATTCCACAGGGTGTTGCTTACGAGGTGGTCGCGTTGATTGGCGGTGGGTGAATACACTGCAAAGTTCATCCGCGCCGCGTAGCCCATTTCTCCGTCGCTTTGCACCACGTAAGCGGTATCCCAGGTAATGCTGTTGTCCGGGTTGAGCACATTCCAGAAATCAAAACCACTTTCAAAATCTTCTGTAATGCCGTTTACTTCTTCGGGGTAATTGCCCAATTGTTGCCAGCGGTACACGCCGTTGTTGTTAAATACGTTGTACTCATTGACCAAAGCTGCAATGCGCACATGTAACTCTTGCGCGCCCGGGCCAACGGACAGGGGCGGGGAGTTCCAGGTCATAGTGGCTCCGGGTTGCAGGTTGGCATCATTGATCGCTTCCTGCAAATATGGGCCTCCGTTGATGCTGTATTCCAGAAGAAAGGTTGAAACGGTTTCATTCCCCGTATTTTCAATGATGAGGTTGGCTGCGACCGAGGCATTGCTGAGGGCTGTGCAGTTGAATTCCTCTACGGGTACTTCAACCGACACCAAACGCAAGTCGATATCAGGGCTGATTGGGGGTACAGGATCATGTGATAGCGATAAGTAATCAAAGGCATCTTTCACATTGATTAAACCCATGCCATAGGTATTGTCCTCGCCGGGCTCACCGAGGTCGGTGGCGCTGTAGTAGAGTGCGAGTAGCAATTCCTCACCGCTCAAGAATGGAAAAGCCTCCTTTAGGAGTAACACTGCACCGCTGGCATGCGGGCCCGCCATGGAAGTTCCACTGTAGGTGTCGTAGGCATCATGGCCCACAGCCGAGCGCACATTTACGCCGGGGGCGCTTACCTCGGGCTTGATTAGAAGGCTACCTTCGCCTCCACAGAGGCTGGGCCCGCGGCTTGAGAAGCCAGCTATCAGGTAATCCGTACCTTCGATATTGCCATTGATGGCACCTACGGTAAAGCTATTTACAAGACCAGTGTTGATGTTGTGCGGCACCCCGATGGTAGAGGCATCCGGCCCTTCATTGCCAGCTGAGTTTACGTTGGCGATGCCGGCCGCTTCAAGCGCGTCAAACACGGGCAACACAAAAGGAGGGCAGGGGGCCTCGTCAAGGCTTTGTCCAAAACCCCATGAATTGTTGATCACATCGGGCACATCGCTAGAAGTATCCTCATCGCCATCGGGGTTCAGGGACCACTGATAGCCAAACATAAAGTCGGTGAGCGGCTTTACAAAAGCGAGATTGCTCACCACAGGGTCGGTTGCGATAAAGTATGCCCCGGGAGCCACGCCAATGGTATCGGATGTGGCGGGGTCAAGTCCAAGCATGGTGCCTGTCACGTGGGTTCCGTGGCTGCTTTGTTTGTCCACAGGTACGGGGCTGTCATAGCCAAACCATGCATGGTCGAGCGGGATCATATTGGCCAAAAAGCGCTGCGCATAGGAGGGATGATCGGGCCATACGCCCGTATCGAAGGTGAGCGCCATGCGTCCATTGCCGGTGTAGCCCATGGCCCAGAGCTCCGGAGCACCGATCACCGCGAGGCCGGGCTCGATGCCGCCTTCACTTTTGGCCCGGGGCTGCACTTCGCCTTTCACCGGCGCAATGAGTCCGAGCGCGGGTGCATCAAGCGCCATATAGGCCACCTCGCTGAGGCTGGCAAGGGCTTCGATGCAGGCCTTATTTGCCATAAGGCTTATGCTGTTGCTGATCCAAAACTGCTTGAGTCCATGAAAATCACCTTCATAATTTTCCAAAAAATCGATGATGGCCGGTTGGGTGGCATTCGCCTTTGCCTTGAGCGCCTGCATCACCATTTTTGGCCTGCGCGTTACCGGCAAGCCATCCGCTTCCATTGCACTTTTGAGCGCAGCCATATCAACGGCGTCGCTCAGCAAAAGCAAGACAGGCATCATTTCTTCATCACCCGCCAGCGCCAGCTTGTTGGCGAGGCTTTGCTCCACAAAGGCATATTGTGCGTGGCTGAATGTACCCAAGAGGGTGAGTTGCAAAGTAAGCGTAATGAGTAAAGCTCTTTTCATGGTGTTCAATTAGTGCATTGCGAATTTAAGCTTTTTCACTGCCTTCCGGCAAAATTGATTGGCAATATTGCGCGCACTACTTTGTGAGACGGAATCTTAGCTTCTGTTAAATTAACTTTAGTGACCACAGCCGCAGGCCTCCATTGGTTAACTTTGCCGCTCAAATTAATACTATGAAAACCCTATTGCTCTCTATCGGCATTCTCTTATGCACCCTTAACGCTTTCGCCCAAAGCCCTATAGGCAAAGGTGGACGCCAGGTCAATTTTGGTGTAGGACTCTATTCAGATTCATGGCCGCTGTATGGTGGGATGGATTTTGGCGTGCACGAAGATGTGACTGCTGGTCCGGAATTTGGCCTTGACCTCAGATTTGATTACCTCAGGATAGGTGGCCGTGGCGATTACCACTTCAACACCCTCATGGGCATACCCCGCGACTGGGATTTTTACGCCGGGCTCAACCTTGGTTTTGCAGCAAGTCTCAACGGGGGTGACATATCAGGACTTGACCTTGGATTGCAAATTGGTGGCCGCTACTATTGGAACTCCAGTTGGGGTGTTAACCTCGAGTTTGGAGGTGGTAACAACATCTCCGGTGGGCGCATCGGCTTGTCGCGCAGGCTTTAAATTGCCAGCCACATCGGTGCAGGCTGGGGAAATGCCTTAAACTTATCCGTACAGCGCAGACCCCTTTGCAAAACAATGGCACGAACTTCACGTTAAATTCCACGCAACCTCATAAATCATTTTATGTTAAGTATCATCCGTTTTAGCCGGAATTTGCTGGCCACAGCCCTGTTCTGCATTACCCTTCAAGGCGCATCGGCCCAGGGCAATGATTGGTACAACCTCGACTACAGCACCGACAGCGTGGCCGGCATCTCTGTAAACCGTGCCCTGGCATGGCTCGAAGGCAAGGCTGAACTCAGCCCCGTAATCGTGGCTGTAATCGATGATGGTGTCGACATCAATCATCCTGATTTTGCCGGGCGTATTTGGGTAAACCCCTCCGAAAAGCCCGGCGATGGCCTCGATAATGATGGCAACGGATATGTGGACGATGTGCATGGCTGGAACTACCTGGGCAATCCGGATGGCGAAAATATTGAACACGAAAACCTCGAAATTACCCGAATGCTGCGCGATATGGCGCCTCTATTTAACGGAAAGTCAAGGGATGATTTCAAAGGCAAAGACAAAAAGTCCTTTGATAACTACACCGCTATGCGTGCCCAGTACGATGCGCAGGTCAATGACTTGCAGGAGCAATTTACCCAGTTTTCACAACTCACCGCCATGTACAGCGGAGCCCTTGCATACGCACGTGAACGCATAGGTCGAGAAGACATTACCATCAACCAGCTGCTTGAATATGAAACCACTGGCGATGATGAGAAGCAAGTTTTTGACTTTCTGTTAATGGCAGAGCAAAGCGGCATGAAAAACTACATCGAGGAGGGCGCCGACTATTTTGACGCTGCACTCAATTACCACTACAACTTTGACTTCCAGCCGCGCAGCATTGTAAATACCGATGCGTCGACTGCTTATGGCAACAACATGGTAGATGCCGCCAATCCAGACCACGGCACCCATGTGGCCGGCATCATCGCCGCACTGCGAGGCAACGACCTTGGTGTAAACGGCATAGCGCCCAATGCAGTGATCATGCCTCTGCGCACAGTGCCCGCCGGCGACGAGCGCGACGAAGACATTGCAAAAGCCATACGCTACGCTGTCGACAATGGCGCACGCATCATCAATATGAGTTTTGGCAAGGGATTTAGTCCTGACGAACCCCTCGTGCACGAAGCCATGCGCTACGCCGAGAGCAAGGACGTGCTAATTATCCACGCGGCAGGCAATGATGCCTCTAACAATGACCGCGTGCCCAACTATCCCGACGGCACCATGGGCAAGCGAAAAGCGATGAGCAATTGGATCACCGTGGGGGCCAGCGGCCCCAATCCGAAAGAAGACCTCCTCGCTGAGTTTTCAAATTACGGCAAGAAGAAAGTTGACATCCTCGCCCCGGGTGTCGACATCAACAGCCTCAAGCCGGGCGAGGCCACCGCTGTAAACTCAGGCACCAGTATGGCAGCTCCAGTGGTAAGCGGTCTCGCAGCCCTTATTTTGGGCATCGACCCCAGCCTTTCGGCAAAAGAGGTAAAAGCCATCATTCTAAGCACGGCCACCCCATACCCGAATGCTCCCGTGACCTACGATGACGGTGAAGTGAAACTGAAAAAAGTGCTGCGCAATCCGGGTGTAGTGAATGCTTATGAAGCGGTGAAGTATACTTTTGAAAAGAAGGATTGACGATTTGGGATTGCGGAGAGTGTCCGCTTTACGGACGAGTGTCCGCTTTACGGGCGAGTGTCCGCTTTCAGCGGTGCCCGTGAGGTCGCTGTCGCTCAGTTCAGCGGTGCCCGTGAGGCCGCTGTGCTTAGTTCAGCGGTGCCCGTGAACTATGCGCATGTGTATATTTTCAGTGGTGCTTATGAAATCGCTTCGCTAGTTCGCTCCTGCGTCGCTCGGTTGACGATTTTGGATTTTGGATTGACGATTGGGGATTTTGGATTGACGATTGACGATTTTGGATTGTAGATTGAGGATTGGTGACGCATTGTGATTCAGAGCAATTGGTACATGGCAGGGACATTTTGGGTTGAGAGTTCATGCAGGGTCAATTATGGCCGCTAAGGATAAACGACAACGGTATCGTGGCTTATCAAAAATATGTAGTAAATTGGGGTTACCTTTCAGGCATTTAATGAGCCGCTTGCCGACTAAGCGTATGAAATCAGTCGGAAACCGTATTCAAATCAACATCCCGCCAGTTTTATAAGGTTTTCATGCCGATATCACATCGGTGTTATTCCGCTTTCATACCGGTGTGATACCGCTGTGCAGCCGCTTTCATACCCCTCCTGACTTAAGCCAGAGTGTAGCCACCTACTATATTGACCGCATACCGACACGAGGTAGAGAGCTATACACGCCGACCTATCAAGTACCAAAACATATACACATAGAACGCAGCACACAGCGCCTTGTGATGGATGCGCTGGGCTTGCCGGTGATAACTACAGATGCAATTCATACGGACGGCTCCTTTTTCGTCGAAGGGGCATAGCACCCTCACCTCATACGACAACCTGCAGCGCCCCACACGTATGCGTGCCCGTGACACCGAGGCCGAAGCCACCACCTTGCGGCAAATATTGCGCTACGGCGATAGCGATGGGTTGACCAACCCTGAGGTCAAAAACCTAAAAGGCCAGCTCTATGTGTACAATGATGAGGCGAGGAGGCTACACATCTAAAGCTCTGGAAACTCCATCTGCGTTAAAGCCCTTCGTCTTTCTCTTAACATACGCTCCCGTTTAACTCATCCTCCCCTCAAATCGCCCATTCCCGGGCGCATTTCTGCACCTTCAGCTAAGAATATTTCACCATAATTTAACCCTACTTATCATTCTGCTTCAAGAATTTATTTTCAAGTGCTTGTCTATGTTTAAGATTTGTTCGTATCTTGACACTCACTTAATACCGTGAATCAAGTACTTTCATATACATGGACGATCGTTCTCCTGGTTTCACAGGGGATTTCGGCCTTGGTAATGGGTCAAAGCGCTCTGGGGTTGCAAAATTCTTCCTCGCTGTTTTCCAATGATGGTGTGCGTCCCTACACTGAAAGTCAGTTTTTTCAGGAACAATTTCTACGCGATTCCACGTATGCATTTTCCCTGGTCAACGATGGTTCGTCCACAATTGAGCCGGCATGGGAAATTTATGAACGTTCCATTTACAAATACAACAATAGAGGCCAGGTAACTGTGCAGATACAATCCTCAAAGCAAAATGAACTTTGGACGCCCAGCGTATTGTATACCTTCAACTACAATGACCGCAACGAGCTGGTCAATACCTTAAAATCAGTTTGGAATGCGCCCCTGCAAAAATGGGAACAGCGGGAGAAAAACCAGTTTTTTTACAACCTCTTCGGCGCCGAATACGAAACCCGAAAATGCCAGTGGCTTAACAACAATTGGGCACCAGTATCCAGAGAGCTCAAAGCTTATGACACTGCCCAGAACTTGACAACTGAGGTGATCTACAAATGGAATACAGACGAAAATGATTGGAACCCTGCAGTGCGCATGCTCTACGCCTACGATGAGCATGCACTCGTAGCCACAGAAACCATTCAGTTGTGGAATGCGGAAATTGCAGATTGGGAAAATCAGAGCTCCAGCGATTTTATTTACGACGACGACAACCAACTTATAGAAACAGTTGCCAGCATATGGGATACAGGCCTCGAGGCGTTCACCCCTGAGGTGGTAACCATGCTTGATTACAATGACCTGGGTATGCCGTCACTCAGCGAGAGTGTTTCGCTCAGTGAATCGGGGCAGCAAGGTCTCACCTCACAAAATGCAGAATATAGCGATGAGGGCGTGCTCAACACACTCTACACACAGCGATGGGATGTGAGCACCAGCACCTGGGAGCCATACCGCTACGAGGAGCACTACTGGTCGCGCTACCTTACGGGAAATATCAATGCCACCACAGGCGATATCGCATGCCAGTTTGTAAATCCATACGAGATGGGAATGCCATGGTATTGCAATTCCTTAAAAGAAAATCTGCAATACGATGTGCTTGTTTATGATCTTTTGGGTCGCTTGTATTTCCAGACTCAATTTCAAGGCGGCCACACTTTCAACATCAGAGGTGCCATTCCCCCAGGGCTTTACATGGTGGTAATCCAGGGTGGGCTCGATATGCACACGGAGAAAGTCCTGTTTCGCTAGAGAACTTTCTCGCCTTCATTTGTTTTCTTTGTAACTAAAACCGATTCTATGCCTTACCCCACGGCCGAAGGTGGAATTGAAGTGCCCAGTGCACACCGCCTTCAAGACCGATACAAAGAAGTACGCGCTACCACCATGCGCATATGCGCACCCCTCGAAGCGGAAGATTTTGTGGTGCAACCCGCTGACCATGTATCACCACCCAAATGGCACCTGGCCCACACCACCTGGTTTTTTGAAACCTTCCTGCTGCAACCACACCTGCAAGGCTATAAAGTGTATCACCCCGATTTCGCTTTTATATTCAACAGTTACTACGAGTCGCTGGGTGAGCGCGCCCTGCGCGCCGAGCGTGGTAACCTGAGCCGACCTACCGTGACTAGCCTATACGGCTACAGGGCCCATGTGGATGAAGCTATGGAGAGATTGCTATCTGCGCAAAATGAAATAAGCGACGAGGTCACAAACCTCATAGAGATCGGCCTGCAACATGAAATGCAGCACCAGGAATTGCTCTACACTGACATCAAATACATCCTGGGCCAAAACCCATTGATGCCCGTATACCACCCCGATGTGCAAATCGACACCATCGCGCCCAAAGTAGACCGGGATTGGCTGGGCCTGAAAGCCGGTCAGTATACCATTGGGCACAATGGCGAGGGTTTTGCCTTCGACAATGAATACGGACGCCATGAAGTATACCTCCATGATTTTGCCATAGCGAGCGGCCTTGTGACCCACGCCGATTACATCGCTTTTATTGAAGACGGAGGCTACAGCAACTTCCGCCACTGGCACAGCGATGGTTGGGCATGGGTAAAGGCTCACAGCGCCAAAGCCCCGCGCTACATGCACTACATCAATGGACAATGGCAACGCTACACCCTCGCCGGGCTCAGGCCTTGCAATGATGCCAGCCCTGTGATGCACGTCAATTTTTACGAAGCCTCAGCCTACGCCGCATGGAAAGGCTTGCGCCTGCCCACGGAGCAGGAGTGGGAGGTGGCAAGCAGTCACTTCAGTTGGGGCGAGCTCTGGGAATGGACCGGCAGCGCTTACCTGCCTTACCCGGGCTATGTGCAGCCCAAAGGCGCCATCGGCGAGTACAATGGCAAGTTTATGGTAAATCAAATCGTGCTGCGCGGGGCATCCAAGGCCACCTATCCCGGCCACAGCCGACCCACCTACCGCAATTTTTTTCAACCCAATTTCCAATGGCAGTTCACCGGAATTCGCCTTGCCAAATCGCTATGAGTTTCGCTGCTGATGTTTCCAAAGGGCTGTCATCACCCTTCAAGACTTTGCCTTCCCGCTATTTTTACGACAAGACCGGCGACAAGATTTTTCAGGAAATCATGGCCATGCCCGAGTATTACCTCACCGACTGTGAGTACGAAATATTCAGTGGACAAACCAGTGATATTCTCCAATCTCTGGAGTTTAGTAAAGCCGAATTCGACCTGGTGGAATTTGGGGCCGGCGATGGTTACAAAACAAAGGTGCTCATCGGGCAAATGCTGAGCGAAGGCGCAAAATTTCGCTATGTACCCATCGACATTTCCGGAGAGGTGCTTCAGGTGCTCCAAAAAGACATCGAAGGCCTGCATCCCGACCTTGAAGTGCATCCCATCAATGCGGAGTATTTTAGCGCACTTAACGATTTGAGCGCCAATTCCGACCGCCCCAAGCTCATCATGTTCATCGGCTCCAACATTGGCAACTTCAATGAGGAGCGTACCCACGAATTCCTCCGAGGACTTTACGACAAGCTCAACACCGGCGATCAGGTGCTGCTGGGCTACGACCTTCGCAAAAACCCCCATGTGATTCGAAATGCCTACGACGATGCCGCCGGAATCACCAAAAGATTTAATCTCAACCTCCTGGAAAGGATCAACCGGGAGCTGCAAGGCGAATTTGACCTGAGGCAATGGGACCACTACGCCACCTACAATCCCGAAACCGGAATGGCGCAATCATACCTTGTGAGCCTCGCCGCGCAGAAGGTGAGGATAAGAGCGCTCGATGCCACCTTTAGGTTTCAGCAAGGTGAGTGCATCCACACCGAGTTCAGCCGCAAGTACACCTTGGTGCAAATGGAAAATTTTCTGGAAAACAGCGGTTTCAGCCTGAAGCAACATTTTAAAGACAGCCGGGGTTATTATGCCAATACTTTGGTGGAGAAATTGAATTGACCATCTAATTTAATTGAAAAGCACATGAAAGCAATTTGGAACAATCAGGTAATCGCTGAGAGCGATGACACCATCGTTATTGAAAACAACCATTACTTTCCGCCTTCATCGGTCGATATGTCCTTCTTTCGCGAAAGCGAATTGCATACGGTATGCCCATGGAAAGGCACTGCATCATACTACCACATAGTGGTAAACGGAGAAGAAAACCGCGATGCAGCGTGGTACTATCCCGATACCAAAAAACCCGCCGATGGAATCAAAGGATATGTGGCCTTTTGGCGTGGGGTGAAGGTGAGCGAATGAGGCATTATTTTTTGCTTTTCGGCGAAAGCCCCAGCTTGCTGCCCTCATCGAGCATGTATTGAAATGCCTCCTCGTAGGTGTTGTGAATCACGCCGTCGAGTATAGCTTCTTTGATGTTGTTCTTGATGGTACCCACTTCCCTTGAAGGGCCTATGCCGAAGGTCTCCATGATGAGCTCACCGGTGATGGGCGGCTGCCAATTGCGCACGCGGTCTTTCTCTTCTACCTCCACGAGCTTCTTCTTTACCTTCTCGTAGTTTTCGAGGTAACGCTTCACCCGCGTTTCATTCTTGGAAGTGATGTCGCTTTTGCAAAGTATCATCAGCGCATCGATGTCGTCGCCGGCATCGAACAGCAGCCTGCGCAGGGCTGAGTCGGTGGCCACTTCCTTGGTGAGGGCGATGGGGCGGAGGTGGAGCGCCACGAGCTTTTGCACAAATTTCATTTTGTGGTCCAGGGGCAGCTTGAGCCGCTTGAAGATGACGGGCACCATTCTGGCCCCTTTGTCTTCATGGCCGTGAAAGGTCCAGCCGGTATCGGCCTGGAAGCGCTTGGTGGGCGGTTTTGCAATATCGTGCAGTATGGCAGCCCAGCGCAGCCAGAGGTCATCGCTTTGTCGGGCTACATTGTCGAGCACCTCGAGGGTGTGGTAAAAATTGTCTTTGTGGCGCAGGCCTTCCTTTTCTTCCACCCCTTGCAAGGCCACCATTTCCGGAAAGAAAACCCCGAGCAATCCTGTGTCAAACAGCAGCTTAAAGCCAATGGAGGGCTTTTTGGAAGCAATGATGCGGTTGAGCTCTGTGCTGATGCGCTCGGCACTCACAATGCTGAGCCTGTGGTGCATGCGCTTCATGGCTTCGATGGCCTCAGGCGCAATCTGAAAATGGAGCTCGGTGGCAAAGCGTATGGCGCGCATCATGCGCAGGGGATCGTCGCTGAAGGTAACTTCGGGATCGGTAGGGGTGCGGATCAACTTGCGGCGCAGGTCCTGCATGCCATCGAATGGATCGAGCAGCAGGCCAAAATTATTTTCGCCCAGGCCTATGGCCATGGCATTGATGCTAAAGTCGCGGCGCAGCTGGTCGTCTTCAAGGCTGCCTGCTTCCACTTCGGGCTTGCGCGAATGGGCTGCGTAGCTCTCCTTGCGGGCGCCTACAAACTCCAGTTCCCAGTCGCCATGGCGCAGCATGGCCGTACCAAAGGTTTTGAAAATTTTGACCGCCTTGCTGTTGGTTTTGCGCTGTACCGCTTGGGCAAGCGATATGCCATCGCCCACCACTACAATGTCCAGATCCTTGCAGTCGCGGCCCAAGATGGTATCGCGAACGAAACCGCCCACCACGTAGGCTTCGGCTCCCTCTTCCACAGCTACGGCGTGCAGCATTTGGAATACGGGAAGCTCCAG
This sequence comes from Cryomorphaceae bacterium, assembly GCA_036796255.1. Classification (GTDB taxonomy): domain Bacteria; phylum Bacteroidota; class Bacteroidia; order Flavobacteriales_D; family Cryomorphaceae; genus T3Sed10-241. The sequence continues at coordinate 15,093 of DAIRDH010000023.1, forward strand.
GGTTTTGCTATGATCTTGTAAGGGCATGTAGGCTTCTAGCTGCGAATGATCACCACTTCACCATTAAAGCCCAGCCTGATAACCGGAATAGGTGCTGAAGGATAGTTCATTTTTGAGGTCGGCAAAGATAATATATAATCGACCTCTTCCAAAACAGCAGGATCGGCATCCTCAATGCGGCCAGCAACACCACCACCGGCCTTGGGCAGGGCGGTGCAGGCGAGGGGGGCATTGGCCAGTTGTACCAGCTTCTGTTCGTCGGTATTGCACACTTTGCGCAGGGCCACGCTGCCATCGTCGGCAAGTACGTGCTTAGAAAGGTTTTGGCCTTTGGGCAATACCAAAATCAAGGGCGAATCGGTGCTGGTGTCGAGGATATCCCAGGCAAGTGCGGGGATATCGGGCACATAGCGGTTGATGAGGGCGTCGCTGTTCATGAGCACAGAAAATCCTTTGCTGGCCTCGCGGTTCTTGAGTTTGCGCAGCAGCAATACGGCCTCGTCGTTGCGCGCATCGCATATCAGCGCGAGCATGTTGTCGAGTGCAGCTATGAGCACTTCACCATCGCGCAGCTTTTGGCTGGCCTCTCTGGAATCGATTGTTTTCATTCGGGCAGCATCAGGCTTACATCAATGGTGTGGGCGCACTTGAAGTGACCTTTCGGGCAGCTCTTTTTGCCGTGAAGGCCACAGGGCCGGCAGGGGAGTTGCTCCAGAGTTTGCACAATGCGCGCTTTGTCGCTGAGCGGGCCAAAGCCAAACTCGGGAATGGTGCTGCAATACACAGCCGTTACGGGCGCATTGACCGCCGAGGCCATGTGCATGGGCGCTGAATCGTTCACATAGTTCATCCGCGCCGTTTCCATCAGTGCCGCCGATTGCAGGAAGTTGAGTTCGCCTGCGAGCACCTGTACATCGTGTGTGCACTTTTGCCGCAAGGCATCGCAAAGCTCCAGGTCGCCGGGCGCTCCAAGCAGGTAGATGCGCCAATCCGGGTGTATTTGCTCAATCAATTCCACCCACTTCTCGATGGGGAACTGCTTGGTAAACCACACCGAGGCAGGAGAGATGGTGACATAGGGCACCCGCTTGTACTCCTCTATTTTGTGGTAATCGCCCGGGGTGGGGTAGAGCACAGGCTTTTGAAAACTGCTGTCGGTAAGGTGTGTGATCAGGCTCAGGTTGCGCTCCACCTCGTGCACATCCTGGTCGATGAGGTGGGGAAACTTGTGGGTATAGGCAAACGAAAAAGGATTCTTGTTGAAACCCACCTTCATGGCCGCTCCCGAAGATGTGGTGAGCAAGCCCGAGGAAGCGAAGCGCTGCAGGTTGACCAGCAGGTCATAATTGCCTTTGCGGACCTCGCGACCCAGCTTGGCGAGTGCATTGTATTTGGATTTTTTCTTATCCCAAATCAACAAACGGTTTATCTTTGGATGCTCGCGCAGCAGGCCTTCATTGCCCTTGCGCAGCAGGAAATCAATCTCTGCCTGGGGATAGAAGCGCTTGAGTTTTTCCACCAGTGGGGTGGCCAAAATCACATCGCCAATAAAAGCCGTTTGTATGATGAGAATTTTCTTCATGGACTACACGGCTACCTGGTGGTCGCGCAAAGCGTCGTTGAGCGAAGTTTTTAAGTCGGTGCTTTCGCTGCGCTTTCCAATAATAAGGGCACAGGGCACGTGGTATGCGCCTGCGGCAAATTCCTTGGTATAGCTGCCCGGTATCACCACCGCGCGCTCGGGCACCTCACCGCGGTAAGTTACAGGCGAGGGGCCTGTTACGTCTATGATATGCGTGCTCTTGGTGAGCACCACATTGGCGCCCAGCACGGCTTCTCTTCTTACGCGAACGCCCTCCACCACGATGCAGCGCGAACCGATAAAGGCGCCGTCTTCAATGATTACAGGAGAGGCCTGTAGTGGTTCTAAAACACCACCAATTCCGACACCCCCGCTCAGGTGTACGTTTTTGCCAATTTGCGCACAGCTGCCCACAGTGGCCCAGGTGTCTACCATGGTATTTTCGTCTACGTAGGCGCCAATGTTTACATAGCTTGGCATCATCACCACGCCGGGCGCAATGTATGCGCCGTAGCGCGCGATGGCATGTGGCACCACGCGCACATTCTTCTCGCGGTAGCCGGTTTTGAGGCGCATCTTGTCGTGAAATTCAAAAGGGCCGACTTCGATCGTTTCCATTTTCCGGATAGGAAAGTAAAGCACCACGGCCTTCTTCACCCATTCATTTACCTTCCAGCCATCGCCTTCGGGCTCGGCACAGCGCAGCTTGCCGCTGTCAATGGCTTCAATGGTTTCTTCAACTGCACTTCGGTAAAGTTTGCGCTCCAGCAGACTACGGTCGTCCCAGGCAGCGAGAATGGCTTCTTCTCTGGTCATGATTCTTGCATTGTGGCACAAAGATAGCATTCTCGCTTGCTCAGCTGCGGCGACTTGAGCATAGGGTATTGTTAGTTTATGTCAATTTGCAAAAGCGGCTTATTGCGATAGCACTATGCCTCACCTTCATGCAAAAATGATCATCTGATTATTGTGCTTGCGCCAAAATGCGGCCCATCAATTTCCAGAAATCTTTCTTTCCTTTGATATGCTATTATTCAACATAAGGCCCCCAACAAAAGATGAAGGATCTCAATTTTGACAGCCTTTTGCGCATTACTGTTTTCCTGGTTTTTGCGATTGCATCCTTCTACATCCTGATCGTAGGGCAAAAAATAATTGTGCCATTGGTGCTCTCCTTCCTGCTGGCATTTTTGCTCCTACCCATGTCCAATTTCTTTGAGCGCTTGCGTTTTCCCCGGGTTCTGGCAGCAATCACCAGTTTACTTGTGGTTACCATCGTTTTCTCCGGACTTGCATTCCTCTTCGGTCGACAAATAAGAAGTTTTGGCAAGGATGCCGACCGCATTAACGAACGACTTGCCGCAATCAAAACAACCCTCCCTAAGGGAGTTCAGGATTACATAGCCAGCGCTACAGGCGATGGGGCAATGCCTTTTATTGAAGAGAATTTTGTCGGTATTTTTAGCGGGCTTGGAGCCTTTGCCACCAGTTTCACATTCATCGTGGTGGTACCCATCTACATTGTGCTTATACTCGTGTACCGTGATGTGTTGCGCGAGTTTTTATTTCGGGTATTCGACAATGTGAGCAAGAAGAATAAGAAACTGGCGGAAGGCGATGTGGAGAAGTTAAATATCCGGGACATCTTACCGCGGGTCAAGAAGATCGTGCAGAAGTACATTGTTGGGATGTTTTATGTGATTTGTATTCTGTTTGTGCTCAATAGTATCGCGCTCTTTGCGCTGGGCATCGAGCATGCATTGCTTTTCGCTGCCTTTGCAGCTGTTCTTAATGTCATCCCATTTGTAGGTCCATTGATTGGTTCCAGCCTGCCGATATTGTTTGCCTTGATCACCAAAGATTCGCTCTTCTACCCTGTGGCTGTATTGGCCAGCTTCGTTGTCATTCAAACGCTTGAAAGCAATTTGATTACGCCCAATATTGTCGGCAAGAATGTAAGCCTCAATCCACTCGTTACACTTGTCGCCCTGTTTATCGGGGCATCCGTATGGGGAATCATTGGCATGGTGCTGATCATACCACTTGTGGCCGTGCTCAAGGAAGTTTTGGGCAACATTCCGGGACTTGAGCCTTATGCTTATGTGCTCGGATCGGGTGATGAGTATCAAAGGAGGCACAAAGCATGGGATGATATTTCAAGAAGGATCAACCCGCGTAGCTGATGAGGATCAATCGCCATCAGGGGCACATGCATAGCTAGTCAGACCTGCGTTGTTCCTTTCTTTCGCGCCTCTCAGATTTTTTTAATTTCCGCTCAAGGCTTTTTTGCTTTACGGCAAACGCGTCAATCTTACTCACCGTAATGAGCATGCCCTCGGTGAGGCCATCAATCCATTGCCCTATGAATTCTTTCCGCACATCGCGCTCCACTGAAAATTCAGCTGAGCGGGAATCCTGTTTATCAGGATTTTCCTTGCGGTAAAACAGCTTGCCAATGCCCTCCACCAGGTAGCGGTAAAAGATGGAAGACTCTTCGCGGCGCTCTTCGGCCAGCACGATGTGCAGGTCTTCGTAATGAAAAATAAGCTCACCTTCTACCAGGTCCTTGTTGCCATCGAGGTTCATGAACAGCTCCGTCATGTGGCCCGATGAGAGCACCATTCCCACTTCCGACTCAATGAGGTTGTTCAGCTTGGTCATGTCAAATTTGCCCACCACAGCTTGCAGATTCCATGGATCGCCGTAGCCGTAAGTGTAAATCAGGTCTACATCGAGTACCGTATCGTCCATAAACCGACCACTGGCCCTGCCCTCCATTGCCGGCACCTCCTGGTTCGCGTTTTGTATATTTTGCAGGTCAATCTGTATTTCGGTAAAGCGCAGGGTTTCGAGTTCCTGGCTCCTCTTTCCTTTCAGCTCCACGGTAAGTGCTGCATTTTCAGCCTGAAGCCGATGCAGGTGCAAGCGCATAGGCAGCTCATCGAGCATGGTTTGTGGCAATTTGGTAACCCTTTCGGGCAAGGGAAGTGAATTGTCACGAGACAGCAATATGGAGGCATTGCCAAGGCGCATTACTTGCAGGTGGTAGGTATCGGCGCTGTCGATGCTAAAGCCCGCCAGGTGGAGGTAGGGCGCTTCGAGGTCAATCCTCGACTTCCGGTGGCCGTAGTGTTTTTGAAATGCTTCTTTACCCATAGTCGACTTCATGGAGAAGCCATGCACCTCGGCGCCGCGCGTTTTCCAGTCTACATCTACTTTAGCTGCCCTGAGTATATAAACACCATTGCTGAGGTGGTAGCCCAGGTCGTGAAGGTCAAGCGAGGCACTTGTCCACGCTGGATTTTTGCCGGAAGGCATGTAGCGAAACCCGCCCATGCCCGCATTAACATGCCCCCAGGCCTCTTCGGCACCCGCAGGACTGAAGTCCACGCGGCCCGAATCGATGTGCAGGGTGTCAATGGCCAAATACCCCAGGCGCTGCTTGCCCTCCGAGGCATTCAAGGAATCTGACTCGAAGACTTGAAAATCGGGGTTGCTCACGTGAACGTGCAGTTTAGGGTAGTGCACTTCGAAGCTTGAAGCGCTGATGCCGTGCTCACCGCCTGTGTATTGATAGCCGAAACCAGTGATTTTAACCCTGCCGGCTTCGATGCGCCACTGCAAGGTGTCGTCCTGTATGCGCTGCAGCCTCATGTCGTGAAGTACAAAGGTGCCCTCAAAAAGGTCGAAATCTAATTGACGGAAGTCAAAATCAACCCCCGCTACAAGGTGCTTATTGATTCTTGACCTCAGCTCATTGGCTGCGTTGGCTTGCAATATATAAAATGCGGCGATCCCAAGGACGATCACCCCAATGACCACGACGAGGGTGATCTTCAGACCTTTTTTTAGCACAACTCAAATGTAACACCTGCGCGCATATAAGCAGTGATTTTTGTGAAACTATAAAGTATCACCATCATTACTTTTCACCCAAATGGCAACGCGATGGGCAGAATGAAGTACGGATCAAATAATTATCGTGTAAAGGCCAACAAAATTTTGCATTGTGATAGCGATGCAGCCACAGCATTACACTTACCTTTGTGGACATGACCCATGCTCCATCTAAAAAACAGCAGGCCTTATTGGCCCAGCTCTTCGATGCCAAAGCAGACAAGGTGCTTGCCGCACTTCACGACATTCCCGAAAAGGGCGATGCCAGCTTTGTGCTCCCTTTGTTAAAAACCTACACCGCCTGGCACCACGACGATGCCATTCGCGAGAAGGCCAGCACCATCCTCTTCGAGCTCAAAACCATTGAAGCCGTTCCCGAATTGCTCAGCGCATTGGAAATGCCCGAGTTTAATATGCACAAGGCCTTCATTATTTCCGTGTTTTGGAATGCGGGCATTATACCCACCGAAATGGACGTGCTGCTCAGGCACGCGCTACACGGTGACTATATGACGGCATTCGAAGTGCTTACAGTAATCGAGCAAATGGAAGATACCGCCGATGCAGAAGCCGCGCGCGATGCTGTGTTTGACATCGAAGAGTACCTCGATGAGCATCCCGATGCACCGCATGTGGAAATGCTTCAGCAACTGCGTTACGTGCTTATTGAATACTCTAACTTATAGACGATGAATTATATACAGCTTTTTCGTATTTCTTCCATACTCCTGGCCACGGCGGCGCTCACGGCTTGTACAGGCGGCAACAAGGATGGTCAGGAAGCCTCTGACGATTCCAGCGCACAGGAGTCATGGGCCATCGATATGCAGACCGTCGAAGCGCGCGACAAAACCTGCGACGGTGCAGAGTGCTCTTATGCCCTGTTCAAAACACCATTTCTGAAAGGGGGCAATGAAGCAGCACGCGAACGCATCAACAGCGACATTGATGCCATGATGCGCGAGAGCATTAAAGCGAGGCTGCCTGAGCCCACTGCCATGGGTACTTATGAGAATCTGGCCGCATCTTTTCTTGAAGGTTTTGAATTGTTCAGAATGGAGTTTCCTGAGAATGCAACAGCCTGGCATCTGGAGATCAATGGAAGCAAGAGCGCACTCAGCGATGCCTATTTTGTACTTCAGTTAGAAGTCAGTGAATTTATGGGTGGGGCCCACGCCAATTATTATACCTTGCTCCAAACCTATGCGCTCAAAGATGGCGCAATGGTCGATGTGCGCGATGTAGTCGACGAGGCCGAACTGACCATGCGCGCGGAGACCGCTTTTCGCGAAAAGCATGGACTCAGCCCTGAGGCTTCCCTCAATGATGAAGGCTTCATGTTTCCCAATGGCGCATTTACACTTCCTGAAAATATAGCAATTACCGACCGTGGCATTTTGCTCATTTACAACCCTTACGAAGTAGCGTCATACGCATTGGGTGCCACGGAATTGCTGCTTCCTATGCAGAAAGAAGCCGTTTGAATTCCGACTTATGAACCGAAATAAATCCGGTATGCCAGGTCGAATTAAGCCTATCCTTTTCATCATACTCCTTGCAATGGCGTATATGGGCTTAATGCAGTTCATCACATCCTCCGGCCCAGAGACGTTTAAATCCTTTTCAATTGGCCTTGTCGTAGCCTTAATCCTCTGGATAGTTTTGAAATATTCAGGGGTATGGCCCGATTTTTTTGGAAATATTGACCGAAAGAAAAGGGAATGACTATTTTCGACTGCTCATATACATCCTAATCCATCACATGAAGCGCCTCAGCCCATTTGTATTCACCCTGTTTTTTGCGGCATCATTTACGCCTATAGCCACCCAGGCCCAGTGGGGCTTTGACGAGCCAGAGCCCCTGCTCTATGTAGACTTCCGGGCCGAGGTGGGTATTATGAACGCGACAAATCCTGACAGCGATCGCTTTGCCCTCTTGCGTCCCACTTTTTTTGGTTTTCACGTGGAGGCAGGTCACTACTTCGAAAATTTTGGAGTGTTTTCAGGCCTTGGTTTTAGCTATATGCCTTTTCGGCAAAAGCAATCCCGACCGCTGGGCGTCATCCCCACCGAGCGCATTACCTCCTCAGCTTCATATGGCAGTATTCAAATTCCATTGGGAATAGCCTATAAGCTTGGCCGTTCATTTACGGTGCAAACCGCTTTCAATATGAACTTTATGAACATGCTGAATACACAGCATGATTTCCCTAATGATGCTATTCCTCCCGGCTTTTCCGCAAGCTATCAGCAACGTGATGAAGTACCGAATTGGCAATTCGTACCGGAGCTTAGCTTTGGATTGGACTATGACATCGGAACCCGTCTGCGGTTTTTATTTTTCGGAGCGGCTTCCCTGGGCACGGTAAAAGGAGTTTCATGGGATTACAGCGTAGCCGAAGACGGTGAGCTGGCCACAGATTTCAATGTAGACTTTAATTACCGTTGGTGGCGCTTTGGAGTGGGTCTCACCTACCACATTGTGAATTGATTGTTGAATCAAGGCCAGGCATTCAATACCTCCTTATAATCCTAACGTTGCTTCAATAGAAGGGCATCAAGAGAGGCACCATAATCACCGCTACGATCAGTACGATGATGGTGAGGGGTATACCCACTTTCATAAAGTCTCCAAAACTGTAATTGCCCGGTACCACCACGAGCGTATTGACTGGTGAGGATACCGGCGTCATAAATGAAGCGGAAGCAGCGAGTGCCAGCGTCATGATAAAGGGATATGGAGATGCCCCAATATCACCGGCAATTTTAATGGCTACGGGCGCCATGAGTATGGCCGTGGCCGTATTGGAAATAAACATACCGAGCAAAGCTGCCACAACAAACAGCAAGGTGAGTGCGAAATAGGGTGCGTCAAGGCCTACGATGGCCAGCATAGCATCGGCAGCGAGATCTACGCCACCTGTGCGCTGGAGAGCCATGGAGAAAGGCATCATCCCCACGATAAGCACAAGGCTCTTCCAGCTAATAGAATTGTAAGATGAGGGCATATCAATGATTCCAAACATGCCCATAAGCAGCACACCCATGAGCACCACCTGTACATTGGGCAATACGCCCATCACCATCATTACCACCACGAGCAGCAGAATGGCAAGTGCGATAGGTGCCTTATCGGCTGCGGGCAATACCTCCTCCATTTCCTTGGGTAAGTTTATGGGAATTAATCCCAGGCGGTTCTGTTTAGACCGGCGAATATCATCCCAAAAACCTGTAATAAGAAGTACATCGCCCACAATGAGCACTTCATTGAGCATATTGTCAGCTATTGCCTCAGCACCACGGCGAATGCCAATAACCGTAATTCCATCATCAGAGCGCATGCGCGCCTCAAGGATGGTGCTGCCTATAAGCTTTGATTCGGCAGTCACAATGGCCTCTACCATACCGAGGTTTTGCGACTGGTCCTGAAGGTACAGATTGCCCTCATTCAGGGGTAAGACGCTGACATCATACTGCCTGATTAACTCCTCCTGCCTTTCTGTGCCAGTGTGCATGTCCAGAATCAGTACATCGCCAGCATCAATTACCGTTTTGGGCAAGGGCTTCATGAGGCTTATTTTTTGTGATTTGCGCAAGCTCAATCGCGATGAAGCCTGTTGCCGCTCAATGGCGAGTAGGTTAATGCCCTCATTGCGCAGGTCAAGTTCTTCAAGGCTGCTCCCAACGAGTGTTGAATTTTCATTGACCCTGATTCTCAACTCTCTTTTATGGAGGTGGTAAATTTTAATCCAATCGCTGAAGGTTGCTTGTTTTGTCTGACCTGCTTTGGAGGGCTCCTGATCGGGTAGCCATTTTCGCGCCATGAGCATGTACAAGGTCGCCAAAACCAGAATCACCAGTCCAAAAGGTGAAATTTGAAAAAAGCCAAGGCCATCAAATCCTTGTCTTTGCAATTCAGCATCCACAATCAAGTTGGGCGCCGTCGCTACCAGGGTCATCATTCCACTGATGAGGGCTGCGATACTGAGTGGCATCATCAATTTACTTGGGGCCATACCGGAATTGGTACAGATGCGCAGCACTACAGGTATAAAGATGGCCACCACGGCGGTGGAGCTCATAAATGCACCGAGCAATCCTACCGACATCATCACCATGACAAGAAGGCGGGTCTCGTTGTTGCCAGCGCGTTTGTTGATGGTATCGCCAAGTCTGCGCGCGATGCCCGTGCGCGCTATTCCTTCACCCAGCACAAAGAGCACTGCGATGAGCACAATATTGGGATCGCTGAACCCCATGAGCGTTTCACTCACGCTTACCACACCTGTAAACGGCAGGGCAGCAATCATAATTAGGGCCACCGCATCCATGCGCGGCCGGTTGCGCATGAACATGACAATGGCTGCAATGAGCAGGGCCAATACCAGGAGCAGGTCTGTATTTACGTCATTCAGATTGACCGTGGCGAGGGGCCCTGGCCTAAGAAAAGTAGAAATCATCTTTGGATAAATATGGATGTTATAATTTTATAATTATCTTAAAATGAACTTTTAAAAGAATTCGCTTCAAGGGGTATCCCAAGGAGTGCCGAAGTTAGTAAAGTGAACGATGCCAGCGCAAATGGACTTTGGTCATTTCCCGAAATATGTAACACCGGTGTTCCCTCTACGGACAGAAGCCTTCACTTAATGTAATTCGATACTTGGGCAGGTGCAGAAGGCCTCCAGCAACAGGTGCAGGTAATTTCTAACTTTGTGCAAACGTAAAAATCTAATCTCAACACATGGCGCAGGCCCTCCGGTATTCCAGTCTTCTTTTGTTATTTGTCATTACTTTCACCGCTTGCAATCCTGATGATGAGCCCTGCGATCAGGGCCTGATTGAGACTGTGAGTCTGGAAGAGGCCTATGCCTGCAGCGATACGCCCAATACCATTCAGTTGCCCATTGAGAATGATTTCATCATCATCAGTGAGCAGTTTTGGTTTGACAGTCTGGTTACCGGGTTTTGCCAGCCTGAGGTGGATTTTGAAAAATACGACCTCATCATTGGCAGCAGGCAACTCAACCGTGGCCTGAATGGGATTTCATATTTCTACAACAGGGCCTGCCCGGGCCGGCGCTATGAATTACGCGTGCTCTTTGACCTCAACGCTGAGGTGGTGTCGCCCATCGTAACCTACCATGTGCTCGTACCCAAGATAGGGGAGAATGAGGCGGTGGATGTGAGTATTGAGAATGTTTGAGCCTACTGAGCCAAATCGGCGTCTGTAGCGTTCCCAATTACAAAGTCATAGAACGCAGACAACGCGGATCGAACTGATCAACGCAGATCAGACTACTGGTTTTTA
>DAIRDH010000023.1:25982-44413 GCA_036796255.1 Cryomorphaceae bacterium
GAACGCAGACAACGCGGATCGAACTGATCAACGCAGATCAGACTACTGGTTTTTAGGATAGTCAAGCCACACAAGCTTCCCTGTATTCCCCGACACCAGCTGCCACGTGTCAAACCCGAAATCTATGCGTGCGCAGCCAGCTGTGGGCAGGTTGTCGAGCTGGTCACCAGCAAGGTAGTTGATAATTTGCGTGAAGCCTGGATTGTGCCCGAAAAGCATTGCACTTTTGATGCTGTCGTCGAGCGAATTGATCACTTGCAGAATATCGGAAATGGAAGGGAGGTACAAGATGTGCTGCTCCACAATGCGGCTGCTCTCGTAGCCGATTTCTTTCGCCACGAGCTTGGCCGTGCTGAGCGCGCGCATCGCCGGACTGCTCACAATGAGCTCAAAGGGCTCGTTGCGTTCCAGCAATCGCTTGCCCATCATGGGCGCATCGTGAAAGCCGCGCTCGTTGAGCGGGCGCTCAAAGTCGCTCAGGCCGGAGTGGTTCCAGCTCGACTTTGCGTGGCGGTGGATGTAGAGGCTTTTCATGGCAATGAAAGTATGCAATCGACCAGAATTCCCAAAACCCGGCTGAGATTTGGCTTCACTGCTACTTGGTGGTCTCCCTGCGAAATCCTTCGGGTACAGCTTGGCACCTGATCACTTCGGGCAGCTGCCACCTGCCATCTTTGCGGTGCCAGTAATAGTGCGTTACGATGGGAGGGGCGTACTTCGTCCATGGCTGCATGTGGTGCCTGAGCCGCTCAGGTTCATTGGTCGAGCCAAAATGGATTTCGACATTTAGTAGCCCCTCTGCGCTGTGTTCCCGGTAGGCAATCCGCTCTACTGCGCCATTGCTGTAAAATTGCAACTGGCAGGAATCTCTGTAGGCTGTATGCTGATCTTCATGTGTATAGGTAAGTGCGCCGTACAGATTGTAAAGCTCAATGTTTCTGCGGCCGTCGCTCCATGGGTATATTTTGACAGAGACCTTATTGTTGATGTAATAATGGTATGTCGTATCCGTCGGTTCCCCAGCTCCGGGTTTTGCGGAAGCAAAAGGAACAGAGCATAAAAACAAGACCAAAAAACTTAAAATAGAAAACCTCGACACCGTGACACGTTTCCGAAGGCCAATCAATGATCGGGCCTAAATTGAAAAGCGAGCTGAGGGATTGTTGCCGAGAGTTCGTTTAGGGCTTGTCTTCCCAGAGCTCGATGTAATTGCCTTCCAGGTCATTGAGCCATGCAAAGGTGCCTTCTTCATGAAATTCCGGGCCGCGCACTTCGATCTTCTTTTCTTCAAGCCGGTCAAGGATTTCCTGGATATTCTCAACCCGCAAGTTGACCGTAAACAGCTTGCCATCAACAAAAGGCCGGTGTCGATTGTACAGGATGGAGAAAATGGTGTAGCGTTTGGTTCGACCCTCAGCTTCAGTGTAGGGAAAGGTGGCATAATATGCCTGGTAATTTTCTGTGTATTCGTAATCTATTCCAAGATGTTCAGCATACCAATCGGCCAGTAGTTTAGGATTTTCTGAATAGAGAAATACGCCGCCGAGTGCTTTTACCATTGAGGTGAGGATTTGAAATTCACATTGCGAATGTAGTTAAACTATAAGCACCCCGCCACTTGATGTGATGGAATATCAGGGTTCTTTGCTCCAGTTTGGAAGGCCTATATTTGCAGAAAATGCTAAACATATGCTCGGTTTGAAAATGCAGACCGACCCGCGTTGGGTCAACATCGTTGAAAAGAACATTGGCGAAATCCTCACCGACCATGCCTGGTGTGAACAAAAAGCGGCCTCTTCGGCCATCAGCATCATGGTGCGCTTTCCTGAGTATCCCGACCTTGTAGACGAGATGACGGCCCTGGCCCGCGAAGAAATGGATCACTTTGCATTGGTGCACGAGAAGATCAAAGAGCGCGGCTACACCCTTGGATTTGAGCGCAAAGATCCCTATGTGAAAGACCTGCGCAGCTTTATACGCACAGGTGGCAATCGCATCATCCAGCTCGTGGAAGCCTTACTGATGAGCGCCATGATCGAAGCCCGGAGCTGCGAGCGCTTTCGCGTGCTGAGCGAGGAAATCGCCGATGAAGACCTGCGCAAATTTTACCGCAGACTCATGGCGAGTGAGGCGCGTCACTACATGGTATTCCTGCGCTTTGCGCGCAAATACGGCCATGGCGTCGATGTAGACACGCGCTGGAATGAGTTTCTGGAATACGAAGGACAGCTGATGGAGAAGTACGGGAGGGAAGTTAGCGTGCACGGTTAAGACAAATCAAAGCTTTAGCCCAATTTTGGATGTTTTCAACTTACGGCTTTGCCACCGTTCCAGAAAAAACTCCAGGCAACTCAATCCAGCCGGCTGCGGCCAGCAAGCCGATGATCAAACCAACAAACAGGCTCGCCACCAATAGTATTGCATAACTTATAATTAGTGCAGTAAAGCCTTTAATGAATTCGTGCAGGGAAGGCTTTGACGTGTATTGTGTAGCAGTGAGCCATCCCACGAGGAGGGCATTAAAAATTAATGGGCTCCAGGTGCTGCTGTAGCCAAACAAGGTGTAAATTACCATTGTGAACAGCGTAAACAGCACCGTTTGGGCGGTAACATACAAACTTGCAGCCAATTGCTCAATATAGTTTAAACCCTTGCTCTTCCTGTAAACCAGCCAAAGCGCAATGGCGAGAAAAAAGGCATTTGCAAAGTTGACAATTCGCATAAACTTCATGCTTACTTGCGCACTCATCTCCATGGTGCGCAGGGTTTGCTCGTCCACTTCACCGATATAATCGTCAATGGCCTGGTCAAAAAAGCCTTGAAAATCAAATTCAACAAGCTGAATGTAAAGTAAATATACCGTAGTGATGATCAGGAAATATGCCACTGGGCCGAGGTAGCTGCGTCGATCACCTTTGATATAGGTTGCAGCCACAAGGCCTGGTTTGGTAAAAAGGTGCACCATGGTCCGCACAAACATGCCATTGACGCCAAAGAGTCTGTCGAAAAATTCAAGCAGGATGTTACGCAAACGGAGCCTTGGCACCTGAGCGGGCTGCCCGCAATTGGGACAGAAATGCGCGCCCTGTAAGTGCTTGCACCTGATACAATGCTGGCTGATAAGACCTTCTGACATGGGCGGCAAGGTAGCAAATCAAATCAAAATCCAAATATATCTGGAATGGTTTTTAGCATTACAAATCATTCCAAATATGAAGGTTATTTCGCATTCCGTCAGATTGCATTTCTGCTCCGCTCAAAGACGCCCCAATTATTGCCCTGCTTGCGCCTCAAACACTGCCCTCCAACCTTCAGGTACTGCCATGGTTTTACGATTCTCGTAATCATAGCACACCACCACTGACTTGCCGCGGGTACATTCCACCCAATTGCTGCCGCTGCGCTTGAATATCACGTAACTTACTTCAAAGCTTTTATTTCCAATGTTGCCAATTCCAAGTTGAATTTCAGCTTCATCGACCAGCGTAAGGGGCAACAAATAATCAACCTCATGGCGTGCCAGCAGGATGCCGTGGCGCTCCCAATCCCATTTTGTACCCACATGTTCCTGAAACCATAACTTGCGGCCCTCTTCAAAATAGGTGATGTACACCGCATTGTTTACAATGCCGTATGAGTCAAGGTCATTGAATCGGATGTGAATAGGGTAGCGGTCGTTTTTCAAGTGATTGGGCTTAGGTGATCGGATTCATAATAACGCTAAATACCGTGATGCTGTTGGGGTCGCGCTCGTAGAAAAGTTTGTCCAGCGCCGATTGCACATTCTTCGCACTAAAGTAGGAAGTTTGCAAGGTGTTGTATCCTGTCATTTTCCATTGAATGGTCCAGCTGCTTTCTTTGTCTTTGTGGATTTTGACGTACTTCAGCATCTTCTTCATCGCGTCGAGCTTGTCGTAGCCCTCCTCGCTGTGAAACAGGAAAGATTGGTTGTGACGCGGATTCACGGTCACCACATGAAGGAGGGTCTTGCCATCAGTATCTTCAAAGTTGTAAATGATACTGTTGGGCCCAAGGCCGATGTATTGTTCTATCTCCCTTTGCAGTTTTGCAATCTCTATGTTCTTATCGGTCATTCCTGAAATGCTTTAGGCGTCAAATTTACTGAATTCGCTGTTCATGCTCCTAAATTCGGGCACGATGTGCTTGATTTGTTTTACCAGCATGTCGTTGTTTTGGGCGAAAAACAGTTTCACGAGTGTATCAATTTGCGCTGATACTTTGCCAAAGTCATTGGCCCTTACCTGTGCACGTTTGATCTGCGGGTGATGGGTGGGCAGTGTATTCTCGGCATCGTTGAGCAATTCTTCGTATAGCTTTTCGCCAGGCCGCAAGCCCGTAATCACGATTTCGATGTCTTTGTCCACTTCCAGTCCACTCAGGTGGATCATTTGCCTGGCGAGGTCAATGATCTTGACCGACTCGCCCATGTCGAATACGAATATCTCGCTTCCTTCGCCCATGGCACCTGCTTCGAGCACGAGCTGGCAGGCCTCAGGTATGGTCATAAAGTAGCGCGTCACTTCAGGGTCGGTCACAGTGATAGGCCCTCCAGCTTCTATTTGCTTCTTGAACAAGGGAATTACCGAGCCATTACTGCCCAGTACATTGCCAAATCGCGTGGTGATAAATTTGGTGCTTCCGCGCTCGTTGCTCGCCTGGGCATATATTTCTGCTACGCGCTTGCTGCTGCCCATTACGCTGGTGGGATTCACCGCCTTATCGGTCGAGATCAACACGAAGGTATCCACCTGATGGGCTACAGCCAGATCCACACAGTTTTTGGTGCCCAGTACATTGGTAAAAACGGCCTCGCTCGGATTGAGCTCCATGAGTGGCACGTGCTTGTAAGCTGCGGCGTGGTATACCACTTCGGGTTTGAAGGTTTCGAACACGTTGCCAAGCCTGTTGGCCTGCCTTATATCGCCTATTACCGCTTCAAAGTGAAGGCCGGGGAAGCTGCTACGGATTTCATTCTCCAGGTCGTATATGGGCGACTCGGCCTGGTCGAGGGCTACAAGCAAGCCGGGTTGGTATTGCGCAATTTGTCGCACAAGTCCGCTGCCTATGGATCCAGCAGCACCTGTTACAAGTACCGTGCGGCCTTTGAGTTGATTTTCCACATTGCCATCGTCAAGCTGAATTACTTCACGGCCCAGCAGGTCCTCAATTTTCACCGACCGTATTTGCTTGAAGCTTAGCTCACCATTGATCCAGCTGTTGACTGGCGGTACATTGAGCACATCCACATTTTGCGCAAGCCCCATTTCAATCACCCGGCGTCGGTTACCGGGCCTGGGGTTTTGAATGGAAATAATGATATGCGCGGTCTTTTGCTTCTGGAGCAAGTGCGGCAATTCATCGGTATGGTATATCTGCGCGCCTTCCATGCGCTTGCCGCGTTTGCCTTTGTCATCGTCAATAAAAGCAAGCACACGGTAATTGCTTCCGGCATCGCGGTCTATGGTGCGCTTGGCAATCACCCCTGCCTCACCTGCTCCGTAAATGATCACCCATTCGCGCTCGCTGCTCGGGTTTCGTAATTCGATATAGAGCATTTTCACCCCCAGCCTGAAGGCTATGAGTAGCATTATGCTGAGCAAAGCTTCAAGAATAATGATGCTGAAGGGCAGGAAGTACCAGCCATCCCAGAGGAAGTACTTGATGGGGTTGAAGGCAGCCATAAGCAGGCTTCCACCAACGATGACCTTAATGATGCGTATGGAATCTTCAGTGCCCGAATAGCGGATAATGCCGGCATAGGTGCGGCCAATCAAAAATGAACAGATGCGAATGACCATAAAGATGGGAAATGCAAACAGCATTGGACCCACCTCCTGCGGTGGAAGGCTGAACTCAAACCGCAACATGTAAGCCGCGAAGAAGGCAAACCAAACCAGCGCAATGTCGATCAGAAAAATGATCCAACGGGGTACATTTTGGTTGGGAAAGAGCATGAAACTTCTGCGGTTTTCGGCCAAAGATAAAACGTTTTGGCGCACAATGTTTCAGCGCTGTGTGATGAGTGGGCAGCTGCCGGCTGGAGCAGGTTCAGTCCGCACAAGATTCACAAAGCCCGGTGAGCAATACCTGGCAATCTTCAATCTTTACATTGTTAAGCTTTGGCCTTACTATTTGAACATCTACACAAGTGAGGGTCTTGCACTGCCTGCACTGAAAGTGGGCGTGGTAATCGTGGTGGTGCTTTTCGTCGCAAGTGTCGGCACAAATGGCGTAATAACTTTTGCCGTCAAGGCCTACAACACGGTGTGCCAAGCCTTCCTGCATGAATCGCTCAAGAATGCGGTACACAGTTACGCGGTTTGCCTTGGTATCGAGCTTCTCAAGCACCTCATCAGCCGACATGGCTATGGTATTGCCTTTGAGCACATCAATGACTCCTTGCTTCTGTTTTGTATTGCGTTTTTCCATTGTAAAAGAAATTCCTTAATCCTAAATCACTATTGCAACAAAATTGCATTAAATTTGTCAGCTAAACAAGCTGATTAAAGCTGTAGTATTAAAACGCCTGCCAAATGAAATTATGCGAAAGCCCACAAATCTATAAAGAAGGATGACAAGGAAAAAATTGCCGGTAACTGTATTGAGCGGATTCCTGGGTGCGGGAAAAACGACGGTTCTCAACCACATATTGCACAATAGAGACGGCCTCAAGGTTGCAGTGATCGTCAATGACATGAGTGAAGTAAACGTCGATGCCAACACGGTGGCCCGCGATGGGCAACTCTCGCGCACGGAGGAGAAGCTCGTTGAAATGAGCAATGGATGCATTTGCTGTACTTTGCGCGAAGACCTTATGCTTGAGGTAGAGCGGCTGGCCAAAGAAGGCAGGTTCGATTACCTGCTCATTGAGAGCACAGGCATTTCAGAACCTGTTCCAGTGGCGCAAACTTTCAGCTTTCAAAATGAAGACAGCAGCATTGATCTAAGCCGATTCAGCTATATCGATACGATGGTGACAGTGGTTGATGCCTTCAATTTTTTCAAGGATTTTGGCAGCCCTGAAACGCTGCAATCCAGCGCTCTGAGTGATATGGAAGGAGACCACCGCACCATAGTGGACTTGCTTACCGATCAGGTAGAATTTGCCAATGTGATCGTGATCAATAAGATTGATTTGGCAGGTGAGGAACCCAAACGCGTATTGCGCGCAGCCTTGCATAAGCTCAATCCCGGTGCACGCATTGTTGAGGTGAGCCATGGACAGGTACCACCGGAAATGATATTGCACACAGGTCTGTTCGATCTCGAGGAAGCAGAACAGGCCGCGGGATGGATTGAAGAACTCCACAAGTCCGAGCACACTCCGGAAACAGAGGAATACGGCATCGGCAGTTTTGTGTATCGTTCCCAGTTGCCGTTTCATCCGCAGCGTTTTTGGCATTGGGTAAATGAAAAATTTCCCACCACCATTATTCGCAGCAAAGGCTTGTTTTGGACAGCTTCAAGGCCTGCGCAAGCCTTGTCATGGGGGCAGGCGGGAGGGTCATTGCGCGGCGACAGTGCCGGTGTATGGTGGGCCAGTATGCCTTTCGGCGAAAGAATACGATACGCATCATTCATCGAACACCGGAATACCATTGAAGCCCATTGGCACCCCATATTCGGTGACCGCAAAAATGAATTGGTCTTTATCGGACAAGATATGGACGAAGCGGCCATAAGGGGGCAACTTAACGCGTGTCTCTGCAGCAGCGACGAGCTCGAATGTCTAGATCTTCTGACTGAGCAGGAAGATGAATGGCCAATAGCCCGTGTTGAATATACCTAAGCAATCCAATCTCCGAAAAAGCTTCGGAAAACTCTTTTTCAACGAAAGCCTATACGACGGCGCAACCGTGGGCATTAGGCAGTTGAACACGCTATAGATCCCTTCATTTTGGCGACGGCTTCCAGTTTGATACTGGATAATACAGATGTGACGATGAGCCACCGACACGGTGGCAGGAGCATAACATTTTACCATAGATAAAGTGAAAGCCAGGAAGTCCTTAAAAAACTAATTGTTTTTTGCTGCTGTGTATTTGCGCTTCACCTGCTCTACAATCTCAAACACTGCCGGGCATATC
The DNA here is from genome assembly GCA_036796255.1 of Cryomorphaceae bacterium. Lineage (GTDB taxonomy): Bacteria > Bacteroidota > Bacteroidia > Flavobacteriales_D > Cryomorphaceae > T3Sed10-241. Next base: position 34,091 of record DAIRDH010000023.1, read on the forward strand.
GGTATGTTTCTCACTGTGAGGTCGAGAATCTCCTTCATATTGCGCCTATCGGTGTGTGGGTACTCGCGGCATGCCTTGGGCCTCACTTCGTATATGCCGCAGTAGTTGTCAGGCGCCAGAAATGGGCAGGGCACTTGCCTGAGCACATAGTCGCCATCCTCATCGATGCGGAGGTATTGCGTGGTGAATTTGGCCGGGCGCATCGAGAGGTGTCGGGCTATTCTCGTGATGTCCTTTTCGGTAAATAGGGGTCCTGTGGTTTTACAGCAATTGGCACATTTTAAGCAATCGGTGCATGCGAATACCTCCTCATGGGCCTGATGAAACATTGCATCAATATCTCCAGGTTTTTCTGAGGCAAGTGTGCGCATAAAGCGCTTGTTTTCCTTGCGCTTGCCAGAGGCTTTTTGCCTCAGTGTTGCCGGATCAGTTAGTTCCATAAACATGGATTGGCATGGAGGTGAAGGTCACTGAATTCATGACCGCTGCTTTGGCCCTTTGAAATCGTATTTCCTGCGGATGAACAAGGTGAGGTCACCTTGCTTCTTCTTTCGGCGGTAGCCCATCAGGTGAAGTATCTCAGTGCTGTACCAGCGGGCTATGGTGCTGTTTACCACCATGGTTTGGTCGCTTTTCATGAAAGGGCGCACCCCAGGCAGGAATCTTAGCATCCTGTACAAGCTCAGCCTCCGGAATACGTATGATACCGTAAGCCAGAACTTTTTAATGCGCTTGATGGTAAAGTAGGCATCGCTGCCCTGTGCCTGGTACAAAGGCATGAAGATAAGTCCATTTTCTTTGGCATGAAGCATTTTGCCATTCAGTTTGGCGAGGGGTTGGTCACGGGCTATGGGCTGAAAGTTGACAAACCCAGGCAGCATTTGAAATATTTCCCCTGGCTCGATGGCTTGGCGCTCCCGCACTTCGTATATGCTGTTGTTGCCATCACAAGCTTTAAAGAGGTGGGCTATGTGCTGCTTATACTTCGGTATTTCAATACTCTTCATAAGCCCGGCACAGGCAAGGCTCAGCCAAATAAGCGATTCGTGGTTGTGTACACTGTCGGCAGCGCTGTGCTGTCCGCCTTCAAAGGCAATAGATACACAGCCCAATTCATTGACATAACTTAGTAAGGGTTCTGTAAGGTGCTCTTCAATTCCAATTACTGAGGGCACAGGAATATGCTTTGCAAACTTCCTGTTCATGATGGTATCACTCATTGTAAGGAAGGGGATACTTTTTACAGAAGTGGTATGCAGGTCTACAAAAACAAATGGGCCTTTTTCCTTGTGCATGATTTCATCAATGAATCCCCAGAGTTCAATTTGTTCTTCAACCTCATTGATAATTTCAGTAGGGTGGTAATCACGCCTTCTTGCGCGTTCAACTTTATCGGCCTGCCATATGCGGTTCAGGTCGTCCTGGATGTAGCGCTCTCCGCGCTCAAGGGCAGTGAGGTTGCCAGCCAAAGCGTAAACATTGCCAAGCAGCAATGGCTGCAAGCGCTCCAGCTCCCGCATTGCATGCTTTAGCGCTAGCACGCCCGTAGGCTCATTGCCATGCATACCGCCGATGAAGACAATGTTTGGACCATGGGCCTTACCCTTGATCTGTGCAATTACACGCGATACTTGTACTGCCTGGCCTTCAACGAAGTCAAACAGGGTTATTGTTTTTGGCTTCAAGGTTTTCGAGTTCTTCAAAAAGTTGCTCTGCAATGCAGATGAAGTCATACTCAGTAACAATTCCGATGAGCTTCAGTCCTTTCACCACGGGCAGGCAACCTAAATTGTACTTTCTCATAAGGCGCAGGGCTTCTACAGTGAGGGTGTCGCCCGTTACGGTCACGGGGTGCCTGGTCATGATGTCATTTACAGTGGGTTGGCTGAGCTCATGGTCCACTTTTCGGCTGAAATATTTTAAAATATCAGCCGAGGTCATGATTCCCACCACTTCGCCGTCTTCGTTTTCAACGGGAACGTGGTGTATTTTGCGCCAGTCCATTACGCTTGCAGCGAGTTCCACCAGGTCTTCTTCCTGAACGGTGTAGAGCTCTTGCGACATAATCTGGCGCACATATTTGAACTTGTTGGCCCAGGATCCGCTCTCGCGAATGTTGGGCATATCCCAGGTGTGTACAGGTGCTCCAGTTTGCTGACGGCGCAGCATGCCGGCGGTTACGGCAACCACAGCTTCCTCACGCGATGATTTTTTGATTAGCTTGGTGAATGCCGAGTTGAGCCAAATGCTGCCAGTTTGGTGGCCCTTAACCCGCGCTTCAATGATGTTGAGGTAGCAATCGATATCCTCAGGATTGATATTCATTTTTGCCAGACCTTCGCGCGCAATTGGCAGCAGTTCTGTCACGATCAATTCCTCAGCAGTGCGCACTTTGCCATTCACCCACCTGAACTGTGCCCCGAGGCCTACTTGGGCGGCCTTCAGGAAGTTGTGCTTGGCATGGTCAAAGTCCAGATGGTTTTCAATGTCTTTCACGTAGTCGGGCATGCCGGCCATCAGGCCAAGCCAGAATGCGGCATTCGAAATTTCATCCACCACGGTAGGGCCTGAAGGGATGTATCGGTTTTCGATGCGCAGGTGCGGCTTGCCATTGGTGATACCATAGCAGGGACGGTTCCATTTGTAGATGGTGCCGTTGTGCAGGTTGAGCGCGCGCAACTTGGGTATTTTACCGTCGCGCAGCTGGTCGAGCGCATCCTCGTCGATGTGGCCGGCGAGTAGTAATTTGTAATACGCAATGTCATATTTGAAGATTTCTGTCACGCTCTCGCGCAGCCAGTCTGTTCCAAAATCTACACGGCTCTTGATTTCCCGCTCAGGATTGTTGAGGTTCTTGAGGTCTACTGTTTGCTCAAATACGGCAATACGCGATTCTTCCCAAAGCCTGCGCCCAAAGAGCAGAGGCGAGTTAGAGGCTGCCGCCAAAACGGGTCCCGCAATGGCTTGCGCCCAATTATATTTGTCGACAAAGTCGTCAGCATCCACCTGAAGATGAATTTGAAAGCTTGTGTTACACGCTTCAAAAAGCATGGTGTTGTGCTTGGTAATGAGCTCGTCGGTGCCTTTGATATTGAACTCGAAATCTCCTCCACGCATTTTGACCATGGCATCGTTCAGGGCGCGGTAGCGGTCATAGGGGGTGATATTGATAAATTCAAGATCGGACTTTCTAATGGTGGGCAGGATACCCGTAAGTACCATTTGAGCATCAAATTCTTTGGCGGCGAGCTCAGCCCGGTTGAGCAGCTCAGTGAGGTGCTGCTCCATGGTGCGCAGGGCATCACCTGAAAAGATCAGGGGATCAAGGTTGCACTCGATGTTGAACTTGGCAAGCTCCGTGGTATAATGCTCGTCATTGAGCTTGCCCAGCACATCAATACCTACCATTGCCGGGCGGTAGAAGCGGTCAACAAAACAAAGCTCCTGCTCGGCGCCTATTCGGGCTACTCCTTTTTCAAACATGCCTTTGTCGAGCATATACTCGAGGGCCTTCATATCTCTCAAGATGGCACTTACAAACTGCTTGCGTTGTTCTTTCGTCTCTACGACGAACACGTCCATGGCTCCCATTCAAAAAAAATTAGCGTAATTAATTGGTTAAGGTAAAAGTTTAAGGTCAAGCAAAACCCAATAAAGGTGAAGTTCAAAATTTTCTGCTGAATTGCAAACAAGTAGCGCTATTTAATGCGCAGTTTCAATAATTTTTCTCCTTCAATGGCCGCTTCGAGTACGTCGCCTTTTTGTACGGGGCCCACTCCGCTGGGTGTACCCGTGTAAATGAGATCTCCCATTTTCAAGGTGAAGTACTTCGATACCTGCACAATAAGATCATCAAAGTCGAAAAGCATGTCGCTTGAATTGCCTGATTGAACCAATATACCATTCTTGTGTAAGGTGAAATTGATGCGCTTATGGTCAGGCAGGTTGGCAAGCGGTATAAATTTTTGCGAAAGCGGGGCTGAATGGTCAAATGCCTTGGCTTTTTCCCAAGGAAGTCCTTTTTCCTTGCACTGCTGCTGCAGGTCACGTGCAGTGAAGTCTATGCCAATACCCACTTCGTTGTAGTATTTGTGGGCAAACTTAGGGTCAATGTGCTTGCCCAGTCGGCTCACCCTTAATACGAGTTCAACTTCATAGTGCAGGTCTTGGGTGTGTTCAGGATAAAAGAACGGATGCCCTTTGGGTATGAGCGCCGTTTCTGGTTTCATGAAAATGACAGGCTCCGATGGAACTTCGTTATTCAGTTCTTTGGCATGCTCTGCATAGTTGCGCCCTATACATATGATTTTCATTGTGCGTGGCTCAGTCTTTCTTTAATGTCACGGAGCACTTTTTTGGTGTAAAGTGGGAAATCACCATTGAGCATCCAGCCATAATATCCAGGCTCTACGCGCAATACGTCCTCAACAGTGCGCCCTTTGTGCTTGCCAAAGTTGAATATCTCTTCACCCTTCTCGTTGTAAACGAACCGCCCCATAAAGTCAACATTTCGGTGCCTTTGCGACACTTCATGCAGGTGTGTCATGTCGTTCACTACAGGTTGATAGCGCTTACCGTCTTTGTCTTCAATTTCTGCGCCGCTATAACGGTCGAGTTGTGCGAGCAATATCTCGTAGGTGGCTTCCACATCGGCCATGGCTTCGTGTGCATTTTCGAGGTCCTTGCCGCAGTAAAACTTGTAACCTGCCTTGAGGGTGCGCTGCTCCATCAAGTGAAATATATTCTGAACATCTACCAGATTTCTGTTTTCTATACTGAATTCAATGCCACAGCGCAAGAATTCCTCAGCGAGTATAGGCACGTCAAATTTATTGGAATTGTAACCGGCCAGGTCGGCGTCGTACAAAAACTTGAACAGTTTGGGTGCCACTTCGCAAAAGGTGGGCGCATCGGCCACATCTTCGTCAAAAATACCGTGAATTGCACTGGTTTCAGCTGGAATGGGCATTTCAGGATTGATTAAAAAGCGTTCCGGACCGGTACTCGGATCTGGTCTCTTTTCAATGCGGCCATCGGGATATACTTTGAGGATCGCGATTTCCACAATCCTGTCAGAAGCCACATTGACTCCTGTGGTTTCCAAATCAAAAAATGCGAGAGGTCTCTCGAGGTTAAGTTTCATAATTATTTCTCGAGATTTATCGTCTTTAAGTTGTTATCCTGGCGCACATGCGCACTGTTTACCACGAGCATTTCGTTGTAAGGCTTATAGCCTGGCAGGTCAAGGTACATGAAATATTTTCCGGGATACAGTGCAAGCACATAATTACCCGTGATGCTATTGGCCGCATATTCGCCAATGGCCTCGTCAAATTCATTTTTTATTTTGATCCTTGGCTTGGCTTCAAGGTCGGGAAAGTCAACATTAGGTAAATTCACTAAAAACACCGCAGGCAATGATTCACGGGTGTTTTGATAGCTTATTTCATATATATCAAGGTCGCCTTTTCCTTCAGGGCGCAAGGCGGTAAGATAAGCACGGTCGCCATAGGCATTGAATGAAATGCTTTTTTCATTGCCCGAGGTATTGATGGGATATCCGAGATTCTGTGGTTTGCTCCAGGTGTTTTCTTTGGTATCCCATGAGGAGAAGAACAAGTCAAAATTGCCGAGACCGGGATGTCCGTTGGAGCAGAAATACAAGGTGCGGCCATCACCGGATAGGGTAGGGAAGTCTTCGTCAAATTTGGTGTTGACTTCAGGCCCCAAATTCATAGGCTCGGCCCAGGCTCCGGTAGGAAGCTTTCTTCGCATCCAAATGTCAAGCCCACCCAAACCACCCGGTCGGTCGCTTGAAAATATCAATACGTTGCCGTCGCGCGAGATAGAGCATGCGCTTTCCACGTACTGCGTGTTTACAGTTTCCGTCAAGGGAAGCGGATTGCCAAATACCGTTTTCTCATTTACGCTCAGATAGATATCTCCATACGAGTTGATGTGGTCAACGTAAAAAAACAGCGAGTCACCTGAGTCAGTGAGCCCCACAGCTTGTTCATCATAATTGGTATTGATGCGGTCACTCAACTTAACCGCTTCTGTCCACTCGCCTTTTTCTTTCGATGACATATATATATTTGATGGATAGTACCCATCAAATTCAGGCTGAGCACCTGGCTTTGCCTTGCGCCTCGAAGTAAATATGAGGAGATCCTCATTCTTATTAATGAACGGATGGTAATCTGGATAAGGACTGTTTAATTTGTCTTCCAGGTTTTTGAAGGTTACATCCACAGGATACTTTAATAACTCCTGTGCAGCAATGTAATTTGCTTTTCTCCGAGCGAAGTCATCACTGTTCTTTTTGTTAACATTTCCACCTTTTTCGTACTTATTGAGGAGGTCAAGGGCTTCGTCGTAGCGGTGGTGATGCGTGTACGCTTCTGCGAGGTGAAGATAACCTTCAGAGGGCAATTTACCTGAGCTCTCGGCCTTGGTCAGATAGTCAAGGGCCTTAAGCTGATCAATGTGGGTGCGCAGATAGCTGATGCCAATGTTTAAGTTGTATTCCGCGTGATCCGGTTCTTTGTTGAGCAGGCGCTCATAAAGTTCAATTGCTTTAAAGTAATTTCCATCTTCGAAGGCGATCTGGGCTGAGCGCGGATCTTGTGCTCCAGCCGAATAGGTCAGAAACAGTGTGAAAATGCTTATGCTAAAAAACGACTTTAATGGGTTGCAAGTGAGCTCGTACATCATAGGTAATGGTGTTCAGTGTTCAACAATGTTGCCGTTTCATAACCACAGATCAATTGGCCTTAATGTCAATGTATTGGTACTGCTTATAGTTCTCTTCGCCTTCTTTGTAATCGCCTTTGTAATTGGGACCGCTTACCACGTGTTCTATAGACTTAAAGTTGATCTTGTCTTCATCCATGTTCAGGTATTTGGCTTTCGCCAAAATACGTTCTTTGGCTTTATTGGCCCTGATTTGTGCCAGTTTTTCATTGCTGCCATAGGTGCGCGTAGGTACTTTCGATGCACTTCCAACAATTTCAATATCTACATTGCCATTTTTATCAATTCGCTTTGATACCTGGCGCATGAAGTTAGTGAAGATATCTTCTTCAAGTGCCACCGCATTTTCATTGTATCCAAAATAGCGCTTAAAGGTGGCCGGAGTATTGTCACCGGTGGTGGAGCTTACAATCAGCTCACCATCATCACTGCGCACCACGGTGGCTGTGCCATCTTGCTCAATTCTCAGAGGATTGAGAATAAGTTCTTTGTTAATTTCCTGATAGGAGTTGTTGCAATCAATGTTAAATGTATCTGTCGCCAATACAAGTCCGTCTTTCAGATATTCAACCAAATAACTGTCACACGGTGGAAGAATCGCTACAAAACCTCCATCGCGGCTTCGCGGCGTGTACACATCGGTTCTTTGTGTTCGTGTGTTGGTCACATTGATGTTGAGCAAATCAGGAATTGGCGTCATATCGGCAGTAAATATTTTGCCCATGAGCACAGCCATCTTTACCTCGCGTGGGCTTGGCAGATTTACCATGTAAATATCTTTCTCACCATAACCTTCGTCTTTGATGGAAGAATAGTATGCACGCCGGCCGTCAGCGCTCGTTACAAAGAAAACGTCGTCATCGGCGGTATTGATGGGGTAACCTATATTCACTGGTTTTCCCCAGGTATCTGTTTCCACGTCGTAAGCGGAGTAGAAAACGTCAAAGCCCCCCATACTGGAATGGCCTTCGGAGCTGAAATACATGGTTTGTCCATCAGCTGAGATGAATACGGCGTCTTCCTCATAGCGTGTATTGATGTTTTCACCGAGGTTTTGCGCAGCGCTCCATTCGCCGTTGGGCAATTTTCGCACCCTGTATATGTCTCTTCCACCAAAACCCCCTGAGCGGTTGCTCACGAAGTAGGCTGTTTCTTTGTCAACACTCACAGCAATATGTGTGTCCCACTGATTTGAGTTGATTCCACCGCCCATCTTCACAGGTTCCGACCAGGTTTCTCCCACAAGTTTGCTTTCATAAATATTTCCGATACCGTCGTCATCACGGTACATGTAAAGCATCTGCCCATCAGCGCTCACATTGACAGTCGCGGTATGATCGGGGGCATTGATCTCGAGGAGTTCAGGCGTTTGCCATTCGCCTTGTCGGTCTTTGTAAGAAACGTAAATATCGTTGAAATACTCTCCGGTCAGCCTGTCGCGGACGCCAAGGTTGGAGCTGTCTGGCCGCACTCTCGAAGAGGTAAAAAACAAAGCGTTTTCGTCAACGGAAATAACCGGACTAAAATCAGGAAACTCAGAGTTTATGGTAGCACCCAGGTTGGTGATTTGAAAATCCACTGGCTTTATTGTCAGTAATTTGGCATTTTCAGCCTGCTGGATACCGAGTTGAGAGTTGGCTTGTAAGAAGTGCTTGGGTGAGGCTTTTTGCTTAAAGGTTTTGTAGCTTTCAATGGCCTCGTCAAACTTGTTGTTCAGATGATATGCCCGGCCAATGTAATAATGGACTTCGAGCGGCGATTTGGTCTCCTGTGGGCTGAAGCGGTCGTAGTTGTTGCTGATGCCGAGCTCTAAGGCCCTTTTGAGAAAAGGGAGTGCTGCTGTTTTATTTCCGCCTGAGTTAAGGTGGGCAAGCCCCGCCCGGTAATTCACGTTACCGTTGTCAGAATGAGTGCTTGCAAGGGAGAACCATATCTGGGCCGCTTGGTTCTGTTCATTCTCTTCCTGAAGCTTTAATGCTTCGGCGAAACGTGTATTAAAATTACTTTCCTGACTCTGACCCGCTACCGCTGCCAGCAATAGAAAGGCAGTACAAAGCCATCGAAAATTCATATGCATTCCATTCATCCTTTAAGGGAATAAGTCCCAAAGCTAATATAAAGCCTTTGGATGTGCACATTTAGCAGGTCATATTTCTCTATTCACATCGAATTGTTCAAGAAAGTCAGCCACTTTTCTAACAAATGTTCCACCCAATGCACCGTCGATAACGCGGTGGTCATAGCTGTGTGACAAAAACATTAAATGCCTGATTCCTATGAAGTCACCGTCTGGAGTTTCGATTACAGCGGGCTTTTTGCGAATGGCACCTACGGCCATGATCGCTGCCTGGGGTTGGTTAATGATAGGCGTACCCATCACATTTCCAAATGTACCCACATTGGTGATCGTGTAAGTACCACCTTGAATTTCTTCTGGTTTCAGCTTGTTCTCTCTGGCGCGTTTGGCCAAATCGTTCACGCGTTTTGTCAATCCGAGGAGGTTGAGTTGGTCTGCGTCATGGATTACAGGTACTATCAAATTGCCGGAAGGCAAAGCCGCCGCCATACCAATATTGATGTGCTTTCGCTTTACAATGCGTTCGCCATCGGTTGAGATATTCACATTGGGCATTTCTTTGATGGCCTTTACGATGGCTTCGATGAAAATAGGGGTAAAGGTGAGCTTCTCGCCTTCGCGCTGCTCAAATTTTGACTTCCACTTGTTGCGCCATTCCACAATGCGTGTCATGTCGGCTTCTACGTACGACGTCACGTGGGGCGACGTGAACTTAGAAGACACCATATGATCGGAGATCAGGCGGCGCATGCGGTCCATTTCCACAATCTCATCATCGGGCCCAATGTTCAGGGTTACTGGAGCTTTTTTGGCTGGGGTGCTTGCCACCATTTTTGGAGCAACGACCTGTGTTTCTTTTGCTGGCTCGTTTTCATGGCTGCCATTGCTGTCGCGCTGGGGCAGGTATGCGAGTATGTCTTTTTTGGTTACGCGGCCATCCTTGCCGCTGCCTTCCAATTTTTCCAATTCTTGCACTCCAATGCCTTCTTCTTTGGCTATGTTGCGCACAAGGGGTGAGTAGAACCTCCCCGAATCGCCTGTGCGGGGCACTGCTTCAGCAGATGCAGACGCGGCTTCACTTCTCACTTGCACCGTGCTTTCGCTTACAGTGGCAGCTACGACAGCTTCCGTTTTATGAGTTTTTGCAGCAGCACTTGCCGGTGCACTGCCAGTACCTTTGGCATCGCCGCCCGTGTCGATAATGGCGATGGCCTGGCCCACGGCCACGACATCCCCTTCAGCGCAAAGTTGCTTGATGAGTACTCCGGTTTCTGGAGCGGGTACTTCGCTGTCTACTTTGTCTGTAGCAATTTCAATAATAGGATCGTCGGCTTCAACGCTTTCGCCTTCATTAACTACCCATTTTACGATGGTAGCTTCGGCAACGCTTTCGCCCATTTTCGGTAGGATTACCTCAATTTGTGGCATGGCAAGAAGTGAATTCAGTTTGTGATGGTGGCGCAAAATTAGCCTAAAATTCCTTACCCACAATT
>DAIRDH010000023.1:44513-46818 GCA_036796255.1 Cryomorphaceae bacterium
ATTAAAAACAATCCGCTCAGCGCGAAATCCAGAATGCGCTTCTTGCGCCGATTTTGTGATTTGTGGATGGCATTGATGTCCATGATGAAGAGCTCACCGGCCTTCTCCACCGAATTGCTCCCAATAATATATAAACTCTCGGGTGGGGCTATCTTGAAGTCAATGGCCTTGCTCTCAATGCCGGCCATGGCCCCGATGATGTGTTGGGAACTCATATCCTGTCCGCTGAATATGAGCGATTGCGGCTTGTAGACGTCCACCACTTCCTGAAGGCGCCCTGCATAAGGCACATTTGCATCTTTATGGGATACAGGAGCAATGCGGAATATCCGGTTGCGCTTCAGCGGCAGGTCGGTGAGCAGGGCACTTATGCGTTCAAATTCTTGTTCACCTGCTATGATGCCAATGTTTTTCTTCTCCTTGTCGTTTGGCTTGAAGCCTTTTACGCCAAGTAGGTGCAGTCCATGCCGGGAAAAGTAGTACAAAGCGAGGCTGATGGCCGCGCCAATGAGAATGAGGGCCCTGGAAAAGCGCAAGCTCTCCGGCAAAAGGGAGTACAACACGAGGATGATGACTGTGCCCACACCGACCCCTTTTGCCAAAGCAGGGTAGCTTGTGGGCTTGTCGTAGCCGCTGTTAAAGAACACCGAGAGCATCCAAATGACCGTATAAGCCGCAAAGGCCAGGGAGGTGTATTGTGCTTCGTAAATCACGCCGGTGTATTGCTCGTAAGCCTCTTTTGCGAAAAGCAATCCGGCCATAATCGCCACAAAATCAAACAGTGGAAGGGCCGCCCTTTGTACAAATCGACTCGCAAGTGCTATGGATGCCCGCAGGTAAATGGCCATGTTGATAAAGAAGGAAAAAAGACCCGCACGCCGCGCTGAGAAGTGCTTTTCAGCAAAAATGACCATGGCGCGGTAAAACACGAACACGTAATTTATGCTGCTCTTTTTGGTGCTCTCGCCTTTGTAGTGGATGATGCGGGCATCGGCGAGGTAGTAATTTTTGTAACCGCCCTGTGTGATGCGGTAGGAGAGGTCAATGTCTTCGCCGTACATGAAAAAAGCCTCATCGAGCAGGCCCACCTTGTCGAGGCAGGTACGTCTCATGCACATGTAAGCGCCTGAGAGCACTTCGATTTCATGGTTTTCATTTTCCGAAAGGTAGCCGAGGTGGTACCGGCCGAAAGTTTTGGACTTTGGAAACAGGGCCGAAAGCCCGAATATTTTGTAGAATGCCACGGCGGGCGTGGGCAGTCCGCGCTTGCTCTCCGGCAAAAAGCGGCCGCTCCCGTCGATCATGCGCACGCCCAAGCCGCCGGCATCGGGATGGGCATCCATAAACTGCACCGACTTTTCAAGCGTGTCTTCCTCCACGAGGGTATCGGGGTTGAGCAGCAAGACGTAGCGCCCGCCCGACTGCAAAATGGCCATATTGTTGGCTTTGCTAAAGCCGAGGTTTACCTTGTTGGCAATCAGCTTTACAGTAGGAAACTTTGCAGCGACCATGGCCACAGAGCCATCTACACTGTTGTTGTCAACAACAAAAATTTCGCAATTCAGGTTTTCGGAAGCGCGCATCACGCTGTGGAGGCACTGTTCGAGAAAGTACTCCACATTGTAATTGACAATGACCACCGAAAGATCAATCATCCCTGCAGGGCTTTGTCGTAAGGGGTGCGAAACATAATGGAGCGGCCCAGGGTCACCTCGTCGGCATATTGCAGCTCATCGCCTATAGCCACACCGCGTGTGAGGGTTGATACCACTAGCTGGGGAATGTCCAGAGGCTCCATTTTCTTGAAAATGAAATAAGCCGTGGTATCGCCTTCCATGGTGGGAGAGAGGGCGAAAATGAGTTCAGTTGTGCTTCCTTCTTTAAGCCTCGTGATCAGGCTGCCGATGTGCAGGTCGCTGGGTCCGATGCCATCCATGGGCGAAATTTTGCCACCGAGTACGTGGTACAGCCCCTGATACTGGTGCGTGGCTTCCAGGGCCATGAGGTCGCGGATATCCTCCACCACACAGATTGTTTTCTGATCGCGTGCCGGATTGCTGCATATACTGCACACCTCATCGTCTGAGATGTTTTTGCAGCAGCTGCACAACTTCACATTGGCCCGCATGCTGCGCAGCGCTTCCGCAAATCGCTCTACATCGGCTTCACCGCGCGAGAGCAATTCGAGCACAAAGCGCAGTGCCGTTTTGCGGCCTACGCCGGGCAGGGAGGCCATCTCATTGACAGCATTTTCAATATACCGGGAGGGAATCATGGCTGCAAAATTACCATTTCGGGCGTGCTG
>DAIRDH010000024.1:0-9085 GCA_036796255.1 Cryomorphaceae bacterium
GGCAGGAAGTCGCGGGTGCCTTTGGGTGTGGAAGGTTTTGTCATTGGTCAGGCGGATTTATTGGCGGAAATGAAGCCGGGCCTTGCTAAGGCAGCGCGAATTTACGGCCTTAGGTTGGTGTAGGCAACATTTGCCGCAAGGCAGCAAAGGCCAAATATTGTGCACTGAAAACCAATAGCTTCAGAATAGATTTAACCTGACGTATTGGTCACATTTTCTAAAATCGGTTGTCACCATCCAGCAAGTCGCCAAGGCCTCCGAGGATGCTGCCCTCACCTTTGCGTTTGCCACCCATTTTGGGCGCGCTGGCAATGATGCGATCGGCAAGGCGGCTGAAGGGCAGGCTTTGAATCCAAACTTTTCCCGGGCCTTTGAGGGTGGCCAGAAAGAGGCCTTCGCCGCCAAACAACGCATTGCGCACGCCGCGCACCATTTCAATGTTATAATCAATGGTTTGGGTAAAGGCCACAAGGCAGCCCGTATCTACCCGCAGCATGTCACCAGGCATAAGCTCACGCTCCACGATGGTACCACCGGCATGCACGAAAGCCATGCCATCGCCTTCCAGCTTTTGCATGATGAAGCCCTCGCCGCCAAACAAGCCAACACCGATGCGGCGCTGAAATTCAATTCCAATCCCAACGCCCTTGGCAGCACAGAGGAAAGCATCCTTCTGGCAAATGAGTTTATTGCCGAGCAGGTGGAGGTCCATCGGGATAATTTTTCCCGGAAAGGGGGAAGCAAAAGTGACGTGGCGCTTGCCATAACCGCGGTTGGTGTATTCGGTAAGGAAGAGGCTCTCGCCGGTGAGTACGCGCTTGCCGGCATTCAGAAACTTACCAAGAATACCTTGTTCCTGCTCAGAACCGTCGCCAAAAATGGTGCGCATTTCAATGGCCTGGTCCATATACATGAGGCTGCCCGCCTCAGCGATGGCCGCCTCTTGAGGGTCGAGTTCGATCTCGACACATTGCATTTCCTCGCCTATGAGGCGGTAGTCAACTTCATGATTTCGCTTGAGGTTCATATGTTTCAGTTTTTAAGACGATGTTGCGAAGGTCGGAGCCACTCGGTGCCTCGAATATGTCGAGGTCGAAGTGCGGCGCCACTGCAAGGATATGGTCGAAGAGGTCGCTCTGCACGGATTCATATTCTACCCATGTCTTTAAAGCACTAAAGCAGTAAACCTCAAGCGGCACACCGTGTTCTGTAGGGCCAAGCTGACGCACCATGCACGTCATTTCCTGATTGATGCGCGGATTGTTGCGCAGGTAGGCGAGTATGTAATTGCGAAAAACGCCAATGTTGGTCATGCGCCTGCCATTGACAATGGAGGCCGTGGTATCGACCTTGCGCTCGGAATTGTATTCTTCAATCTCCATTCTGCGTTGGTCAATATATGGGCGTACGAGTTCTATTTTGCGGAAGCGCTCAAGCATTTCACTGTCGCAAAGTTTCACGGAGCTGATCTCGAGATTGACGGCGCGCTTGATGCGCCGTCCCCCACTCTCCTGCATTCCACGCCAGTTGGTCACGCCATCGCTCACGAAGCTATACGTAGGCACCGTGCTGATGGTGCGGTCCCAGTTTTGAACCTTCACGGTGGTGAGGTTGATCTCAATCACGTCTCCGTCGGCTCCATATTTCGGCACAGCCACCCAATCACCAATGCGAATCATATCATTGATGCTAAGCTGAATGCTTGCCACAAAACCAAGTATGGCATCTTTGAACACGAAAAGTAAAACCGCTGAGGCTGCACCCAGGGTTCCGAACATGACCAAAGGTGACTTGCCCAAAATTATGCCACCAAGCAGCAAGCCACCAATGAGCCATACCAGTATTTTGACCAGCTGTGTGAAGCTGGCGACTGGTTTATCTCTATACTTCTCAGTATGGGCGAAATAACGCCCGACTCCATTTACGAAAGCATCTATTGCCCTAAGCACAAAAATTATTGCCAAAGCATTGGTAAGCCGAACAATAAGCGGTTGCCAATTTGGGTAATCGGTGAACACCACAGGTGCTGTAGAGCTGATAACGAGTATGGGGAAAATGTGACCAACCTTTCGGAAAAAACCCTTCTGTACCAGAAAATCATCAAAATTGGTCTTGGTGCGTTTGGCCAGGCGGCCCACCACCCTATCCAGAAACAGCTGACCAATATACCAAATGATACCTGCCAACATGAGCATCACCAGGCACAGAATGACCATTTTCAAGCCTTGAGTAACTTCCGGAGCTACGCCAATGTTGACCAACCAATCTTCAATGAATTGTGCGAAAGCAGTTTCGTTTGCCATGGCACAAAAGTAAAAAACCTACCGTGACGGAGGGTAAAAACAAGATGGTCGGTCGCGGGGTTATCTGTATGGTTTCATACCTTTAACACCATGCAAGGATTTCACTTTACAGAATACATTCCCGACCTCGACAAGAAGAGCCCTTTTGAGAAATTGCTCGACATCTTTATGGAGCTGCTCACCCATACTTCAGGCGATGTAGATGAGGCGATTGAGTGGTTAAGAGAAATCGATGACGAGCACAAGCTTACCGATGAAAATTACACCATTGACGACTTCATTGCGGACCTTATTGAAAAAGGATACCTGCGCGAGCCGGGCGATGGCGGCGGGGCTGCCCTTACGGGAAAAAGTGAACAAGCGATTCGCAAGCGTGCTCTTGACCAGGTATTTGGAAAGCTGCGAAAGGGAAATCGCGGCAGCCACAAAACCAATGCCACGGGCAGTGGCGACGAAACCACCGGCGACCACCGTCCATACCAATTTGGAGATACCATGGACCGTATCGACTTCACCAACAGCATACAGAATGCGCAAGTGCGTGGAGGAATCGGGGAGTTTTCCCTTTTCGAAAATGACCTTGTCGTCAACGAATCAGAATTCAAGACCTCTGTTTCGACCGTGCTGATGATCGATATTTCGCACTCGATGATTTTGTATGGCGAAGACCGCATCACTCCCGCCAAAAAAGTGGCGATGGCCCTTGCCGAATTTATCACCACGCGCTATCCGAAAGACAGCATCGACATCGTGGTATTTGGCAATGATGCATGGCAGGTGAGCATCAAAGACCTGCCCTACCTCAAAGTTGGGCCCTTCCACACCAATACGGTCGCTGGCCTGAGGCTTGCCATGGACTTGCTCAGACGCAGGAAAACGGCCAACAAGCAAATCTTTATGATCACGGATGGAAAGCCTTCTTGCCTGAAAACCAAAGACGGTTACTACAAAAACAGCTTTGGACTCGACCCGGTGATTGTCAACAAATGCCTCAACCTCGCTACGGAATGTCGCAAGATCAAGATTCCCATCACCACCTTTATGATTGCTGAAGACCCATATCTGCAGCAGTTTGTGGAAGACTTCACTGAAGCCAATAAGGGACGGGCCATCTACACCGGCTTAAGTGGGCTGGGAGAATGGATATTCAGCGATTACGAGCGAAACCGCCGGCAGCACCGAGGGTAGCTACCAAATTCAGATGCGCATCGAAGCGATGCATTGTCCGATGTTCTTACTTTTGGTCCATAAAAGCATTGAGAGTAAACATACGTATAGAGGTATTGCGATTTTCGTTACGCAAATCGCAAAAGTTCAGAACAACTTTTCTACACGGACGTTATGACGGCTTTAATCATTCCAAACCTCCGATAAATGCGTTTTTCAATCTTTGTTTTTTGCTTGCTTCTTGCCAGTGCCAGCTATGCCCAAAGGGGCAGTATTAAAGGGCGAATTTTTGACGAAACCAACAACGAGCCCATCCCATTTGCCAACATTGCGCTACAAAACACCACAATCGGAGCCGTAAGTGATATAGATGGCAACTACGTGATAGACGGCATTGAACCTGGCCTTTACAATGTTCAAACAAGCTATATTGGTTACCGTTCGCGGACTATTTTCGAAGTACAAGTTTCGGCCAAGGTACCTGTGACACTGAATATTGAACTTACCCCCACAGGCACCGATCTGGATGTTGTAGAAATCACCACCCAGGTATTCGAGCGCAATGAAACCAGCCCGGTATCCTTGCAAAGCATTGGTAAGAATGAAGTGCAGAGAAACCCGGGGGGAAACCGTGACATTTCGCGTGCCATTCAAGTGCTGCCTGGGGTATCTTCATCGCTTTCGTTCAGAAACGACATCATCATACGCGGCGGAGCGCCAAATGAAAACCGCTTTTACCTCGACGGTATTGAAATTCCCGTGATCAATCACTTTGCCACACAGGGCTCATCGGGAGGACCCGTGGGGATTCTCAATGTGAACTTTATTGAAAATGTCGATTTCTATTCGGGTGCCTTTCCGGCAAACAGGGGCGACGCACTGAGCGCAGTGCTCGAATTTACGCAGAAGGATGGCAATGAGGAGCGGCTTAAAACCAATTTTACGCTAAGTGCTACCGATATTGGCTTTACCCTTGATGGACCGCTCAGCGATAAGACCACGTATATTTTTTCAGTGCGCAGGTCATACCTTCAGTTTCTATTTGGGATCATTGGCCTGCCTTTCCTGCCTACTTTCAATGACTCGCAATTCAAGGTAAAGCACCGCTTTAACCAGAAAAACGAAATCACCTTCGTGGGGCTCGGTGCTTATGACACTTTCAGGCTCAATGAGAGTGCCGCACTTGAAGAGGAAGACCCATCAACGCGTCAGCGCAATGAGTTCATACTTGGCAACCTTCCGGTAAATGAGCAGTGGAACTACACCGTGGGCGCCAATTACAAGCACTTTTCATCCAGAGGTTTCCAAAATGTGGTCGTAAGCCGCACGCATTTGAACAACACCGCATTCAAATACCGCAACAACGATGAGAGTACCGAGGATAATCTGATCCTCAATTACGTATCAGAAGAAATCAAAAATAAATTGCGTCTGGAACACACGGAACGACGCAATGGATACCGTATAAACATAGGCCTCAATGCAGAGGATATTACTTTCTACAGCGAAACCTTCAACCGTATCAGCCTGCCCGGGGGAGCTATTGAAACAATCGATTTCAATTCGAGGGTCAACTTTCAAAGCTTTGGTTTGTTTGGTTCGGTGAGTCGCACATTTGCCGAAGAGCGCCTGCTGCTATCGCTGGGTGTGCGCAGTGATTGGAATAACTTTGTATCGAGCATGAGCAATCCGCTAGAGCAATTCTCGCCGCGGTTCTCGCTTTCTTACAACCTCACTCCTGAGCTTACCTTCAATGCCAATGTGGGCAGATATTTCCAACTTCCCCCGCTCACTGTATTCGGGCACCGCGACAATATGGGTCAGTTGGTGAACCGCGACAACCAGATCACTTACATCACCAACGACCACTTAGTGGCTGGTTTCCAATACATTTTTCCTAAAAACACAAAAGTGTCAGTGGAAGGTTTTTACAAATGGTATGATCAATATCCTTTCAGCCTGCGCGACAGCATCTCCCTTGCCAATCAAGGCGCTGACTTTGGTGTAATTGGCAACGAGCCGGTTGTGAGCATAGGCACCGGTAGGGCTTATGGACTGGAGTTCTTGTGGCAGCGCAAGTTGTACAATGGCCTCTTTGGTATTGCAGCGCTCACCCTTGTGCGCAGCGAGTTTGGCGATGCACAAGGCAACCTCGCCCCTTCCAGCTGGGACAATGGCTACATCTTCTCTCTCACCCTTGGGAAGAAGTTTGCCAAAAACTGGGAATTTGGAGCAAGGTTTCGCGCTTTGGGAGGAACCCCATTTACACCCTTCGACCAGGAAACCTCATCACTGCGGCAGGTATGGGATGTGCGTGGACAGGGAGTTTTTGATTTCAACCAGCTCAATACCTTGCGCAATCCGAATGTATATCAGCTCGATGTACGGCTCGACAAAAAATACTTTTTTGACAAGTGGAGCCTCAATGTCTACATCGACATTGAGAATGTGACAAATACGGTGTTTCAGCTGGAGCCTTTCCTCGATGTGGTGCGTGATGACGCCGGAGTCCCCGTGGTAAACCCTGACAATCCAGATCAATATCAGTTAACCACAATTGAAAATTCTGTTGGCACCTTCCTGCCTACCATCGGCATTGTGGTTGAGTTTTAACGCAAGCCAGGTGATTTGGACTGAAGCCCTATCTTTGTGGCCTCTCAAATTAAAATTCGTCCGATGAATCCCGAAGAAGCCGTAAGAATCAATAAATACCTCAGCGAACTGGGCTATTGCTCGAGGAGGGCTGCTGACAAATTGATCGAACAGGGCCGGGTCAAAATAAATGGTAAGGTTCCTGAGATGGGCACCAAAGTGATGCCCTCAGATGTAATTGAGGTGGATGGTAAAACGATAGAGCAGAAGCACGAGAAAGACATCTACATCGCTTTCAACAAGCCGGTTGGCATTGTGTGTACCACCGACAGCCGGGTTGAGAAAGACAATATCATCGATTACATCAACTTTCCCAGAAGGATATTTCCAATAGGGCGACTGGACAAACCGAGCGAAGGCCTGATTTTCCTCACAAGCGATGGCGATATTGTCAACAAAATACTGCGCGCGCGCAACAACCATGAGAAAGAATACATCGTGGCAGTCGACAAGCCGATCACCGCTGATTTCATCCATAAAATGAGCAGCGGAATTCCCATCCTCGACACTGTAACGCGGAAATGTGAGGTGAAGCAAACCGGGAAAAACGAGTTTAAAATTATCCTCACCCAAGGCCTCAACAGGCAAATACGCAGGATGTGTGAATACCTCGATTACAGGGTGATCAGGCTCAAACGTACCCGGATTATGAATATCAAGCTTGACTTACCCGTGGGTGCCTGGCGTCATCTGACCCATGCTGAGTTGAGAGAAATCCATCGCCTTGCAGCTGCTTCCGCAAAAACATTTGACGGAAGTAAATAGAGCTCACTGTCCATCAGGGAGCTTTCCTCAAAGTGTCAATTGCTAATTGCTCGCAAGCTCTAACGAAGCAAGATTCTCGTCAAGCAACTCGCGAATACTGCCAGAGGGTCTATGGGCAGTGGCATCAATGATTTTACCTTCGGCATCGAGCAAAATAAATCTCGGGATTGAATTGATCATAAAGTGCTTGGCAAGTTCTGAATTCCAATCTTTGTCAGCATGCCATTGGTATCCTTCCATGCCTTTGTCGGTTACCATTTTCTTCCAGGGTTCGGGGCTGCTATCGATAGAGATGGTCACGAATGCTACCGGGCGGCCGCTATATTCAGTTTTCAGGCTATCCCAATGCGGGTGCTCAGCAATACAAGGTCCGCACCACGTGGCCCATACATCAATGTAAGCCAGCTCACCGCGCAGGTCGCTGAGCTTTACCTCAGCATCTTCCATGTTGACAAAGGTGAATTCGGGCACATCTTTACCGGGGAGCAAAGGCTGCCATTTTTCATTGATTTTTTGCAGGGATTCAAGATAGGTCCCGGAACTGTATTCCTTGTTGAACAGATCATATAGTTCCTGCGCCTTGGCAGGTCCTGAGGTATTAAGCACATCCTTTACCTGCTGATATTTGAAGTATGCTCTAACCTCGGGGTTTGCAAACAGGGAATCCGTTAGATTGTAGGCTACAAGGCTGTACTCTTCCATCGACTGCGGTTCGCTCCCTTCGGCTTCATAGTAATCCTGAAGGCGATCACTCAGCCTCGACTGTAAAATATTGAGCACCGGCTCCACTTCGAGCAAGTCAGGATCATTGTCGGGTACGAGGTCTGCCTTGCGCTGAACTTCTTCAAATGGGAAGTCGAGAGAATCGGGATAAGACCCACTGAAGTATCCATGGTAATTGGGATAAATGAGGTCAAGGTGCAAACTGTGGTACTGAAAATAAGCCTCTTCGAGTTTGAGAAATTTTTCATCAACGCCCTCCTGGAGCTTAAGTTGGGCCAATACTTGTGCGTATTGTTCGCTCAAGCTATCTTTCTGACGAAGGTATTGAGCAGGCTCCAGCGCCCAAATACCTGGAAAGCCCTGAAAGCCGAGACTGGAAAATTTATCAGCTTTGGCCACCAAATAGTTATTTTCAACTGACTTGCTTCCAGTGATGTCGAATGCATCATTTGTAGCCTGTGAATCAATCACCACGTGAATGCTGTCGCCGGGCGCCGCGTAAATATCTTGTGACAATCTAGCAAAGCGTATCATCATTCTACCGGATTTGTCTTTCGGAAAGTTAATCTGAAAAGTCCCGTCATCTGCTACTGAGTCTGACGCAACTTCTTCGCTGTTAGCAAAAAGCACCACTCTTCCATCTTTGGCATCTACTACCCTTCCGGAAATATTTACGTCCTTGGGATCATAAGCTTCTTCATTTTCCGCACATGAGGCAAACATCAATAGAGCGCTGGCAAGGGTTAATATTGAAAAGGATTTCATAACATTTGGATATTTCAGATTGGAAAAAAAAATTCCCAACGAAAATGCACAAATAAATGAGAAAACCAGGGGATTATTGAGAATATTTTCACCCTTGCAACAGGAAGCCGCGCATGTTACCTTGTGATTGCGACGGTAATTTCTAAATCAACATCCCGTTCCAGGCTGTGCTGCAATTTGGTTTTTATCTCGTTGAGCTCTAGTTCCGAAAGCTGATGATCTGTGGTGACTGTAATGCCAATGAGTAAGGGATTGAGTCTAATTACCCGGGCATCCTTCACTGCAAAACTTCCATACTCTTGCTTTTCAATCTGAGATACAATGGTATGTTCTTGTACCATTCTATTGAAGCTCAATGCCAGGGGCAGGCTAAGGACCACAACGAAAATGAGGGAAATGAACACGCCTTTGCGCGCAAGCCGAAATGGACTGTAGCCCATAACGAGAAAGGTGAGGGCTCCGGCCAAAATCATCCCGGCAAGGTTGGTAAGCAATAGCAGCAGGGCTCCGAGGAAGACTTCCATATCAAGCCACGCCAGGCCGATGCCCGATACGGCAAGAGGCGGGACCAGGGCAACAGCTATGGCCACCCCCGCAAGTGTTTTTGCAATTTCCTCACGCGCATGGGCATAGGCACCGGCCACTCCCGATACCACGGCGATGCCCAGGTCGAGCAAATTTGGCCTGACGCGTGAGAGTATTTCAGAGTT
>DAIRDH010000024.1:9185-45399 GCA_036796255.1 Cryomorphaceae bacterium
TCGTTTTGAGCTCGGCGTTGCTGCGCAAAAGGGTAAATAGATGCTGAAACTCTTCTGTAGAAGCGTGTGAAATAAACGGCAGCTTTTTCCCCACCATCTCCTTGGCGTGTGCTTTGGACGGCAAGGCATTCACCTTGAAAATGTCGTTGGCCTCCTCACCTTTGGTCGTAGTACCCAGATAATATCCGGGAATCATTTTGATTTGCTTGTCTACAATTTTCAGATGAATCTCTTGAGCTGATTGACTTAGTCCGTCTTCTGAAAAGTCAAAAGGTTCAGGTCCCGACAACCAGACCTCATTGGTCTTGATATGGGCCGAAAAAGGCGGCATCCGCTGTTGCTTAAAAATTGACCGGAAGGCAAACAGGACAAGTTGACTCAGGCTTCGGGGACTGATAAGGAAGATGTGGAAGCGGCCGTCGTTGGCAAAGGTGTTTTCAAGGATAAATCGAGACAACAGAGAGCCGCGACCGTGCTGCACGGCGACTATTCCAGCCACCGCCGTTCTCAATTCTTTAGAAACGGTCTTCAACTTTACGTCAAAAGGGCGCAAGGCGAAAAATTTCTTCGCGATGTGCCTGAGTCGTTTGAATGGTGATGTAGTTGCGGTGCTTCCTGATGTGACGAGATGAAAAGTATCACCGATAATCACATTGTTGAATACCAGCCTGTCATTGCAATACATACAATCTATTGCAACACTTTTAGGATTGGATTTCAAATGGTCAATCGCATCCTTGACAGTGGAGTGTATACCATAACCTATGCGCGATTGGATACCATCCGGATGCGGCAATACCGCTATTTCGATCGACTTCTCTGTGATAAGGGGAAGGAATATCTTGAGGTCCTCATCGCTCAGGTAGGTGAGCAGTGTTGCGTCACGATCATTCTTGTCCATCTCCCATTGGTTGAATGAAATGAACTCGACGGTAAGATCGGACAGCGCCTCCTCCAGACCGGTTTTCACCTCATCCGAAACATCTTTTGAATGAAGAAGAATGATCCTTTTGTTGTTCACTATAATATGGCTTCAGGATGTCCAAGTTAATGCAATAATCTCAAAGGCAGGCGACCGTCAAAAATTCAGATTTGCTCCAGGACCTCTGTTTTCACCCATCCTTTGCCTCCGCTTGCAATCTCAATATGGCGCCATTCACCCTCCGTGCGTAACAGGTTGACACGCGCACCAGCATGAAGCACGAATACATCGGTACTTCCTGCACGTGGTTCACTTTTCACATCGACTTTGTCGGCGAAAACGATGGCCGAATTGCGGCCGTGACGAAACTCGCTTGCCGATTCGCTGAGGGAGTAAGCTGCAATCACCAAAAGCAACAAAACCAATCCTGCAAAAAAGCCGAAACGCCTGAATGCCGAATTTTTGCCAAAAGCAAAAAGAAGGAGAAACAGTGCTGCAAATACGCTCAAGACGATAGAAATCCAGGCCCATCCATCAGGGCCAATACCAAAACGAAAATCTTCCCACCACAAGGCAAATTTGGTCTTAGGCAGGCTCTCAATGCGGTCGGCAATGCGTTCATTGGCCAGGCGCAAGTTGTACCTTGCATCTTCATTGGCTGGTTCAAACTTAAGTGCCCGCTCAAAGTGCAGAATGGATTCCGGAATCTGGTTGAGTTTGTAATAAGTGTTGCCGAGATTGAAATTCAGCGCAAAACCTTCAGCTTCTTCTTCAGCCAATTTAAACTGTTCGAGCGCGAGCTCGTAATTGGCCTGGCCATAGGCTTCATTGCCTTTTGCGAAAGCGCTCAAAGTCTCATCAGGAACGGTTGCCTTCACGGCAAAAAGCAGCAGGAAACTGGTGCAGAAAATCAGAAATACCCTCATTTGAATGCGCCCTCCATTTTTTGAATGAATGCCTCTACCCTTTGGTAAAACATGCGGTCGCTTTGCCCAGATATGGGCGCAAATCGGGCCATTTCACAAGTTTCGATGATGGCGATGGCCTCTTGCGCGAGTGTTTCCGGTATCGCTCTTGCGGCAAATTCCGCTTTAATTACGGGCTTGGTAAGCTCGGCCTTTTGCGTGTTCAACTTATCAGAGAAGTAGCCATACATGGCATTGAATATCTCCGCATAAAAATTCTTACTGTCATTTTTGTCCATGGCAGCTTTCGCAATTTGCAGACGTTTTCTTGCCAAACGCGCAGCTTTTTTGCTTCTGATGGTTTTGACATCGCCCAATATCGATTCTCGGTTTTTATTGAACAATACCAGAAGAAGAAACAGAAATAGCGGGCCAACAAGCAAACCATAGTATAGTTTTGACCCAAAAAACATACTGCCTTTTGCCTTTAGCGTTTCGGCACTCGTCTCTATGTAACGGATATCTGCGCGCAGTGGCTCTACCCTGCTTCGCGCGATGGCTCCCTGCCCTTCAGGCACGACACCATCTTCACCTTCAACCGTAATTTCAAATGGGCCAATGGATTCGGTGATGTATCGCTCCCTGGACGGACTGAAAAAGCTGTACTCTATTTTCGGAAGGTCGTATTGACCGGCGTAGCGTGGAATTACGAGATACTCGTAGGTTCGGCTACCGGAGATACCCCCTGCTGTAACTGCAATCTTGTCTTTTACTTCAGGATCGTACACCTCAAAGTCGGTAGGAAAGTCTATGAGGGGTGCTTTGACCAGTTTCAAATTACCCTTACCGCTGATGACAACACGCAGGTCGATGGCATCATTGGCTTGTAGATTGGATTTACCCACTTTACCGCTGAAGCTATACTCGCCTACTGCCCCATTGAAGCTTGGCGGAGCACCTCCGGGAAGTGGCAATACTTCGATGCTTTGTGCATAGCTGCTGGCACTCACCTCGGTACCCGGGTTGAAAAAGCTACGGTTTACCCTGGCGCTCAATTTGAAGGGCTCGATTTCTATGGTACCCGATCGCTGTGGAAAAAGCAATTGCTGCCGCAAAATAGCCTTGCGGTAAGGCACTCCCTTGATGTATTCGTAATCTGCCTCCCATGATACTGTTCCTGACTTCACATCTTCGGTCCAAAAACCATTGAGCCCTGGAAAAGTCGTTTCACCCAGGTCAATATTGTTGTAGCGGCTCAGCAGCACGAAGGATATGAGGATGCCCTCGCCTTGATATACCTTTCTTTTGCTGAGCTGCATCTGCACAATGAGGTTGGCATCATTCGACCTGGCTTGTTGCTGCCCTTGTTGCTGCCCCTGCTGAGGCCTGGACTGGGTGCCACCGGCTGCTGCACTGCTGCGCCCTTCTACCACTTCAACTGTTATACTCTTTGATTTCAACAACTTATTGCTCACCCTGGCCGATGCCGCTCCTATGGTGTAACTTCCTACTGCACGGGGCCGCAATGTATAGCTCACCGTCATGGTAGAAGATTGCTTGCCATTGATGAATTGAAAACTCGAGGAGGTGGAGGGGCCGAATACCACATCGAAATCGGTGAAAGAGGGCGGGGTAATCTCACCTCTGGCATTTTCCAGGGTAAATTTCACGCTGAATACATCACCAAGGGCCACGGGATTCTTATCGAGACTGGCATTGAACACCGGCTCCTGACCGTAGGCAGAAGCGATGGTCAAGAGGGCCATCAGGCAGGAAACGATATGTCTACCAGTCTTTTTCAATGTTAATGACTTGGGGTTTTCGCTTGCGCTTGTTCATTTCCTCCTGAAGTTCCTTTTCCCGCTGCATCATGGCCTCGAGCAATTTCTCCGCATCTTCCTTGCTGAGCTCGTCGGGTTGATCGGGCTCTTGCTGCTGGTCATTCTCTTGATTTTGATCTTGCTGGTCCTGATTCTGCTCTTGTTCTTCCTGCTGTTCTTGATTTTCTTGCTTCTGCTCCTGGTCTTGTTGCTCCTGTTGTTGCTGCTCCTGTTCTTGCTTCATCTTCATGGCGTAGGCAAGGTTGTAGCGCGCTGCATCATCTTCTGGATTGATACGAAGCGCACCTTTGTAGGCTTCTATGCTTTTGTCTACGTCGCCCGAGAGCAAGTGCGCATTGCCCTGATTGAACAATGCTTTATTCTTATCCTCATCCGTTTCGGCGAGTTTTGCGATACTTTCAAAGTCGGAAGCAGCTTTTTTGTTCATTTCGATGGCTGCCTCCATGGCCGATTGCTGTGCTTCCTGGTCTTGAATTTTGGCGGCCTCTTCTGCCATTTTTGCAGACTTTCTCAGCAAGGCATTGGCGCGGTTGAACCGTGCTTCCCTGCGATCACCATCCTTCTCAAGGGCCTCATCATAAAGTTCCAAAGATGCGTTGTAATCTGAATTGCGGTAGGCTTCATTCCCTTTATAGATTTGAATACCTGCATTTTGAGCCATCAACCCAAAGGCTGCCAAAAGCATAAAACACATTGTGCAAATTCTTACTATCATCGTTCAAAAATTTCCAATCGTCTGGCAATTTTACCTTTTCGCTCTGTGAGCAAAAATTCAGCCAACATACAAAGCAAAGCGAGTACCAAAAATATTTGAAAACGGTCTTCATATTCGGCATAGCTCACTGAACCCATATCGGCCTTCTCCAGTTCATTTAGCTCATCGAGCAAAGTATTGAGGCCCACTTCGGCTGCACTTGCCCTCACATAATTACCACCACCTGCCGCGGCGATTTCACGGAGCATGTCTTCATTCAGTCGGGAAATAACGGTGCTGCCGTCGCGGTCTTTTCTAAAGCCCGTCTTACGCCCGTTGCGCATGTCGGGAATTGGACTGCCCTTCACAGAGCCTATCCCTATGGTGTACACCAATACCCCCTGTTCCTGAGCCTTGGTCGCCGCGCCAACGGCATCATCTTCATGATTTTCCCCATCGCTGATTACGATAATCGCCTTTTGCGCCGGGCTGCTGAAGTCAAAACTTTCGAGACTCCTTTCTATGGCAGCCCCTATGGCCGTACCCTGTGTTGGAACGATATCAGGAGTTACGGAATTGAGAAACAACTTGGCTGCGCCATAGTCGCTTGTGATTGGCAATTGCACATAGGCCTCTCCGGCAAAAACAACGATGCCTATCCTGTCGCCCCGGAGCTTATCTACAAAACGCTCAATGGCGCGGCGGGCAAGGACCATTCTACTGGGCTTCAGGTCTTCCGCGAGCATGCTGTTCGATACATCAATAGCGAGCATCAGCTCAATACCTTGCACCTTGGTTTCGGTCATTTTGGAACCCAATTGCGGATTGATCAGCGCAGTTATGATAAAAGCAGCCGCAAGGCGCCACAGCATGAATTTGGCAGTCACCTTTACACTTGAGACATCGCTTACCAGGTGTCCAAGTAATCCTGCTTCCGCAAATTTGTCGAAACGGCGGTTTTTCACCCAAATCATGAGGATGAACAGGGCGAACATAAGCGGGCCGAGCAGGTAGAGCCATGCATATTCCGGACGTTGAAAGCGGAGTCCGGGCATCACATTCACCAGCCAAAGCACCACAATACCAAAGGCCAGCCAAAGCACTGCTTCCAGGATAGCCAATGCGGTAAACGCACCCCAAAAATTGTATTTGTAGCGTTTCTCTCTCATGGCAGCGTTTGCAAAATGAGTTGTCGGTACAAAAATTCCAGCAACAGCAGAGCCCCGGCGATAGAAAGCATCCAAAAGAAGTTTTCAGCACGGCGGCTGTGTTCCGTAACGTTGATTCTTGTTTTCTCTAAAGTGTCTATTTCTGAGAAAATTCCAGCAAGTGCGTTGCCATCTGTAGCCCTGAAATACTTCGCATCCGTAAGTTCCGCGACTTCCTCGAGCAGTTTCTCATCGATGTTTACATCCACCATTTCGTAGCGGTAGCTGCCATCCTGATAAATTCCCGTTGGGGACAGTGCTTTACCGCGGGCACCGATTCCAATGGTGTATACCCTGATGCCATATGATTTGGCAATCTCGGCCGCGGTCATGGGCGAGATGCTACCCGAATTGTTTTCACCGTCGCTGGTAAGGATGATGACTTTGCTCTTCGCTTCACTTTCCTTCAATCGGTTGACAGCAGTTGCGAGGCCCATGCCCACTGCCGTACCATCTTTAATCATCCCGGTGCGTATATCCTTCAATAGGCCTATCAGCACATTGTGGTCGGTGGTGAGTGGGCATTGGGTAAAAGCCTCACCTTCATACACCACTAGGCCAATGCGGTCATTGGGGCGCTCGCGAATAAATCGCGTGGCCACCGCTTTGGAACTTTCAAGCCTGTCGGGCTCAAAGTCTCTTGCCAGCATAGAGGCTGAAATGTCCATGGAGATCACAATGTCAATCCCCTCAGTCGATACGTTTTGCCATGACATAAGGCTCTGCGGGCGGGCGATCGCCATGATGATCAACGCCAGGGCTACACTGCGCATGATAAATGGCAGTTGGAGCTGGATTTCCGTGAGGA
The DNA here is from genome assembly GCA_036796255.1 of Cryomorphaceae bacterium. Classification (GTDB taxonomy): domain Bacteria; phylum Bacteroidota; class Bacteroidia; order Flavobacteriales_D; family Cryomorphaceae; genus T3Sed10-241. The sequence goes on from DAIRDH010000024.1 coordinate 15,564, forward strand.
GATTGCCCCCTGAGTCGAACTGGCCCAATGTAGGCAATCCCACTTTCGAATACCTCCAATGCACGCTAATAACGTGGTAGATGCCTAAAGCGGGGATCAGAAACAGGAGCCAAAATACTTCTTCGTTGTTGTAGGCATACCGGTCTTTGAACATATACCACACCAGCAATGTGGCTATGCTCGAGAGCACTGCAACGGCGACTGCGATATAGTTTACCCTTTTTTTCACGTTTGGGTGCCTCCTTCGTTTAAGTCAACATCCTTGACTTCTGCCGCCAAATGCTCGTGCACGTTTTTCACAAATGAGATGGCATCAGCGGCTGATTTTTCACTGAGTGCTGCATCTGGCTTTTCTTTGGCAAACTTCACCATATCAGCGAGGTTCAGTAAGCTCCTGAGCTTCTGCATTTCGCCTTTCGGCAAATCTGCATACCGCAAGCGGCTCAATATCTGTGCTGAAGTAAGCTCATGGGCGGGCATGTCAAATACCGCCTCGATGTAATCCCGCAATGCATCCGTGAGTTCTGTAAAGTACTGCTTTGTCTTATCATTTGCGTAAAGCCGTTCCTGCCTGATGCGCTCAAGTGCTTCAAGTGCGCGCAAATGAGGAGCTTTCTGAACTACAGGTGCTTGCTCTTTCGGCCTTGCTTTGGCACGGGCCCGCATGCGTCGGTACAGTAAAATCGCCGCTATAATTGCCACAAGCACTGCAGCAGCACCTGCAGCATAGGGCCAGTATGCCGACACATAATCGCGCCAATCCAGGTTTACTTCATAGATGTCGCGAATGTCATGTATGCCTTTGGTGGTGTCAATTTCAACCCCTTTTACGGTAAGTAGAAAAGCCCGGGTGCTCATTCTATCTCCATCCACATCGAAAGTAAACGGAGGAATCGCATAAAAACCTGTATCGAAACTTGTAATCCAAAGGCGCTGCTCGAGGCGGGTTTCTTTTACCTCATCGCTGGTAGGGAGGGTATCAATCGCCGAGCGCCTGAGCACCTCCACGCCACCCACGATGGTATCGCCAATAACAGGAAAAGCGATCAATGGCATATTTTCCTTGGGCACCGCAATGGAAAGGGTGAGCTGGGCTTGTTCCCCAATGAGAATCTCTTTCTTGTCAACGAGTGCATCGGGTTGCTGCGCAACGAGATTTGCCCCGCTCAATGCGATGCAAGTCAAAAGAAGTATATGTTTCAGCGTATGTATCATGGCTAGGTTCGCCTGCTAAGCAGATTTCTCAATGGCGTGATATACGATTCATGCGTGGCAATCTGTGCCACATCAACCCCGGCCCTTTTGCACGACTGCACCACGTGTTCATGCCTTGCCACTGCCTTTTTGGCGTAAGCTTCCCGCACCGATTTGGAATGTGTATTTACCCAACGCACCTCGCCGCTTTCCGGATCTACAAATTGCACGAGGCCGATGCTCGGCATTTCTTTTTCCCGCTGATCGTAAATCTGAAGTGCCACTAGGTCGTGCTTTCGGTTTGCCAGTTTGAGCGCGTCTTCATAACCTTCGGCGATGAAATCAGAGATTAAAAAGGCGATGCTTCGCTTCTTAACCACATTGTTGAGGTAGCGCAGTGCTTCCACAATGTTGGTGCCTTGCTGCTCAGGCTCAAACTCGAGCAACTCGCGAATGATGCGCAGTATGTGCTGCTTGCCCTTCTTGGGAGGGATAAACTTCTCAACATCAGCGCTGAAAAAGATCACGCCAATCTTGTCATTGTTCGTGATGGCTGAAAACGAAAGTACCGCGCATATCTCAGCGATCAAGGCCTTCTTGAGTTGTACGTGTGTACCAAAGCGATCTGATGCCGAAATATCCACCAGTAGGATCACGGTAAGCTCGCGTTCTTCTTCGAACACCTTGACATAAGGATTTCCAAACCTTGCTGTTACGTTCCAGTCGATGGTGCGCACCTCATCGCCTACGCTGTACTCGCGCACCTCGCTAAAGGCCATACCCCTTCCTTTGAAGGCCGAGTGGTATTCTCCAGAGAAAATCTGATTGGAGAGGCCTTTGGTTTTGAGCTCTATGCGCCTTACTTTCTTTAATAATTCAGCAGTATCCGTAGCCATGTGTTATGGTACCTCTACAGCGTTTAAGATTTGTTGAATCACATCTTCCACACTTACGTTTTCAGCTTCTGCTTCGTAAGTGAGCCCTATTCGGTGGCGCATCACGTCGGGGCATACGGCGCGCACATCTTCAGGCACCACGAAGCCGCGGTGGTTCAGGAATGCAAAGGCTTTTGCGGCAAGCGCCATGCTGATGCTGGCCCTTGGTGAAGCGCCAAAGCCGATCAAGTCTTTCAACTTATCCAGCTTGTAGGCTTTAGGGTCTCTGGTGGCGTATACCAGATCGACAATGTACTTTTCGATTTTCTCGTCCATGTACACTTCCTTCACTGTTTCGCGTGCACGCATCACTTCGTGGGCGCTTACCACAGCTTTTGGCTTTGGAAATGGCTTTTTAGAGACGTTGTTTCGAATGATGATGGCTTCCTCATCGCGCTTGGGATAGGTGAGCACCACCTTGATCATAAAGCGGTCTACCTGGGCCTCGGGCAGCGGGTAGGTTCCCTCCTGCTCAATGGGGTTTTGCGTGGCCATTACCAGAAATGGCTCTGGCAATGAAAACGTTTGCCCACCAATGGTAACTTGCCTTTCCTGCATGGCTTCGAGCAGCGCACTCTGCACCTTTGCCGGAGCGCGGTTGATCTCATCGGCCAATACAAAGTTGGCGAAAATCGGCCCTTGCTTTACTGTAAATTCTTGATTCTTTGGATTATAGATCATGGTTCCCACCACGTCGGCGGGAAGCAGGTCGGGGGTAAACTGCAAGCGGCTAAAATCAACACTGATGCAGCTCGCGAGGGCTTTGATGGCAAGTGTTTTAGCCAAACCAGGAACTCCTTCAAGGAGTATATGCCCGTTGGCAAGCAGGGCTATCAGCAACTTATCGACCATATCATGCTGGCCGATAATGACTTTCTCCATTTCGAGCTTGATCAGCTCAATAAATGCGCTCTCTTCCTGAATTTTGGCATTGAGCGCCCTGATATCACTCTCAGGCGCACTTGGACTTGCTTCAACGTTCAATGGTTTGTTTTCCTCTGTGCTCATTGCGTAGTCCTTTCTTGGATTATTTGTTTGACAAAAAAACCTTTACTGCGCCCCTGTGCGGTGCGACGTGCAAAAGTCAGAATATTGCTTACCCCATGGTAGACGGGTGCAGTTAAAATGTGTTAATACTCAGATTATGTGATTGTTGATAACTCAAGTTGAAGCGAAAGGGGCGATTCATTACTTTCGTAAAAAATGCAATCAATGACCTTTCAGGAAGCAACGAACATGGTAAGGCAATTTCACGATGCCTTTGGTATAGCCAATGCCACGGAACCCACAGCCAATTTAGGCACGGATGAATCACTCCTGCGCTATACCCTTATGCGCGAAGAAAATGAAGAGTACCTCGAAGCTGCCCGCAACGGCGACCTGGTGGAGATTGCAGATGCCCTCGGCGATATGCTCTACATTCTGTGTGGCACCATGCTCAAGCACGGATTGCAAGACAAGATGGAAGCAGTATTTCGCGAAATACAGGCCAGCAACATGAGCAAGCTCGATATGAATGGCAAAGCCATATACCGTGCAGATGGCAAAGTGCTAAAAAGCGAACTTTACCGCAAACCCGATATTGCTACCGTCCTTGAAAATTGACCTCAAAAAGCAGCTCAATGCTGCGATGACAAGCCCATGGGCTTTAAGAAAACTCAACTGGATGTTGTGGTTGGGCATTCCTTTTAACCATCCCCACCGCATCGCGATTTATAAGGTTGAGCCCGACGCTTTGGTGACCCGCATCAGGCGTATGCGCAAAAACACCAACCACATTGGTGGCATCCATGCCTGTGGCCTTGCCACTGCCGCTGAGTTTTGCAGCGGATTGGTGCTGCTCCGCAGACTCGATCCCCGCGAATACAGGCTCATCATGCAAAAGATTGAAGTGCAATACCACTACCAGGCAAAGAAAGATGCAATGGCGCGATTTGCCATGGACGACGCCCACTTTGAAAACAGCATACTTCAGCCCTTGCAAAAAGAAGGTGTAGCCCTGCTCACCTGCGAAGTACCCGTGCACGATGTGGAAGGCAATCACCTCTGCACCGCGTATACCACCTGGCATGTGAAGCCATGGGCGCAGGTGCGCACGAAGTGAAAAAATCGATCAATTAGAGACGATCTCCTTTAGAAGTGAAAGCTCGAATTTAGGATAATCTCGCCAGAAGCCATATGCGCTGTTATCAGTTCGCCCTTATTTTTCGATTTTTGTAAGCCAATCTAATGCATTAACTTTTTTAATTCCATTATAAGTGCCAGTTTCGTAGTCCATTGTGATCAAAAGTTTTTCATGATGGTCGGCAATACTGTTTAATGGAGCTAACTCACGCTCTAATGTCGTTGCGTTTTGTGTTGTTTGCGAAACTTGTATGTATTGTGTAAAACCTTCGTTGTTGCGAACAACAAAATCAACCTCTAAATTATTGGTTTTACCTATCCATACTTGATGGTTCCTGCGCTTCAGCTCGAGATAAATTATATTTTCAAGTAAATGTCCTGCATCGCTTGCCAATTCTTTTCCAAGTAAAGCGTTGCGAAAACCTAAATCCACCAAATAGTACTTTTCCTGTGTTGCCAAATGCTGTTTCCCTTTGATGTCATAGCGGTTTACTTTGTAAAACAAATAGGCTTCAACCAAAGTGTCAATGTACTTTGATACCGTTTTGTTGTCAATTTTCTTCTTGTTTGCCGTTAAAACTTTCGCAATGTTTCCTGCTGAAACGTTTGAACCAACCGAGTCGATTAAGAAGTTTACAACTTCCTGGTAGGATGCTTCAGCATAAATGGTATAACGTTTAGAAATATCGTTGTCGTAAATGTTTTTGAAAACTGTTTGCAAATATTCATTTGCAAAATGATTTCCGTCTGCTGAAAGTTTCACTGCTTCGGGAAAACCACCCGTGCGCACGTATTCGGAAAAAGCACGGTCAGGGTTTGAAGTGTTGCCAGTAAACTCAACATATTCAGCAAAAGAAAAGGGTAATACATGTATTTCATAAGCTCTACCCGTGAGCAAAGTTGCCAATTCGCTTGATAATAAAAATGCATTCGAACCTGTAACGTACAAGTCTATATTTGGGTGAACGAACAAGCCTTCCAACAGTTTTTCAAATTCGGGCACGTTTTGCACTTCGTCAATGAACACGTAATTGGTTACATTTTTTTTGAGATGATTAATGATGTAATCGTATATCTCTTTCCAGTTCTTCTCTGCTAAAAATCGGAACTCAGGCATATCCATATTGATTGCCACAATGGATACTTTGCCGTTTTCTTTACGCAGCAGTTTTTGAAACTGTGTCATTAAAGTTGATTTCCCACAGCGCCTAACTCCCGTGGCAACCTTAATTAAGTTCTTGTCTTTAAGAATACTCAGTGTATCGAGGTACCGTTTACGTGCTATTGTTTGCATAGGGTAAAGATAAACGGTATTCCTAAAACTATGCTAAAATCAAAACCTTTAGGAATATAAAGGAATGGTTTTTTGGTCATTTGGATTATCGTTTGTAAAACGATAGGCTTTGTCATCTGAAGTCCGTCTGATCAATGTCATCCGTGTTAGGCTTGCTATGTCGTTTTTCCAGGGTGACCGATAACATGTGGCTAGGCCTGATATCACCCAATCCGCCTGCGCAAATCAGCCATCTTCACCGCGGCTACGGCAGCTTCGACTCCTTTGTTGCCATGCTTTCCGCCGGAGCGGTCGCGGGATTGCTGAATGTTGTCGTCGGTGAGCACGCAGAAAATGGCGGGAACGCCAGTCTTGATGCCTACATCTTTGATGCCCTGGGCCACGGCCTGGCATACAAATTCGAAGTGGCGTGTCTCGCCCTGAATTACGGAACCGATGGCAACGATTGCATCCACCTTGCCTGACTCGGCGAGCCATAGCGATGCCACGGGCAACTCAAAACTGCCGGGCACATGATGTATTTCAATATTTTCCGGAAGGGCACCCAGCTCAGCGAGTGCCTCACGGGCTCCCTGCCTTAAGGGTGTGGTGATCTCTTCATTCCACGCGGAAACCACGATGGCAAAGCGAAATGGCTTGGCAGAGGGCGTGTTCGCCTTGTCGAAATCGGAAAGATTTTTTCCCGCGGTAGCCATGCATCAACCTCCTACACGTGCAATGTAGCTCTCGATATTTCGCGCTTCATTGCTGGTGGGAAATTTCTCCTTGATTTTCTTGTAATTGGCAAGGGCTTTGTCAAAATCGCCCTGATCCTCATACACAAGGGCGGCTTTCTTCAAATACACCGGGGCGGTAAGCGGATTGTCAGAATGGCTTACGGCCTTCTCAAAATAGCCAACAGCCTTGCCCAGATTCCCCAGCTCTACATAAGCATCGCCAATGGTGCCACGCGAAACGGCTCCCAGCATGTGGTCGCTTAGGTCGGCTTGCTCCAGGTAAGAAATGGCCCGCTGATAGTCGCCCATGTTGTAATAAATTACACCTGAATAATATGCCGCTAACTCACCCGCCTGTGTGCTGCTGTATTCATTGGCTATGTATTCAAAGCCGTAATACGATTCATCACCTTCAAGTGCGCGCTGCATGGAATCCACTTCAAACCAGTATTCAGCTTTCCAAAGCAGCTCCATTCCTTCTTCATTCTTGGGAAAAAGATACAGGCGCGTTACCGCAAAATAGCCCACAAAAAGCAATACAATGATACCTCCAATAATGAGGAGCACCTTGCTGTTGTCTTCAACATATTGCTCAGTTTTTGAATAAACCTTTTGTACGTCTACAATGGTTTCGTCTTCTGTATTTTTCTTTTTGGCCATAGCCGGGGTATTAATTCAAGCCGCAAAAATAGACTTTTTTATATTCTACTGCCTGAGAAATGGTAATTTTGTCGAAAGACTATGCTACTAGCCGAACTCAGCCTGGTAAACTTCAAGAATTACCGCGACGCGAGCCTTCAATTTGACCCCAATGTCAACATATTTACCGGCCTCAACGGGCAAGGAAAGACCAACCTGCTCGATGCGGTGCACTACCTCTCAACCTGTAAGAGCTATTTCAACCCCATCGACGTTCAAAACATTCAACACGGAGAAGATTTCTTCGTGGTGGAAGGTCTTTTTCAAAACGGAGACGGCAGCGACAAGATATACTGCGGGGTAAAGCGCGGACAGAAAAAAGTCTTTCGCAAAAACAAGGAAGAATACGAGCGCCTTGCGGAGCACATTGGTCAATACCCTTCCGTGGTGATCTCTCCTTACGACAAAGACCTCATCAGCGAGGGCAGTGAAGTGCGCCGTCGCTTTATGGACAGTATTATTTCGCAGTACAAGCGCAGCTACCTTGATGCCCTGATGGATTACAACCGCATTCTGAAGCAGCGCAACAGCCTGCTGCGCTACTTTTGGGAAAACCGCACCTTCGATGCGGATAACCTCGAGGTGTGGAACATGCAGCTTCGGGAGCTTGCTCAAATCATTTTTGCCGAAAGGCAGCGCTACATCGCTGAATTCAACCCCATATTCATGGGCCACTACGAAGCCATCAGTGGCGGCCGCGAGCAGGTGGAAGTGCGCTACAAAAGCGATCTCGAAACCGGCAATTTTGCGGAAACGCTGGCCCAGAGCAAGGAAAAAGACCGCCGCACCAGCTATACCAATGTGGGCACGCACAAGGACGATCTCAAGTTTAGCATTGGCGGGCATCCGCTCAAGAAATTCGGGTCGCAAGGCCAGCAAAAAACTTTTCTAATCGCGCTGAAGTTGGCGCAATTCGACCTCGTGAAGCGCGCCACGGGCCGCATGCCGGTGCTGCTGCTCGACGATATTTTCGACAAAATAGACGATGTGCGGGTGCAGCACCTGATGCATCTCGTGAATGATCATAACTTTGGGCAGATATTTATCACCGATACCCACAGTGGTCGCGTTCGCGACATATTCAAGGGTATAGCACACAGCGTCAAGGTTTTTGACGTGCAAAACGGAGAGGTACATGAAGCGCAAAGACAATGAAGAACCCCTCGGCGACGTAATTGACCGCCTGCTCAAAGCTTACGGGCTCGAGGATGGCTATTACGCTGCTGCCATCGTAACCCACTGGGAAAAAATGATGGGCGCTGCCATTGCGCGGCGCACCAAGGAAGTGAAGCTGGTGAAGGGCAAGCTCATTATTAGCCTCGACTCGGCCACACTCAGGCAGGAGCTCAGCTATGCCAAAGCGACCATTGCCGCCCGTATCAACAAGGAAGTGATGCCAGGCCTGGTCAAAGAAGTGGAGTTGAGGTAAATCGCTTAATCAGCAATTTATTGGCGACTCAAAATCCGGAAATTAGAAGATTTAATGGCCTGGCCTGCTTAAATTGTAGGCTTGTAAACTGCACAAGACAATAAAAGCATGGAACACAATCTCGTATGGGGCATCATGGGCGCCGGCAACATCGCCCACAAAATGGCTAAAGCACTGCAAATCAGCTCCCACAGCACTTTAAAAGCGGTGGCCTCGAAAAGCCCTGAAAAGGCCCGCGCATTTGCCAAAGCCAACGGGAACATCATTCCTTACAGCTACTCTGCACTGGTCGAAGATCCTGAAATCGAGGTGATATATATCGCTACGACCCACAATTTTCACTTCGAGAATGCCATGCTTGCATTGGAACACGGCAAGCATGTGCTGATCGAAAAGCCATTTACGGTAAATGCCGACCAGGCGAAAAAACTTGTGGCTGCCGCCCAGTCGCGCAAGCTGTTCCTCATGGAAGCCATCTGGACACGGTTCTTGCCCAGCTATCAGCTTTTGCGGAAGCAGTTGCAAAACGGGATCATTGGCGAAGTAAAGCTCATCAGCATCCACTTTGGCGGATTCACCCCGCCTCACTATGCCGAGCGCCTGCGCGACCCGGCACTTGCGGGCGGAGTAACGCTCGACATGGGCATCTACCCTATCACGTTTGCGTGCTATATGCTGGGTGCCCTGCCCGAAGAGATCAAATCCATGGCCCGGTTTAGCGAGCGCGGCGTCGATGAAGTGGCCACTTACAATTTTCGATTTCCCGCTGGTTGCTTTGCGCAAATCAGCACCAGCTTCAACTTGCTGATGAAGAACGAAGCGACGATTTACGGATCTGAAGGCTACATCAGCTTTCCCAATTTCCTCTCTGGCGACCGCTATACTGTATCCCATCACGGTGGCAGCAAGCTTATTACCCACACCGAGGAGATGCACGAAAGCATGCACGACAATGGCTTTGTGTACCAGGCCGATGAGGTGGAGCGCTGCCTGAAAGTAGGGCGGCTGGAGAGCACCGCCATTCCGCTTGCCGAGACCGTTGGGATCATGGAAGTCATGGACCAAATGCGCGCTGAGTGGGGCCTTAAGTACCCCTTCGAATAGAAGCAAATGGTAAAGTGCAGCCATAAAAAAACCACCTTCGAGAGGTGGCTTGCAATCATGGTTGGAAGGTGGTTTTATCCTACTATTTCCCTTTCGGAAAAATGAAAAGCGCTTTCGATGGCTGCATTCTCATCACTGTCAGAGCCGTGCACTGCATTTTTAGCTTTTGACTCAGCGTATTTTTTGCGGATGGTACCCTCGGCTGCATCGGCAGGATCGGTAGCCCCGATGAGTTCGCGGAAATCAGCTACAGCATTGTCTTTTTCAAGAATGGCCGCCACGATGGGGCCTGAAATCATGTAATCAACGAGCTCCCCAAAGAACGGACGCTCTTTGTGAACTGCGTAAAAAGTCTCTGCATCTTTGCGTGAAAGGCGTGTGAAACGCATCGCTTTGATGGTAAATCCTGCATCGGTGATCATTGCGAGGATATGACCGATGTGGTTGGATTCAACCGCATCAGGCTTGATCATTGTAAAAGTTCTGTTGGTGGCCATTGTAAATGGAGTTATATATATTTCAAAAATCGGCGCAAAGGTAATCCATTCGCTCAGTTATTCAACGGGGTATTTGCCGAGTAGCATTTTTTGAAAAATATGCTTCGGAAGCACGCGGTTCAGCGAAAGCGAGAGCCGCTGCACGAAGCTGGCGGCAGGATAGCGCATGCGTGGATTTTCTTTGCCAATGATTTTGGCAACGATCCGTGCCACCATTTCCGGGTCTTTGGCAGAAGCCACTTCAGAAGCTATATGCTTATAATTGAATTGAAACACGTCATAATATGGAGAATCGGGACGCTTGCTGCGCTCGGCTACAAGGCGGTTGCTGTTGATATTGGTACGCACATCACCTGGTTGCACAATGCTTACGCGGATCTTGGCTGGCCTGAGCTCCATGCGCATGGTTTCTGAAAAGAGGTCGAGCGCACTTTTACTGGCACAGTATACGCCCCTGAAAGGCAATCCAAACTCACCGGCGATGCTGGAAATGTTTACAATCCAACCGCCCCCTTGTGCCCGCATGTGGGGTATAGCCGCCCGGCAGCACTCGAGCACACCGAAAACGTTGGTTTGAAATACTTCGGCCACTTCAGCGGAAGATGCTTCTTCAACCGCTCCGGCAAATCCGACGCCGGCATTGTTGACCAGCACATCAATTCGGCCCTCTTTTTCGATAAGGTAAGCTATGGCTGAGTGTATGGAGCTTGAATCCTTGAGGTCGAGCCTGAGCATGGTCACGCCTTCGAGAAGCTCACCATTGGTGGCTTTTCGGCTGCTGCCGTATACTTTATGACCTTGTTGCTTGAGATATTTGCAAGTAGCGAGACCGATGCCTGATGAACCGCCGGTAACTAGAACTACTTTATGACTCATGATGAAAAAAAAAGTGGGCAAGCTACTCACATCGCACCGCTACAACCACATACCCTTGCTACATTCCTGTCCTGGGGGAGTTCTGCAGGAGCTGGTCGTATGAGACTTGCCCGCGGCAAAAGTACAACTCATTTATAATTTGGCAACAAAAAATAATTAATGCGCCAATAATGCTTTTGAATCAACACCTTGGCAAATCAAATAAGCGACACCAGTCGGGACAGACCGCTTTGAGTCCCAATCCATATGCCAAATTCAGACCTGAAAAAACCGTACATCTAAGTATTATTCCATTTAAAATAAAACTTCCCTCGCTTTTGGATCGCAATGCTACATTTGCGTAAAAGCGTCTACGATATGAAAAATCAAAACCTTATCAATATCGGTATTATCACCGGTGTGGCCTCCATCATTGTTTTTCTGCTTCAAGCGCTGGCCGGTGGCGGGATGATGCTTTCATTCGGAATTGGCATGATTTCGCTTGTCGTGGTCATCGCAGTGCCCATCGTTTACATTCGCAAGCAGCGTAAAGAAAATGCCGGGTATATCACCTTCGGCGATGCTTTTAAGATGGCCTTCATCGGCTTGCTTATTGGCGGGGTTATCTCTACGCTATTCTCAGCAGCATATATCAATTTCGTAGATCCCAATTACCTTGATGACCTCATCATTCGCACCCTTGAAGGTCAAAAGCGCTTTATGGAAGGCAATATGCCTCAGGCGCAAATGGAAGAGATTATGCGGGAGACCGAGCAAGGCATACGCGACGGCATGACGCCACTGGGTATGCTGAAGACTTTTGGCTATTATGTGCTCTTTTTCCTGGTTCTTTCTCTTATTTTTGCAGCTTTCCTTAAAGTGAATCCACCGGAAGGCCAGGACAATCTCGACGCCGGCGAAATCAAAAACGCACATTGAGCCAAAAAGTAAGCATTGCCATACCGCTTCTCAACGAAGCCGAATCGCTCCCTGAACTCTTGGAGTGGATAGACCGTGTGCTGAGCGAGAACCATTTGGAGGCCGAGGTCATCATGGTCGACGATGGCAGTACCGACGCGAGTTGGGAGGTGATAGAGGGCCTTTCGGCAAAATACGACTACCTCCGCGGCATTCGCTTTTCACGAAATTACGGCAAGGCTGCAGGCCTGCAATGCGCTTTTCAGGCGGCCACCGGTGATGTGCTCATCACCATGGATGCCGACCTGCAAGACTCACCCGACGAAATTCCCGACCTCGTTCGCATGATACGCGAAGAGGGGTATGATCTGGTATCAGGCTGGAAAAAGAAGCGCTACGACCCCATTTCTAAAACGATACCCACAAAACTGTACAACTGGGCCACGAGGCAAATGTCGGGTATACACCTGCACGACTTCAACTGTGGCCTCAAGGCTTACAAAACCAAAGTGGTAAAGCAGGTGGAACTCTACGGCGACATGCACCGCTATGTGCCAGTGCTCGCCAAGCGCCTGGGCTACGACAAGATTGGCGAAAAAGTGGTGCAGCACCGCGCCCGTAAATACGGCACCACCAAGTACGGACTTTCCAGGTTTATCAAAGGGCCGCTCGACCTGCTCACGCTGAGCTTTATGAGCAATTATGGCAAGCGCCCCATGCACCTCTTTGGCACTTTGGGCATTTTGTCATTTACGGTGGGTTTTGCCATGTTTGGCTACCTGGGCGTATCAAAGCTCTTCGCTCTGTACCACGAAATCCCGGCAAAAAACATTGCCACGATGTCGCAATTCTATGTGGCACTTACCGCAATGATTATCGGAGCACAGCTCTTTATAGGTGGTTTTGTGGCTGAGCTCGTACGCGGCGCTACGCCAAATCGCAACAAATACCTGGTCGAAGAGCGGGTGGGGTTTTAGCGTACAGCTTCATTGCGTGAAACGTGTCGCGCGTTAACAGGTCTGGTAAAATCAAGTCTGAGAAAACGGCTGAGCCGCAAACCAAATGCGGCTGAACCTCATTCTATGTAAATCTTTCTTTAGGCTTTAGCGTCAGCATCATCGCCGCCTTTGTTATCTTTCTTCGGCTTTGGTCGGTCTGATTTGCCCATGTTGGTATCATCCACCTCATCACCTTTCAGATAGTTCGGCAGATTCATGCCGGCCATGTTGAACATATCTTGCAATGGCGGCACGGATTGGTAAAGGCCTGAGATGAAATTACTGGTCGCGGTTTTGCCTTCCTGGCCATTGCCTCCGGCGCTGTCCCAGACGGTAACCTTGTCGATCTTGATGTTTTGGATGGCTTCTGACTGCAGTTTCACAAGTTCGGTGAGCTTGTCGGCGATCATGATCATTACAGCGTCCTTCGAGTTGTTGCCTGCTGCGGCTACGAGCTGGCGGAAACCATCGGCTTGCTTGCTAAGGATCTCGTAGTTACCATTTGCTTCAGCCTGCATTTTGAGCAGGATGGCATCGGCTTCACCTTTGGCCTGACGGCGTATTTTCTCAGCCTCAGCTTCCGCATCGATTTCCACTTTTTGTTTATCGATCTCAGCGGGTATTACGATATCGGCTTCTTGCGTAGCACGGTCGCGCAGGGCGCGGGCCTGCTCAGCAGCGCGCTCAGATGCGTAAGCTTCTTCGAGGGCCTTGGCCTGCTTCACTTTTTCAGCAGCAATGGCTACACGGCTCGCTTCGGCCTCGGCCTCGCGGCGCGATGCGTCAGAGCGTGCTATATCGATTTTCGCGGTGTTTTCACCTTCTACTGAGCGGGCATTGGCATCAGCTATTTGAACCCTTTCGAGCTTGAGGGCCTCGGCCTCCCCTACCTTGGCGGCAGCCTCAGCATCGGCGGTTTTGATACGTTCCTCCCGGTTGGCATCGGCCTCACCGATTTTGGCCTGGGCCATCAGCGCTGCCACGCGGGTGCGCTGGTCCTGCACCGCATTGGCCTCACCGATGCTACCGTCACGGGTTTTCTCTGCCACACTTTGGCGGGCGTCGTTGATGGCTTTGGCGGCAGCTTCTTTACCAAGGGCCTCGATGTAGCCCGACTCATCCTTGATGTCTGTAACGTTAACGTTGATAAGCTTGAGCCCGATTTTCTTGAGCTCGGCCTCCACGTTAGAAGCTACGTTGGAGAGGAATTTGTCACGGTTGTTGTTGATTTCCTCAATGTCCATGGTGGCCACCACAAGACGCAACTGACCGAAAATAATGTCTTTAGCAAGGTCGTGTACACTCTGCAGGTTGAGGCCCAGAAGGCGCTCGGCTGCATTCATCATAAGCTCGGGCTCGGTGGTTACACCTACCGTAAATCGCGAGGGCACATCCACCCGTATATTTTGCCGTGATAGCGCATTGGTGAGCAGCACCTCTATTGAAATTGGCGTGAGGTCAAGAAATGCATAATCCTGAAAGATAGGCCAAATGAAAGCCGCGCCACCATGAATACATTTTGCCGAACGGCCTCCATCCGCACCCTTGCCTACTTTTCCGTATACCACAAGTATGCGGTCGGATGGGCAGCGCTTGTAGCGCTTGAGCAGTGAAAAAACCAGGATGAAAATAAAGATGATTGCCGCCGCTATGGCGAGCACGAAAAAGCCGCTGGAACTCATAATTAGCTTGATGTATTTTTGGTAACAAGGAGGATATGGCCGTCTATAATTTCATTCACTTTTACGACAGTACCGGTGGAAAGAAGGGTTTCATCATGGGTCATGGCATCGATTTCGCGCACGGTGCCCTGCACATTGATTTGAACTTTGCCTATGCCGCTGCCCGCTGGAGGCACCGGCAGGTATATCTCACCAAGGCGGCCTATGGCATTGATCATCTTAAAGGTGCCATCTTCTACAAGACGGCTCACAAAGAAGAATATGGTGGCCATAGCGGCCATCATGATGCTTCCGCAAATAAAAGCAATAATCAGCGTGGGTAGCTCATCAAGTCCTCCGCTCACGCAACCTATCCCCACCCATCCGAAAATGGTGAAAAATCCAATGAGATTTTTAAATGTAAAAAACTGAAAGCCCGCGCCGCCATCCATTTCAATACTGGCATCGACATCTCCTTCAAACATTCCATCGCCGCCGAGAAAGGTGGTGATCAAAATGATGATCATAATAAGTGAAGATGGCACTGCGATGGCCCAAAATATTTGCTCGAAGAGCAGCTTTTCAGCCCACCAGGTACTTAGGTCTAAAAGAATCATGTGAGGTAGAACATAACAGGGCTAAAGTATGAAAAAATGTTTCACACATGGGTAGTTCATCTCGGTAAAAAGATTCAAATGGTTTTCAACCCTGCAATCCCTGATCAATCGAAGTAAGTAAATGCTGCGACGACACTTGGCTCTTGCCAAAAAATAAAGGGGCCATCCCGAAAGATGACCCCTGATTGCGTATGGCCCTGCACCGGCATTGCGCCGGGCGGAACTTAAACCAAAACCTAATCAACCATGATCCTCAGGGCCTACGCTAAAATCTTATATCAACTGCACATCGCAGCGCTCTAACCTGACGACCAACGGGAAGTACGAGATTTCACCTATACTTGCGTTATTAGAAACGCTGTTTTGAGCGTTTTGTTTTGGAGATATCTTTGATCTTGGCAAATAGTGTGCGAGGCGGGATAAATTGTTTTAGGAGCTGAGCACTAATTGACTTGGAGAACGAAAATGAGCTTGTCCATTTGGGCAAATCCTCTTGTTTATTTTGACGATATTCTGGTATTTGTCTCAGATAATTATCTTTTTTGGAAGCGCAAAATATGGAAGTAAGCGAAGCGCTCAGCACCCAATCAGGCATGCGGTCTGTAGGCAAAATTTCAAGTGGAGATTTACACCAGAAACGGAGCTGCTTGGTACGGTCAAGACCGACCTCAATGATCTTTCGATGCTTAAATTGCAGCTATTCTTCTTTTGATGTGATCAAATTAGATTTGATATCCGGTTCTCTTGGAAAGTATATGTATACCTTTCACCTTCCGCAACTGAATCAGCAACTTAGGTAGCTTTGTGGTGCAAACCCTCGAGGGTAAAAATGGCTACGCCATAACCCTCGCTGCGTAATGCCGCTTAGATCCTTTCGCAATGCGAAGCAACCTTTTGTCACAATTCGAATGATAGAATTCAAAAGTAAAGTAGCTTAGCGCTAGAATAGAACGGTGCCGCATGGATACACTTCACTTTGAACATCTCGAATCAATATTTGGCAAGGCCCGCATCAATATGCAGTTTTACCCTTCAGCAAAGTTGAGGGTCGAGAAAGGATCAGCAGAAATTGAGATGGATGTAAGCAACAGCTATCACCATGGTATGGGTGCCATGCACGGTTCGGTATATTTTAAGTTATTGGACGACGCTGCTTATTTCGCTGCCAATTCAGTGGTTAAAGATTTCTTCCTGGTCACCACTTCCTTTCATATTCACTTGTTAAGACCGGTGATTAGCGGAGTGATTCGGGCCAGAGGCACCTTGCGTTTTCGCAGCCCACAACTTTACATGGCTGATGCTGTAATTCTCAATGACCGTGGCAAAGAAATTGCTTTTGGAACCGGACATTTTGCGAAAAGCAAAATAGCCATAACTCAGGATTGGCAATGATTTCAATAAATCAGCAAAAAAAGCCGCTCAGGCTTAAGGTCAGCCACTTGCTGCTGGCAGGGTGGTTTGCATTCATTTGTTCACCACTTCAGGCCCAATCCTCGCTAGAGGGAAAGGTGATCGATGCTGTTACTGGCAAATCCATACCTTTTGTACACCTTGTCATAAGCACCAACCCTGTGACAGGAGGTGTGAGCAATATTGATGGTGTATACCGCATTGCCGTGCCTGCTGATATCGCCAGTAGCACCTCAGTACGCTTGAGTTGTATCGGGTATGAGGCTCGGACCTTGCCTTACGGCGAAATGCACAGTGCGCGAAGCGTGGCCCTCACTCCCAGAGCAGCCGATCTGGGTGAAGTGATTGTAAAAGCTACGGAAGATCCCGGTTATGAAATCATACGCCGGGCAGCGGCCAACCGCCGAATGAACAATCCGGAATCGCTGGACGGATTCAAACTCACAACTTACAACAAAGCCGGCCTCGACGTGGAGCGCAGGGAATATGTTCAGGAAAGTCTCGACAGCACTGGATTTGCCAATGCGCGCTTCTTTATGCTGGAAAGCAGCACCGATGTGGTGTACAAAAAACCCGGTAAGTGGAATGAAACAGTGCAGGCTACACGGGTATCAGGGATAAAGAATCCGACGCTTTCGATCATCTCCAACTCTTTTCAGCCATTCAGCACCTATACTGATCACGTTAACTTATTGGAGACAGACTTTCTCAACCCCATAAGCCCTGGAAGCGATGCGCGCTATGTATTTGAGCTCACGGACAGCGCCATGGTAGAAGGCCAGAAAGTCTACATCGTAAGTTTTCAGCCACGGGCCAAAGTTACTGGCAACTACCTGAAAGGAAGCGTAACACTCAGCAGTGAAGAGTACGCCATAGTCAACCTTCGCGCAGCCAACAGCAACCGGTTCAACCTCATGGATTTTGAAATCAGGCAAAACTACAGCAAGGTAGCCGGCAAGTGGTTTCCGAAAGAGTCGAAAACGCTGTACATCATATACCTGGATGATCCGGCCGAAAAGGATGCGCCGCTTCCGATGATGCTCTACAGCACCACCTACCTGAAAAACATTGATATTGGCTACAAACCTGAAAGCAAAGACTTTAACGTAGCCCAGGTCACTGTATCGAAAGGCGCGGGACAAATGGCACCTGAATACTGGGATGAGATTCGACCTTTCGACCTTGATACAGCTGAGATGAATACTTACGCGGTCTTTGACACCTTGCCCGCTGGGTTTATTAACTCCCTCAATTGGTTTATGGACCAATCGGCATCGCTGGCTGCAGGTCGGCTCACTTTTGGTAAGATTGATGTGTTGCTCAATGACGTGATGCGCTTCAACCGCTATGAGGGTTTCAGATTGGGAGCGGGCTTGTCTACCAATCAAAACTTCATAAAATGGGTGAGCTTCGAAGGCTATTTTGCCTACGGCTTTCGCGACCAGCGCAGCAAGTATGGTGGCGGAACGGTCTTTCACATTTCGCGAAAGCATGACATGAACCTGGCTTTCAGGTACCGCAATGATGTGAGCGAGCCTGGCCGCGGCGCTTTCGACCGGGACTACAACTTCATGCGCACGGGATTCAGCTTGCGCAATTTCTTTACAGAAACGATGAATCCTGTTGAACAGTACCGTGCTGACTTCAGCATGCGGCCTGCGCGGGGAATAAAAACCGAACTGGGCTTTATGCGTGAGGACCGATTGATCGCATCGCAGCAAGTGCTGGGCGATGCAGCCTTCCCCAATTCACGAATCATACTCACACAATGGAGGGCAGCGCTGCAATGGGTGCCTGGCGAATCGCTCATGCAAATAGGCAATGTGATGATTCCAACTGCAGCGAGTTACCCACGTTTCAGGCTGAGTGTGAGCGGTGCGCTACCTGACTTGCTTGACGGTGAGCAAGACTTCGTTCGCAGCGATTTCGAATTCAGCCACCAAATGCGCTTGCGAAGGGCCGGGGAACTTCAGATTTTTGCCGGCGCCGGGCGACTTTGGGGCAGCGATGTGGCCTTTCCGTATCTGAACTTCGGGCGGGGCAGCAATGGATTCGATGGCCTTTTCGGGCTGGAAACCCCAGGGTTTTTCCAAACCATGTTGCTCTATGACTTCTTGATGGATGAGTATGCCTACGGAGGTCTGCGCCACAACTTTGGGACAGTATTCGGGATAGAGGGAAGGTTTTCAAAACCCACTTTGAAAGTGGCATATGCCGCAGGTATCGGCAATCTAAGCAGCGGTAATGCACAGGAATTGCCCATTGCCTACAGGCAAATGAACAAGCCCTACCTCGAAGCGGGAATCGTGATTGACGACATATTTCGGTACCGTACCAATGGTGGTGCCACATACAATGGATTTGGAATCGGCACTTTTATGCTACATGGCCACTATGCTGAGCCGCGATTTGAAGACAACCTCATCTTGGTGCTTAGCTTTACCAATAGCTTTTAGCCTAATGGCTTTGCTCCAAGGCCCGGACCTTTGGGCATTACTATGTAGCCATCCCGAAAGGTGATGCCTGCAAAAGGATCGTTCTGGGTAAGAACCGGGCCATCGAGGTCAACCCAGTCAGCGAGTGATGAGAGTTGTGCCGCCGCAGTTACTCCACAGGAGCTTTCAGCCATGGCACCCAATACCACCTTCAACCCAAGTTCCCTCGCCCGCTGAATCATCTGATGCGCTTCAGCGATTCCGGTACTCTTCATTAGTTTGATGTTAACGCCATCGAAGTAATCAGCGGCCATGTCGAGGTCGGTCAATCGCTTTACGGATTCATCAGCGACAATGTGCACGCCTGTTGTTTTACGCAGCCAATCGCTGTCTTTTTCCCGGCCCACGGGAAGCGGCTGCTCGATAAACTCCACACCTTTTTCTTTCAAATAACCGCACATATATGCTGCATAATCCAGGTCATACCATCCCTGGTTTACATCCACACAAAAGGGTTTATCGCACAGATTAAGGAAATCGTCTACGAGCGTCTTGTCATCACTTCCGCCCAATTTAAGCTTGATGATTTTAAAAGGCGATGCCTCCAGCAGCTTTTGCGGAAGCTCTTCTGGCAGTGACATACCAAGGGTAAAAGTGCTTGCAACATTGGTAGCTCGCTTCAAGCCCAGCATCTCTTCGATCGAAAGATTCAACCTTTGGCTATTGAGGTCGTGAAGTGCAATATCGATGGCCGCCTTGGCAGCATTCATGGATGGATGAAGCTGGTCAAGGACCTGCGACAATTCACTCAACGGTGTATCAAGCAGCTGAGCCCAAGGTAGCTGTGCGTAAAAGTCAATAACCTCATACGCCTTTACTCCGAGGTAAGGCGGCAAAGAAGCTTCTCCAAAACAATTGAAGCCTTCAGATCGAATATTTAAAACGACCACTTCTGTTTGAGTCCGCGTGCCATGGGCAAGGCGGAAGGGAAACTTAAACTTTAAAATATAGGTATGGGCACTGACCTCAACTCCCGGGTTGCTATGTAGCACCTGCCTTGCACGCATAACTAGGCGATGGCTTCGGCCATTCCGGATACCTTAGGCAAGGTAACGATGGCTTGCGTACCCAATCCCTCATTGTTGCGCAAGGTGAATAAACCACCATGCGCTTTAGCAAAATCGCTCACCAACCTCAAGCCCAAACCTGTGCCTCGCTCGCCCATGGTACCAGACTTGCTTTGGATGGTTTGCGACTTTTCAATTTTATCCATCACATCCTCCTCTACGCCCGCTCCTTCATCACGCACAAAAAATTCATAGCCTTCATCGCTTTCGGATAGCAAGAGGTTAATTTCACCACCTTTTGGGCTATACTTTATAGCATTATTGAGTAAGTTGGTCACGATGCTGCGAAATTGATTTTCATCGGCGTATAATTGTTCCGTGCATTCGATGCTAATTTCAATGCTTTTCAACTGAAGCTGGGTTTGATGAAGTGCCACAGCTTCACTGATTATTTCCCTTGGGCTAAACCATATGCGCACAGGGATAAGATTTTGAATCTCATTGCGCGACCATTCCACCATATTCTGAAGCGTTTTTAAATTGGCGTTGGCTTCTCCTTCAAGTCGCTCGAGCATGTCGTCACCTACGCCCGATTTTTTCAGGGTATCGCGGGCCAATTCCAGAATACCAATAATGCTGTTGAGCGGTGCCCTCAAATCATGACCAATCACTGAAATCACCCGGTTCTTGAATTCATAGGCTTCAGTCAGCTTTGCTTTTTGCTCCTGCACAAGATCAAGCTGCTCCTGAAGGTCTTTTTGGCCTTTTTCAATTGTGCGTAAGGCCATATTGCGCTGCCGGATGGCACGAAGCAAGCCAAACCCTATTGCGATCAGCGCCAGTATAGCAACGATGAGGCCAATCAGCATTACACGCTGCAAACTTATTTTCTCATCCTTGAGTTTATTTTGCGAAAGCAAGGCCTCATTTTCCTTAAGTGTGAGCTCTGTTTCGTAGCGTGTCTTTATTTCCGCCAAGGCAGACAATTGCTCACTTTCCTCCAATGAATCCCGCAATGTGTTGTATGCTTCAAGTGTTGCGAGTGACTCCGGCCATCGCCTAAAATCTTTGTGAAGGCGGTAAAGATTGTCGATTGCGACCAGCCGCTCATTGTGCCATCCTTTATTCTCTGCCAGCGCAAGTGCGGCCTGCAGATTGTCATATGCAATTTTGTAATTGCCCAGCTGCTTATGGGTGGCTGCGAGAGCCAATCCTGTATGATACAACCCTATATCGATGCCATGTTCTTTACAGATCGCTGTAGCATTTGAATAGTTCAAAATTGCATTGTCCAAATTTCCGTCATCGAGGCTTAAATTACCCAAGGCATAATACATATTGGCCATACCACCTACATCTCCAGCTGCCATTTTTAATTCTTTGGCCTTGGCAATGTAAACCTGTGAACTGTCCAATTGCCCTAAATGTAAAAAAGTAAGCGCTAAATTACCGTAGCTGCGACTCAAAGCTGCAGAAGATTTGGCTTCTTTTGCCAGGTCTATGGACTTGCGAAAGTGTTTAACTGCCAGATCAAACTCCTGTAGATCACTGCGGTAAAGCTCTCCAATGTTGCCTGTGGAGGTGGCTTGCTGCAGCAATTGTCCTGTACGTTCAAAATAGTTGTTCGCCTTAATATATAGTGCAAGGGAACTATCAGGCCTTCCAATGCTTCCATATGATACTGCCATATTTTGAAGAATGGAATAATAGCTGGCACTATCCGTCGCTTCGACAAATGAAAGCGCCCTTTTTTGTTGAAGCAGCGAAACATGAAAATTGCCAGCGGAGGCATGTGCATTTGCCAAAGTGGAATAACTCACAAGCATTTTCTTCTCCTCACCCAGCTGTGTGGCTTTGGCCAAAGCCAGTGTGCAATAGTGAATAGCGCTTTCATGTTTATTCATATCGAAGTAGAGCATACCACTTCGGATATAATAATCAAAGAGGAGGGTATCTGTACTGATGTAGGGGAGCAACTCGGTGGCTTTAACCTGAAACTCATCTGCTCTTGTAAACTGCTCAGCAACAGAAAAATGCTTGATGGAGTCAAGGTATAAACGGAATTGGCGTTCAGATCCATTAACGTCTGTGCCTATCGCTGCTGAGCCAAAACCCATTACAAACAAAGAAAAAAGAAATAATGAACGCAGCTTATGCATAATATTTTGTAGTACTTGGACGAATTTAGGGTTAATGCTTGATGGACTTGAAAAAAAGTATCAACACTTGCACCGGACTGATTTATTTTGTGGTATGCAGGTTATGAACAAAGCGATATGGCCATTTTAAGCTTTTGTCCTAAAAGGTATTCACCCAATTCAGTGAGTTGAGCAAAAGGTTCAATCATTCAGGCACTAACATTTATTTATTCATGATCATGCGATTCGCATTTGGCTGTCTTTCCTTACCTTTCCAAATCATTTTTTATCAAAAAGCAGTTGCAAGACATATTGGACATTGTAGAGGAGCCTGGCCCCAAAATAGAGAAGAGGAGTGTTATTAAGCACATCTGGTTTTCATCGGCAGCTACTTTTCGCTTTCTGGTAAAGGAAAAATCAAGCAAGTATATCAACCCCTTGTTTGCGCTAGGTGCACTTTGTGGCATGCTCAAACGGAGCGCTGGGTGGAATGTATTTAACCCCGATCAAGTGTGGCCTTTCGTGTTGCTTACAGCGTTAGCGACCGTCGTTGGTGCATGGCTGCTTTACCACCTTTATGCTGTGTTAATTCGGTTTACAGCGCATTTGCTTGGAAGCAACGGCAATCTACTTTCCGTAAAAATAGTTCTTGCCTGGTCTCTCATCCCCTATATTTGCTCCACAGTACTCATTCTACCAAAGATAGCCTATTTCGGATTGAGCATATTCACAGACCAAAAGATTCTGATCAAGGCAAAGGCTTCGACATTGCTCAACGTAATCAACGGGCTTGAACTCATTTTCTGGCTGTGGACGGCCATTATCCTCGTGGCAGGTATTAAAGTGGCACTTCAAGTCAATCTATTTAAGGCTTTAATGAGCGTCGCTCTTCCGCCGCTAATTGCTTCAATTGTTTTTGGAGTATTGACATTTTTGATTTTGGATCTGGCCTGATACACCTTCGAATAATACAACGATAATTTGGAAACTATTATCCCAATACAGGCAAAACAGCCTGCCTTTCTGAACTATATTATTTTATCCTGCGCTTTGATATAAGTGAATAAAGGATTATTTTTCACCATTTCTTATTTAAATTTTTTGAAGACTTATATGAAAATTGAATTCGTGAATCATGCTTCATTTATCGTGAGCTCTGGCGCGGTAAAGCTCATGTGCGATCCCTGGCTTGATGGGCCCGCATTTCACCACGGCTGGGCTCTGATAGCCCCAACTGACTTCTCATATGAGCGCTTTGGTGAAATCACGCATATTTGGTTCTCACATGAGCATCCCGACCACTTTAGCCCACCCAACCTCAACAAAATTCCCGAAGCTGACCGGAAAAGAATCACTATTTTATTTCAAAAAACCAAAGACAAAAAAGTGATCAACTACTGTCGGTCAATTGGTTTTGTAAATATTAGAGAATTGAGCCATCAGTGGGAGAGCATAAACCCTGACTTTCGATTGATCAACAGGCCGCATACCGATGGTGATTCCTGGCTTTGTATCGAAACAGGAGGCAAACGACTGCTCAACGTCAACGACTGCAATCTTGAAAGTGATGTTGAGGTGCGCAATATTGCGCGCGCTGTCAATGGCGCTATTGATATTTTGTTCACCCAATTTTCATACGCCAATGCCATTGGCAATCGCGCGGATACCGCGCTCAGGGCTCAATTTGCGAAAGCGAAAATAGAAGAAATCCAGCGACAAATTCGGATCCTGAAACCCAGCTTCGTGGTTCCCTTTGCCAGCTTCGTATGGTTCAGTCATGAGGAGAACTTCTTCCGCAATGATGCGATCAATACAGTTGCGACAGCCCACGATGAAATTCTAAAGTTTGGTTCGCAGCCTATTGTACTATTCAACGGCGATTCATGGATACCACCTCAGCCCCATGACTCCCGGGCAGCAATTGACAAATGGAATGCAAGCTATGGCAAAATGATCACTGAGGATGCTGTGAAAAAATCCACAAGCGTCGAAGCAACAGATTTGATGGCGACTGCGGCTTCGTTTTGCAAAAGACTGAAGGAAAAGAACAGCTTTCTCATCCGTTTCTGGCTTCAGCCCACTTTCATTTTTGTGCGTGATTTAAATCAAAGTTACCTCTTCCATTTAGATGGTTTGAAGGAATCGGAAACTTCTCCTCACCTCTGTGATGTTCATATAGGAAGTGAAGCTTTACACTATTGCTTCAAGCACGAATGGGGCGGAAGTACCACGCGCATTAATGGGCGCTATGAGACCACCCCTTTCGGCAAATTTGAACGATTCAAGCGTTATTTTCTAATTTCCCAAATGAACAATCAAGGGGAGTCTATGGGAGTGAACTATGCCGCCCACTATGGCAAAGTAAGCCTGCGCAATAAGCTTCTGCAAAAGATTTAAAGGTATTGAAAAGGTGCAGCGACCCATTCTCAAAAGGCGACCAGCGTTGGCTCGGTCAGCTCTCTATGCGTAAATTTGAGGCTTATTCTCGTTTCTTGTATGCAATGATAGCTCCCTTTTGCGGTACGGATATACTCCGCTCATATTGCCTCTTGCCCGAAGTAGCCCCGCTGCCTTGCCAAGCCAAGGTCCAGCTGCCTGGAGGCAGGTTTGTTTGCTTGTCAACATGACCGCCGTTAAATGCGAGAAATACTTCCGACCATGAATCACTGTCAGGCGCTTGGATGCTGTAAGCAATGACGGTAGTGTCAGAAGGCAGGAACTTAAGGCGCGCCCGCACTTCATCAGCTGATCCTAAACGGAGGGCCGGATGTGCTTTACGCAACTCAATTAGCTCCTTATAAGCCTTGAAGACATCGGCATACTCCTGCTTGCGGTCCCAGTTTATTTGATTGATAGAATCGGCTGATTTGTATGAGTTTTCTTCTCCATCCTTACTGCGCATGAAGTCAACACCGGCATGCAGAAAAGGTACTGCCTGTGAGGTGAGCACCACAGTATTGGCAAGAATGTGCATTTTCTTTATTTCTTCAGTTGACGCGTCGGGATGGGCTATGGTCAACTTATCGAAGAGGGTGTGGTTGTCATGGCATGATACGTAAGCGATGCATTGCCAGGGCTCGAGTGCCCAAGGTGCTATTGAATTGTTGACCTTGTCATAATCTATCCATTCATGCTCTGTAGCACCCACAATTCCAAACTTTACGCTTTCGCGCAGCTGAGATACATTGCCCACAAATCCACGTGAATCGTGGTGACTCCAGCTGCCTTTTAATCCATCGCGTATATCGTCACTAAATGCTGCAATGCCTGGCATCCGATATGTAGCTGACTTCAGTGCGCGCTTATTTTCCGGAAGGGGAGAATTATCGGCGGTCCAGCCTTCGCCGTAAATGAACACATCAGGGCGGATGCCGCGAAGGGTCTTTTCAATTTCATTCATGGTGGTGATGTCATGCACCGCCATCAGGTCAAAGCGGAAGCCATCAATATGGTATTCTTCCATCCAATACTTGAGCGATTCGATCATAAATTTGCGCATCATGGGCTTTTCTGATGCAGTCTCATTGCCGCAACCACTTGCGTTGCCAAGGCTGCCATCCTTCCAGTACCGGTAGTAGTAACCTGGTACAAGCGCGTCAAAAGGCAGGCCCTGCACCCTGCCCGTGTGGTTGTACACCACGTCCATAATTACGCCTATACCTGCATCGTGCAAGGCTTTGACCATTGCTTTAAATTCGAGAATGCGCACCGCGCCATCCGAAGGATCAGTAGAATAGCTTCCCTCGGGAACATTGTAATTTTGAGGGTCATAGCCCCAATTGAACTGCGGTCGGTCAAGCCTTGATTCATCTACACTCAGAAAATCAAAAGCAGGCAATAAATGCACATGGGTTACTCCCAGTTCCAGGAGGTGATCTACGCCTGTCACAGTGCCTGCGGGGGTCGTGGTTTCCCTTTCAGTAAATGCCAAATATTTGCCTTTATGCTTCATACCCGACTGAGGATGTATAGAAAAGTCGCGAATGTGCAATTCATAAATCACTATGTCATTGAATGACTCCACAAAAGGTGATTTGTCATCGCTCCATCCGGGTGGATTGACTTCAGACGGATTGATAATTTGACCTTTTGTGCCATTGGTCCCTACCGCCTTGGCATAGGGATCCGGAACCTGAGGCCTCCACGTGCCATCCACTTTGGCCGAGAGTGTATAGTACAAGCCTCTGGTTTCATTCCCCAATATTGCCGACCACACGCCTTCGGCTTCGCGGGTTAATGCCACTTCGCTGTATGGTGCGGAGTCCTTTCGATCTGTTCTAAAAAGGCGGAGTGTGATCGCCTCAGCCGGTGGGCTCCAAACCTTTAAAGCAATGGTATCATCCTTAAAGGTCAAGCCTAGATCTTGACCATGGTATACGGGAAATTCATCTGAACTCACAGTGTCATTGTTTTTGCATTCCACAAAAATGCTTGCTATAACGAGACATACAGGTAGAAATGGAAGATTTATGTGTAAGTATTTCATGATTTGCTCAACCTGTAATTGGATACTTGATGTCAACGGACAATGGGCAAATATAGCAGGATAAAGACCTTGAAATGCAAGGGATATAAAATGTCATCCATACAGACTTTAATGTAAGGTTGGTTTGTTCAGATTCCAACTATGCCTGAATAGATAAGCTCAGCCGCTTTGGCAATCATTTCGACATTCGGGTGCTCGATTCACGTTTTTGTCGAATAAAATTGGTTTTTTTGTAGAAACCCCGTGGATGAAATTGCGTAAGAGCACGAGCAAACAAAACTTTGTTGATTAATTATTTGGTACATAAAGTCCAAACCCGGAAAAGTCATTTAGCTTTCCACATTAAAACTATTCGTGAATCAACTGATCTTCAGCAATCCTTTGCATAACCTTGGACTGACCATTAAAGCATGAAAAAAATTCTCCCCATACTTCTGATTATAATGCCATTATCAATCTTTGCACAGATTGATACAGAATTTTGGTTTGGTGCACCAGACCTCACCATGGGTACTGCAGGTGAAATAGCTGGTGGCAACAGAAGAGACAGCACTGTGCTGCTCGTTTTCTCTACTTTCGATCAGCCCAGCCAGGTGCGCGTATCGCAGCCGGCCAATCTTGACTTCACTCCTATTGTGGTAAACATACCCGCCAATAGTACTCAAGAAGTCAATCTTGGACAGTGGCTTTCAGAAATCGAAACCAAACCCGCCAATACAGTGCTCAACACTGGATTACTGGTGAGGGCAACGAAGCCAATTAATGCCTATTACGAAATCAGAACCCAAACATCCGGCAATGCAGACATCTATTCCCTAAAGGGAAAAAATGGACTTGGCACAAAGTTTTATACGCCTTTTCAACAGGAATTCAGAAACAATCAAAGCCTTAACGGACAACCATACATTCCTGGACCGCGTTCAGGATTTATTGTAATGGCTACAGACGACAATACTACCATACAGATTACTCCGGCTATTGACCTTTTCGGGCATCCGGCCGATGAAATGTTTGAGGTTGTACTGAACCGCGGGCAAACTTACGCCTGCGAATCAGTGAGTGGAGAGCCAGGCACTAAGCCAGCAGGTACACTGATCGAAAGCGACAAACCAATCGTGGTGAGTGTAAAAGATGACATGATCGATTGTACCCCACAGGACGACGGTGGCGCTGACATCGCAGGTGATCAGCTTATTGCTGAAGAATACCTGGGGACTGAGCATATTTTCGTAAAGAGCAATCTGATTGACAATTCTGACCGCATTGTAGTATGTGGGGTCGTGGATGGCACCGAGCTTTTTATCGATGGCGCTACCACACCCATTACGATCAATGCAGGGGAGCAACATATATACCCTTTTGATGGAGACGCATCTTACCTCACCAGCAGTGAAAAGGTGGCAGTATTTCACATCGCCGGTTTCAGCACTCAGCTCGCAGGTGCAGTTGTGCCTTCGCTGGAGTGCACCGGAAGCAACCAGGTTGGGTTTGTCCGCGGCTTCAACAGGCCATTCTTTCTATCGATTACTATTCGCGCAGGATCCGAAGACGGTTTTGAACTCAATGGAAACCCTAGCCTGGTGCCCGCAAGTGCCTTTAGCCCGGTACCTGGAACTGACGGCGAGTATGTGTGGGCGCGCATTTCGTACAACACGAGCCAGATTCCGGTGGGCCAAGCCAATCTTCTCACAAACTTTGGTGATGAGTTATTCCATATGGGGATGACCAATGGCAACCAACAACAAATGTGCAATTATGGTTACTTCTCAGCATTCAGCTTCTTGAACATTGGCGAGAATAGTGAGGTTTGTATAGGTGATTCACTGGTCTTGGATGCCGGCCCTGGTAAGACCAGCTATGCCTGGAGCACAGGTGAAGAAACCCAATCAATAACTGTTACCCAACCAGGCACTTATTTTGTGGAAGTTTTTAGCGGAAGCGATTGCTCAGCCACCGATACCATAGAGGTTACCTACTACCAGCCTCCTGTCAATCTCGGTCAAAATGACACTATTTGTGCGGGAACACCCCAATTAATTACAGTTGATGGCAACTATATATTTACATGGAGTGATGGCTCTACTGGCAACAGCATTGAAGTGAGTGATGAAGGCTGGGTATGGGTTGAAGTGACCGACTTTCAGGAATGCACGCTAAGAGATTCCCTTTTCGTTACTGTAAGCCCAAGGCCTGACACGCCCGGAGTTACAGGGCAAGATATTTACTGTGTGGGAGAAACGCTACAACTCAGTATTGATACGATTGAAAACGCGAGCTACCGGTTTTCCCGAAACGATTCTATTATTTCGTTTAGCCAAACCCTTAGCATCGAAAACCTTCAGTTCAGTGATGTTGGAGTGTATGAAGCTTTTATAGTCGTTGACGGTTGTGAGAGCTTCAGCAATCTTGTGAACATCGAAATTCTTCCCTCTCCGATTTTTTCCCTCCCCGATGATCAAATTCTCTGTGAGGGTGAAACCTTCATTCTGAATACAAGTTTGAATGCCCCAAACTTTAGCTATTTGTGGCAAAACGGATCGACAAACCAAACCATTTTTGCCACACAAACAGGAACATATTATGTGGATGTCATCAATGATTTCGACTGTTTGTGGAGCGATACAACCTTCCTTCAATTCAATCCTGTCCCTGAAAATCCAACCCTTTCGGGTAATGAACCCACTTGCGAAGGGGCCCCACTCACCATCAATACGCAAAGCCAGCCAAATGTCACTTATACCTGGACTGATGCCGAGGGAAATGTAATATTTGAAGGATTTACCTTGAATTTCGAACAAGCCATGTTGAGCCAGTCTGGCGCATACAGCGTCGGAGCCACGCAGGAAAATTGCTCATCTGAAGTCGTTAATTTCGACATTGAAGTATTGACTAACCCTGTGATTGTGCTGCCGGCTGACACCACCTTGTGCGACGGAGAGACCCTTGTACTTTCCGCAGAGGGTGAATTTAGTTCCATTCAATGGGACAATGGCAGCACAGAATCTGTGATCATCGTGGGCAGTGGTGCATACGAAGCAACTGTAAGCAGCGAGAACGGCTGCACGGCAATTGCATCAATAATTATTACAGAAGATGGACCTACTGCAGGATTTGACTTTTCTCCTGCAGGCCCCGTAGAGCCGGAACAACTTGTGGAATTTAATGACCAGTCGGCATCAGGCGAAGCGTCAATAACACAATGGCTGTGGTCATTTGGTGATGGAGGTTCCAGCACCCAAACAAATCCTGATTATGCCTA
>DAIRDH010000025.1:0-45129 GCA_036796255.1 Cryomorphaceae bacterium
CATTTACTGACTACATGGATGATGTGAGTGGGGTCTACTACGACAATGAAATACTTTTGGACAACTTCGGGCCGCTATCGTCACATTTTGCGGATCCCAGCTTAGGTTTTCGCGTGAATGATGATGGCAATCAAGTGCCGCTAAACTCCACTTTCACTGGCGCGCAGCGAGGCAATCCAGAAAGGAATGATGCTTACATGATGGCGCATATCACAGCTACCTACACCTTCAATCAGAAGCGTTTCAAACGCGCCAGAGGGCGCGTGACCAAGCGCAAAGCCCGCAGGGTAATCTTCTAAGGATCGATTTCTATTTGACCCAACCTCGCTGGACCTCTGATGCCTAAATTTTCTTTCAATACCGCAATTAGGTAGGTATTTCGTGCCTATAAAAATTCATCGGCGTCCAGGGAAATTTCGTCTATTGACAATGCGATTACGCATGCCATAACTTTCTTTCCTCGGTATTTTGATACCTTCGGGGTTCCTCGCTGCGCTCGGAATAACATGTAATCAATGTTTTATGATAGCGGTGAGGGGGCTGTTTTGGGTGCGAATAATCCCGTACATTTACCGGACACCATTGATAAAAATTATCATCATTGGATTTGCTTCTCTGACAATTGCAAATTGGTGTGAGAAGAATAAATGTAGTGAGTCTACATCTCTTTGAGCGTTTCGGCTGTCATTGAACCACCCTCAGGTTAAAGCATAAAGTTGACAATCTTTACCTGTCGGGCTCAAAGATTAATCCTCCGATTAGGAGTTATAAACGAACCAACAGGATGATGAAGTGCAAGAGCTATGGATTAGTCAACCCCCAGCGGTGCTTGGAAACCTTGACTGCACTATACCACTAGCGCAATCCGGTACCAATTGAATTTGGCCTCATTGACGTGAAGGCTATCAAAGTTTAGGTCATAAAAAAAGCCCGCCAAAGCGGACTTTAAAACAAACAGATCTAGTGTTTATTTAATTTCATTCTGAAAGTTGCGGAACTCAAGGTCACCAGCTGCCTTTTCTTTCAAGGAAGCATCAGTAGCATAAGCAGATTTGAGGCTGCTAGAGACTGTAGCACCATCGCCAGAGCGCGCCGCAATGACTGCTTTGAGGTACTGTCCTTCGGCAGTATCTTTCTCCGGTGATTGATTGAGCGCTTGCATGGCTGCGTCATTGTTGCCATTCAATACCAAAGCAAGTGCTTTGTTAAAGGTATTATAACCAGACATGTTTTGAACAGCAGATGCGTAATTTCCATTTTGGATATCGATGATACCCATGTTGTAATTTACTTCATTGCCAGCACCAGCAGCTTTTTTCAAGTGATCCATAGCACCTTTCCTGTCGCCGTTGAGGCGCTTGATAATCGCAAGGTTATTGTGTGCCTCTGGCGTTTCTTTCACCTGTACTGACTTATTGAGCATTGCTTCAGCCTCAGCAGTTTCATTCTTCATCAGGTGTATCACAGCCATATTATTAAATGCCCTGTGGTCATCACCGTATGTCTCAGAAGTCTTCTTGTATATCGCAAACTTCTCATTAACATCTTCAGTCAATGTAGCAGCGTAGAGCATTTCTTCTACATTGAGTTCAGAAGCTTCAGCAGAGCGAGCGAGAGCAATGATCTCGTCGTCGGTGCGACCTACAATTTCATAATTTACTGTAATCTCTGACCGACGCAAGGCAGGAAGGATGCGATCAGATATCTCTACAAAGGTCGCTGCAAGGTTTCTAATTTCCTGCTCACGCTTAGTGTTGTCATTGTACATCTCAAGAATGCGCATGATGAGTTGCTTGTCGGCAATATCAGAGCCCTGCATCGCTTTCTTAAATCCTTCCCAATCTTCTCCTTTCGGTGCAAGTTGGAAGAACTCGTCAGCATTAAATTTCATTTTGTTTCTCTTCATCATGTCTGAAACAGCGCGTTGTGCACTCTTTGCACGGTCTGAAGCCAAATTCTCGTTGAGGCTAATTTCACCTTCAGGTGAGGCCCACGCTTCGATTTTAGCTGATTTAAAATCATGGTCTTCGCTGGTCCCGTTCGATTTCAAGTAGGTATTGATCGCCTTCATGTCATCGTCATTGAGCTCACCAGGACGCACCACTGATGAATTCACCAGATAATTGATAACCGCAGCAGCGGTGTGCGAAGTAACTTGTGCAAACGCATCTTTTGCGATTACTGCCATGTCGTCATTGGTTACCAATAATGGCGTAGTGATCACACCATCAGCCAACTTGAAAGTATCAAAAGCCTTTTCTTTATTACCTAAACGACCCATAGTGTGCAATACAAGCTCAGAATTCCTCATGTCAGGAGTGTAAGCCACTTTGTCGGTGTAACTAAAGCTTTTGCCATTCGTGTAAGGAATAACTGTCGCATTACCCGGAGCGTCTTCCCCTTGGAAAGCGACCATTTTGAATGGAGTACTGCTCGATCCGTACTCAAGCTTGGGTTGAAGCTCTACAGAGGCCTTTTTGTTAAAATATTTCCCGGGAAACTTCCCATTGATGTTTATCTCTACACTATCGCCACTTACAATTAGTGGATTGGGTGTGACATCGTAGGTGATGGTTTCTGCATATTTAGCCATCTTACCTAGCCCTCCGCAAGATGCAAGTACGATACCTGCAGCGGCCATAAGGGATATTGACTTCAAATTGTGATGCTTCATTTCTGATGATAGTTTTGGAAGAAAAGCGATTTGTACCTTGTTTTTCAGGCTGCAATAATACATATTGTTTTCGAGATACAGAAAACTGTTAACTTCTTTTAGCCCCCTATTAAGGGCACCTAAACTAATTGATGATGAACCCCTTTAGGTGTATTTTTTTCGACAATTGACAATATCTTTTGAAAATCCTTAGGGTTTTTTACAAAATCGGCGCTGGAAGTATCTAATAGTACCACCCGAAGCTGCCCGCTGTGCTGCCTCAGGAAGTCGAGGTATTGCTGCTGTATCCGCTCTAAATAGGCAGTTTGGATGTTTTGCTCATACCGCCTGCCCCGTTTGCGAATGTTGCTCATGAGTTTTTCAACTGGCGAGTACAGATAAATGAGCAAATCGGGCTTTGGTAAGCTTTGAAACATGATTTCAAAAAGTTGCCAGAACAAACGATACTCATCCTCGCTGAGATTGGTCCGGGCGAAAATCAGAGATTTACTGATAAAGTAATCAGATACAGTGAGTGAAGAAAACAAATTCGGCCCGATAGCGCGCTGGTTCAGCTGTTGGTATCTGTCTGCCAGAAACGAAAGCTCTACAGGAAAGGCATAGCGCTCTGGATCCTTGTAAAATTTGGGCAGGAACGCATTGTCTTCAAATCCTTCGAGTACCAAATCAGCTTTATAGTGCCTGGCCAGCATTTTGGCCAATGTGGTTTTGCCCGCACCGATATTGCCTTCAACTGCGATAAAATTATATTCCATAGTTTAATCTGGTTGCACGCGCAGGGTCTGGCGATCTGTCATATAAAGTTTTAATAGTCTCTTCTATTTCTGGATGCACAAAATCTGGCGCTATTTCACAAAGAGGCGCCAATACAAAATTACGCAAATGAAGCCGCGGATGCGGTATTATTAGTGCTGAAGTGTGAAGTACTACATCACCGAAAAACAAAATATCGATGTCAATTACGCGCGCGCTATATCCATAAGGGGCAACTGTCTTCTTATCCCGCCCTAAATGCCGCTCGACGCTTTCCAAAAAAATAAAAAATTCTTCTGGTTTCATTTTCGTTTTAAATGCACAGGCCATGTTTAAGTAGCGCCGTTCATCGTGATAACCCCAGGCAGGAGTTTCCCAAATTGAACTGCACTTCAGCAATTTAGCCTCTTTTGAAATTTGAGCGAGTGCATCCTTTAAGTAAATTTCCCTGTTGCCCAAATTGCTCCCCAAGGACAGGTATGCTGTTTTGATTGTACTCACCTAATAGCTCCGTTGATGTGCATGGCCGACCACTGATGTAATAATTCAGGATTCAAATGGAAGTAGATGCTAACTTTGTGGCAAAGTAACAACAAAATGAAGCAGTTCTTTAAGTTCATGTTTGCCAGTGTGCTCGGCACTTTCATCGCCGCGTTTGCACTCTTCTTCGTGTTTTTCATCATCATTGCCGGTGCAATTGGAAGTGCCATGAGCGATCTGGACCGATCAGGTCAAACCACTTCTGTTAAAGACAACAGTATACTTCATATAAAGCTTGATCGACCCATCGTGGACCGCGGCCCGGAACAAACATTCAATTTGGATTTTGGGCCATTTCGTTCAGTATCACCCATTGGCCTTGACCAAATTATTGAAAACCTCAAAAAGGCCAAAGAAGATGACCGTATAGAAGGCATATACCTTGAAGTGTCCTTCCCGATGGCGGGAATGGCCACCCTGGAAGAAATAAGAAATGCCCTCCTTGACTTTAAAGAAAGTGGAAAGTGGATTGTGAGCTACAGCGAATTATACTCACAGAACGCATATTATCTGTCATCTGTTTCAGATGAAATATACCTGATGCCAGAGGGTGAGCTTGATTTCAGAGGTCTGAGCACAACCATCCCTTTTCTCAAAGGGATGTTTGACAAGTTGGATATAGAAATGCAAGTGATCCGAGGATCGAACAATAAGTTTAAAAGTGCTGTGGAGCCATTTCTGACAGATGAAATGAGCGTGGCAAACCGCCAACAAACAGAAACCTGGATGAACTCCCTATGGGCCAACATGCTGAGTGCAATTGGCGAATCGCGCGGAATATCAGCCGATCGGCTGGCAGCTATAGCAGATGGTTATGAAGTACGTGAACCAGAAGATGCTGTGGCTTTGGAAATGGTCACTGCGATGAAATACAATGATGAGGTTCAGGCCATTCTAAGGGCCAAGACGGAGACCGAAGAAGATGAAAAACTCAACACAGTTTCCTTAACATCATACTTCAGAGCGCGCACAACAAAATCGTCAGAAACCTTCGTTCCCTCCTACAAAAAAGACAAAATTGCGATTATATACGCCAGCGGCAATATCATGAGCGGCAAAGGCGATGATGAAACAATTGGTTCTGAAACTCTTTCGGAGGCCATAAGCGAAGCCCGAAAAGATAGCAGCATAAAGGCTATTGTATTGCGGGTAAACTCTCCCGGAGGTAGTGCCCTCGCAAGTGAAGTCATTTGGCGTGAAACTGCTTTGGCGAAAGCTGTAAAACCGCTCGTTGTATCTATGGGTGATGCAGCTGCATCGGGGGGATATTATATCGCTGCTGATGCACATAAAATATTGGCCATGCCAAGTACAATTACCGGTTCAATTGGTGTATTCGGGTTAATGCCAAACATGAAAGGATTCTTCAATCAAAAAGTCGGGGTTACTTTTGACGGGGTGAAAACCGGCAAATACGCCGATTACGGTCAAATAACAAGGCCGCTAAGCGATGAAGAATACAGCATCCGGCAAAATGGTGTGGATCAAGCTTACGATCGCTTTGTATCAGTGGTATCTCAAGGTAGATCTATGAGCGTGGAAATGGTAGACTCGATCGGTCAAGGTAGGGTGTGGAGCGGCACTGATGCGCTTGCAATTGGCTTAGTAGATGAGCTCGGCGGACTTAACCGTGCTATCGAAATCGCTGCCGAACTTGCTTCTGTCGAGGACTATACGATTAAAAATCTTCCGAAGCGAAAAGATCCTTTCGAGGCTTTCATTGAAGAACTTACCGGACAGAGCAGCACTGCATTACTTCGCTGGCAACTCGGCAACGATGAGTACCTCCTGCGCCAGTTCAAAGCCATAAACCAAATGAAGGAGATGAGTGGTGTGCAAGCAATTGTACCTTACGCCATCGAAGTACGCTAAATTCAACAGTTCAAAGACATCTCGTACCCGCTGTATTTGCGGAGGTTGATAACCTGACCTTCGCCAAATATGAGGTACTGTCCGCGAATACCTACCAATTGTTGTTGGATGCGCTTGTGCTTATCCAGGTCTATCGATCGCACTTTATTGGGATACGCTAACACAGGGTAAGAAAACTCCGTTGGCTTTTCTTCTTTCAAAGCATATTGCTTAATCTCATCTGGCAAAAACTCTATTAACTCGTCACGCAATGCCACAATATCTTGATCGCTATTCAATCCTGTCAGCATTTTACGCCAGTCCGTCCGGTCTGATATGAACTGCTTCAACTCAACTTCGATCACGCCTGCCATTTGCCTGTAAGGCACCTGTGCGATAGGCACCGCTCTCCATGCGCCTTGATCAATCCAGCGCGTAGGCACTTGAGTGGCCCTTGTCACGCCTACCTTTATATCGCTGGTTTGAGCGATGTAAATTATGTGGGGCTGGTTGTGATGTGCCTCCTCCCATTCCACATTACGCCCTTTTCCCAAATGCGCCTCGCACAATTCGGGCCGCATGATGCAAGGAGCAGCCTGGGGCGCATCTCGAAAGCAGGGATAGCAAAATCCCTGTCCAAATGTTTTGTTGATCGACCTTCCACAATTAATGCAGTGGATGAGACCAGTCCACTCTAAATTAATTTCACTGCCAACCAATTTATTAAGCTCTAACACCGGCGATTTGTCAAGACTCAGCCAGTAGCGAACCACATCGGCATTTTCACTGGTCATCTTTCTCAGGGTACCTCTATTGCACATGAGGGCAAAGATGCCAAAACTGGTTGGATTTTTGTACATTGCCTATTGGTAATTAACATCTATGTCAGCCATAAATTCTGTTTTTTCCTGGTTCATGAAGAAGCGCATACACCAGATAGAGCTATTCATGAAGTATCCCCATGAAGTTCAAAATGAGGTGTTTGAAGACTTAATTCGCAAAGCAAAGGACACTGAATGGGGAAAGCATCATGGCTACAGTGAGTTGTTTACCCAGTCCACTTTTCGTGCCCGTGTGCCCTTACAAACTTATGAGGATCTAAAGCCCTACGTTCAAAGACTCAAAGAAGGAGAGCAGAACCTTTTATGGCACAGTGATATACACTGGTTTGCGAAATCATCGGGCACGACCAGCGATAGGAGCAAGTATATCCCTGTAAGCCGCGAATCGCTTGAAGACTGCCATTACAAAAGCGGCAAAGATTTGCTGGCTATCTACAACCACAACCATCCAAATAACCTGCTCTATGCGGGTAAATCTCTGGTGCTTGGTGGCAGTAGCACCATCAATAGCTTCCGCAAAGACTCATACTATGGTGACCTTTCATCGATCATTATCAACAACCTTCCCTTTTGGGTGGAGATGAAGCGTATACCTGAAAAGAACATCGCCCTCATGGATGGCTGGGAAAAGAAAATTGAGGCTATGGCGCAAAGTATCAAGCATGAGGATGTCACCACGATGGCCGGGGTACCTTCATGGACATTGGTACTGTTGCGAAGAGTACTCGAAATCACCGGGAAGAATGACATTTCAGAAGTATGGCCCAATCTACAACTTTACATGCACGGTGGTGTGAACTTTGGGCCCTATGCTGATCAGTATAAGTCAATTATTCACTTGCCCAACATGCGGTACTATCAAACTTATAACGCAAGTGAGGGATTCTTTGGCATACAGCATGAAGGCGAAGCCGATGATATGCTTCTCCTGCTCGACTACGGCATTTACTACGAGTTTATTGAAGCGGAACACAGCCACTTAGAACAACCTCCGACCAAAGGTCTGGCAGATGTACAAGTAGGTCGCAATTATGAAGTAGTGATCACCACCAATTCCGGTTTGTGGCGCTACCGCCTTGGTGATACCATCAGCTTTACTTCAACGGATCCCTACAAAATAAGGGTGACAGGACGTACCAAGCACTTCATCAATGCATTTGGCGAGGAGCTGATTATTGACAATGCAGAAAAAGCCCTTGCCAAGGCCTGTAAAATTGCTCAGTGCACCATCATTGACTATACCGCAGGGCCCATTTACATGAGTGACATGAAAAAAAGTGGAGGCCATGAATGGCTGATCGAATTTGAGCATGCCCCGGACAATATGAATCTTTTTGCGGAAGCACTTGACGCTGAGCTCAAAAACCTCAATAGCGATTACGATGCCAAGCGAACCGGCAACCTTACACTCAACCCTCCAATCGTGCGTATCATGCCACGAAACACATTTCACCATTGGCTCAGAAGTAACGGCAAGCTCGGAGGTCAACACAAAGTGCCCAGGTTGAGCAATGACAGGGTAATTATTGAAGAAATTCTCCGGGAGGAAGTGAGCGTGGAGGCCAAATCATGAAGCATTTTACCTTGGCCTTGTGCATGATGCTGTCACTTAGAGTGTGTGCGCAGGAAATATCACATGAGCTTTTCACTATTCCAGGTTCATTCGACTTTATTGCCATGGACAACTTACTGAATGTATACACCATCAAAGGCACCGAGATGGTGAAGTATGATAAAAATGGTGATCGGCAATTTCGCTACAGCGACAAGCAATTGGGAGACATTGGAGCAGCAGATGTGACATTTCCACTAAGGCCCCTGCTCACCTACCCGGGCATCAACTACGTGGTGATGCTGGACAATACGCTCAGTAACAACCGCGGAAATATCAACCTGATGAACCACAACATCGACTTGGGCACCCTTGCCTGCACTTCAGTGCAAAACCATTTTTGGTTTTATGATGCAATGAATTTTAGCCTGATACGCACCAACGAAAATTTCAGACCTGTAGTTCAGACTGGCAACCTTGCCCAGATACTGCGCATAGGCTCCCTGGAGCCAAATTATATGAAAGAATTTGCCAACCGGTTGTACATCAATAATCCAAGCACAGGAATCTTAGCGTTTGATATATTTGGAACCTACATACGCACCATTCCAATTTTGGGATTATCTGAATTTCAAGTAAATGAAAGCGAGCTCATCTATTTTTACGAAAGTAAACTGTACCGGTATAATCTACAAAACCACACTGACAGCAGCGTCGAATTGCCTGAAAAGAGCCGGAGCGCTATGCTTCAAAAAAACCGAATTGCTGTTGGGCTTTCAGACAAGGTCGTTGTTTACCAATTGAAATAGGCAATTGAACTGATAAGCCGCGCAATATTTGTATTTTTGGCCCTTACATATATTCATTATGCACATAGCCGTTGCCGGAAACATAGGTTCAGGTAAAACCACCCTTACCGAGTTGCTCGGAAAACATTACAAATGGGAATGCCACTTCGAGGATGTGGATGAAAACCCATATCTCTTGGACTTTTATCGCGATATGCAGCGGTGGTCTTTCAACCTCCAGATATACTTCTTGAATAGCAGATTTAATCAAGTAGTTGAAATAAGAGAGAGCCAACGACACGTGATACAGGACAGGACGATTTACGAAGACGCTTTCATTTTCGCACCCAACCTGCATAGCATGGGTCT
Source organism: Cryomorphaceae bacterium (assembly GCA_036796255.1). GTDB lineage: Bacteria > Bacteroidota > Bacteroidia > Flavobacteriales_D > Cryomorphaceae > T3Sed10-241. Next base: position 9,370 of record DAIRDH010000025.1, read on the forward strand.
CATGACCACGCGTGACTTCGAGAATTACTACTCCCTGTTCAACTCCATGGAGAAATTTCTTGATGCACCCGACTTGCTCATCTACCTGCGAGCATCAGTACCTGCCCTTGTCAACAACATCCAGCAAAGGGGACGGGAATATGAAGAAGCCATTCGCCTCGATTACCTCAAGCGCCTTAATGAGCGATATGAAGCATGGATTTCCACTTATGATAAAGGTAAACTCTTGGTGATTGATGTAGACAACAATGCCTTTCACAAGAACCCTGAAGATTTGGGCAGGATTATAAATGCCATTGATGGTGAAATCCATGGTTTGTTTGAATAATCTGCTTCTGTGATTTTGGCTTACCGCCAAATAAAAAACCGATCCCGTTGAAAGTAGATCGGTTTTTTTTATGCCTTAAAAATCATCTGCCTTATGAGGCTCCCTGGACTTTGAAGGAGAAATTAACCTCGTCAGAGATCATCTTATCGCCAAGATCCTCAAAGAACGAACCCGAACGGTACTTTATGTCAAATTTTGTTCTGTCCATTCTGAAAGCACCAGCAAATAGTGGAGCGCTACTTCCGCTCTCTCCCGAAAGAAATTCGTAAGTACCAGTGACCCTGTCTTCAATTCCTTTCACATTCAGCACGCCATCGAATTCAAATCGATTGCCATCAACAGCCCTTGAATCGGTAATGGTTAGATAACTATATTGATGCGCCTCTACAGCAAAGAAGTCATCACTCTTGAGGTGGTTTGTCAGTTTCAGATTACTGTCAGCGTCTTTTATATCTTCAACAGTAATTGAATTCATATCCAAGGTAATACGACCGCCTTTAGCCAAACCATTTTCAAATCCAACCTCTCCTTGACCTTGCACAGATCCATTATGTGCTCCTGTCACTTTTGTGGCTTTCCATTCAAAACGCGATAGCTCGGGCACAACATAGACTGTTCCTGTAAAGTCATTAAATTGGCTCGCACCAGCGTTATCCAGAGTGCTATTCTGAGTGCTTGATGCATCACTTCCACTTGCAGGCCCGTGAAATTGATAGAGCAGTGGGGCAATTACCAAACCAACCAGACAGGTGAGTTTGATCAGAATGTTCATCGAGGGTCCTGAGGTGTCTTTGAATGGATCGCCCACGGTGTCGCCAGTTACGGCAGCTTTGTGCGCATCTGAGCCTTTGTAGGTCATCTCACCGTCAATCATCACACCGGCTTCAAAGCTTTTCTTGGCATTGTCCCATGCACCACCGGCGTTGTTTTGGAAAATGGCCCAAAGCACACCTGAAACGGTCACCCCTGCCATATAGGCTCCAAGCGGTTCCATACCCATGATAAAACCAACCAGAATTGGAGAAATAATCGTGATGGCACCTGGCAGCATCATTTCGCGAATCGCCGCCTTGGTAGATATCTCAACGCATTTTGCGTATTCCGGCTTGCCTGTACCTTCCATAATGCCAGGAATTTCCTTGAACTGTCTTCTCACTTCTTTCACCATTTCCATGGCCGCTTTTCCTACAGAGTTCATGGCAAGAGCGGAGAATACAACAGGAATCATACCCCCGATAAAAAGCGCTGCCAACACGTCGGCTTTGAAAATATTAATCCCATCGATCTTGGTGAACGTAACGTAAGCTGCAAAAAGCGCAAGTGCAGTCAAGGCTGCTGATGCAATAGCAAATCCTTTGCCCGTAGCCGCAGTGGTATTGCCCACTGAATCGAGAATATCTGTTTTCTCTCGTACTTCTTTGGGTAGGCCACTCATTTCGGCAATACCACCGGCATTGTCAGCAATAGGGCCAAAAGCGTCGATGGCGAGCTGCATTGCAGTGGTGGCCATCATGGCCGAGGCGGCAATAGCAACGCCATAGAATCCGGCAAGTTCATAAGCTCCCCATATCGCACCGGCAAAAAGTAGGATGGGAGCGAAAGTTGATATCATACCTGTTGCCAATCCCGCAATTACGTTGGTGGCATGCCCAGTACTTGATTTCTGAACAATGTCCATAACAGGCTTCTTGCCGAGGCCGGTGTAGTATTCTGTAAAAAATGAAATGGCGGCACCCACAAAAAGCCCAACCAAAACGGCCCCAAACACGCGAATTGAGGCAATGTCTTTTATGCCTTCGCCAAAGAAACTCATCTGCAAGGTCTCAGGAAGGACCATGTCAATCACAAAATAAGATGCAATACCAGTGAGCACAATAGAACCCCAATTACCGAGGTTGAGTGCTTTTTGAACTTCGGGCTCACGTGCTGTATCATCTTTAATGCGCACCAGTAAGGTACCGAGGATACTGAAAATTATGCCAAGACCAGCAATGAGCAAAGGCACGAGGATAGGGCTAATACCGCCAAAACCATCATCAAGAGTGCCGATATTTTGTACTTCGAGCATATCTCTGATCACATAGTTTCCAAGTACCATCGCAGCGAGTACCGTGGCTACATATGAACCAAATAGGTCAGCACCCATCCCGGCTACGTCACCTACGTTGTCTCCAACGTTATCGGCAATGGTGGCCGGATTTCTGGGATCATCTTCAGGAATACCTGCTTCAACTTTTCCTACAAGGTCAGCACCCACATCGGCCGCTTTGGTGTAGATACCACCACCCACGCGTGCAAAAAGAGCGATAGACTCAGCGCCAAGCGAGAAACCCGCAAGGGCTTCGAGTACTTTGGTCATGTCTTCATAGCCTACTTCGGCACCCGTCCAGACACCTCCCATAAACCAGCCAAATAGTATGATAAACAGAACACTTAAGCCGAAAACCGCGAGACCAGCTACACCCAGACCCATAACTGTACCTCCGGAAAAGGAGACGTTCAAAGCCGTTTTGAGACTTGTACGTGCTGCTTGGGTGGTGCGAACATTGGCAGCTGTGGCGATGCGCATACCTATATTACCTGCAACGGCGCTAAACACAGCACCGATTACAAAAGCAATTACTATAAACCAATGTGAATGTGGCACCAGGAATGAGATCAAACCAAGCAATGCACCTGCTATTACTACGAAAACTGCCAAAACGCGGTATTCCGCTGCAAGAAATGCGAGCGCACCCTCACGTATGTATTTGGCAAGCGAAGCCATTTTATCATCTCCGCCGTCCTGGGCCATTACCCATTTGGCTTTAAAAGCCATCACGATGAGACCTACAATGGCCAACAATGGCACGAGGTAGAGTATAGTATTCATTTAGATTAGTGTTTGGTCTTTTAGAATTTCGGTCGGCAAAAGTAGTCTTTTCGTGAAATTGCGCCGACTTGGTTAGTTTATGCCTGTACCGAAGCCAATCGGAAATGCTAAAGCAATAGCTTATTTGGCAGCGTAGCTTACTTCCTTCACAGCTTTTACTACCCTTTCCACGTTTGGAAGTGACTCTTCAATCAAAGGCACTGCAAATGCAAATGGCGTATCGGCCATCATCACCCTGCGCACGGGAGCATCGAGATAATCAAAAGCGAGCAACTGCACCCTGTGAGAAATCTCAGCAGATATTGACGCCACTGGCCAACTTTCCTCCACAAGCACCAGTCGGTTGGTTTTCTTTATGCTGTTGATAATAGTATCGATATCAAGCGGCCTGATGGTGCGCAGGTCAATCACCTCCGCATCGATCCCTTCTTTCGCCAGCACTTCAGCGGCCTCAAGGACTACTTTCATAATCTTGCCAAATGAAACGAGGGTAACATCTTTGCCTTTACGGGCAATATTGGCCAGGCCAATGGGAATGAGGTATTCGCTCTCAGGCACTTCACCTTTGTCGCCGTACATTTTTTCAGACTCCATGAAAACGATAGGATCGTCATCGCGAATGGCGGCTTTCAAAAGTCCTTTTGCGTCGTAAGGATTTGATGGGGTAATAACTTTCAGACCAGGAATGTGGGCATAAATACTTTCAAAACTTTGAGAGTGTGTAGCTGCCAACTGACCTGCGGGGCCGTTTGGCCCCCGAAACACAACAGGTGCTCCAAACTGTCCGCCAGACATTTGCAGCATTTTGGCTGCACAGTTGATAATTTGGTCGGAAGCTAAAACGGCAAAGTTCCATGTCATGAATTCAACAATGGGTCGCAATCCATTCATGGCCGCACCAACAGCGATACCGGTGAATCCCAGCTCCGCTATCGGGGTGTCAATGACACGCTTGGCACCAAATTCATCCAGCATTCCTTTGCTCGCCTTGTAGGCGCCGTTATATTCAGCGACCTCTTCGCCCATAAGGAATACGCGCTCATCACGTCGCATTTCTTCACTCATGGCTTCGCATATCGCTTCTCTAAACTGTATTACTCTCATGGCTTTAATAATGTGGGCGCAAAAGTAGTAAATAATGTTTTTGCACTCGCTACATACCTGGTATAGTTTAATGCAAGCTTAACAGCGGCATTTTCACAATACTTGCTGCCAGGAATTTGCCCATTTTGTTATGCATGCATACCTTTGTGCCGGACGTTGTTTTCTGTCTATTGATCGAATTGACTTAACTTGCAACGCCTACTGAAAACAAACCAATATCTTACCTCATGAAAATACTCGTGTGTATTAGTAAAGCTCCAGACACCACCTCCAAGATTAGCTTTACTGACAACAATACCAAGTTTAACGAAGACAAGGTTCAGTTCATTGTAAATCCATATGATGAGTGGTATGCACTTGTGCGGGCCCTGGAACTGAAAGAAAGCCTTGGAGGCAGCGTTACTATCATCACTGTAGGTGGTGCGGATCACGACCCCATCATCCGAAAGGCTTTGGCTATAGGTGCTGACGACGCTGTACGGATTGATACCGACCCTAAAGACGCCTACAGCGCAGCCAGGCTAATAGCTGATTACGCTGGTGCCGAAAATTTCGACCTCATACTGCTTGGAAAAGAGACCATCAACTATAACGGTGCCCAAGTAGGGGGAATGCTTGCCGAGATGTTGGACTTACCATACGTGTCCATAGCGAGTAAACTCGATGTAGCTGGCGATACTGCCACTATCGAGCGGGATGTACAAGCCGGTAAAGAAGTTATTGAAGGCAAGCTACCTTTAGTGATCAGTTGCGCTAAAGGCATGGCCGAGCAGCGCATTCCCAATATGCGCGGAATCATGGCTGCACGCACCAAGCCGCTAAAAGTAGTACCCCCAACCGATGCCGCGGCGCTTGTGGAGGTTGTAAAGTATAGCTTACCCGAAGAGAAAGGTTCCGTAAAGCTTATTGCTCCAGACCAGATGGATACACTGGTAGAGTTGCTTCACAACGAGGCAAAAGTCATCTAATTCACGTCAAAAATATTTCAAGATATGTCAGTATTAGTTTTTGCAAATGCCCCTGAAGGCAAAGTCGCTAAGGCAGCATTTGAAGCAGTTTACTACGCCAGTAAAATTGGAGAAAAGATTGGTGAGAAAGTTACCGTGGTTACCTACGGCAGCGCTGATGAAGCCTCCCTCTCGTCACTGGGCCGTGTTGGAGCCAGCAAAGTTTTGGTGAACCGGGCGATCAGCCTTGAAAACGACCAAACCCTCACACGCCTCATGCATGCTGCCGCCGAAGCCGAAAGCGCTAAGGTCATCGTGTTTTCTTTCGACCCCAGTGGCAAGGCAATAGCGCCGAGGCTTTCCGCCAAACTAAAGGCAGGCTTGGTAGCCGGAGCTATTGGACTACCAGAAATTGATGGAGAGAAGTTTTCCATTCAAACGAACGTATTTTCCGGAAAGGCCTTCGCCACCTACGTAGTAAGCACACCAGTAAAGATAATTTCACTTCTGCCCAACAGCTTAAAGCCCGAAACAACTGAAGCCTCAGCAAGTGTCGAAGAATTTAGTCCTTCGATTGAAGAGGGCCAACTTACCGTAAAGGAGCGCAAAACCCGCTCAGGCGATGGCGTCCCACTCCCGGAAGCCGAACTTGTAGTATCGGCAGGCCGCGGCCTCAAAGGGCCCGATAACTGGGGAATCGTAGAAGATCTCGCTGATGCCCTGGGAGCTGCTACGGCATGTTCACGTCCGGTTTCAGATATTGGCTGGCGCCCACACCACGAGCACGTAGGCCAAACAGGTATTGCCATTCGGCCCAACCTTTACATAGCTGCGGGAATTTCTGGTGCCATTCAGCACCTGGCCGGTGTAAATGGAAGTAAAACTATCGTAGTAATCAATACAGATCCGGAAGCACCATTTTTCAAAGCAGCCGATTATGGTGTGGTAGGTGATGCCTTTGAAGTACTTCCCCGACTCACTGAAGCGGTGAAAAAATTCAAAGCTTCCAACTGAGCATTTTTTTGTACTTTGGTGGATTGACAGTCTTTTTTGAAGCGGTTTGTGAAACCGCTTCAACAAGGCTACTTTTGCAAACCCTAATTTAAAATGGTGGTCTCCATTTCGCATGGAAAAAATTGAGCTCAACGTTGTCGGTTTATCATACAGCAAAACGCAAACGGGTGCCTACGCACTAATTCTTAAGGAGAAGGGTGGCAATAGACGCCTGCCGATTATCATTGGTGGTGCAGAGGCGCAGGCCATTGCTATACCCCTTGAAAAGATGACTCCGAGCAGACCACTTACCCACGACCTTTTCAAAAGCTTCATGGACAGCTTCGAAATTCTGCTCGAAGAAGTTATTATTTACAATCTCGTAGAAGGTATTTTTTTTGCAAAGGTGGTCTGTGTACAAAATGGAAGCAGACTCGAAATTGATGCGCGTTCGAGTGACGCGGTTGCCATAGCACTGCGCTGTGAAAAACCCATTTACACCCATGATTTCATTCTGGGTTCGGCCGGAATTGTGATTGATGAGGATGACGAAGACGAGGCGGAGAATGTCAACAAAGAGCTGCAGGGTATAAAGCATGTAGCTGGCAGTGATGAAAGCTCAGCCGGCAAAACGAGCATAGAAGATCTTGAAAAACAGTTGGAAACTGCCCTGGAAAAAGAGGACTACGAAAAAGCTTCAAAAATAAGGGATGAAATTCAACGTCGGCAAAACGGTTAGGACTGTTCATTTGCCTCAACTCTTGTTTACCAAACCCACCAGAAGGACTACCCCAATATCATCCCTGCAATAGCCGCTGACATCAATGAGGCCAATGTGCCTCCAAGCAGAGCCCTTAATCCATATTTGGACAAAAGCTGACGCCTTCCCGGTGCAAGTGATCCAATACCTCCTACCTGAATTCCGATACTTGCGAAATTTGCAAATCCGCAGAGCATATACGTGGATATCAAAATTGATTTTTGATTTATAAAACCTCCTTGATCAGGGCCCAGCGCCTGGTACTTGGCAAGGCTGGTGTAGCCCACAAATTCTGAAGCAATGATCTTCTCACCGAGAAGCTGCCCTGTGAGCGTAATATCTTCTGATGCCACACCGATAAGCCACATGAGCGGAGCAAAAGTGTAACCCAGAACAAATTGCAAAGAAAGCCCATCGTACTTGCCGCCAGTAGCACTAGCAATTACTCCATTGAGGTGGGTAAGCTCTCCAATCCAGCCAAATATGGAGTTAAACATGGCGATGAAAGCAAAAAATACCAGGAGCATAGCCCCAACATTCAAAGCCAGGTTTAAACCTTCAGTGGTGCCTTGGGTCATGGCATCCAGGAGGTTGGTTCCTATTTTTTCTTTGGATACATTGACTTCCATGTCAATCTCCTCTGTTTGAGGAACAAGAATTTTTGAAATAATCACTGCACCAGGGGCGGCCATGACAGAGGCAGCGAGCAGGTGCTTGGCAAATTCGCGGCGCAGCTCAGGGTCTTCCCCTCCCAGAAATCCAATGTAGGCCGCAAGTACTCCACCCGCTACAGTAGCCATACCACCTATCATTACCAGCAATATCTCTGACTTCGTCATGCGCTCGAGGTATGCCTTTACCAAAAGAGGCGACTCGGTTTGGCCCAAAAAAATGTTGCCTGCAACAGACAAGCTTTCCGCACCCGAAAGGCGCATGGCTTTGGTCATGAGCCATGCCAGTGCATACACGACCTTTTGAATGATTCCGAGGTAAAAAAGTACGCTGGTAAGCGCGGAGAAAAATAAAATTGTGGGCAATATTTGAAAAGCAAATATGTACCCATATGTCTCTGTGTTCATTAAATCGCCAAGCAAGAACGTAGAGCCTGCCTTGGTGTAATCGAGCACCTTCACGAAAATATCGCCAATGATGGCGAAAAACGATTGAATAAAAGGAACACCAAGTATTCCAATGGCCAGGGTGACCTGTATCGCCAGACCAATGGCCACTACGCGCCAGGCAATGGCTTTGCGATTGGTGCTGAATAAATAGGCGATCCCAATAAGCGCTACCATGCCAACGAGGCCCCGAAAAAGCGATATCGCATTAAACCCCTCCAGAGGATTTGTCGGAGTGTTTTCAACAGGTTGCCCATTCACATGACCCACCGCGCACAACAAAATTCCAGAAATTAAAACCAGTGGACGCAAACTTATTTTCATTCCCAAATGAAGCAAATTTTATGATGTGCAGCGAATCTTCGCCAGCGTCATGATCTCCTCGTGTACAGTACTTTATAGGCAGATGATCGCATTCGAATGGCGTTAAAGGTAGACATTAGCTCAAAATAGCCAAGCAGAATCATCATCCATCGGCACCAATCTTCACCGCTCGGCTCGATTCATTTTCGTTTAAAACCTGTGCATTTTTTCACTGTTCAGGAGTTTATTGGGCGGCTTGAATAATTACCTTTGAAAAAAAGCAAAACGCATGGAGCAATACCACAACTTACTGAAGCACATTATGCAAAACGGCACCGACAAGGCCGATCGCACAGGCACAGGCACAAGAAGTGTTTTTGGTTACCAAATGCGCTTTGACCTCAGTGAAGGCTTTCCCCTGGTCACCACGAAAAAAGTGCACATGAAGAGCATCATTCACGAATTGCTGTGGTTCCTCCAAGGCGACACCAATATTGCCTACCTCAAGGAAAATGGGGTTAGCATCTGGAACGAATGGGCTGATGAAGACGGGGATTTGGGGCCAGTCTACGGGTATCAGTGGCGCAATTGGCCTTCGCCAAATGGTGGTAGCGTAGATCAGATTGAAAAGCTCATCCAACAAATCAAATCAAATCCCGACAGCCGTCGCTTGTTGGTGAGCGCCTGGAATCCCGCCATGGTCGATGACATGGCATTGCCTCCATGCCATACCTTGTTTCAGTTTTATGTCGCTGATGGCAAATTAAGCTGTCAGCTATACCAGCGCAGCGCAGATACTTTTCTGGGTGTGCCTTTCAACATCGCCTCCTATGCCCTGCTCACCATGATGGTGGCACAAGTATGTGGTCTGGAACACGGTGATTTTGTCCACACCTTTGGCGACGCACATATCTACCACAACCATTTTGAGCAGGTTTCCGAACAGCTCAGCCGCGAAGAGCGCTCGCTCCCAAAACTCAAAATCAACCCATCGGTCGAAGACATTTTTGGATTCAAGTTCGAAGATTTCGAACTTTTGGATTACCATCCACACCCCCATATTAAAGCCCCTGTTGCCATTTAACATGAAAGTATCTATCATTGCCGCCGTGGCCGAAAATGGTGTAATCGGCAAGGACAACGACCTCGCCTGGCACTTGCCTGACGATATGGAATTTTTCAAAGCAACTACTCAGGGTAGAACTGTAATCATGGGCAGGCGCAACTATGAGTCTATTCCCCACAAATACCGCCCCCTGCCGAAAAGAACGAATATCGTCGTAACACGAAACGGAAAATACGATGCTCCAGGTTGCATTGTAGTTACGGGCATAGACCAGGCCCTTGAGGCAGCAAGGAGTGGGGGCGAGTCGCAAGCATTCATCATAGGTGGAGGCGAAATTTACAAATTGTCGCTGGAGGAGAACATTGTTGATGATCTATACATTACCCATGTTCACCATCAGGTGGAAGGTGATACGCATTTCCCTGAAATCGATCAGAACATTTGGAAAGGCGTGCTGATCAATGAACATCCTATTGACCTCAGGCATCAGTTTGCCTTTACCATCATGCACTACACAAGGATTTCCAGCGTTTAAAGGTCTGTCAACCGCAGCGAATATTTCCTACATATTAACTTTTAAAAAAAGATGTAGCGACATTGTATTTCGTGAGACTATTTGGCTATTTTTAACGTCGTGAAAAATCAAAAATTCCATACCTACCTTCTGGGAGCATCCTCGTTGCTGGTGATCGTTGCTTTGAGCATAACCTTCTCAGGTATAACGCAAAACAATCGATGCGATAATTATTTAATCGACATCAATCAAGAGCCATCTAAATCAGAATGCGCTAACGCAAATGTTCCGAATCAGGTAAAATTGGTCGACACGGGCCACCATTGTTCAATCAAAAACGATAATAATACGGCTATAGCCAAAAACCAAAGCCCAGAGACCGCCTTTACAAAAGTAAAATCATCAGATGTCATCACTTCATATTCAGTTGACAATCAATCCGTAAAGCACCACAAAGCGAATTCTTCGCTCAATGTAATGCTAGAAACCTATTCCATTCGCAAATTGGAAGGCCAGACAAGGAATGGAATGAACATCACTGGTTTCGAGTTTACAGTTGAAACTTTTCAAGGCAGCATTCAACATTTGCCTGCTTCCCCTTTTTCTGTAGAGTCAAATGAGCCTGCAACTTCTCATAGCAGCGCTCCTGTCCGCGAGATTTCCCGATGGAACATCATTGAACGCTGGCGTGCATTCAAGCGCAGCGTTTAAGCTTCAGGTCTCCTCAGGTTTACCGTTGATTGTAATTCGAGAGCAAGTAACTCCTGTTTAAGGGTTATATTTGCCAATTTGGCAATGGAATTTATGATGAAACTTTCTCACTTTTTTACCACAATTTTACTTTTTGCGGCAAGCCTGGCTTATGGCCAATTTCCTGAAGCATACCCGGCTTCACGCATTTACCACGACTTTCTTAAAGCCAATGAACTGGGCTCCATTCTGTACATTGCAGCCCATCCTGACGATGAAAACACCCGCTTGATTTCATACTTTGAAAATGAAATCCTGGCGCGTACCGCCTATCTCTCATTGACCCGCGGAGACGGAGGCCAAAATCTCATAGGCACGGAAATTGGTGCCGCCATCGGGGTATTGAGAACCCAGGAACTCCTTGCCGCCCGGCGCATTGACGGGGGGGAGCAATACTTCACCAGAGCTGTAGATTTCGGCTATTCAAAATCCTCGCTTGAAACACTTGAGAATTGGGGCGAAGAAGAAGTGCTCGCTGATGTGGTATGGGTGATTCGCAACTTCAGGCCAGATGCAATTGTAACACGATTCCCTCCAACGAATTACGCAGGTCACGGTCACCACGAAGCAAGCGCATTACTTGCAGAACAAGCAATGGAAGCTGCTGGCGACCCAAATCGTTTTGTGGATCAACTTGAATATGTCGAGCCATGGCAACCCAAACGACTATACTTCAATACCAGCTCATGGTGGAACAAGGATCTCGCTGAAAGGGCCCGTGACAATGACAACTTTCTTCGTGTAAATGTGGGTGAATACAACACATTGCTGGGTGAAACGGCTGCGCGCATCGCCTCAAGGAGCAGAAGCCAACATCAAAGCCAGGGATTTGGTACCGATGTGTATTACGGCCTCAACATCGAGTACATGGAGTATGTAACCGGTGTAAAGGCTGATCCATCAAAAGGCATCCTGGATGGTGTGGAAACGGATTGGCAACGTATTGATGCCGCTGATGTAGGCAAAATCATGCAGAAAGCCATTGGTGGATTTGACCTTGCTGATCCATCTGCATCTGCGCCGCTGGTAATAGAAGCATTGAAAATGCTGGAACAAAAGGACAGCAGCCCGATGCGCAATTATAAAATAGAGGAGCTTCAAAAATTGCTTTTAAAACTGACCGGGACTTTTGCAGAAGCCGTTTGTGATGAAAATCTTTACACGCCGGGTGATGTAGTTTTTACCAAAATAAACCTCCTGCATCAGCACAATGGTGAAATTCAATTACAGAGACTTCAGTCAAATAAAACGATTCAAGATGAATCGGTTGTTTTGCCGAAAGGGGACCTATACACAGTTGAGCTGCCTGTTAAAGTATCACCTGATGCAAATTACAGCAACCACTATTGGCTGCGAAAACCATATAATTTCTTGTTTGAAGTACCCAATTTGAATGAGCTCGGCAAGGCTGAAAATGCGCCCGCTTTGAGTGTTTCGGTTGACATTCTCGTCGATAGCTACGCATTTCAATTTGAGATTCCCGTTGTAAACAAAACGGTTGATCCAGTAAAAGCAGTACTGTACAAACCCATGAATATTGTACCTGAAGTTACCTTTAGCTTTGCTGAAAATGTGATCGTGAGCACAGGTCAAGGAAATGAAAAAGCTATACTGTATGCCACCAATCACCGCGACTCTGTTGAAGGCGAATTGAGCCTTTCTATGCCAAAGGGCTGGACCTCGCAACCCTCAAGCATCGCATATGTGGCAATGAAAAAAGGCAGTGTGCAGCGTTTCGAATTCGATCTTATCCCGGGTAAGAATGCCAACAGTGGACCCATCGACATCTCATTTTTGCCGAAAGGCGATAAAAATCCATGGCAGCAAACTTGGAATGTAAGTGAAATCGCTTACGACCATATTCCCGATCAATTGTTTATGCAGCCAGCATCAATTCGGCTGCAAAGTATAGCCCTCAATAAAGGCAAGGTGTCGCAAATAGGCTATATCGAAGGGCCTGGCGATGACGTGGCGAAATACCTGAAAGCGGCTGGATATGAAGTCACTACACTCAGCGCTAATGACGTGCAAGCCGGGCAGCTCTCAAACTACGGGGCTATTCTCAGCGGTATTCGCGCGTACAACACCCGTGAAGACCTCTCATTTCTCAATGACAAAATCAACGCCTATGTGGCTGCGGGCGGCACCTACATTGTACAATACAATACTTCCCACAGGCTCAAATCGGAGCAAATCGGACCCTACAAATTTACACTCGGTCGTGAAAGGGTAACGGACGAGAGCGCTTCGGTGAACTTCTTGCAACCAGAACATCCTGTGATGAACTACCCCAATACCCTTGGCCCCGATGATTTTGAGCATTGGGTGCAAGAGAGGGGATTGTACTTCGCCAGTGAGTGGGATGCGGCTTTCACTCCTATCCTGGGTTGGAGTGATCCCGGTGAACCGGAGCGCAAGGGAGGGCTTATCGTAGCGCCTTACGGCAAAGGGTACTTCGTATATACCGGCATTTCCTTTTTCAGGCAACTCCCAGCCGGCGTTCCCGGTGCTTACCGCTTGCTAAGCAACATCATGAACCTCAAAAGTGAAGTCCCCGAGAAGCCATGATGGAGGAAGTCGAAAAACCTGAAGTGCCTGCCGACGACCTTACCAACTGGCGACGCGTATACCTTTACGTTGCCTTGAGCCTCGTAGCGGTGTGCCTCCTGATGTACGCATTTACCTATTGGTTACAATGAGCAATGTAGACTACATTGTAATGTGTAGCACGCTGCTTATCATTGTGGTATACGGCGTGTACAAAACCAGGCAGAGCAGCGGCATACAAGGATACCTTCTCGGCGACAAGCAATTGAAGTGGGGCACCATAGGCCTATCGGTAATGGCAACTCAGGCCAGTGCCATTACCTTCCTGAGCACGCCTGGCCTTGCATTTGACTCCGGGATGGCCTTTGTTCAAAATTACCTCGGACTGCCCCTGGCACTGATTGTGGTCTCAGCCGTATTCATTCCTATATACTACCGCCTCAACGTATTCACCGCATACGAATACCTTGAGCAGCGCTTTGACTTGAAGTGTAGGCTCCTGGCAGCATTCATATTCCTCATACAGCGCGGACTGGCAGCTGGAATCACGATTTATGCGCCAGCCATAGTGCTTTCGTCGGTACTCAAGTGGAACCTGACCATAACCATACTGGTGGTAGGTGTGCTTGTGATCATTTACACTGTTTCTGGAGGTACGCGTGCGGTAAGCTTAACGCAAAAATGGCAGATGAGCATCATCCTCATTGGCATGGGAATCGCCTTCACTACCATCATTTACAATTTGCCGGAAGGCGTAGGCTTTGTCAATGGCTTAAAACTTGCGGGCAAAATGGGCAAGACAGATGCCATCAATTTTAGCTTCGATCTGAGCGAGCGCTATACATTCTGGTCGGGAATTACGGGTGGGTTTTTTCTGGCACTGGCCTACTTTGGTACAGACCAATCGCAGGTGCAGCGATACCTTGGCGGAAAATCATTGAGAGAAAGCAGAATGGGTCTCATATTCAATGCAGTACTAAAAATCCCGATGCAGTTTTTCATCCTGCTTACCGGGGTGATGGTATTTGTGTTTTTCCAATTCGAAAGGCATGATATACTTTTTGACACCACGTCGTTGGAGTTGGTGGAGACCACTGGATCGGCACCGGAACTCGAGGAACTGCGCAGCCTGCATTATGAAAACCATGACCGAAAGCAAGCCGCTGCATTGGCTTTGATTCAATCGTTTGAGAATGATGACCAGGCAGGTATTGAATCCAATACTATGCAAATGCGCTCCTTAGAACAAGAATCGAAAGACCTACGCAACGATGCCAAGGCCATGGTGATCAGTGAATTCCCAAAGAATACCCAAAGAGATTCTGATTACGTATTTATCAGCTACGTACTGGGCTTTATGCCGATAGGATTGATTGGCTTGTTGATCGCCGTGATCCTCTCAGCGGCAATGTCGAGCACTGCCGGTGAGCTCAATGCACTGGGCTCTACCACTTCTGTTGACTTTTACAAACGGCTGATCAAGCCCGAAGCCTCTGAGCAACATTATGTGTTAGCATCTAAGGTTCTCACAGCGTTCTGGGGCTTGGTGGCACTTGCTTTTGCCCTCACGGCCGACCTTTTTGAAAACCTCATTGAGGCAGTAAACATTCTGGGCAGCATCTTTTACGGCACAGTGCTCGGAATCTTTACCACCGCTTTCTTTATCAAATGGGTGCGCTCATGGGCTGTTTTTGCAGCGGCGCTCGTTGCCCAGCTTGTGGTAATCCTCGTTTTTGTGTTCAAATCTGACGAGGTGTCCTACCTGCTCTTCAACGTAATCGGTTGCGGACTTGTGATGATTCTCTCCATGGTATTTTCTGCCTTTGCAAAAGAGAAGGCATAAAAAAAGCCCTCCGAAGAGGGCTTTTACAATGATTCAAAAATCTTATTTCTTTTTGCCTTTGATCTCAGCAAGCAAATTTTCATTCATTACGATGTAGGGGCCGTAGTCGGCCTCTTTAGAAAGGGCCAAAGACCTTTCAGCAGTTTTGGTAGCATTGGCTTTGTCACCGTTGGCATGGTATGCGCGCGCAAGGGTGTGCACGTTCCAGAACTTTTCGCTCATCTCGGTAGACTTCTTGGCCCATTCCAGTGCCTTGGCATTGTCTACATTGGCATCCAGGTAATAACGCGCTGCTTCATTATAAAAGCTGTACTGCCCTTCAAATTCTTTGAGACGCTTATCGATATTGGCCTTGGCCAGTTC
This sequence comes from Cryomorphaceae bacterium, assembly GCA_036796255.1. Taxonomy (GTDB): domain Bacteria; phylum Bacteroidota; class Bacteroidia; order Flavobacteriales_D; family Cryomorphaceae; genus T3Sed10-241. The sequence continues at coordinate 24,878 of DAIRDH010000025.1, forward strand.
TACAGTTGCAACTTTAACTGGAACAGCAAAGCTATGATTACCCCAGGCCCATGTGATGTGGGCGCTCTCATCAGTCATGTTCTCAATGCTGAAACGCATACGCTCCACGCTCTCGCCGGTCTTCTGCATTTTAACGGAAGTCTTCACAACATTCAGACTTTCATCATAGCTGCCCGTACCGCCCTGATTGGCATTAGAGTTCAGGATGAACTCAACGCTTTCAGCAGTCGGGATGGTGAAAATAGCGTAGCTGCCCGCCTTCACTTCTTTTCCATCGATGCTGACATCGTTGCTGAAAGTGATTTTGGAGGCCATATTCGCACCTGTCCGCCAAAGCTCACCCGAAGGGACGAATTGTGCAGTTAGGATTTCACGGCCATTCAAAGCAGGCCGGCTATACTCAATTTCGACTTCTGTAAGGCCTACCATTTGCATGGTTCGCGCCATAGGGCTGGGAGCTGGCACCAATTGCGCCTGGCCGGCAATAGAGGCTGCCATCATTGCTGTGGCAAAAAAGAACTTCTTCATAGGGTTTATTTGGATTTGGGTTTAGGCAACTTTGAGTTGAGAAATTTTTGATTTTTCAAATTTCTCGCGGGCATATTCAAGCGTTATTTTATAATCCTTGATATCCGTCCTCGACGGAATGTCAAACATCAGATCGGTCATGATCACTTCACAAATGGAGCGCAGACCTCTGGCTCCCAGCTTGTAGGTCAAGGCTTTCTCTACTATGTAATCCAATACATCTTTGTCGAACGTGAGGTGAACATTGTCCATTTCAAAAAGACGGATGTACTGCTTAATCAGTGCATTCTTGGGCTCGGTAATGATGCGTCGCAAGGTATTGCGGTCGAGGGGGTCGAGAAATGATAGCACTGGAAATCTTCCAATCAATTCCGGAATCAATCCGAAGCTGCGCAGATCGGTTGGAATCACATATTGAAGCAGATTTTCGGTATCGATCACTGTATTCTCCAGGCTGGAGCTGTACCCTATGGTCGAAGACTTCACCCTGCGCTCAATAATTCTCTGAATTCCATCAAATGCGCCTCCGCATATGAAGAGGATGTTCTTGGTATTGATCTGGATGAGCTTTTGCTCCGGGTGCTTTCTTCCACCTTGCGGGGGGACGTTTACTTCAGAGCCTTCGAGGAGTTTCAGCAAAGCCTGTTGCACGCCTTCGCCGCTTACATCGCGGGTGATGGAAGCATTGTCGCTCTTGCGGGCTATCTTGTCAATCTCATCGATAAAAACGATACCGCGCTCAGCAAGCGAAACGTCATAGTCAGCAGCCTGCAGCAGGCGCGACAGAATGCTTTCTACATCTTCGCCCACATAGCCAGCCTCTGTAAGAATGGTCGCATCAGCAATGCAAAATGGCACGTTAAGCATGCGTGCAATGGTTTTAGCCAGCAGCGTTTTTCCGGTTCCGGTTTCGCCTACAAGGATGATGTTGGACTTTTCAATTTCGATTTCGTCCTTGTCATTGGGATTGTTGCGCTGTAACAATCTTTTGTAGTGGTTATACACCGCCACACTAAGCACCCGCTTTGCGCTTTGCTGTCCAATGACATAATTGTCGAGGTAAGATTTAATCTCTTCCGGCTTTTGCAACCTCAAACTTGATTCGAGCTGTTTGTTGGCTTTTTGCGAAAGCTCCTCCTTGATAATGCTTTGTGCTTGCGAGATGCAATTGTCGCAGATGTGGCCAGTGATTCCGGCAATCAGCACGTTCACCTCACTTTTGCTTCTTCCGCAAAATGAGCATTTTATTTCTTTTCGATCGTTCTGAGCCATTAATTCAATTTTTAATGCTGTGCCGCTCGGCGATTAATGTTTTGGATTCTTCACCAAAACTTCATCAATCATCCCGTACTCTTTGGCTTCCTCGGCTGTCATCCAAAAGTCGCGGTCGCTGTCTTCTTCGATTTTCTCGAAAGAGTTGTTGCTGTGCTGGGCTATGATCTCGTAAAGCTCCTTTTTCAGCTTGATGATTTCACGGGCAGTAATTTCAATATCAGATGCTTGTCCTTGTGCTCCACCGAGTGGTTGGTGAATCATTACGCGACTGTGCTTGAGCGCCGTACGCTTTCCATCGGTACCAGCACAAAGCAGTACTGCGCCCATTGAGGCTGCAATTCCAGTGCAAATGGTAGCGACATCGGGTGTGATGTATTGCATTGTGTCGTAAATTCCAAGACCTGCATACACAGAACCTCCCGGTGAATTCAGGTAAATCTGAATATCCTTCTTCGGGTCAACGCTTTCAAGAAAAAGCAATTGGGCTTGAATAATGTTGGCCACTTGATCGTCGATACCGGTACCGAGAAAGATAATGCGGTCCATCATCAATCGCGAAAACACATCCATTTGTGCGACGTTCATTTGTCGCTCTTCGATGATGTAAGGCGTGAGTGCCCGTGTGTAATCTTGCAGGTAAGAACTGCTTATGTTGCGGTGCCTTGTGGCATACTTATAAAACTCGTTGTTGTCGCTCATTGATTCGTGATGCTATGCTGGTTAAATGGCAGTATGACGCTTGCCTGAATTAATTGTTTGCCTTCTCGACAAATTCATCGAAAGATACTTCCTTTTCCTGAACCGTGGCATTGGCTTTCACATATGCGTTCAGCTTCTCGTCGTAAAGGGCATCATAAATTCCTCTCGATTGATCTTCCTTGGCAAGGATGCGCAAAGCTGAAGCCTCGAGTTCCTCATCGGCAGGTGCGGGAATGCCATACTGGGCATACTGCGCCGCGAGCATGCTTTTGGCGCGTTCGAGCACTTCTTCCTTCTCTACCTCGATGTCCTTTGAACCGATTAGCTCATTGAAGATCAACTGCCATTGCAGGCCTTTCTTGTACTCGTGGTAGTCGCGCTCAATTTCTTCTGCACTGATTGGCTTCTCATTTGTCATTCTGATCCACCTTTTCAGGAAGGAATCCGGGAGCTCAGGATTGAATTTCTCAATCATATAGCGGGTAATGTCGCGCTTGAACAGCTGTTCGCTTTCGCGGATAAAGTTCTGGGCAATCTCCTTTCTGAGGCGCTCTCTGAAAGCTTCTTCGCTGTCAACAGCTCCCTCTCCGAATACCTTGTCGAAAAGTTCCTGGTTCAATTCAGCAGGCTTCATCCACTTGATTTCCTTCACTGTGAGCTGAAAATGTGGGTGCAGTGCAGTCACCGACGCTTTATCAATGCCGAAAGCTTTGGCAAGTCGAGCATCACTGGCAAAAGCTTTGCGTGGATCAACCACCACTTTATCGCCAATTCTAAGGCCGCTAAGTTTTTCAAGGGTCTCTTCATCCTGCTCAAGCAGCCTGAAATTTACTCCCGTAAAAATCCCTGCCGGCTTCACTTCACCGTCTTCTTCCAGCTCCACAAACTCGCCCATAATGAGGCGGTCTTTTGCAGTTTCGGTTTCATCGGCAAGTTCGCCATTGCGCTCGGTTACATCCTTGAGGTGGTCTTCAAGCATTTTGTCATCCACCTTAATGGTGAAGTAATCAATCTTGTCTATTGCCGTAAGGCTCACATCGAGCTTAGGCGCCAGGCCCATTTCATAATAGAACTCAAATTCAGCAGGATTGTCCCAGTTGCCGGTTTCGTCGTGTTGCTCGCTGGGTATGGGGCTGCCCAAGACCTTTATCTTATTTTCAGCGATATATCCCTGAATGCTGTCATTGAGTACCTTGTTGAGCTCATCGGCTAGCAATGACTTGCCAAAACGGCTTTTTACCATGCCCATGGGCACTTTGCCTGCGCGAAATCCGGGCAGCTGTAGCTGACGGCGGTAATTTTTCAGGGCATTGTCATACCTCTGGTGGTAGTCTTGCGGCTCAATTTGCACCTTAAGCAATGCGCTGTGATCGTCTATTTTCTCTTGGGTAATGTTCATATTGTCAATCTGTTGATAGGCATGGTATGCCTTGAATTTTTCGGGATGCAAATATACGGTAAATTCATCAATTCACCTTTTGCGCGTAAAGCGCAACGTTATAAAAAAAGCTCCTGCCGTCACAGCAAGAGCTTTAAGGTGCGGATGGAGGGACTCGAACCCACACACCTCACGGCACTAGATCCTAAGTCTAGCGTGTCTACCAATTTCACCACATCCGCAGTTTTGGCAAAAGGAGTGCAAAGATATACACATATCTCAATATTGCAAAGGAAGAAAGCCTGATTGACAAAGCAAATAGAGCAAAGTTTTTACCTTTGTGAAAAATCCAATCATGCCCGGTTATTTACCTTCCGAACTGCCTGTTTCTAAGGTGCACGGCTTGTTGCTCGGCGCCATTGGCCCCAGGCCCATCGCCTTTGCAAGTACCCTTGACGAAGCTGGTCGACCCAACCTGGCTCCTTTCAGTTTCTTTAACGTATTTAGCGCCAATCCTCCCATCCTCATATTTTCGCCGGCAAGGCGTGGCACCAACAACACCACCAAACATACCCTTGAAAATACCCTTCGCGTGAAGGAAGTAGTGATCAACATTGTGAACCATGACATGGTGCAGCAAATGTCGCTTGCCAGTTGCGAATTTCCGGAAGGGGTCAATGAGTTTGAAAAAGCCGGATTCACCATGCAGGCTTCTGACATTGTGAAGCCCTGGAGGGTTAAGGAATCGCCTGCGCAATTTGAATGTATTGTCAAAGATGTGGTGGAATTGGGAAGCGAAGGCGGCGCGGGTAATCTTGTAATATGCGAAGTGGTCAAAATCCACATTTCCGACAAAGTGATGGATGGCGAGCGCATTGACCAGGAAAAAATTGACACCGTGGGTCGTATGGGAGGCAATTGGTATGTGCGCGCCCATGGCAAAGCACTTTTTGAAGTCCCTAAACCCGGTGCAACACCTGGCATTGGAATCGATCGGATTCCCATTGATGTGCGCCATAGCAGCGTCCTTACGAGAAATGACCTTGGCCTGCTCGGTGGCGTGAGCGCATTGCCCAATGAAACGGATGTGAATGAATGGCGGCTCACTGAGCTAAGCGATATATTCGTGCAACTAGAGAACGAGCCTCAAGAACTAGAAAAAACATTGCACGAGTTGGCAGCTGCCAAACTCGCCAAAGGTCAGGTAAACGAAGCCTGGCTTACTCTACTCAGTTTTAACAATTAAAAAATAGATCCTATGTTTTCAATTACAGGAAAGCTTATCGTGAAAAACGATACCGAACAAGTAACTGACAAATTCCGCAAAAGAGAATTTGTGATTACCGACGACAGCAGTCAGTATCCGCAAGAGATCATGTTTCAGCTCACGCAGGACAAGGTTGACCTGATCGACCCATTCCAACTCAATGAGCAAATCAAGGTAAACTTCAACCTGCGCGGTCGCCGATGGGAGAACCCGAAAAGCGGTGAGACAAAGTTTTTTGTTTCCCTCGACGCTTGGCGTTTAGAGCGCGAAGGCAATGCCGCGCCAAGTGGCAGTGATTTGCCACCGATGCCAACTTCGGAGCCCGTTTCTATTCCGGCCGACGACAGCGACGACCTTCCTTTCTAAGCGAAAGGCTTTTTAGAAGCCATGTCGTTTGCCCCGCGTTTTGAACGCTTGTTTCGCTCGGTATTGCCGAGTCCATTCGCCCTTGCCGTAGTTTTGACATTTGGTGTACTTGCTGTGGCCGCTGCTCTATTCATTCCCGAAGGCAAGTCCACTGCAGGTCATGCTGGTGAAGTAGTAAAATGGTGGTACCACGGATTGTGGAGCGCACCTATGCTGGTTTTTGCCTACCAAATGATGTTAATTTTGGTATTGGGTCATGTGCTTGCATTGAGTGCACCCGCTGAGCGATTCATGCGCAAGGCCTCAGCAAAGGTTAAAAACACTGCGCAAGCGGCTTCACTTATTTGTGCCGTGTGCGTGGTGCTGGGCTTGATCAATTGGGGGCTGGGGCTCATCTTCGGCGCAATCTTCGCCAGAAAACTCGCTGAGCACGCCGAGCGAAAGTCGATGGCCTTTAATTACCCACTCGTTGCTGCTGCGGGCTACACGGGCATGATGGTATGGCATGGAGGCCTGAGCGGCAGCGCACTCATCAAAGTGGCAGAACCGGGGCACCTCAATGACCTCATGAGCGGAAGCACTGCCCAGCTGACTTTCGATTTGCCTTCAGAAATCGGGCTGGACCTCACCTTGCTTTCGCCCATGAATATTGCCGTGAGCGTAGTGCTGCTGATTGCCCTCCCTGCATTGGCTTACCAAATGGGCAAACGCAGCGAAGGAAAATTGGTTACTTTGCCCCGATTCAGCGACAATTCCGGCTTCTCAGAAGCTGGAGGCATGGCGGAGCGCACCGACAGGCACCCTCTCCCGGCGTTGCTTTTAGGTGGCCTTTGCCTGGGAGCAGTACTCTTGATGGCCGTTTCAGAAATGGGTGCTGGCCACAACAACTTTGTAGGGCCTGACTATATCAACCTTGCATTTCTTGGTTTGGGTTTGCTCGCCCATCGCAGTCTTCAGCACTTTGGCAATGCCCTCGACGCTGCAATCACAGGTGCGGCTGCTATCCTCATCCAGTTTCCACTATACTTCGGCATCATGGCCGTGATGAAAAGTTCGGGTATGGCTTTGGCCATTTCCGATTTCTTCGTTTACATCAGCAACCCCGCTACTTCTCAAATTTTCACCTTTCTCAGTGCTGGATTTGTGAATATTCTGGTGCCCAGTGGTGGCGGTCAGTGGATGATACAAGGGCCCATCATTATTGAAGCTTCTCAGAAAATGGGGCTATCGCTGCCACAAAGTATCCTGGCCATGGCTTACGGCGATCAGATTACAAACATGCTCCAACCTTTTTGGGCACTTCCGTTGCTCAGCATTACCGGACTGAAAGCCCGCGACATACTGCCCTACACCCTCTACTTCATGCTGGCGGGCATGGTGATTTTCATCACTGCATTGCTGCTGTTTTAATGCTCAGCCCTGGTATCGAGGCTGTCGCGGAGGCCATTGCCCACGAGCATAAATGCCAATACCAGGGTAACGATACAAAGGCCGGGAAGTACGGCGAGGTAGGCCATGGATGTAGTGATGTAGGGATAGTGCTCCTTGATCATTTGACCCCATGAGGCCATGGGTATTTGCGCCCCGATACCGAGAAAACTCAATCCCGCTTCGAGCAGTATCGCTGAGGCAAAATTGGCCGCAGAGATCACCACCACCGGGCCCATGACGTTGGGAATAACGTGGCGGGTGATGATTCTGAATGAACTGTATCCCAGCGCTCTCGCTGCCTCGATATATTCCAATCCACGCACCGAGAGTACCTGACCCCGCACCACCCTTGCCACCTCTACCCACATGGTAAGACCCACTGCTACAAACACTTGCACAAATCCCTTGCCCAAAGCAAAGGTTATCGCAATCACCAAAAGCAAGGTTGGTATAGACCACACCACGTTGATGAGCCACGTAATCACATCGTCGATCCAACCACCAAAGTAGCCCGCCACTGCGCCGAGACCAATACCCAGCACCAGTGAAATGAGCACGGAAATCAGACCAACCGAGAAGGAAACGATGGTGCCCGCCATAAGCCTGCTCAGCATATCCCGGCCAAACTTATCGGTGCCTAAAACAAACCTCCTTGTGATTACAGATTCCGCCAGCACTTTGGCCTCAAGCTCATCGCGATTGAAGCGCAGCGCCTCACCTTTATAGTCTTTGAAAGTCAAGGCGTCATCGCTGCGACTCAGGGAATTTTCATCGATGGCATAAGCAGCGTCAGCCAGATGGAAGGCAAAACGGCGCCCCTCAATGTGAGGCTCTCCCCCGTAAGCAAAGCCAACTATGGAGTCGCCGCTGATGCGGTAGCTGTGGAGCGGGATTTCCAATACATCACTTGGCTTACCGCCGAAGAACAAATGCCCGAAAAAGTTACCCTGTTCAGGAGGGTCGTTCTTTTTAACCAAAAGCATTTGCACATTGAAATTGATCCCTTTGCTGGCAAGGGACAACTGCTGGCTATTGGCATGCTGTGCAGCATCGGGGCGAATGTTGGCTCCCAAAGTCGCAATCAAAAATGCAAAAGTGATTATGCCCAGGCCGAACACGGCAAGCCTGTTGGCGCGGAACCTTTTCCATGCCAGCTGTGTAGGAGTCAATGATTCTTGATCAAGCTTATCCATGGGCCGAAGCTACTTCCATCTGGGTTTATGTATAGTGGTGCCTGCGAGCAAAGTGAAAAGATAGAATGGATAAATGAAAAGCCCCGGAAACATCCACCACAGGCAATCCGCGCGCCGAAAGTACGAAACTCCCCATGCCAACAAGAAGAACTCTCCCACAATTTTGGTAATCAATACCCACATCCAGAGCGATGCGGTATCCCCTGAAAAAAGCTGATAATACGCGATCAATTGCGCTGCATTCGCAAAAACCACGAGCCAGGCCACGGCTTTATACCATCGGCTATTCACCTGATTGGTCTTGCCCATCCAGCGCAAGCGTTGTAGCCAGAGTGATTTGAAATCGCCTGGAAAAGAAGCTTCAGCAATAGGTCCGTCAACCAAGTGGGCATCAATGGCAGCTTTTCCTGCATAGGAGGAAATGGCGTGAAGGGTAAATACGTCATCACCGCTGGCCATGTGCGCATCATTTCTATTGCCTAATGACTCCTCGTAGTGCTTTTTGCGAAACAAAAATGCTGCGCCATTGGCCATTAGCGGCTTATGCAGTCTGGCTGAAGCGAGCCCCACAGCCTGCAGTGCCATAAATTCCAAATCAAAAAAAGTTGTCAGTCCCCATCCCGCATAGCGCGGCTTCACAGGTAGCACCATTGCAGATATATCGGGCTTGAGGCTGGAAAGCAGGCCTTCAGTCGCTGGTTTAAAGAGGCGTGTGTCGGCATCAGAGGTCAATACCCATTCACATGATGCTTTTGAAATGCCGTATTGCAAGGCTGCTTTTTTGCCGGAAAGGCGTCTCGGCAAATGCAAAAGCATAAGCCTGGAATTCGCGAAGAGGCTATCAATGGCGGTCTTGCTGAGGTCAGTGGAATGGTCATTGACCATGATAATTTCATGCGCCCATTGACTGTAATGCTCGAGCAGGGATGGAAGCTGCGCACTTTCATTGCGAAATGGGATTACGATGCTGACTTTCGGTAAAGTCTCCGGTCTGCCGTTGACGGTTTTGCTGCCCGTCAACGCAAAAAAGAAGTAGAGCAAGAGCGCTAAATAAACCGCTGAAACGAGCAGTGCTGCATATTGAAATAAATCAATGAGATTCATTTCGCAATGAAAATCCAAGGATGCTTACGCCTGCTACAACGGGGAGGCCTATATTGGCCAGCCACACGAGCAAGCCTGCGAGCGCTGCCAGAAGCGGATGGGGCAAAAAGGAGCCAAAGATGAACATGGCCAACACTTCGCGAATGCCCAACTCTCCCATTGCCGAGCCTGGGATAATGGATTGGCAAAAATACAGCAGGAAAACGCCAAGAAAGGCGTGCACTAACGTTCCTGTATAGCCAAGGAAAAACAGTACCAATACGAATTGGGTGGTAAATACCATGTACCTGAGCAAACCATAAAAAGCAACCTCGGCCAAGCTCTGTAGATCGACTGTGCTCAAATAGGCCCTTACCCTGGCGAGTGCAGTCAAACAAAATTTGGCGTAAGCCTTAAATATGAAAACAGCTGCAATGGCAAGTACTAAAAGCGCCATCAAAGTAGCGAGCCCTTTGAGGCTGGTAAGGTGAAAGGGAAACTTCGGGTAAAACATCAAACCAACCAATCCAAACATAAGAGTGATACCACCCTGAACCATGGATCCAAGCGCCGCACCGAAAGGGGCTTTTGCATGGTAGCGTTGGGGCAGGTATGCCATCCTTCCGGCAAATTCGCCGAGTCGATTTGGGGTTATGAAGCCGCTACATATTCCAGAGAGTACTTGTAAGTAGCCCTGAGTAACAGAAATGCTTTTTGTTTGCAGCAGTGCAAACCACTTCTTTACTTCAAAGTACAGGTTAAGGCCTGTAAGGGGAAATACGATGGCCAGCGACAAGGCGATACTCGCATAATTGTCAGAAAGAATATCCTTGAGGTGCTGCCAGCTTGCCAGCAAGGCCCCAGTCAAAACTGCGCAGGCAATCAAAGAAATTGACAACCTAAATAGCGGAGTATGCACCGCTGTTGAAACTCTTTTATACATTCGCTGATAAAGGTAAAATTTTGTCAGCAGAACGCATCATTCTGGGTATTGACCCTGGTACAACTATTATGGGATATGGCATCGTGATGCTAAAATCAGGCAAAATCAGCCTGATAGGGCATGGGGTAATTCACCTTGCCAAGTATGAGGACCACGCCATGAAGCTAAAAGTAATATTTGACAAGGTGGTGGGCCTTATTGAGCAATACCACCCGGATGAGCTTTCGATTGAAGCGCCCTTCTTCGGCAAAAATGTGCAAAGCATGCTTAAGTTGGGGCGTGCACAGGGCGTAGCCATCGCAGCCTGTCTCAGCCGTTCGGTACCCTATACAGAATACGCACCCAGAAGAATCAAACAAGCCATTACTGGCAATGGAAATGCATCGAAAGAACAAGTGGCTGCTATGCTGAAGACCCTTCTGAGCCTTAAGGTGATGCCAGAATATCTCGATGCTTCCGATGGGCTGGCAGCCGCAGTGTGCCATAGCTTTCAGGCAGGGAAGCCTGCACAAAGTAGTGAAGCTTATGGATCCTGGAAGTCCTTTGTTACCAAAAATCCAGGAAGAAAATTGTAAAGCCTTGTTGATTTAAGCGTTTCTAATGGCTTCTGCAATTCGCTCCATTTCTTCAGGGGCTATTTGAAGTTTTGGCCGGGCAAAATTCATATCGCTCACATTATCCATAGGAATGAGGTGCACATGGGCATGGGGCACTTCAAGGCCAATTACGCTTACGCCAATTCGCTTACAAGGGACAGCCTTTTTAATCTTTTGGCTTACCGCTGCCGCGAAAATCATAATCTCGCTGAGCAGGTCATCGGGAAGATCGAATATATAATCAATCTCCTGCTTGGGAACCACAAGTGCATGGCCTGGCCTCAGTGGATTGACATCGAGAAAGGCCAGAAATTTATCGTTTTCGGCAAGCTTATAGGCGGGTATTTCTCCATTGATGATCTTTGTGAAAATACTGGCCATGATCTTATCTATTGATTTCTAGAATTTCAAACCGCACTATTCCTGAGGGCACCTCTATTTCGGCAATTTCGCCTTTCGCTTTGCCCAGTAGTCCCTTTCCGATTGGAGAGTCAACAGAGATTTTACGCTGCTTAAGATCAGCCTCATTCTCGGCCACGAGTTGATACGTCATCTCCTGATTGCTGGCCAGATTTTTAATGGTTACTTTACTCAGGATGTAAGCCTTCGAGTTGTCCATGCGCGACTCATCGATCACGCGGGCGTTGGCAAGGGCATCATCCATCTTGGCAATGCGCGCCTCTAGCAAGCCTTGGGCTTCTTTTGCTGCATCATATTCTGCATTTTCCGAAAGGTCGCCCTTGTCTCTTGCCTCGGCAATCTGTTGCGAGATTCTAGGGCGCTCAACAGTTTTCAACTGGTGCAACTCAGACTTTAGACGTTCCAGACCTTCTGGGGTGTAATAATTTATTTGAGACATTGTTTTTAGCTTAGCTATATACCAAAAAAGAGAAAACCCATAAGGCGGGCTTTCTCATCTAGGCACAAAGATAAAAATTATCTGACTACTTCTGACCGATGTCAAGTCGCACACCTATACAATGCAAACCATTGAAAGGGTTGGTAGCCCGGTAGGAGTAATCGAAGTTAATTCGTGAACGGTTTTGGCCGAGTTCCAGTTGAAGACCAGCACCCGCAGCCAATCCAGTGTACACCACCCTCCTAAGCTCATCGCTGAGTATGTTATTTTCAAAATGGTAGCCAGCACGAAGAAAAACCAGGTCCCTAAAGCTATATTCTGCACCCAAAAGAAAGTTATCCTCGCTAAATGAATTGGCTACAAATGTACCGTGCGCCGTTATGTAATTGTCTTCATTTAGCAAGAAGTCATAACTGGCGCCAATAGCTACCAAAGAAGGGAGTTCAGCATTCGCACTTCTAAACTCTGCGGCAAGTGGAAATTGATTTCCTGGAGCGGTTGCTTCAAGAGCCAAACCATCACCAGAGAAAGACAATGGTGGACCAATGTTTTTCAGTGTAATTCCGAACTTGAGCTGATCCCGGTCGCCTGTGATATACTTGATTCCAGCATCGAGGGCTACACCAATTGAATTGAGGTCAGAAACTCCTTCAGAAATCACCTTGAGCGTTACACCTCCGTAAATACTGTTGGAAAATGCTTTGGCATATGAAAGGCCAAAGTTTAGCATTTGGACATTGAATGAAGTGCCATCACCGTCAGGTGTTTCTGTGGTGGTGCGTCGGATATCACCAAAATTAAAGGATGAAACTGAAATGCCTATGGCTCCGGTCTCTCCGGCCCTCTGCACCAATCCAAAACTATTCAAGCCTACATCAGCTCCCGACATATAGTTGATATGGGTAATTCCAACGTCTGTTTTCTTGACATTCGCCATACCAGCCACATTGAGAAACATCGACTCGACCGCAGATGACGATGCCATATTGGCACCGGCAAGCCCATTGCTACTGGCCCATGGATTCACGAGTAATTGCATGCCTCCGGCAGAGCCGACCCTATCAGGATTGCCTGCATATACTGAATTTTGAGTTGCCACAACCGATGTAAAAAGCACAGCACCAGTCAAAAATTTTATAGCTCTTATCATATTGAAATGTTGGTCTCTGGATGATCGATTTAGAAGTTACGCAAGTCGGTTGGGCGCGTAGCACAGAAGAATTTAAGCACGCGTTCCCCAAGTCCTGGTGATTGCACATGTACGAGGTACATGCCTCCGGCCACAGGGATAAACTGCTCATTCTGCAAGTTCCAGTCTATCCACGTGAGGTTATTGTCCTTCTCAAGAATACGAACCAAGGTGCCGTTGATCGTGAAGATTTGAATCTTCACTTCCGGCGGCAAGTTCACAATTCTTACCCTATTGTCTACCCTGCTTGTTTCATATGCAGAATACGCATAGTAAGGATTGGGGACAATATCGATCATATCCAAGGCATTTTCAGCCGTTGGTCTGTCATTTTTAACTGTTTCCCTGCCGAAGGTATTGAATCGGTATACAGGCCACCACTGGTTAATACTCACCTCTTGGTTCGTATTTGGGTTTACAAAGGGTACCGATCCAGGACCAAGAGCTTCAACAGCAGCAGCATAGCGCGCAAAAGGCTTTGAAACTCCGATTTCAACTGCAGCATGGCCAGGGACCAAACCTTGTTCAACAGGCAACCAACTGGTGGCTCCTTCACTGAGCATAGGTGCCATAATCCATGTAATTGATTGATATACATTTCGACGTGGCAAAGCACCGGGCGCTTTAAAGCTCTGATATGTCATTTGGCCTCCATCATACAATGGGACTAGATTTTGGTTTCCAGTTAGTTCAGCGTCATTTCGCAACACATATATGTAGTGTTCACCACCCCAAATTGGTCTTGCACCGAATCCGGCAGGGTTCATTAACCTTGACGAGGGGTTCCAAAGCATGTCGCGGCCATTGTCCCCTACTGAAAATGAATTTTCTCCGAACATGATGTTAAGCCTTTCGCCATTGTCAGTATTGACAGCGTATCCAGGAAACCATCCCATACCGAGTGAAAGCCCCACCAAGTCTGCCCTGCTGGCCACCTGGGGATAACTTTGTCTAAGTCCCTCGATAATATCATCTACGACTGTCTGGCTCAGTGCATCTACCTCATCTTGTGTCAGCACTTGCTGACCAAAATATGTAGCTTCATCAATGTTGGCACCAGGATCAAGTTGCGTACGTCCATTCTTGTCAACAGATAAGGCCCTGCGCGGATTCATCTTAAGTGCAGCTCCTTGAGAGAAGGTTGGGTTATCATGCATCTCCAGCACTGAAGCTCTGGTCCATTTATCCTTTTCAGGAGTAAAGGCAAGGTGGAGCGAGAATTGGTTTATCACATCGGTAGATCCTGTTCGAATACGAAGCGCCGCATCACGGTCTAATGGAGCTGGCCCACAGTCATAGGCAGCCACAAGTCTTGCCGGAGCAATAGTACCCCCGATCAAGCCTTCAAAAGTTCCATTGGGATCCACAAAAGTACAGCTCACCTCTCCGGTGGAGGCAGCAGGAGCGCCACATTGATAATCATTGAAGAAGTAATCGTCAATAATATTGGGATTCGCATCCAATGTAAAACAAGGGGCCCCAGAACTCGCGAAGCCAATGAACGCACCCATGCCATCTCTTAGCACGGTTGCAGGTTCACCTACTCTACCAGCCCTGATCCAGTTTTGGAGGTTAGAGCCTTCGATATCATTAACACCACCAAGCCATCCAGAAGCTCCAGACGTATAAGTCAGTTCGTCAAACAGCACCCTTTGAATGGATGTGTCATCCAAATTATCTTCAGGATTAACCTCGTCAAAAAAGGTCTGGCCTATGGTAATGGAGATTCCGAATTCAGGAAGTATTTGCTCGTTCTCTCTTCTGATGCTTTGTTCGCTTAAAACAACGGTATCATTGGGAGAAGACAGATTAATGAGATACCATTGGGCATCGTCAATACTGCCCACGTAAGCTCCACTTGCATTGGTTTCATCTGAGAAAAAGCGCAATTCGAACTCAGCGCGTTGCACATTGAGTGGATCTACCACTTGCACGTTCAATGGGCCTCTACCTGGCAAATAGGTAATCGAATCAGCTTTATAAATAGGTCCTTCCACAATTTTATCGATCGACTCTGTGTTGAGCTGCATTGGACGTGATCCATTGCCTTGTCCCTCTATTCGAGTTACAGGAAGACCATCACCGAATTGCGCATTTTGAATGGTTCCAAACTCGCGTGGATTCGGTTTATGTGGCATTGCAACTGCGGCCTGGATATCAGACACCGCTCCTTTTCGGCTGAGGATAAATGGCCTTGCCTGACCGCTCAGTTGTTCAGGATCTGGATTAAACGGCTCATACTCATTGTGTCCATAAGCTACAGCCATAAAGTAATACCTCTTAAAGTTTACAAGTCTATTGTCGCCTGAAGCAAATTGATCGTCGAGCACCCTGAAAGAGTGTCGGATACCTTCATTGCTGCCATTCACCATCTCTCTTGGAACTGAAAGTCCTATTTGCTCATCAAATTCAAAATTTATGATTTGAGAAATGCCATCACGGATGTCGCACTGGTAAATCAGTCGGGCCGCTTCCGGTTGGTTCAACTGATCAACCGAAACTTCTGAGCCCCGAAGTTGATAAATCAAATAGCCCTGAAAGCGATAAAATTGATCGTTAGGCTCCCCATCAATATTGGCTGGTGGGATGGTTGGGTCCAATTCTGTATAGGATTCTGCAACGTTGTTGCTCAAAGGATTGGTATTTCTTAGGAAGAGTATGATCTCCCTGTCCAGCTCCTGGAAAGTCAAATCCGGAGCATCTGGACCATCAAGCAGACGAAAGCAATTTTCAAACAAGGCTTGGGCTTTGTCGTCGGCACCAAGCAATGCACGTACCGAAGCGAAAGGTCCACCCGACTGCGCACGGCCATATACCACACCCACAGTAATGTTGTTAAACTGTCCGGGATTCAGCGTAAATGGACCCGCAGATTGAATAAATCGACGGTCTGCCGCAGGGTTATCAGCAGTTTCCTCTGTCCAACCTGCGTCGTCAGGGAAGTTCGGATCCACGCCTCCAGTACCCCAATTTAATGGATCGCTTGTTCCAGGAAACATGAAATCGGTTTGAACAGCGCCTGGGTCGTTGGGGTTATAGCCTAGACCACCGACGGTCATCGGTGTACCGTCTTTCCATACACCACGCATCATGTTATAATAATCTATAGCTATCAATGGGTCAGTTGTGGGAGGAGGAGCACCAGTTCCGAAATTAGAATGATAAACAAATCGTCTCATCCCAAATCTTTCATTATCAATAATGGAATCCTGTTCGTCGGGAGGCAAACTTAGATCGCGGTATCCTAAACCATTCAAGGCCTCATTCTCCCCTATGCCCACAAGGTTATTGATTCCATCCGCATCCTGATAGGGACCTTCAAAGAAATCAATCCCAATGGCTGGTGGCTGGGATCCATAGCCAGGTCCACTTTGGGAACCCTCATCAAAGTCATCACCATTGTAACTATATCCCAAGCCTCGTTCGACGTCACACCCTACGAAATCATCTTGAGAATTTCCGAGGTCCGTATCCACCCATTGTGCAAAATAAGTGTTGGTAAGTGTAAGTGTACCTCTGTTAATAAGTACATAATTGCAAAAGGTCATATTGTTGATTTCATCATTGGTCGTAAAGCCGAACATTTGGCCTTGAATTTCCATTCCAATGGGCTGCCCTAAAGATTCTGTGTGGATATTTCCGTTGTCGTTGAATACCCAATACATGGTAAAGTCACCGAACAATGGAACCGGGTCAGTGACCAACCTTGTGCGGCAGTCGATTTCCTGGTCCAGATCATAAAGCGGGTAATCCCCTATTTCTGGCTCGTACAAACCCGGTGTACCTATCACCTCCTGGGTCTCAGGATCGCGAATATCTGCAAAAGGAGCAATCATGAAGCTTTGTCCGAGGGATACATCCCCATGTGCCGGCCATTCTAAAATCTCTCTGGGTATCTGGTAACCGTCTGCAAATAAAGGATCTTCAAAAGGATCAAGTCCTTGGGCGACCAATCCAAAGAAGAAACGGTGACGCTCAACCCATTGACGGCGCATAAGGTAAAACTTATCCCACTTGGCGCATGTTTCTGGATTGGTTGATGCTGTACCGTCAATACTCAGTGGTCCTGGCCAGTAGTCATTTCCTCGTTGACGGAAGCGAACAGCCGCCAGTTTCAAATTGCCCGCGGGGTCGCGGCCGCCCATCCATAATGCTCCGGCAAAAATAGCGTGATTGCGCTCTTCGGCAGGCACTTCGTAATAAGGCAAACCATTAGGCCTGTCATACCATGTGTTACCTCCGGTCTCAGCGGCGGTACGCACATTGTTCACATAGAATTCAGTAAGTGTTACGGCCGGAGAACAGCCCGCAGCTTTAGACTTCACAATATTGTGTGTCTCGTTGGCCTTAGGTCCCAACCACTCTCTGGCGCTTGTCTGATTGAGCCCCGCAATAAGGAAGGTCAAGCAAGCGATGATGCAACTGTACAATCTCATAAGGTCTGTGTATTGATGCTAGTTTGTTGTTTCATTAAAAATCAAGGCGAACTCCCAATTGAATGGTGCGGGCTACGCCGTAGTTAAATTGCGAATTCACCCTGAGCGCGTAGAGCTGCCTGAAAGACTCCTCGTCAAGCTGAGCCTGGATGGCCGGCTGGAAAAGCGGGGAGTTGAGGTAACCGTCATCGTCTGCATTGCCGGTAAAGCGATACACATTCAGGATATTCTGGGTATTCAATAGGTTGTTTACCAAAAGGTAGATGTTAAGTTGGGCCATTTTGGGCTTTTCCTTGTCCTTGCCAAAGACCACATCAATTGATCGATCAAGCTGAAGGTTGGCACGGAATTGCCATGGCAGTCGAGAACCATTAACAGTTCCTTCCAGCTGTGGTGAACCACTTCTGTCGATAAAAGCTTCACCAAGAGCTTGCTGTTGCTGAGAGTATGGCGTTCCAGATCCAAATGTTCCAACCAAGTTCAAACCGGTTCTTTGGAGAATTTGTTTTCCATTGATAACCGGGCCGTTGTAGTCCTTGCCACTGCCGTAACGATAGTCAAAAGTGGTGATCAATAAATGTCGCTGATCGCGGTCGGTTGGGAAGATTACTCTCAGATTAGGCTCACCTGAGTTGATGAGGTTTACAGCGCTACCGGCATTAGAGCCAGTCGCTGAAGCGAATTGGAGGGTATATGCTACACGAAGCATAACATTGCCTGTTCTACGCAAGTCGTAGGTAATGGTAGAACCTTTAATGGTCCCAAAATCAAAGTTGTCAAAAGTATTGTAAGATGACGGGTAGGCCTCAAACAGGCGTCGGGCTTGAATTTCGTCCCTTGTCTCACGATAGAATGCCGCAATCTTCAATGAGGAGGTGCGCGAAAGCACTTGCTGGAATCCCAATTCGTAATCAACAGTTCGTGTTGGTCTCAAATTTGGATTTGCCAAAACACGGCTTCCTCTATTTTGCAAAAAGAGATAATCGGTTGGATTCAGGATGTTCTGACCTGTAGGTCTTTGCGTAAGAATGTCATAATGGGCAAAGAACAGTGCTTCCTCAGAAATAGGAAATGAAAAAGCAATACGTGGCATGAAATTCCATTGTGGAGTGTATCGTTCAAATGCAGCGGAGGTTAAATTTTCACCAACAGCATTTGGGTCTACAAGGAGGGGTGCAATTCCAGAAGCACCTCGAAGTACTCGTGGGTCAGCAACTTCAACACCTTGGGCATTGTACCAGGTGTTGCCATCTCGGTACCCATTGATTTGATTGGGGCTTTGCAGGTCATCCACATACACTACCCAATCATCACCTATATTTCCGGGATGCTCATTGAACGGGAACCGCGATTCAGGATTTCGTGTATCAGCAACTGTTAGCGCCTCACCAACTACAAATTGGTCGCGGAGCACGGATTGATTCGCATCAAAGCGGTCAACCCTGAGGCCCACGTTGAAGATGATGTCGTCAAATGCAAACTTGTCCATTATGAAACCTGCCCAGTAAATCGGCGCAAATGCCCCGCGCTCACGTGTGAGGTTTCCATTCTCATCGCGTCCGGAAAAGAAGTCATCGATCGTTGCATTACCTCGCCTTCGGTTGCCTTGGTAATCATAGCCGTAAGCAGTTGCCAACTCGTTTCCTTGCTGGAGGAGTTCATCCGGGCTGAAAAAATCCATTTGAAGTTGGTCTGGATCCAAGGCGTCTACCTGGATGAAATCAGTGCCATTTGGGTCAAGACCCAAGGAAGTTCTCAAGTTACGGTCAAATGTGGTTTGACTTTCAAGGTCGTTGATGCGCGCAAATGTGTAGAAAAACTCTCCATCAATGAACTGGGTATTTATCAGGTTGCTTTCATCCACACCATCTGTGTGGCTGTTGGTGTACTGCCTCGCAGCATCCCATAATTGTGTGGGACGGGCAGTGTAACGACGCTCCGTAAACTCTTCATACTCAAAGCCTAAACGTATAGAATGACCTTTGACCATGGCCGACATTGACCCTGTGAACCTGAGCTGATCCTGCTGGAAGCGCTCGTAGTCATTGAATGGTGTTCCTAATGTTCGAAACAA
Organism: Cryomorphaceae bacterium; assembly: GCA_036796255.1. Lineage (GTDB taxonomy): Bacteria > Bacteroidota > Bacteroidia > Flavobacteriales_D > Cryomorphaceae > T3Sed10-241. The sequence continues at coordinate 44,195 of DAIRDH010000025.1, forward strand.
ATCATAAACAGGACTGGGTGTCCTTCCATTTCTCAAACCGCCCGAACCGTCAATATCATTTGGGTCGCGCACTGAAAAACCAAGACGGTCATACTCATCATAGAGGGCAGTGGTGTAAGATGCAAGATCTGCATTGGTCTCACTGGGAGTGAATCGGGTTTCCAATACACGAAATCCTGAATGGTAAAAACCGCGTGCAACTGTATCCGTGCGCAAGGAGTAATTGTTGGCTATGTCTTGCTCAAAGCGACCGACATGGCCATAGTTGAATAAGTCGTCTCCATGCCTTGCATCGAATGCACTCAAACTTCTGTTGGTATAATCAACCATGAGGCTATAGAAGGCATTTTTAATCAATCTGTCCTGACTCTCATCTTGAGGTGTGAGCCTATGGGTGAAGCGCACAAAACCTCTAAAAGTCTGATCAGTTACTTGTCCATTGTTGTCATAATTCATCAAGGCATTGGAAAGGTTGAAATTTCTTCTCGATGAGCGGTCAAAAGTTCCACCTATCGCCAGGTCAATATTTGGGGTAGTGGCGATATCGATTTTGGTTGTAATAGAGCCTGCTCTAGTCCTGCTATTTTGACGGGCCGGCACATCTTCCCAATCATCCTCTCTCAAAAAGAGAAAATTTGAGTTCCCCTGAAGGTTGGGAGATACAGTGGTTGAGCTTTGGGCATTGCCATTTGCATCAATGTACACATCAGGACTTTCATCGGTATTGATTCCGCTAAGAACGAAGCTTAATGGATTCTCTCTCAGCGTGTTGGCCACATCTTCTTTAAGCCTGAAATTACCTATCACAGATGGTCTTGTATCAAGGAAGTCGCGGTAATTGCCCGAAACGAAAAATCCCAAAAGCGAACGCTCCTTATTGCCATCGGCATCTTTCTTGAAAAAAAGCGGCCCAGAAAGTACAGCCTCAACCTGCG
>DAIRDH010000026.1:0-12167 GCA_036796255.1 Cryomorphaceae bacterium
CCGATGGCTTTTTCAATTTCCCTGAAAGGGGCTTTTCGAATACCGGAAACCGACTTGAACTCCGAGAGCAGTTTGGCCGCCATCTGTGGGCCGATGCCGGGAATCTCGGTGAGCTCGGTCTTGATGGTGTCCTTGCTGCGCTTGTTGCGGTGGTGGGTGATGCCGAAGCGGTGCGACTCGTTGCGGATGTGCTGCAGCACCTTGAGCGTGTCTGATTTCTTGTCGATGTAAAGCGGGGCGGTATCGCCGGGGTAGTAGATTTCTTCGAGGCGCTTGGCGATGCCGATGATGGCTATTTTGCCGCGTAGGCCCAGCTCATCGAGGCTCTCCAATGCGGCGCTGAGCTGCCCCTTGCCCCCGTCTATCACAATGAGTTGGGGCAATGACTCGCCCTCCTCCTTGAGGCGCTTGTAGCGGCGGTACACCACCTCGCGCATGGAGGCAAAATCGTCGGGGCCCTCTACCGTCTTGATGTTGAAGTGGCGGTAGTCCTTCTTGCTGGGCTTGGCATCCTTAAACACCACACAGGCCGATACGGCATTGGTGCCCATGAGGTTGGAATTGTCAAATCCCTCGATGTGCACGGGCAGGTCCTGCAGCCTGAGGTCTTTTTTGATTTGCTCGAGGATGCGCTGCGTGTGCTGCTCGGGGTCGGTGAAGCGCGACTGCTTTTGCTTGTCGAGCATGATGTACTTGGCATTGCGCGCGCTGAGCTCCACAAGGCTGAGCTTGTCGCCGCGCTTGGGTACCGTCATTTTGTGGTCGGGTATTTCTACCTCGAGGTCAAGCGGCAGCAACAGCTCTTTGGCCAGCTCGGCACCGCTGCTCTTGAGCTCGGCGAGGGCGCTCAGGAGCAATTCCTGATCGCTCTCTTCCAACTTTTTACGAAAGTGCATGGTATGGCTCTGCACGATGGCGCCATCCACCACCTTCATGTAGTTCACATAGCCGGCCTGCAGGTCGCTCGCCACTGCGAGCACATCCACATTGCCGATGGCGGGATTCACAATGCTGCTCTTGCTGCGGTAGTTTTGCAGTATTTCGAGCTTCTCCTTGATGTATTGCGCCTTTTCAAATTCCATCCTTTCGGCAAATTCGTTCATGCGCAGCTTCAACACCTGAAGCACGGTGCTGATATTGCCCTTGATGATGGTGCGAATCTCGTCGATCTGCGCGTCGTATTCCGCCCTGCTCTGTAAGCCTTCGCAGGGTCCGAGGCAATTGCCAATGTGGTACTCCAGGCATACTTTAAACTTGCCCTTCTCAATGTTGGCCGCGCTGAGGTCGTAGCGGCAGGTGCGGATTTTGTACAGCCGGCGTATGAGGCGCAGCAGCGTGTGCATGGTCTTCACTGAGGCGTAAGGACCGTAATATTCAGAGCCATCGTTGATCTTGGTGCGCGTGCTGAACACCTGCGGGAAAGGCTCGTTCTTGATGCAGAGCCAAGGATAGGTCTTGTCGTCCTTGAGCATTACGTTGTAGCGCGGCTGCAACTGCTTGATAAGGTTGTTTTCGAGCAGCAGGGCGTCTAGCTCATTGCCCACCACGATGAAGGCGAGGTCTGTAATCTTGCGTACCATCACGCGGGTGCGTCCGCTGTGGCCTCCATCTTTCGAGAAATAGGAATTCACCCTGCTCCGCAAGTTTTTGGCTTTGCCTACATATATAATGGTGCCTTCTTCGTTCTTGAATTGATACACTCCGGGCGAAGTGGGCAGAAGCTTAATTTTTTCGGTGACGTCCACAGTGCAAAATTACGAAAAGGCCCCTTGCTCCGCGTTTACTTTTGCGGAAGCAGTGTTAGATGAACCGATAAGGCCCCATAATCTCCACTGCAAATTCATATTTGTGGCGCTTGTTTAATAAAAGACCTACTTTTGTCCACTTTTTCGCGCCTGACATTAAACAAGGGCGGAGTGCGTGCGTTAAATTGTGTGAGCAACATATGAAAGGCCAATATTCTATACGAGATCTGGAGCGTTTATCGGGCGTTAAGGCCCACACCTTGCGCATTTGGGAAAAGCGTTATGGAATTATTGAGCCTGCGCGCAGCGACACCAACATCCGCTATTACGACGACGAGGAGTTGAAGAAGGTGCTTAACATTGCTATCCTTAACAATTACGGAATTAAGATTTCGAAAATTGTAGGCCTTACGGCAAAAGAGCTTCACGACAAGGTCGTTGAAATCAGCACCGAGGACATCAGCGAGAGCGTACAGGTAGAAAGCCTCGTGGTGGCCATGGTCGAGATGGATGAAGCCCGCTTTGAGCGGATACTCACCAATTGTACCATTCGACTGGGATTTGAAGAAACGATGATGAAGGTGATTTATCCCTTTTTCAAGAAAGTGGGTGTACTGTGGCAAACGGGTGCCATCAATCCTGCCCAGGAGCACTTTATCAGCAACCTCATTCGCCAAAAACTCATTGTCGCCATAGACAGTCAGGGGCTGATGACCAAAGAAAACAGCAAGCGCTTTCTGCTGTTTTTGCCGGAAGGCGAGCTGCACGAAATCGGATTGCTTTTTTATAACTACCTCATCCAGAAAGCCGGACACAAAGTAATTTACTTGGGCCAGAGCGTGCCTATCAAGGATGTGGTGGCTGTGGACGCTGTAAATCCGGCACATTATATAATGACTTCTGTGCTTTCACTTCCTGTGATCGATGACGTCAACGCACTTCTCTCGCGGCTGCTCGAAGCATTTCCCAAAGCCCAAATCATGGTGACCAATCAAATTGAACAGATTGAGGGTCTCATCACCCACGAGCGCCTCCATACCAACAAGGGATTGCCCGATTTCAAAGCGCTTCTCAACTCAATTTAATCCATTTTCATTCTGTTTAGCTTTATTCTTGGAAAGTTAAACGAAATATTTCTGTTTTTTCCACGCTGTATTTCAGCGCGATACTCCCTGCTGTTGAATTTGCATGAAATTATTTAATGTTATTAACAGATGTTCATAGCTCCGCTTGTTTAATTATTTCGTACATTTGTTAAACAAACCAAAGACAATATCCATGAACACTTTCAATTTTGACCAAGAACTTATCGCTTTTCAAAAGCCGCTAAAGTCATTTGCTTATGGCTTTACCAACGACGAAGAAGCCGCCAACGACCTTTTGCAGGAAACGTTTTTGAAGGCCCTTACATACAGAGATAAATTTGAGGAGCGTACCAACCTCAAGGCATGGTTGTACACCATAATGCGCAATACCTTCATCAACAATTACCGCAAGGCCGTGCGCGCCAACACCATCATCGACAAGACTGATGAGCAATACTTCATCAACACCGCCGATGTAAACGCTAGTTTTGAATCGCCAGACAGCGCCTATTCTCACAAGCAAATTACAAAAGTGGTGGACGACCTGGAAGATGAGTACAAGGTTCCCTTTACCATGTACAACAAGGGATTCAAATACAAAGAGATTGCTGAAACGCTGGACTTACCTATAGGTACTATTAAAAGTCGTATCTTTCTTGCCCGCAAGAAGCTTATGGTAAGCCTTGTTGATTACCGTTAAAAATTGAATGAAAAATAAACGTGCAATTGTAGTGGGGTCCGGCTTTGCCGGACTTTCTGTTGCTACACATTTGGCCCACCGCGGCTTTGCGGTGGAAGTTTTTGAAAAAAACAGCATGCCTGGTGGACGTGCGCAGCAATTCACCGCTGAGGGTTTCACCTTCGACATGGGCCCCAGCTGGTACTGGATGCCTGATGTTTTCGATACTTACTTTGGCTTTTTCGGAAAGAAGGTGAGCGACTATTATAAGTTGGAGCGCCTCGACCCCTCTTATGCCGTGTACTTCGGGAAAGATCATAAGATGGACATCCCGGCTGATTATGATGAGTTGCGCAAGCTCTTCGAAACCTATGAACCCGGTAGCGCGGCGGCCCTCGACAAATTCATGAAAGAAGCGGCCTACAAGTACGAGGTCGGCATCAACGATTTGGTATACAAGCCAGGGCAAAAGCTGACTGAATTTGCAGATTGGCGCGTGGTAAGTGGTGTATTCCGCTTGCAATTGCTCAGCTCACTCTCCAAGCATGTGCGCAAGTATTTCAAAAACCCCTACCTCATTGAATTGCTGGAATTTCCCGTGCTCTTTTTGGGTGCAAAACCCAGTAAAACTCCGGCCCTATATAGCCTGATGAACTATGCCGACATCAAGCTCGGCACCTGGTATCCCGAGAATGGGATGTACGATATCGTGCGTGGCATGGTATCGCTGGCGGAAGAAATTGGGGTAAAAATTCACTGCAATGCTCCCGTTGAAAAAATAATTGTGGAGAATGGCAAAGCGGTTGGTGTGCATGTAAATGGCAAAGAATACCGCGCCGACGTGATGATCTCCTCAGCCGATTACCACCACACTGAGCAAAAACTGCTCGAAGAGCCCCATCGCAACTACGACGAAAAATACTGGTCGACCCGCACCATGGCACCTTCTAGCCTGCTGTACTATGTCGGCCTCAATAAAAAGGTGAATGGCCTCCTGCACCACAACCTCTTTTTCGACACGGACTTCAACAAGCACGCGGAGGAGATTTACGACAGGCCGGCATGGCCGGAGCAACCACTGTTTTATGTGTCAGCAACCAGCAAAACCGATGCAAAGAGCGCGCCGGAGGGCTGCGAAAACCTCTTCATTCTGATACCCACTGCGCCGGGAATGGACGAGACGCCGGAGATCAAGGAGCGTTATTTTCAAGTGGTGATGGACCGCATGGAGCATTTACTGGAACAAAGTATCAGAAAACATGTTATCTTCAGGCGTGATTTCGCTTGTACAGATTTCAAATCGGTATACAATTCTTACAAGGGAAACGCATATGGACTTGCAAATACGCTCAAGCAAACAGCCATTTTGAAACCTTCGCTGAAAAATAAAAAAGTGGAAAACCTATACTACGCCGGTCAGCTTACGGTGCCTGGCCCGGGTGTTCCTCCTTCGCTTATTTCTGGAAAGGTGGTGGCTGACGAGGTGAGCAAAGCATTCAACTAGCGCACCTTTATGAAGGAAATTTTCGACTCGGTCAGCATCAAGTGCAGCAGGCTTACCACCAAGAGCTACAGCACTTCATTTTCATTGGGAATTCGCTTCCTCGCCCCTGACCTTCGAGATCCGATATACGCCATTTATGGTTTTGTGCGTTTCGCCGATGAAATTGTAGACACCTTTCACGACTTTCCAAAAGAGCGCTTGCTCAATGAATTTGAGGCAGAAACTTTCAAAGCAATTGCAGACGGAATCAGCCTCAACCCTATTCTAAACAGTTTTCAAAAAGCGGTAAGGGAATACAACATCGATCACGATTGCATCCGTACTTTTTTGCAGAGTATGCGCATGGATTTGCACAAAGATGAATACTCCGAGCAAGAGTATGACAAGTATATCCTTGGCTCTGCTGAAGTTGTGGGCCTAATGTGCCTGAGCGTTTTCTTGCGGGGCAATGAAGCGCAGTATGCGGAATTGAGACCTTATGCCATGAAGCTGGGCTCTGCTTTTCAGAAAATAAACTTCCTACGCGACCTCCATGCCGATTACAACCACCTGGGGCGCACCTACTTTCCGGGTGTCGACATCACGGAATTTAACGAGGATGTGAAGCGCGAAATTGAGGCGGATATCGAAAAAGATTTTGCCCTCGGTTATGAAGGCATCAAGCGATTGCCAAAAGATGCCAGGTTCGGGGTTTTTGTGGCTTATGTGTACTACCACCAGTTACTCCGAAAAATTAAAGGCAAGTCAACCAAAGTGATCCTCTCTGAGCGGGTGCGTATTAGCAACAAACGAAAATACGCCCTCTTTTTTAGCAGTTATGTGAGGCACAGCTTCAATATCTTGTAGTATGTTGGGGTTGATGAACCAGGTGATACTCGTGGACAGCGAGGACAGGGAAATTGGCGTAATGGAAAAGCTTGAGGCCCATCGCAAAGGGCTGTTGCATAGAGCCTTTTCAATATTCCTGTTCAACGGAAAGGATGAAATGCTTTTGCAAAAACGAGCCGACAGCAAATACCACTGTGGCGGCTTGTGGAGCAACACGTGCTGCTCACACCCTCAACCGGGGAGGCAGATGAATTGGTGTCTGGAGGAGAAATTGTACCAGGAAATGCGCATATCCACACCTTTACAAAAAGCCTTCGACTTGACTTACCGGGCGGAACTGAGCAATGGCTTAACCGAATTTGAATACGATCATGTATACCTGGGACGGTATGACGACATTCCCTGCCCCAACCCAAATGAAGTTAGCAAATGGCGCTATGTCCCGATGGACGTTATTGCCCATGAACTCCAGCAAAACCCTGATCAGTTTACTCCTTGGTTTAAAATCCTGTTTGAACCACTTCGTACGCATTACCTGCACTTGAAAAGCGTTTGACAACAAAAGCGTGGTGGGTGTGTTACTACGTCGTCAATCTCAATAACAATACTCTTGAAAATTACCGTGTCACGAAAAGCGCACTTTAATGCGGCGCATAGACTTCACAACCCCCATTGGAGCGATGAAAAAAATCAGACGATTTTTGGATTGTGCAACAATCCGAATTATCATGGTCATAATTATGACCTGATAGTCAGCGTGAAGGGTGAGCTCGACCCGGATACTGGATACGTGATTGATACCAAAATTTTGAAAGATTTGATCAAAATCCATGTGGAAGAACCTTTCGACCACAAAAATCTCAACCTCGATACAGAGGAATTTTCTAACCTAAATCCCACCGCTGAAAACATAGCCGCGGTGATATGGAACAAAATGCGGGCAGCATTGCCCGAGGCGCTTGACTTAAAAATAACACTTTATGAAACTGAACGGAACTTCGTTGAAGTTGGATGATGAAATGGTGCAGCTCGACGAGCTTATCGGCGACGAGCACATTTACACATCCATTGATACCCCTTTGCGGCCCGATGCTTTTGAGAAAAGCGATGAAGAAAAGATGGCCATTATCGCCGAGCATTTTGAGCAAATTATGCTTACCATGGGACTCGACCTTACCGATGACAGCTTGCGCGGCACGCCCAAACGCGTGGCCAAAATGTACATCAAAGAAATATTTAGCGGGCTGAACCCTGCAAATAAGCCAAAGGTGGCGCTCTTTGATAACAAGTATAAGTATAAAGAAATGCTTGTTGAGAAGAACATCACCCTGCAGAGTCACTGTGAGCATCACTTCGTTCCCATCGTGGGCATTGTCCACGTGGCATACATTTCAAGCGGAAAGGTGATAGGGCTATCAAAAATCAACCGTGTGGTGCAACACTATGCAAAAAGGCCACAGGTGCAGGAGCGGCTCACCGTGCAAATCGCAAAGGAGCTTAAGCAAATGCTCGAAACAGATGATGTTGCCGTCATTGTTGATGCCAAACACATGTGCGTGAGCATGCGGGGCATTGAAGACCAAACCAGCAGCACGGTAACAAGCAGTTACCACGGCAAATTCCAAGAGGAAGCCGTGCGCAATGAACTTTTTAAATACCTCGATTGAAATGATAGGAAAACTATTCGGGAAAACGACTCCCAAGGAAAAACTGCAGAAAAAATACGAAAAGCTTCTGGCTGAATCGCACAAAATGTCAACAACAAACCGCGCGAAATCAGATCAACTACGTGCTGAAGCAGAGGAGATTGCAAATGAAATTGATAAGCTTTAATCATGTCCAAACACTATTTAATCGTAGGTGGTAGCACTGGTATAGGAAAAGCCCTTACGGAAAATTTGACAGCACGAGGTCACCATGTTACCGTGGCCTCGCGCAATGCAAGCAGCCGCATAGACTTCAACGAATATTTAACTGTTCATGATATTGACGCCACCAATGCAGAAGCTGACTGGGATTTTCTTCCGGAAAAACTGGATGGTGTGGCATACCTCGGTGGCAGCATCAACTTAAAGCCTTTCCACCGCCTGAAAAATGAAGATTTTCTCGGTGACTTCAAGGTCAACCTTCTGGGAGCAGTGAATACCATTCAGGCAGCATTGCCGGCATTAAAAAAGGCCGAAAATGCATCGATCGTTTTATTTAGTACCGTCGCCGTGCAGCGCGGACTTACATTTCATGCAAGTGTAGCGGCTGCAAAAGGGGCAGTAGAAGGATTGACACGCGAATTGAGTGCCGAGCTTGCTCCTGGCATTCGTGTAAATGCAGTAGCACTTTCTTTGACTGATACCCCCATGGCGGAAAAGTTGCTGAGCAATGATACCAAACGCGAGGCGGCCAATGACCGGCATGCTTTGAAAAGACATGGAAAACCACAAGATATTTCAGAAATGGCCGCTTTCCTCCTGAGTGATAAAGCCTCATGGATCACGGGTCAAATTATCGGTGTGGATGGTGGAATGGGCACCGTTCAAAATCTATGAAGTCATTTGCGGAAGCAGACATAAGCGCACTTGACAAGTCATACCGCATCAGGCTCATCAACAGCTTGAGTGGAATAAAATCCGCCAATTTAATCGGCACGAAGAGCAAGGGGGGAGATGAAAATCTCGCCCTTTTTTCGTCGGTGGTCCACCTCGGCGCCGATCCTCCCCTGCTCGGTTTCATCATGCGGCCCGTGCATGTAGAGCGCCATACATATAAAAATATTCTCGATTCAGGATGCTTCACCGTCAACGCAGTAAGCACTGATTTTCAGCAAAAGGCGCATCAGACCAGTGCAAGGTATCCACGCCATGTATCCGAATTTGAAGCCGTGGGCCTCTTGCCTGAATACCACGAAGCTTTTCCGGCGCCGTTCGTTGGCGAAAGCCCTATGCAGATAGGCTGTGTGCTTGAGGATGACATCGCAATTCCTGCCAACGCTACACGCCTTCTCGTTGGGAGAATTGAATTGATCAGGCTAAGCGATGACCTCCTCCGGGAAGATGGCTATCTTGACCTCGCATCAGCTGCTATCGCAGCATTGAGTAGTCTGGACGGCTGGCATGGAGTAGGTCCGCCAACACGCTACAGTTATGCCAAACCCGATGAAGCTTTACAAATCATTCCCTCATGAACCAAAAATCAATCTCCATATTTTGGATGAGGCGCGACCTGCGCCTTGAGGACAATGCCGCCTTACATCATGCCCTCGTGGGTGATCAGGAGGTATTGCCGCTCTTCATCTTTGATTACGATATCCTCAACAAACTCGAAGACAGGGCAGATGCCCGGGTTCAGTTTTTACATAGGGAATTAGAATCCATCAAGGGGCAACTCCAGCAACGGGGCAGCGACATCGAAGTGCGCTATGGCAAGCCCGAAAATGTATGGGATGACCTGCTTAAGGAATACAATATCAGCGCAGTGTATACCAACCGGGACTATGAGCCCTACGCCAAAGAGCGCGATGAAAAAATTGCAGGATTGTTAAAGGAGTCGGACGTGGCGTTTCACACGTTTAAAGATCATGTGATATTTGAAAAAGACGAGATTGTGAAGGATGATGGTACGCCTTACGTGGTATACACGCCCTACAGTAAAAAGTGGCTGGCCGCTGTTTCTGATAAGGATCTTGAGCCTTACCCCTGCAAAAAGTATTTTGACAATTTGGTTAAAATCAAGACGGGTGAAATGCCCTCACTGCAGTCGATGGGCTTTAGCAGCTTTGACTTTGAATACCCTTCCCGGGAAATAGACATCGATATCGTCAGGAATTATGGCGATATGCGCGACATTCCGGGAAAGAAAGGAACAAGCCGCATTTCAATGCATTTGAGGTTTGGAACCCTGAGCATTCGGGCGGTTACAGCGCTTGCACAAAAGCACAGCGCGAGCTGGCTCAACGAGCTGATATGGCGTAACTTTTATCAGGTGATTATTTGGCACTTCCCTCACTCTACCCAAAGTGCATTCAAGCCTGCATATGACCGCATACCCTGGCGCAATGACCAAACTCATTTTGAAGCCTGGTGCGAAGGGCGCACGGGATATCCCATTGTAGATGCAGGCATGCGCGAATTGAACGAAACTGGTTTTATGCACAACCGTGTGCGGATGGTGGTGGCCAGTTTTCTCACCAAACACCTGCTTATTGACTGGCGCTGGGGCGAAGCCTATTTCGCGAAAAAACTGCTCGACTTTGAGCTCGCTTCCAACAACGGTGGCTGGCAATGGGCTGCAGGCAGCGGCTGCGATGCTGCTCCTTACTTCAGGGTATTCAACCCTGAGTCGCAGACCGCCAAATTTGACCCCGACCACAAATACATCCGCAAATGGGTTCCAGAATACCGGGACTCCAGGTACCCTAAACCCATAGTAGAGCACAAAGCCGCACGCGAACGCGCTATTGCCACGTACAAAGAAGCGCTTTCTTCATAGATTCTCAGGGCTCTGTTTTTTCCTATGTACAGCCTTGCAGGTTATGGTCAGCCCATTTGGAGACCCTCAACCAGGTAGTTGGATTTGACCGTTTCTTTTTCAGTAAATCTCATCGAAGATTGTTCAAAAAAACACCCTGATCTGAACATTTTTTAGACGACCTGGCCAAAACATCTCGGATTTGCTTTTGGCTCTCAGCCTGTTATTCCTCAATAGAATCCTTGCTACGCCTGTCCTGTAGCGCTGTCCAATATTAAAAATTTGTGAATAATGCGAAATCTTACAACCGTGAGGTAGGGTAAGTGTTGCTCCTGTTGTATAACGACCGAACCTACTACTACGCTTGACAACTACTTCTTAATGGCTTTTTCATCAATAAATCCTAATCAATATGAAAAAGTTACTTTTACTGTTTGCATGTTTTACACTAAGTGCTTCATTGGTTCAATCACAGACCTTGTCTGAACTCATTGAAGACAATCCTTCGCTTTCAACATTAAATGCAGCCCTTGGAGCGTCTGGTCTGGACGTGACGCTGGGCGGTCCCGGACCATTTACTGTGTTTGCTCCAAGCAATGAGGCATTTGCAACATTGCCTGACAACTTCGTAAATGCTCTGCTTACCGATCCAAATGGGGTTTTGACAGACATTCTTAACCATCACGTGACATCGGGAGCAGTGCTTTCTAACACCTTGACCGATAGTCAAGAAATTCAATCCATTTTTTCCCAGACCCTCACTGTCAACATCGAAGGTACAAATGTCACCATTAATGGCTTCAACGTCATAGAGGCTGACATTGAGGGCACAAATGGTGTGATCCACATCATCGACGGTGTACTCGTTCCTGAAACCACAACGATTGCCGATGTGGTGGCCGGGAGTCTTGTACACACTACATTGCTCGATGCAGTGGTTGCAGCGGAACTGGCAGGAACCCTTTCCGGCCCTGGAGCATTTACAGTATTCGCGCCCACCGATGCAGCCTTCGATTTGTTGCCTGATGGCACTTTAGATGCGCTCCTCGCAGACCCAACAGGAACTTTGCAAAGCATTCTCCTCTATCACGTCGTAGATGGCATTGCGCTCTCGACCGATCTAAGTGATGGTGATGCCGTAATGACCATCAATGGTCAAAATGTAGACGTGAGTATAGTTGATGGCGACGTGTTTATCAATGATGCCGAAGTTACAGTAGCTGATATCGTAACGGTAAATGGAGTGGTACACGTTATTGATGCTGTGTTGCTCCCCGCTGAATTCCCAACTATTGCTGAGATTGTCGCTACCAGCGAAATTCACAATACACTCGAAGCGGCATTACAAGCTGCTGAACTCGACGGCACCCTTGACGGTGAAGGAGATTTCACCCTGTTTGCACCAACCGACGCAGCATTTGCAGCTTTGCCTGACAACTTTGTAAATGCACTATTAACTGACCCAAGTGGCGTGCTTTCTGATATTTTGCTCTACCACGTGGTAGGATCAGCGGCATTCTCAACTGACCTGAGCAACAACCAGGAAATTATCACGCTCTTTGACGATCAAACGGTTACTGTAACCATTAACGCGGAGGGCGTATTCATCAATGGTGCGCAAGTAATTGCTGAAGATATCGAGGCGAGCAATGGCGTGGTTCATGTAATCGATGCTGTGCTTGTGCCACAAACCACCACCATTGCCGATATCGTAACCAACAGTGCAGTGCACACCACATTGCTGGATGCAGTGGTTGCGGCCGAACTTGCTGGAACGCTTGCTGGTCCAGGTGCATTTACGGTATTTGCGCCAACAGATGCTGCTTTTGACTTATTGCCCGCTGGCACGCTGGATGCACTTCTCG
>DAIRDH010000026.1:12267-44956 GCA_036796255.1 Cryomorphaceae bacterium
GTGCATTTACTGTGTTTGCGCCAACAGATGCTGCTTTTGACTTGTTGCCCGCTGGTACGCTGGATGCACTTCTCGCTGACCCCACCGGCGATTTGCAAAGCATTCTGCTCTATCACGTGTTGGACAATATTGTATTGTCTGCTGACCTGGAAAACAACCAAACGGCTACTACCCTATTCGGAGAGGATATCACAGTAACCATTGATGGCGACAATGTCTTCATAAACGGAGCTCAGGTGATACAGGCTGATATCGTTACCGTAAATGGCGTAGTGCATGTAATCGATGCCGTTTTGATTCCTACAACGTTAAGTGTCGATGACAACCCCAATATCAACTCGCTTTCTGTATTTCCAAACCCGGCAAGTGATCAATTGAATGTCTCAATTGATGCTGCTGTAAATGGAAGAATGGTGGTAAACATGCTCAATGTAGCCGGCCAAACGATACAGTCATTTGACCTCGGAAGCAATGTAGTCGGCAATTCGCGACACATGCTCAATGTGAGCGGAATACCCGCTGGTTTTTACCTTTTGAGTATTGAGTTGAACGGAACACGTAGTATCGAGAAGGTACAAGTAGTGCGCTAATTTCATCCTTTCAAATTATTATAAAGGGCGCCGCTTGGCGCCCTTTTTATTTTCGTGAATGCAAACATCATTCTACCATTGCCTCTGGCAGAAATTCTAATTTCGCCTATCTTTAGCCCTTCAACTCAAGCCTTAAAACCAGAATGAAAAGACCAATACTTGTTCCAACCGATTTTAGTCAGGTTGGCATTACTGCATTGAATCATGCAATTACAATAGCCAAAACGGCCGAAACAAAGGTCGTTGTAACCCATATTGTAGATCACATAAAAAAAGTAGACGACGGACGAAAGAAACTGGAAGCCCTCCGGGAGGAAAGCAAAAAAGAATACGACATAGATGTTGAAATACGAATCCGGGTTGGAGATTATTTAGAGGATATCCCGGCTGTTGCGGCGGAAATCAATGCTGCACTCGTCGTGATGGGCACGAAAGGTCTAAAAGGCTTGCAGTGGATTACAGGCGGTGATGCTTTGAGAATTGTGACCAATGCTAAAACCCCTTTCCTTGTCGTTCAAAAAAAACCCATCGGACCTACCGGTTATAATGACATTGTGGTACCGCTTGACTTGCATAAAGAGACCAAACAAAAGTTGAATCTTGTTGCCGATGCAGCGACGTATTTCAACTCAAGGGTGCACATCCTTACTCCCGACGAACAAGATGAATTTCTGCACAACAAACTGATGCGCAATATGACCTATGCTTCAAACTTCTTTCAGGAAAGAGGCATTGAACATACTACCAAAATAAGCGACTACGATAGCCGCGACTTTGACAAAGCCATCATTGCGCATGCCAAGGCTGTGAATGCAGATTTGATTTCAGTGATGAACCTTCCAGGCATAGGATTGCTGAACCTTGTAGGAGGAAACTTTGTGCAAAATGTAATTACCAATAAAGAACAGATCCCGGTATTGGTGCTCAATCCAAAGCAGGTAAGTCACGTAAGCATATTTGGTGCTTATTTGGGAAGATAATTACGGGATAGGAAGGTTGATTTTAACTGTGGCGCACACCCATGACGAGTATGTCATCAACCTGCTCTTGTACCACTTTACCGCCCCGTTTCCAATTGTCCATGGTATCGGATATGACCTTGAGTTGCTCATGCATGGGTAGGGTTCCTATTTCCTTTAGCAACTTGCGGAAAGGTCCGTACATAAATTTTCTGCCCTCTGCCCCTCCAAACTGGTCAACGTAGCCATCAGAAAATAGATAGAGCATATCATCTTTTTCGAGTGCGATACGCTTGCTGCTGAAGTGTCCTTTTTCCTCACTGGTATCTCCGATTACCACTTTGCTGGGTTTGTGAACCATCAAGTCTCCATTTCTCAAAACCATGAGCGGGCTGAACGCTCCGGCAAATTCAACAATATTGTTTGGCCGGTCATATACGCACAAAGCGATGTCCATGCCATCGCGGTTGTTGATAGAATCGTTGGTGCGGTTCAAGGCTTTCGCCGAAAGGCGGCTGAGGTCTTCAAGGACCTTCGCGGGATCCAAATCGGGATTCTCATTAACTGCCCTGTTTAGAGCATTATGACCCACAAGGCTCATGAAGGCTCCAGGCACTCCATGTCCGGTGCAATCTACAGTAGCAAAGACCACTTTGCCATATTTCTCTTTCACAAAGTAAAAATCACCGGATACGATGTCTTTTGGCTTGAAATAAAGAAAATGTTCCGGAAGCAGACTGCGTATGTAATTCTCTGAAGGCAAAATACTTTCCTGCAATCTTTTCGCATACCTTATACTTGCCGTAATGCTCTCGAGGAGTTCCTTCCGCTGTTGATTTTGCTTTTCGATTTTGTTTTTCTGCTTTACCACTTCCCTTGTGCGCTCGTCCACCTTCTCTTCGAGTTCACGCTCGGTCTCTAATTTCTTGCGCTCGTATTCTTTCAAATCGTCACGCATGGATAGCAGCGCCTTTCCCAAGACATCATCTTCGGAGAGTGGCTCGTATTCTATTTCAAAGTTGCCTTGTCCCACTTCACGTGAAAACTCGGTAGTCCGCTTCAAGCCTAGCACCAGCTGGTCAAGGGCCATGCTCATTTCGCCAATCTCGTCACCGGTATCGACAAGCGTTTTATCGGGAAATATCCCCCTTCCCAACTTCTCTAAAATATCCTTTAACAAAGTAAGAGGCTTCACGATGCTCCTTATGGTGAGGTGAGCGATAATCACACCAAAAATGAAAAGCAAGGTGCTGAGACCCCTCAGGTAGACTTCCAGTCGATCAAAAGACCGAATCATGGTAATACTATCTTGCCTGGCATTGGCCCTGTGGTCGTCAATGAGCTCGTTGAGCACATCAATTACCTTTCTGGACTTCATATAAATAACCCCATCCTCTTCAGCATATTCATTCATAGCGAATCGGATAAAGGGGTCATCGTAGCTTTGCATATCTTTGAGATTGATCTGCACCGTGCTGTAATCCTTCAGCATTTCATCAAGCTCTTTGTACACGCGTTCCTTCTTTCTCCGCTGGCTCTCTGACCAGTTGGCACTCAGCGAGTCGACCTCTGCTTTCAATTCAGGAATTTCTTCCTGGACTGTTTTGATCAATGACAATTTCTCGCGGGAATCTTCCCGCGATTGCACAAAGGCCCATGATGTGATAGCTGTGCGTGAGCGGAGTATTGTGCTCTTCAGTTGCTCGAGGGCCGATATGGAGGGGTTATAGACGCTATTAATCTGATCGTTTGTGGCACGCCCAGTCCGCAAGGTATCGTACGTCAAAAAGAAGATTACAACAGTAGTAAGGAGTACCACGGCGAAACCAAAACCTATTTTCCGACTTATGGTAAACCTCAGCTTCACGTTTGATTTTGGTTACTTTTCTTTATTCTGCTGCTCTTGCTCTAAGCGCTTAAGCTCTTCTTCATAATACTCGCTCTTCTCGTAGTCGTGCAAATTGAACAAAATATATTTCAAGCCTTTCACTGCTTCAATGCGCTCGGGGCTCACCTCGTAGGCCCTGAACATGAATGGAAGAGCGAATTGTATACTGCGCATACTTTCTCCCTGCACCTTGATAACATCGTGAATGTCTAGATCTGACAATTTATCGAGCTTGTATGCGGCATTGTTGTAGTTGAGCACTGCTACTGAATAGAGCGCACGAAAACTTTCTGGATCGATATCCAAAACCTGCAAATAATATTGGTTTGCAATTTCATAATGCTTGCTATTGTCATCCCTTTCCTTTTCATAAATCTTACGGTGTGCGGTGGCCATGGCAAGATAATACAACATGGTCATCTCGTCGAGATTGACGTCTGTGTCCAAGGTTTTCATTATTTCCAGATACTGGTTAAAATAACCTTCCGCCTGATCTATAGTCTCCGTATCCCGCGATTCAATGATTACCGAGGCATCGTCCCAATAAGATCCGGCGAGATATTGCAGGGCTTTTTTATTGTTGTCCAAAAGTGTGTTTTGCTGGTCAAGCTCCATGGATTTTTGCAGCGAGAATACCGCAACTTTGCGCGCCTCACTATTGGCGTCAGCTTTGTCAAGATGCAGGTATATGTCCTTATAAATAAATCCTCTGATATGCCAGGCCAACTCGCTTTCTTCGCCCTTCTTCAAGTTTACGACTTCATCGATTTCTGCAGCTGCGGTGCGATAATCTTTGTCGTTATACTTGATGTAGGCTCTGCTGATCAGTTCATCCACAGATTGAGTCCTGCCCATCGTTGCACAGGCCATGACCATAAAGAGGATGTAAACTGATTTATACATGGTCTTACTTTAATCTGAATGCGAGGCTTTTAATTGTAGATCCCAAAAATAGGTTACGGTTAGCGGCATTGTCAAGTGACAATTCAAAATTGTAATTGCTATCCACCACAACAAAATTCAATACAGCGCCGTTTTCAAGGGCTTTGGCATTATCAGAAATAATTAATACTGGCTTGCCTGATAGCTCGGCAGAAATTGATGGAAGGATGTCAGAGAACTCCTTGCCTACATACAGCACATGACACGTGCTGATATTTAGCGTTTTCGAAAGCTTTCTGATTTCAATTGGCTGACTCCCTATTTGTTTCTCGCTGTAGCGCTTCACAAGCTCTTGGTGCAGATTGCCACCGCCCATAACTGATATCACAAAATTTCCCGACTTATACTCCGCCGGCCAATCAATCAGCTTTGAAAAATTATACAAGTAACTCGCTTTTATGATGGCTCCAGTATCCCTTCCTTCAAATTCCGGTAATTGCTGCCCGCTTGCCTGGGCAAAAACAATCGAAAATAGAAGGAGGTAGAAGTACTTCATAAACACCCTTTGTGGTGTAGCGCTAATGTATGTAAAAGACCCAGCGAACCAATGTTATCACAGCTCTTTGTTATCAACTAAGAGCTATTGAAAATTCGGTTGTTTCTCTACGGGGAATTTCTTCACAAGTTTTCGAAATGAAAAATTAATTTCATTCGCCTTGCATTACCCCCAATTCACGGTCGAAAAGGTATAGTCCGCCCTTATCGTTACCTATCAAAGCGAGTTTGTCAAGTATAGTCCTTGCAAGTGCCTCTTCCTCTATTTGTTCAGAAACATACCACTGCATAAAGTTGTGCGTGGTGTAGTCCTTTTCAGCCAGACACGTGTCAACGACATCATTTATGCGCTGCGTTACATTACGCTCATGCTCAAACAACAACTTAAAAACAGCCTGTACTGAATCAAATGTGGCAGGCGGCTTTGGCAAATCTGGAATTACTGCCTTGCCTCCCCTTTGGTTGACATAGTTGATCAACTTTAGCATGTGCTGTCGCTCCTCGTCACTATGCCTGTATAGAAACTGGGAAACGCCATTAAAACCTTGATTGTCGGCCCATGAGGCCATGGCCAGATAAAATTGTGATGATTTTGCTTCAACTTCTATCTGCCCATTGAGTGCACTTTCTATGCTTGCGGATACCATATTTTCAGTTTTTCACAAATGTACGAAGCAAATCACTCCCTCCATTCACATTGGCCAATTCATACCGTCTTCATGTTGAAAACTGAAGCGAAGCATAAAAGGCCTTGCACAATTTATGTGTACCTTCCTGCCCTATATGGCTAGAAATAAAAAGCGCAGCACACAGACAATCCCCAAAAAATCATTTTCGAAAAAGTCGCTCGTTTCTGAGATAATGGCCCTTTTTCGAGAAAATTCCGGGGCTATCTTTAATTACAAACAAATCTCATCAAGGTTAAACGTTGGGGATCCCGCCGGTCGCCAACAAGTATTGGAAAACCTGAGAGAAATGACGCGCATGGAAATGCTCGAACAGCCCAGCACTGGAAAATTTGTAATTCACCCATCACAAATTGCCGTCATCGAGGGTACCATCGACTTTACGAAAAATGGTTCTGCCTACGTAATCACAGATGCCACGGGCGATGACATCTTCGTGAATGAAAAAAACACCTATACAGCCTTGCACGGAGACCGTGTGGAGGTTTCCCTGCTCAAAAAGAACAGGGGGCAAATGGAAGGGAAAGTTGAAAAGGTGATCAGCAGGGGCGCAGAGCAGTATGTTGGCATTGTGGAAGTATCTGAACGACAAACATTTTTTGTACCTAGTAATTCGAGAATTCACATTGATTTCTATATCGACAACCGCAAGCTGAATGGTGCAAAGAATGGTCAAAAAGTTATCGTAAAGCTCATTGACTGGCCCGACCCAAAGAGAGCACCTTTTGCTGAAGTGATCGATGTACTTGGCGAGCCGGGCGAACACAATGTAGAAATGCATGCCATTTTGGTGGAATTTGGATTGCCCTATGAGTTTCCACAGGCCGTACTCGATGCTGCACAGAAAATCAATATCGAAATCAGTGAAGAAGAAATCGCTCGGAGAAGAGACCTCCGCGGGGTTACCACGTTCACCATTGATCCTGAAGATGCGAAAGACTTTGATGATGCGCTTAGTTTGCGCAAGCTTGACAATGGTCGATATGAATTGGGCGTGCACATTGCCGATGTTTCGCACTATGTAAAGCCAGGTGATATTATCGACACCGAAGCAGTGAAGCGGGCTACTTCCGTATACCTGGTAGACCGTGTTGTTCCTATGCTTCCAGAAGTGCTCTCAAACTATGTATGCAGTCTGAGGCCCAATGAAGACAGGCTCTGCATGTCGGCGATTTTCGAAATTGATCAAGCCGGCAAAGTGCGCGACTCCTGGTTTGGGCGCAGCATCATCAACAGTAATAGACGCTTCACATATGAAGAAGCCCAAGAGGTAATTGAATCCGGTAAGGGCGATCATGCCGAAGAGATTGGTCAACTGCACACATGGGCCAAGGCTATGCGCAAAGAGCGCATGGATAAGGGTGCTATCGAATTCTCGGGCGTAGAGGTTAAATTTAAGCTCGATGAAAATGGCAAACCCATCGGTGTTTACCAAAAGGTGATGAAGGAAGCCAACTGGCTCATTGAAGAGTTTATGCTTTTGGCCAACCGTAGGGTGGCTCAATACATTGGCGCACCACCCAAAGGCCAGCAAGCCAAAACATACGTGTACCGCATCCATGACTTGCCTGACACCGAAAAGCTCAAAACCCTGCGCGATTTTGTAAGCAATCTGGGTTATAAGCTGCACAGCGTAGATCCTGAGAAAGCATCCGGGGCCTTGAATCAACTTATGGTTCAAATAAAGGACAAGCCCGAAGAAGATATCGTGAAGCAAATGGCCATTCGTACCATGGCCAAAGCTGTATACTCTACTGAGAATATTGGCCATTATGGTTTGGGATTTAGCCACTACACGCATTTTACCTCCCCGATCAGACGTTATCCCGATGTGATAGCCCACCGCCTGCTCATGCAGTATCAGCAAGGTGCTAAAAGTGTTCCTGCCAATGAATTGGAGCGCTCGTGCAAGCATGCATCAAATATGGAGAAAAAGGCTTCAGATGCCGAGCGTGCCTCAATCAAATACAAACAGGTTGAGTTTATGCTCGATAAAATAGGAGAAGTATTCCAGGGCACCGTCAGCGGACTCGCGCGATGGGGAATGTACGTAGAGCTTGAAGGCAATAAATGTGAGGGTATGGTGCCTTTAAACACCATGGACGACGACATTTACAGGTTTGATGAACGCAAGAATCAAATTATCGGTACCAAATACAAAGAAGTGTATTCCTTTGGAGATACGGTAAAGGTAAAAGTGCACGGTGCCGATATGATCCAAAAGCAACTCGACTTCCGCATCGCTTAAAGCAAATAAAACTGCTTATACCTGGTTGATGCGCTTGGATAGGTCATCCTTATAGGATCCACCTATAGGAATTACTTTCTTGTCGTTTTCCAGAATAAGATTGGGCTGTTCAATAGCGGCTATCTTATCCAGACGAACAATAAATGAGCGGTGAACCCTTATGAAGTCATCCTGTGGAAGCTTTGATACAATATCCTTCATTGTTGAGTGGATGGTGTATCTGTTGTTTAAGGCATTGATTACAACGTAATCTTTCAATGCTTCCACAAAATAAATATCTGTGGTCTTAAGCTTCACGAGTCGTGAATTGGACTTCACAAAAATGAAATCCTTGTTGTCTTTATTTTCTACAATAGAAAACAACAAGTCCCGCTCTTTACGCACTGCGGCCTCTTTGGAATGCTTGTATATGGCCATTTCGATTGAAGTATGGATATCAATCTCCTTAAATGGTTTGATTATATACCCATAAGGTTCGGTTACTTTCGCCTTAGCAAGCGTTGCCTCATCAGCATAGGCGGTCAAATATATTACCGGAATATCCAAATGCGCCTTAATTTGTTCTGATGCCTCGATACCTGTTAGTTGTCCTTTAAGCATAATATCCATGAGAACAATGTCAGGTTTGAGTTCTCCAACCATCTCAATGGCCTTTTCACCTGTGGAAGCAGCGCCCAGAACATTATATCCCAATTTTTTCAAACTATGTTGGATATCCTTTGAAACGATTGCCTCATCTTCTACTACGAAAACGTTGGTCTTAGCCATTTTAAACCTTTTTAGTGTTTATCAAAAGTAATTAAATATTCTGTACCGTTTTCGGCACTTACGTTTATATCAGCATCCAACTGGTCAGCCAATGTATAAACCAGTTGTAATCCAAGTGATTCCGAATTCTTCACATCAAGGTCGTCGGGCAGGCCAACGCCATTATCAGCGACTAAAAGGTTAATTTTTCCTTTCACCTCATTCAGCTTCATTGTGATCTCTCCAGATTGATTGTTGGGGAAAGCATATTTCAAAGCATTCGAAACGAGCTCATTTACTATAAGTCCGCAAGGTATAGCCTGGTCAAGGATAAGATAAACCTTCTGAAAATCTGTTTTCAAATTTATCCTGCCTAAACCAATACTATAAGAATGTATAAGACTTCCACTAAGAGACATGATGTAGTCACTAAACTCAATTTTTGAGAAATCCCGGGTATGATAAAGCGACTCATGGATAAAGCTCATTGACTTGATTCTGTTCTGGCTTTCACGAAGAATGTTGAGAGAATTTTCATCCTTTACGTAGCTGGATTGCAGATTGAGTATGCTGGAAATCACCTGTAGGTTATTCTTCACGCGGTGATGCACTTCCTGCAGCAGTACTTCTTTTTCGTGAATGGACTCAAGCATCTGCTGCTGAATTTCTTTTTTATCCGTGATTTCGTAGCTGAGGCAGGATATTTCCTTTATTTCACCGCTCTCAAGGTAAATTGGATTTAAAAATGTTTCCATCCAATGGGTCTGACCCTGCTTGTCAGTAAGTACTCCTTCAAACTGCTGTTTTTCTCCCAGGAAAACATTTTCAAAGTATACTTCAAGCTCTTTCATAGCATCAGCAGAAATGGCCTCTCTCACATCATTTGTAAATCGACTACCGATGCTAACCTCTTTTCCAAGTAGTTTAAAGTGCTGATTGGCATATATCTTATTGAATGCGATGATGCGAAGGTTTTTATCGACCGTCCATATGAGCATTGCAGTGCTGTCAAAAATTGCATTGATTTTAGCGGCCTGCTCTTTCAATTTGCGCTCAGCTGCCCGCTTGAAAGTTACTGTTTGGGAAAGGGCCGCTATTTCCACCACCTTTCCCTTCCCATTGCTAATTGGACTTAGTGACACCTCTTCAAGGTGTTCTTTTCCTAAAATATCAGTAATTAAATCTTCAAATTGAGCCTTTTCACCTTGAAATACTTTTCTGTACCACCCAAGCCATTCTTCTCCTTTACCTTTACAACACGCGTCCATAAAGTCTACAGCACTGCTATTGAGCTCTGGCTTTTTACCAAAACGGTTGTGCATGCGTTTTTCAAAAGATTCATTGAATGAAGTAAACTCAAAATTCTCTCCGACCGACCATATCATATGGTTGGAAGCATTAAAGATCGCCTTTATTTTAGCCGACTGTTCGTTCATCTTATGTTCAGCAGCCATCTTTTCAGTTGTGTCAATCGCCATTCCCGCGACTTCTTTGATGATGTTGTCAGCAGGATTGAAAATTGGACTCAGGAAAATATCTCTGTAATTTTCTTTCCCTGATTTGTCCTTTGTGTTGGTCTGAAAGTACTCTCTTTCGCCCGTTCTGAAAACTTTTTTATATTTATTATTCCAAAAATCGTGGTAAATATCTGATGCGAAGCGCTTTTTGGGTTTATTTATATCTTTATTGATTTCAGGAGGCTCTCCATAAAGCCTTTCAAACGCAGCAGCATATTCCTGATTGAATGAAGTGAGGGCCGTATTTTTATTCACCGTCCAGAACATAACCGATCCACTGTTAAAAATAGCCTCTATTTTAGCTTGCTGCTCTCGTGCAAAATCTTCGGCTTCTTTGGTTTTGGTTATATCTCGCATGCTGCATACGTATCCCAGAGATGACCAACTTTCACTTCTTAAAAGTGAAATAAAAGCCTGTAATGGCAGTCGGCTACCATCCTTTTTTATGAAAATGAGTTCACCTTCCCACAATCCATTTACGTTTACTTCTTCAATAATTATGGCCACGTCAATGCCCTTGTCAAGTAAATTTGTGAAAGCAGTACCAACGACTTCTTCTTTGCTATACCCGGTGATAAGCTGTGATGTTCTATTAAATTCCTGGATGTCCATCTCGCTATTGACAGAAACGATCATTTCAACAGAACTGTCAATAATACTCCGCACATAGCGCTGGGCATCAGAAAGTTTTTTTTGCGTTCTGGTATGCTCTTGAATTTCAAGTTTAAGTACTTCATTCAACTCTTCAGCATTGGCAGCCCTCTCTTCTTCTCTGTTCAAGGCAAACTGGAGTTGTTCATCAATCACATGAAGTATAATCAGATGATCATTTTGGCTATTGCGGTTGGGCACAGCTTGCACTAAAAGTCGCCTATGGGCACTTTTTTCACTTTTCAGGTATACCTCAGTATGAAGGTATACCTTGCTGTTCCGATTTACATTCAATAATTTCTGCAGTGACAGTGCAGAATTGGCCTCGACAAAGTCAAAAATAAGTCGTCCTTGTATATCACGATGTTGATTACCGGACAATACCTCAGCAGCTATTGGATTGTGATCACTTATTATTCCATCGTCCGTGCATCTCAAAACAAGGGCACTTGCATTGCTCAAAACTTTCGGAGATTCTTTGTCCTTTTCAAAAATCACCAATGCCCAGTCCTTTGCAATTTCAAGCGATTTTATGGAGTAAGCATCTGCTGTATCATAGCTGAAGTGTCCGCTATTACTTGTGGCGATGCACAATGTCTTTAGCAAACTTTCATCTCCGACAATGGTGCTTTTCAATCGATCTTCCAGCTGCAAAAGCAGCCCGTGTCCATTTGAAAATACCACCTCAGCTCTGGATATATCCACCAAACATGCAGGCGTGTTTAGTTCGTCCACATGATTTCTTACATGATTTGGTATAGAGGTAGTTAATGACAAAAAATAGAAATATCGGGTAATTTGATATTGCGAAGTTAAGAAGTCCTAGCTGTCAATGTCGTACTGTTCAGCCCTAATTACCCGCTTGCCGTTAATTTTCACTTCCCTTCCCGATTTGTATTTTATATTAAGTATTTCTGCACCTTCTTCATCATACTTTTTCCAGCTACCTGTTCGCACGCCGCTATTATAACGCCCTTCGAGCATCAGTTGCCCATTTGGGTAAAACCACTTGTGCTTCCCGGCTGCCATGCCCGCCACGTATTCGCCTATGAAGTTAATCTGACCATCTTCATATTCATAAATCCATTCTCCTGTTCGCTCTCCATCACTGTATTTTCCCTTTTCGGTATGATCACCAACATTGAGAAACCATTCCCCGTCTCGCAGACCACTAACGTACTCCCCTTGTACCACAATGTTGCCGTCAAGGTCATATTCTGTCACTGTCCCATCTTCTCTACCTCTACGGTAAAACTCTTCCCTCCTCAATTTTCCATTTTCATAATACCAGGTCCATTTACCTTGAGGTAAGCCATTGATATATTTAGCTTTGTGCTCTATTTGCCCATTTTTGTGGTAAAAAATCCAGTCCCCGATGCGCTTGGTATCCTCATATTCGCCTTCAGCCTGCAATTCGCCTGTGCGGTAGTAAAGTTTCCAATAGCCTTGGTAAGCACCAGTGTCATCAATAATCCCCTCTCCTATTTTCTCTCCCTTGCTGTACAGTTCACCACCTTCCAGATTGCCATCTCTGTCATACAGCCTGTGGGTTCCTTCCTTTATTCCATCCACATAACCACCAGTTGATTTGAGCGTGCCGTCTTCGTGATACGTATTTCTCAAATCCAAAATAACCGATTCCTCCGAGTCTACCACCAACTCTCCATCACGGTACTTTTCCAATGTTAAAAGGTCGCCTTTTTTGTCAAAGGTTTTGAAAATTCCATTTTTCTTGTCGTTCATGAAATATCCCTCTGAAGCCAATACTCCATTAGGGTGAAAGCTTATCCATGGTCCCCTCTTTTTTGCCTCGTTGTCATACCGGTTTACCTTATCTGCTTTGCGCAAATTACCCTCTTTGTAACCCAGCAGAGTAATGATTCGTCCATCTCTGGAATATTCAAATCCCTCTCCATGTTCTTTGCCCTCCTCAATTGGAATGCGACTGCGCAGTTCTCCATTAGGGTAGTAATTCAAAACTTCATCGGTGCGTTTGTCATTCACATAGTAGGTTTTCTCATAAAGCACCCCATCACGATATGTGATTTGAACGCCATTCTTTTTACCTCGTTTGTAGGTGATTTGTGAAACCTTCTCCTGGCTATCATTGTAGAAAATCCAGGTACTGTCCAATTCAAAATTCTTCCTGTTTCCTTCAGATTGGATATTGCCGCTTGGAAAAAAAGTTTTCCAATATCCTTCAGGTTTGCCATCCACCATGGTTCCTTCGCTGCTGATTCGGCCATTGTCATATTTATACACTGTGTATTCACCTTGGGCAAAGGTAGCACCACCAAGAAGCAATAAGAAGAAGGCAAACGTCCTTCCTATACTATTACATTTTATCTTTTTAATTAAAAAAGAAGCATTTGTAATATGGATGTCAACTCTGTGTAAATTCATTTGGCATTTGCTTGGGATAATAGACTTTTCCAAAGTTAGTAACAGTTTACCAACAGTCCTGTAAATAGAACGCATTCATATGCCCTGCATTGCGTGATATCAACCTTTATTCTGTTTTTCCCGATATGCATAACTTGAGATGTTTATTGAATGTTTCAATTGTTGATATAGCACGAAATTTGGCTCATAAGTTATGATGTAAATAACTTGCTTTGTAAAGGATCAATGTGCTTAGTGAAATTAGTGCAATAAGGGTCCGAATAGTTTTGAGGACTTATACACGATTTATGGGCGTTTTGAACACTTAAAGCATGGATAAGTGATTTTAATAGCCCTTGTATGTTAAGCTGTTGTAAAGTTCTTTTTTTGTATTGTTCATAAATCGTCAGTGTTTGCAATGGATTATCTTTGTAGAAATTTAGAACCATGGACATATTTATAGGTAGCGATCATGCTGGTTATGAGCTCAAAGAGTTTATCAAGGATAATTTAAGGATGGACAGCGTTCAATGGATTGATAAAGGTACATTCTCTCCTGACAGCGTAGATTATCCAGACTTTGCGCATGCAGTAGCCCAGGAGGTATCTAAAGATAGCAAGGCACTTGGAGTATTGGTGTGCGGAAGTGCAAATGGAGTTGCCATTACTGCCAACAAGCACCAAAAGATACGCTGCGCGGTGGCGTGGACAAAGGAAGTGGCAGAACTTGCGCGCCAACATAACAATGCCAACATCATGGCACTTCCTGCCCGGTTTATTTCATCCGAAGCTGGAGTAGAGTTGGTAAGGGCATTTCTGAATGCCAACTTTGAGGGTGGACGACATGGTCGCCGTGTGGATAAAATGACTTGCTGATCAGCTGATTTTTTATTTGAAAAAGTACTCAGGTGGAAAGCAGGGATGCAAGCAATGCTTTGGTCTCGCTAATAAATTCTTCGTGGTATTGACCTGTACCTGGCCCGTAAAAACCTGTATATACTTTGACTACTGTGCCAGTTTTATCTGTGAATATAAGCGTTGGATACGAGGATAATTGAGATAGGGCGGGTAATTGCTGTTCCGTTTCCTGTTTATTGGCTTTTCCACCAAACAGAAAATGAGACGGCAAGCCGAGATCACGTTTCATTTTATTGACTCTGGCTTTTGCCTTTTCAAAATCATCAGTGAGTTCAAAATGGATGGGTACAATCTTTAGTTTATGTGGATCTAAGTCTTGAGCGATTTGATGCATGGTTATTGAAGCATCCATGCAATTTGGGCACCAACTTCCAGTGATTTGATATATCGTCACTGTGTTGTCATCAATGAAATCATCATGGGTTTTAAGCGTGCCTGTTTCATCGGGTAATGAGAATTCAAATTTCGCGTATCCCGATTTAATGTCTGAGATGGAATCGGGGCTAATCAGTTGAAAAGTGCTGTCTGCCACAGCGATCCATGGGGTATGTCCGTGAGCCCCAGCAAAAAAGTGGCCGTTGGTTAGGCTATCACCATTAATGGTGGCGGAAAACAACCAAGCATGACTCCCGTCAAATGTGCTGAGGTGGATACCGCCATTCATGATATTGCCTTCCAGATATCTAAAGTCACCGGTCTCGGTCAGGAAGGTACCTGATAGCTTTCCGTTTTCATTCGTTAACAGGAGAATAGCGTCGAATCCTTTACTATTTTTATTTTGGAAGCGCACTTTGTATTGCGAGGCCACTGCGGTGCTGGATTTGGTAGAAGTAAAGCGAAAGTCGCGGTTGTATTCTGCGATGAGTGGAATACTATAGTCCTCTTTATTGGAGTCGATCCATTTACCAGAGATAAGTTCTGGGCTATCTTTTATCAGTAGAAGTGATGCATTGTAAACTGGAAAGTCATAAATGACAGAATCGCCCATCACTTTAGGATTGCGAAGTTCAACAACTTCAGTGGCATTTGTTATGCGCAGCACAGTCGTGCCGTCCTGTTCTGAAAAGATACCAGTGAATGGCAATTCCTTGTTTTGCATCTGTAAAGTAAATCTCCAGGTGCCGTATTCTATCCGTGCTGCGTTCTGTTGGGTAGTTTGTTCACATCCTGATAGCAAGCCAATCAGGAGCCCAAAAGTGCTTGCTAGAAGGTATGGGTTAGAAATCGAATTTGATACCTTGCGCAAGTGGAAGCTCATGGCTGTAATTAATGGTGTTTGTTTGTCGGCGCATGTATACTTTCCAGGCGTCGCTGCCTGATTCTCGTCCACCGCCAGTTTCTTTTTCGCCTCCGAATGCGCCTCCAATTTCAGCCCCTGAAGTTCCTATGTTGACATTGGCAATTCCGCAATCAGAGCCTTCATGAGAAAGAAATGCTTCTGCTTCACGCATATTGGTGGTCATTATTGCTGATGAAAGCCCTTGTTTAACACCGTTTTGAATTGCAATGGCCTCTTCGAAGGTATCATATTTGATCAGATAAAGAAGCGGCGCGAACGTTTCACTTTGGACAATGGCATAGTGATTTTTGACTTCGGCAATGGAAGGCGATACATAGCAACCACTTTCATATCCATTGCCTTTGAGGTGCTCACCCTCTATAAGGAAGGTACCACCTTGATTTTTAACTTGATCTATAGCCTTTAGATAGATATCTACTGCATCACGGTCTATCAATGGACCGACGTGGTTGTTTTGATCGAGCGGATTGCCGATGCGCAATTGTTTGTATGCCGCAACGAGTTTCTCTTTCATGTCATCGTAAAGGGAACTGTGAACGATGAGCCTTCTTGTGCTTGTGCAGCGTTGTCCTGCTGTGCCAATGGCTCCGAAAACGGTGCCTGGAATAGCGATTTTTAGGTCGGCATTTGGGGTAATGATTATGGCATTGTTACCCCCTAATTCAAGCAAAGTTTTCCCGAGCCTGGCCCCTACCGCCTGGGCTACTATTTTGCCCATGCGAATGGAGCCTGTGGCCGAAATGAGTGCTACGTTTTCATCATGTGTGAGCAGTTCCCCCATTTTGTAGTCTCCATTGAGAATAGAGCTTATGCCTTCCGGCAAATCATTGGCTGACGCGACTTCGTTCCAAATATTCTGGCAGGCAATGCTGCACAAAGGTGTTTTTTCTGAAGGTTTCCATATACAAACATCACCACAAACCCACGCGAGTGCAGAATTCCAGCACCACACAGCAACGGGGAAGTTAAAGGCTGAAATAATTCCTACGATGCCAAGGGGGTGGTACTGCTCATACATGCGGTGTTTGAAACGTTCACTGTGCATGGTCAGTCCATGAAGTTGGCGTGAAAGGCCTACAGCAAAATCACAGATATCTATCATTTCCTGAACCTCTCCGAGCCCTTCCTGCAAGGACTTCCCCATTTCGTATGACACCAATGTGCCGAGCTCATTCTTGTAATGGCGCAGTCGATCGCCGAACTGGCGGACAATTTCTCCGCGCTGAGGGGCGGGTACCATGCGCCAATGTGTGAATGCCTCTTTTGCTTTTGATACTATCTGGCGGTACTCTTCCTCAGTGCCCGAGCTTACGCGTGCAATAAGTTCTCCATCTACGGGTGAGTGGCTGCTTAAGTCTGGACCAGAACCGAAAAATTGTTGACCTGTGGAACAACCTTTATTGTGTTCTTCGATTCCGAGATTCTTGAGTATGTGTGCTATTGCGGGAGTTTCTGTTAATGTGGACATGCTATTGCTTTTTGCAAAGCTAGCTTTTTGTTCTGATAGCCACTAATTGTGTTGTAATATATTGAATTATAGTGAAGTGTAATTATTTGCCGAAATTTGAGACATCGTGATGAAATCGGGGTATGATACCAGAGAGATGGATGAGAGCAAATTTGGGGCGTGCTAGTCCTTTTTTTGGAGAATGTAGATCTGGCTGCTGTAATTTTTACTTTTGATAGCTGCGTGGAGATTGCTGATGGCTCCGTTGATGATACCACGTATCATATTTCCGTTTTTGTATTTTTCGCTAAGCATGGAAATATAGAATGCGTCGAGCAGCATGGGTTTTTTTCCGAGGTAGTTGAAATTGTGCCGCGTTGCCAGTGAACGAATATCTTTTTCTTTGAAATGCCACAAGTGACGGGGCACATCATAGGCCGCCCAGTATTCTCGGTATATTTCTGCATCCTTGCTCGCTGGGTTGGGGACTGCAATTATTAATGTCCCGTTGCTGGTGAGATTGCTGTAATGTTTTGCAAAAACTTCATCGAGATTTTCGACATGCTCCAAAACGTGCCACATCGTAATACAATCTACGGCGTTATGTTTCTTGAGATATTCTGGCGGTGCGACAACAGTATAACCTAATTTTTGACAATGCGCCCTGCTGTCATTGTGAATTTCGACGCCACTGATTTGAATATTCTGTTGTGCTGCATACGCTAAAAATGCACCCTGACCGGAGCCGTAATCTAGCCAAATATTTCCGGGAGCATATTTCTCAGCCAACTGGAATTTCGATTTCAAATTGAAATGCCTTGCAAGGTGGTAGATCCTGTTGATGATGCCACGCTTGGTATTAGAGTGCGAAATATAGGCGACCGAATCGTAATATGGGCCATGGTCGATTGGCCTTGGAAGGGTCAACAGGAAGTTGCAATTGTCGCACTGAGAAACGTGAAAGGTTTCTTGGGTGGCTGTATAATCTTTTGCAGTTACAAGAATGCTGAAGGACGATTTGCCACAGATTGGGCAGGATATTTCAGACGAGGGAACTGTTCCACGTGGAACCTTTGGATATTGTTCCACGTGGAACGCTGGATTATCTTCCGACATGAATCATCAAAACGGATATATCAGAGGGCGAAACTCCGCTAATGCGGGAAGCCTGTCCGATGGTTTTGGGTTTTACTTTTGTCAACTTTTCACGGGCCTCAGCGGAGAGAGAATTTAGAGCGGCGTAGTCAAACTCGTCGCTCAAGACGATCTGTTCAAGGCGGATTAGCTTGTCGGCCATTTCCTGTTCTTTCTCGATGTAGCCCTCATATTTGATTTTTATTTCAGCGGCTTCCATTGCTTCATTAAAGGGCGCTTCACCGACCTCAGCCTTGAGGGTAGCATAAAATTCTGCGATTTCTTCGCTCCCTTCGCTGAGTATGTGGAGAGAAAAATTGGGACGGGATACGAGGCTTCGAGCCTTAACTTGCTGCCTGAGTTTACTCGATCCAAGGCGCTCCAATGTTGGGTTGAGTTCTTCCGGGGTTACGCCCGTAAGCGACAAAAACTTGTCGATTCGGTCTATAGAAGCTGACTTTAATTCTACCCGTCGCAAGCGTTCCTCAGAGGCAAGACCGATGGCATGCGACTTTGGCGTGAGCCTCAAATCGGCATTGTCCTGTCTAAGCAGGATGCGGTATTCAGCCCGGGAAGTAAACATACGGTAGGGCTCTTCGGTGCCCTTTGTGATGAGGTCATCTATCAGCACACCGATATAAGCCTCGCTGCGCTGCAGAATGAAGGGATCCTTTCCATGAACTTTCTGATGGGCATTGATGCCGGCCATCAAGCCCTGGCAAGCGGCTTCTTCGTAACCGGTGGTTCCATTAATTTGTCCTGCAAAATACAGACCTTGCACCGGTTTCGTCTCCAGCGTATGTTGAAGCTGGGTAGGCGGGAAATAATCGTATTCTATGGCGTAGCCTGGACGGAACATTTTCGCGTGTTCTAGTCCGGGAATTTTTTTCAATGCAGCAGATTGTACATCTTCAGGAAGGCTCGAGGAAAATCCGTTGAGGTAAATTTCAACCGTGCTCAGTCCTTCGGGTTCTACAAATATTTGGTGCCTGTCGCGCTCAGCGAAGCGGTCGATTTTGTCTTCTATCGATGGACAGTACCGCGGTCCCAAGCCGCGAATGCGTCCATTGAACATAGGCGACCGGTCAAATCCTGTGCGGAGAATGTCGTGCACTTCCTCATTGGTATAGGTAATGTGACAGGGCACCTGTCGCTGCATGGGCTGCACCGGAAGGTATGAGAAGCTGCCCGGGAGTTCATCGCCGGGTTGTTCTTCCATTTTGGAAAAATCGATGCTGCGGCCGTCAAGTCGGGGAGGTGTTCCTGTTTTCATCCTGCCATGGTCGAAGCCCAGACTCAGCAACTGTTCGGTGATGCCATGTGCAGCTTTCTCACCAGCGCGGCCTCCACCAAAGTTCTTTTCACCGATGTGAATGATTCCATTCAGAAAGGTGCCGCTTGTGAGAATTACGGATTTAGACTTGATGGAAATGCCAATACCCGTCACCACCCCGCATACTTTACCTTGCTTGTCGATCATGACTTCCTTGACCATGTCCTGGAAGAAGTCGACGTTGGGTGTTTGCTCCAACATGATGCGCCACTGCTCTGCAAAGCGCATGCGGTCATTCTGCGTGCGTGGGCTCCACATCGCAGGTCCCTTTGAGCGGTTGAGCATGCGAAATTGTATGGTGCTGCTGTCACTCACGATGCCTGAATAGCCCCCCAGCGCATCTATCTCCCTCACAATCTGACCTTTGGCGATTCCGCCCATGGCTGGGTTGCAGGACATTTGCCCTATGGTATTCATGTTCATGGTGACCATCAATACGGACGAGCCCAAATTGGCTGCTGCAGCTGCTGCCTCGTTGCCGGCGTGACCGGCTCCAACCACTATCACATCATATTCCTGTAGCATGGCATTTCAATGTATTAAAAAGCCCGCAAAGATAGGTAATAATCTTCTTTTTCAGTCATTTCACGCTGCTCAGCAGGACTCTTGTCTTTGTAGCCACAGAGGTGCAGAACACCGTGAATCATGACGCGCTGGAGCTCGTTGGTAAAGCTTGTTTTGAACGTGGCTGCGTTTTCTTTTACGCGCTCAATGCTGATGAAGATGTCTCCGCTTAAGGTATCAGCCTCGCCATAGTCAAAAGTAATGATGTCAGTGAGATCGTCGTGCTGAAGGTATTCTTGATTAATGCGGAGCAAGTATGCATCACTGCACCAAACGTATTGGATAGTTCCGGGCTGCAATCCTTCAGATAAAATCGCCTTTTGCAGCCATTCGCGGATTGATTTGATCTTTCTAAGCCTCAATGATACATCTTCACCATGAAAATGTATCGACGGTTGCATCATATCAGGCAGAGATCTGTACGGGCTTGCTGAGGTTGCTAAACGTTATTTCTACTATCCGTCCCTCTTCGAGAAATTTGAGATCGTCAGAGAGGTGCTTCATAAGAAATACTCCCCGGCCATTTGGCTTCTCCAAGTTTTCCGGTGCAGTGGGATCAGGTACATTTTGATAATCAAAGCCGGGACCGTCGTCTTCAATACGAAAGAAGAAATTGTCGCCATTGGCTTCATACTTCACGCTCACCTGCTTTGACGGATCCTGTTTATTGCCATGATAGATGGCATTGTTGACAGCCTCTGTAAGTGCAATGAGGATGTTGCCGTAGTGCTCCTCTTGTATGTTGTACTTCTCGCACAACTCGTCAATAAGGCGCTCAATGATTGTTATGTTTTCTCCTTTTGAAGCGAAGTCAATGGTTTCCATTTGTGCTGATTCGGTCAGGGTCATCTATTGTGAAGTTTCAAAATTAAGAAAATATTCATTCACTCGTTCTTTGTAGTACGGCTTCATGTCAGGCGGCACCGTTCTCAGCAATTCAATTTCCTTTGCCTTCCTACGGTTATACTCTAAATATTTTTCGGGGTTACTAATTTCATAGGCCCTGGGCTGCTCACTTTCGCGTTGCTCCTCGTATTCGCGCTCCCTGGCTGCTTTTTCCGACTCCAAAAGGCGGGTCAAAATTTCCTCCTGCCGCCTGATGGTCTCAGGGGTTATTTCCATATTGACCAGATCTTTCTCTGTTTTTTCCATTTTCTCAGCAATGTCCTCCAGGCCCTTCCCTTCCCCTTTTCCGCGCTGGTTGAGTTCCTGGGCCATCTTTTCTACTTCACGGCGCAACGCTGCCTGCTCGGCGGCCATTTTGGCCACTTCTTTGCTCATGCCCTGGTTTCCCATTCCGGGCTTGTTTCCGCCTGGTTTTTCGCCCTTTTCCATGGCCTTTTGCATCTGCTCGAGTTTCTTCCCCATCTCCTCCTGCATTTTGCTCATTTTCCCCTTTCCTTTTGA
Source organism: Cryomorphaceae bacterium (assembly GCA_036796255.1). Classification (GTDB taxonomy): domain Bacteria; phylum Bacteroidota; class Bacteroidia; order Flavobacteriales_D; family Cryomorphaceae; genus T3Sed10-241. The sequence continues at coordinate 33,476 of DAIRDH010000026.1, forward strand.
GGGAGTCTTGCCAGCGCCTCCGGGGTTTTCACAATTGCCCGTTCCGGGCATCTGATTGGCCATGGCTTGCTGCATTTGCTGAAGCGCTTCATCAAGCAGCAAGGCGAGGTTGTTAAAAGAGGTCATCGCATACTGTTGTCGCATATTGGCGCTTGCGGTGGAGCGTTCCGCAATTTCTTCAAGTGCCGTTTCAATGTTGCGGTTAATGATTCCAATTTCTTCATTTACAATGTTCTGAATCTGAACCACCCGCTTGCTAAGGGCAAAGAGGGAATCCTCAACCATCTTGGCATCGTCCTGCAATTTCTTTTGGCTGCGGCCCATCTCTGTATAGCGCGGGTCTTCCCTGTTGAGCCCCCTCAGCTCTTCCATGATGCCTTCCTGATCGAATGACAGCTGAATGATGTTTTCCAACAAGGCCCGCAGCGCATCCATATCTTCACTGGCCTGCTGTTGCGCTCCACCTTCCATGGCAGCCTTCATTTTATCGGCCATTTCCTGCATTTTGTCTGCTGCATTCTGCTGCGATTCCGAGGCTTTCTTTGGCTTGTCTTTTCCAAGCTCTTCGGAGCTCTTATCCATCGCTTCGTCAATCTCCTTTTGCTCTTCTTCCGTATCGGGGATATCGTTGGGGCTTTCAAGCTCCTCGTTCTTTTCTTCGAGCTGTTTGAGGTCTTCTTTCAGCTCATCAAACTCCTTATTGAGTTTGTCTTGCTCTTCTTTCAGCGCTTCTTTGTCAGCATTCTTTTCCTGACTTTCCTTGGCGAGCTCTTCCTGCTTTTTGGCAAGCTCTTCAAGCTTGTCCATGGCCTGCTCAAACTCTGCCTCTACCTCCATTTGCTTGAACAATTCCAGTGAACGATCAAGCTCTTTTTCCAGTTCTTCCTGGCCCATCTCCATTTTCTCGAGCTCTTCCCGAATTTGGTTCTGGTCCATTTTCTCCATCATCTCTTCGAGCTTCCGGTACATTTCCTTCATCTCATCGCTCATGAGTTCATCAAAGAGCTTTTCGAGCATGCGCTGCTTCTCCATAATGCTCTCACTCTGCTCCATGTAGCGCTCTTGTTGCTGCAGCTTCCCTTTGTTTTTTTTCTGAATTTCTTCTACTTGCTGCTGCATGTTCTTTTGCTTTTTCAGCAAATCTTCGAGGCGCTTCTTCTCCTGCCAGCCCATTTCATTGTTCTGCAAAAGATCCTTGTTAAGCTCTTCAATTTCTTTCTTCAGTTCGCGGGCTTCTTCGATGCTCTTCTCGAGTTCGGCCTTTATCTGCTCAGCCGTTTCTTTACGGGCAGTTTTCAGTTCCTCTTTGTTAGGGGTCGCGTAAAGTTTTTTGTCACTACGGGTCGACTTGCGTCCATTTACACCATCGTTGTCCCACACTTCAAAGTAGTACTCAATCCTATCGCCAGGTTTAGGCTCGAGTTTTTCAAAGTCGGCAAAATGAAAAAATTCCTGCGCCATTTGACTGTTGATGTTTACGCTTTCGCGAAAATCTTCAGCAGCGCCATCAGCCCGCACCATCCGGTAATGAAATGCAAGCTCGGTAATACCATAGTCATCACTAATGGTACCGCCGAAATACACCCGGCGCTCATCGGTTGAGTCGGCTTTAGCTTCCACTTTAATTTTTGGGTAAGCATCTTTGATCACGTCGATGCGATAGCTCAAGGTATCAACTCCACCGACGATATCATTCGTGGCCGCCACGCGGTAGCGCTCGGCGTTGCGTGCACGGCGCTGATAGTCAAAGCTCGATTTTTGCGTCGGCAGAAGGCGCAAGGTGGTGTCTGTAAATGCCAGGTAGAAATGATCAGCATTCTCTGTGCGAAACAACCAGGAGAGGTTGGTACCCTCAGGCACTTTGATGTTGCCGGTATTGCTCAATGTTTCGGACGACTTCTTGAGGTAAGCCGGGTACTCGAGCTTTACATCAAAGTCGACAATGGAAGGCGTGGGCAATACTTTGAGCAAATGGGGATTGCTGTAAAATCCCTCAGCCGTAAGCTTAAAGGGCACTTCGCTCCTCACATTGCGAAAGGTGTGGCTGAAATGGCCTCCGCCTTCGCTTTTCAACCTGAACAGCTTGCCGTCAATTGATATGCGCATTTCATTGGGCACATAAGTCCCGTCCGCTTTTACCCTAAGCACAAAATTGCTGTTGAGTGCAGTCTCGAGTTTTTCATTTTCAATTTCAAATGAAAAAGGTGCTACCGGAATGTATTCCTCATTGTAAGCCACGAGTCGCTGCGTTCCTTCCTTGAGCACAGAGGGTGCAATGGCGAGGAGCAAGGCAGTCAGAATAAGGGGAGGCAATACATACTTCAGGTACTTGCGGTTGTCTTTGAAATTCACCGCTGATGAAAATGGCACCGGCTCCAGCGCTTCTATGCGTTGGTTGATACTCGCCACAAGCAGACTGCTGTCTCCGCCATTGGAGTCGGCCTGTCGTTTGAGCTGCAGGGTGTTGAGGAGCTTGTCTTCTACCTCCGGGAAATGGCGGCCAATCATGCGCGAAGCTTCATCGTGAGAGATGATATCGCCCAGTCGAAGCAGTTTGAGTGCCGGGTAGGCAATGTATTTTCCGAAAAGGACGGCAAAAACCAACAATAGCGTAAAAAAGAGGGTGCGCCTCACGCCGGTCGAAAACTGCCCAAAATACTCGAGCAATACCGAAGCCAGAAATGCAGCCAAACCTATGGCTACGAAATAGATGGCGCCGCGTATCATCAGATTTTGATAATACTTTCGGGTGAAGCTGTCCAGCTTTTTAATTAAGGCGTCGTACGTGTAATTCATGTGTGTTGAATGTCCTCTCCTGCTTTCTCAATGTGCTAAGTTAACCAAACTAGCGCTTCTTCTTCAGCTGTGCGAAGCAATATTTGCTCAAAGCCAACCTTCGCCCATCGGCTGTATTAACGCTGAGCCAGCCGGCTTCGTTGTGTGCGAAGCCCATTTTTTGGCAAAGCTTCACCATTTCATTCAGAGCGATAACCGGCGAATAGGTATTGAGCACGAGAAAGCCTCCGGGCTCGAGCAAGTTTGATGCCGTTTCTACAAGGCCTTCAAGCTTGTCTTCCAGCCGCCATTTGGCACCGCCTTTCGCACGGCCGTAAATGGGAGGATCCATGGATATTCCTTTGTATTTATTCCCGCGCTTGAGCTCCCTTTCGGCAAATTTGAGGGCATCATCGCACACCCAGTGAATGTCGGAAGCATCGCTTTGTCGGGCATTTTCAGCCGCCCAGTTCACCACCGATTTGGATGCTTCCACATGGTATACCGAAGCGCCTGTTTTGGCGGCAGCGAGACTTGCAGCACCAGTATAAGCAAAGAGGTTCAGGTACTTATCGCCGCGCTTTAAATGTTTTTGGAGGTAAGCCCAGTGCTTTTCCTGCTCCGGAAATATCCCAAGATGCTTGTATGGCCCCGTTTTGCAGATCACTTTCCAATCGGCCTTTGGGCCAAAAGTGCAATGCCAGGTTTCGGGAAAGTTTGCCTTGACTTGCCATTGCCCCTTTGCGTTTTTGTCTTCGTCGAAACGGCCATCCGCCTGAGCGCGCCACTCATTTGCCGAAAGGCTGGGAGGTCCCTGGGCGAGCACCTCAGGCCGATCGACAATCACAGCGCCGAAGCGCTCCAGTTTGCGTCCGTTGCCAAAATCGATAAGGGCATAATCGAGCATTTAATTTTCTCCTCTTGCTTGTTGTGACAAATATAGCAGTTGCAGGCGCAAGGCAGGCCTTTTCGGCAAATCGGCTTATCTTTGCAGCCCAAAATCAAGTTCATGTCACAGAAACGAGTACGCGTACGCTTCGCCCCCAGTCCTACAGGTCCACTACATATGGGTGGAGTGCGCACCGCATTGTACAACTACCTCTTCGCTAAGAAGCAAGGAGGCGACTTCATATTGCGCATTGAAGATACGGACCAGAACAGGTTTGTGCCTGGCGCCGAAGCATACATTCGCGAAGCACTTGAGTGGTGTGGCGTGCTCCCCGACGAAGGGGTGAGCTACGGCGGAAAATACGGGCCTTACCGCCAAAGTGAGCGCAAGGAAATGTACCGCGCTTATGCCGATCAACTGCTCGACTCCGGGCATGCCTATTATGCTTTCGACACGCCTGAAGAGCTCGATGAAATGCGCGAGCGCCTCAAAAAAGCGGGCTCATCATCGCCACAGTACAATGCTGTGAGCCGTGAAGCCATGCGCAATTCGCTCACGCTCAGCGAGGCCGATGTAGCGGCTTTGATCGCTGCCGGAGAGCCTTATGTGATTCGCTTTAAAATGCCGCGCAATGAAGAAGTGAGGGTGCACGACCATATCCGCGGTTGGGTGGTGGTGAATACCCACCAGCTCGACGACAAGGTGCTTTTCAAAAGCGACGGCATGCCTACTTATCACCTCGCCAATATTGTGGACGACCACACCATGGAAATCACCCATGTGATACGCGGTGAGGAGTGGTTGCCCTCGGCTCCGCTGCACGTGCTGCTTTACGAAGCGTTCGGCTGGGACAAACCAGAATTTGCCCACCTGCCGCTGCTGCTTAAGCCCGATGGCAATGGCAAGCTCAGCAAGCGCGATGGCGACCGACTGGGTTTTCCCGTATTTCCACTCAATTGGACTGACCCTGACACGGGTGAGCAAAGCAGTGGCTACCGGGAGCGAGGCTACTTTCCCGAAGCGTTTATCAATATGCTCGCACTGCTGGGATGGAATCCGGGCACACCACAAGAAATTTTCAGCCTGGAAGAGCTGGTCGAAGCATTTTCACTGGATCGCGTGGGCAAAGCCGGTGCAAAATTTGACCCTGATAAGGCGAAATGGTTCAACCAGCAATACCTGCGCAATACGCCTGACGAATTGATAGCCGGCATGGTAGCCCCTTTTGCGGAAGCGAAAGGCTTTAAAAAAGACCCTGCATACCTTGCTGAAGTGTGCAGACTTATGAAAGAGCGGGCCTCCTTTACAGGCGAAATTGTGGAAGGCGGCATATACCTTTTTGAGGCGCCATCGCGCTATGATGAGAACACCGTGTCTAAAAAATGGAAAGAAGGCACCGCTGCCAATATGAAGAAACTGCACCAGCGCTTTTCCAATGCCGACGCATTTAGCGCAAGCACCCTCGAGGCAGTTTTCAAGGCCTTTCTTGAAGAAGAAGGCCTGGGAATGGGTACTGTGCTGCCCAACCTGCGCCTGCTGATCACCGGCGAAGGCATGGGGCCTGGCATGTTTGACATTATGGCCTTGCTCGGCAGGGATGAGTCGCTTCAGCGCATGCAGAAAGGAATCGAAATATTGGGTTGATGCAACGGATAGAGGTTAACGACATCAGGATTTACGCATTTCACGGCTGCCTGCCCGAGGAGGCAAAAATAGGCGGAGAGTACATTGTGCAGCTCTGGGTGGATGCCGATTACACAAAATCTTACACCACCGACGCCCTTGCCGACACGGTAGATTATGTGCAGCTCAACCGCATTGTGGCTGAGGAAATGGCCATTCGCTCTAAGCTTATTGAGCAAGTGGGCTACCGCATACTCACGCGCATAAAAGCCGAGAATGCGATGGTGAAACTGGCAGGAATACGCCTGCGAAAGCTCTCTCCACCCATCAATGGCAACGTTGGCGATGTGGCCGTGGTCATGGAACTGTAACCCCAATTCCATAAAAAGAGTAAGTCTATGTGTGACGGAGCGGCTAATTTTAGTACTTTAGCGCTCCTTTTCAACAGGGTCTCGTGGCCGAGTGGCTAGGCAGAGGTCTGCAAAACCTCGTACAGCGGTTCGAATCCGCTCGAGACCTCAAAAAAAACTCGCTATTAAAAAGTAGCGGGTTTTTTTGTGCCTATTCGTTTAGGGAAACCAAACTGAGGTCTCGAGCGGGTTCGAACCGGTTCGAACGGCGAAGCCCTCACGCACACCTTTGAAAACAAACACTGTGTGTACTCCGCTCGAGACCTCATAAAGAAACCCGCAACTATTGTAGTTGTGGGTTTTTTTATGCGCTTACATTTCATGGGAATTCAGTAAGGTCTCGAGCGGGTTCGAACCGGTTCGAACGGCGAAGCTCTCACGCACACCTTTGAAAACAAACACTGTGCGTACTCCGCTCGAGACCTCAACAAAAAACCCAAAAATGAATTTTCATTTCGGGGTTTTTTGTTCTGCTACATTTCTGTCTCGAATGACAAAAAATTCTAAGTCAAGAAAGGTCATTTTATTTTCGGTAACCATCTCCGTCAGGCCTGCTTTCGTCATGACGCATTTCATCATTAGCCGCACTTCCGGAAACCTGAGCGATACGGTCAAAAACTACATAGAGCGCACAATAGGTAATCGGGATAGTGAATAGAATACCGATTCCAAAAGCAATAAGCCCGCCGAGGTTGAGAAAGGCAAGAACGATGACAAAACCGAAAAACTTCCACCAGTTCTTGGTTACAATCTTGCGGCTCCACTCCAAATTGTCCCAGAAATTGTCATTGTAAAAAAGCACAAGGGGAATCGCGATTGTATATGCCACAGCCAAATAGATGCCAGGAATGATCAACAAAATTGTACCAATAACAATGAGGACATTGGATACCAGGCTCAAAAGAATCAGGGGGCCGAATTTGTCAAAACCTTTGAAGAAAACGGCGAAGTCAGTGTCTTGCCTTGTTTTGAGGTGATGCGCCATCATAAAAAACCCAGCGGCGAGTGGAGCACTTACCAGCAATGAGCCAAAGGGAATAAATGAAGCGATGGACAGAACTACAATATAAAGTACCGTAAAGCCCACGAATTCGCCCATTTTTAACTTAAAAAGGTCAAAACCCTCACTGATGGAATCGCCTATGCTGAATTCATAGCCATTTGTGAGAATTTCATCAAGCCTGCGTCGTTCGCCATTTGAAGGGCCTGGGGTGTCAAGAATTTCCATGTTTGGATGTTTTAATAGATGAGTGTGAGAAAACTACTGGCCTGATGATGCGGCGAGTGCGAGTAAGGTAGCACCGAAAAGAGCAAATGCAATTGCAGATAGCACAACGCTAATTAAAAGCCAAATAAGCGAAGCTTGAGCCCATGTTTTTTTGCTCGGGTGTGAGGTGCTGCTAAATGCCCAAACAAAATACATGATAAGGTTGACAATTGGAATAAAGGTGATTAAAATGGTTATAATCCAATCACCTACTGTGAGTGGCTTGTAAGCGGGTTCGGTTTGGTCGATCATGGCAAAAACTTTGATTAGGCTTCAAAGATGCTTTATTTTGAGCTTTTTCCAAATGAAAAAACCCCGATTTGCATCGAGGTTTTATTTTTTGTGACCCGGGAGGGATTCGAACCCCCAACCGTCAGAGCCGAAATCTGATATTCTATCCAGTTGAACTACCGAGCCAATAAGCGAGCTACAAAGGTAAAGTCTTTTCATTGAATTGCAGCGTTCCTCCGCAGTTTTTGATTCTTAAAAACCAAGCCTGAAGGAAAAATAAACACCCGGGTATCTGGCAATGACGCTCAATTATATCATTTAGCCTTATTTTGCGTTATGAGATTTGAACCGCCGTTTGATACATTCACGATGCGAACCTTATTCTTTATTCTTTCCTTTTTTGCGGCAAGCAATATTGCCATCTCACAAGTGCAGCAAGGCTCGTGGAGAGCACTGCTTAACTACAGCGAAGCACTCGATGTAGATGCGCTCGGGGATGAAATATATGTCGCAACCAAGAATGCCATTTTTATATACAACAAAACGGACAATGGCATTGAAAGAATTACGCGAATTAATGGCTTGTCTGACATTGGCATCGTAATGCTCAAGGCCGTTCCCGGGCTCAATACCATGATCGTGGGTTATGAAAACGGAAATATTGACCTTATTAGAAACCGTGTGATTACCAATGTGCCGGATTTGCGCAACAGCAGCATTCAAGGCAACAAAACGATAAGGCATGCGACGATAGGCCCGGAATTTGTCTACCTCTCTACTGGCATTGGTGTGCTGGCCTTCGATGTGGAGCGAAGGGAAATTCGCAATACCTACCGCATAGTGGCAGCGGAAAACCTCAGCATCAATCAAACCGCACTCAATGGCAATGAGCTTTATGCAGCCACAAGCGAAGGGCTCTATGTTGGGAGCATCGATACTGACCTTACAATTTTCAACAACTGGGAGATTGATCTCGGTATTCCCGATCCTTTTGGAAATGTAGCGCATTGTGAAGCACCGGGAGCTGTGATCGCCATCAATCAATCGGGCATTCCGCAGCCTGGATTGTACATCAGGAATGAAGCGGGAACCTGGGAATTGCTCCAGGAATCTTCAGACATTGGTAGCCTCACTGTTACGCCTGCCGGATTGATCCTGACCACCACATTTGCCATCCAGGCGCGCGATGTCAACACATTGGATATTACACAGAACTTCTTGAATTACAATGGAGAGACTGCCAGGCCCAGCAGTGCTTATGGCGAAGCGAATGGCCTGCTTTGGATTGCGGATATCAACCGCGGTTTGGTGCGTAGGGAAAAGAATGGCGCGGTACAATTCATCGCTCCCGATGGCCCAGGCACCAACAATTGTTTCCAACTGACTTTTGAAAGGAATGAATTGTGGGTTGCTTCCGGAGGCACTGATCGACCCGGACTCTGGGGAAATCTGGACCGAAACAATGGCTTCTACCAGTACAAGAATGACCGCTGGACCAATTATACTACGCAAAGCCTACCATTTCTTGAAGAAGAACCCTTTCGGGACATAACTGATATACACCGCTTTGCAGAAAACGAAGAACGCATACTTGTCTCGTCCTGGTATAGTGGCGTGATGGAAATGCGCAATGGGGAAGTTATAAATCATTTTACCACCGAGAATAGCAGCTTGAAAACGTGGGCCGGTAGGTCGCGGCCCGATGGCAAAGACTTTATTGGTTCTATTGGTTTTCAGGAAGATGAGGATGGAAATGTATGGATGCTCACCACGCGCAACGACAATCCCTTATCGGTGTACCAAGCCGATGGCACATGGAGGAGCATGATGCCTTTCATCCCAAGCGAGGCAGGAACAAGTGCTGCCATCTCACCTACTTCTTCTGCAACGCATATGATTATCAACCAGCAAGGCCATCATTGGATTCTGGTAAACAGGGAAGGCGTGGTGGTATTTGATCCGGGCGATGACCTTTCGGACCCTACACAGCGCCGGGCCCGAAAATTCACGGCCTCTTCGGGTGGTGGAGGTCTGCCAAGCAATGAGGTGTACTGTATAGCAGAAGATCTGGATGGAATAATCTGGGTGGGAACCAACGACGGTATAGGGGTTTTTTTCTCTCCATTTGATGCTTTTTCAGAGAACCCCAGCGATGCCCGACCAATTCTCGTTGAACAGGGGGGCATATTCCAGCCGCTTTTCGAGAATCAACCCATTAGCGTGATTACAGTGGATGGCGCGAACCGCAAATGGGTGGGTACTTACGGATCTGGAGTTTTCCTTATGTCGGCTGATGGCACGGAGCAGTTGCGCAACTTTACAACTACCAACAGCCCGCTGTTGAGCAACCGCATCAACGATATTGCCATCGACCCCGAAACGGGTGAGGTATATATCGCAACTGAAGAGGGTCTTATGGTTTACGGAGGCGATGCTTCGCAGGGCAGTTTTCAAAACGAATGTACCACGGTATTTCCCAATCCGGTGCGCGAAACCTACGATGGTCCCATATCTATAACAGGCCTCGTGCGCGACTCAGAGGTGCGGATCACCGATGTGCGCGGCAACCTGGTTGCTTCCGTAGTTTCAAACGGCGGCACCGCAGTTTGGGATGGACGCAACCAGAACAGGGAGCGTGTGGCTACCGGTGTTTATTTTGCGCTAAGCTCTGACCGCGAAGGCACTACTTCTTGCGTCAGCAAAATACTGGTGATCAAGTAAGCATGGAAATCAGCACACAGGGCATCGTTCTGCGCAAGATGCCTTATACAGGCAATGCCATGATTGTGGTCATTTACACACGTCGCTTCGGACAGGTCACTTTTATGGCCCGAAGCATGGGGCGTAAAGGGGGTAGCCTGAGCAAAGCTGCAGTTCAGGCCCTTTCCAGGGTGGAGGTCTTGGGCACTTTTCGTGAAAACAGGCAAATGCAGAGCCTCAAAAGCCTGCGTGTGCAGCCCGATGCCAATACCATTATGGAAAGCCCTCCCAAAGCGGCGGTAGCCATGTTTTTGGCCGAAGTGCTGTCAAAGACACTACGGGAGGAATCGCCCGATGAGGACCTCTTCGATTTTATTGACGAAGCCATCGCATTCTTCGCCCGGGAGGCCTTCAGCCCCGATTTTCACCTGATCTTTTTAATGCACCTCAGCAGGTATTTTGGGTTTTTTCCTTCGGGAAAATGGGGATCGGACGCACCCTGCTTTGACCTTCGGGAAGGCCATTTCGGCGGCAGACCGGCAGATGCCAGGTCAATGCTTGAAGGAAAAGCCGCAAGCCACTTCAGTGCGCTTACAGAGGCTGACTTTGCTGATGGGAACCTCGCTCTGGGCAATATTGATCGAAGGAACCTGCTGGCCAATTTGCTGCATTATTACGAATTGCACCTTGAGGGCATGGGCAAGATCAAATCACTCGCGGTGCTTACCGAGGTTTTTTCCTGAACGGGGCCTTTCATTCATCAGCTCGGGCACATATTGATGGGCGATATATACATTTGCACTGATTGTTTTGACGCACATTTCACACAAATAATACCGGTAGAATCCGCAAACATAAAACCTTAACCATGGATCAAACTTCTTCAATTGCCAAAGCTCCTGTTGCAGCTAAAAAACCTCAAACATTCGAGAAACATGGCCATCAATGGACTGATGATTACTTCTGGCTGAGGGAGCGCGAGGATCAAGAAGTACACGCTTACCTCAACGCAGAGAATGTCTACACCGCATCTGCCATGGCCGGGGTAGAAGCACTTCAAAACACCCTTTTTCAGGAAATGAAAGGCAGAATCAAGGAGAAGGACATGTCGGTGCCCTACGTCCTGAATGGCTACACCTATTTCGTGCAGTACGAAGAGGGCCAGGAATATGCCATCTATTGCCGCCAAAAGGAGGGCAGCACCAAGGTGGAAGTGATGCTCGACGAGAATGCGCTGGCCGCTGCACATGCCTATTACGAAGCTGCCGGACTGCGCATCAGCGCCGACAATGCCCTCTTGGCCTTCGGAGAGGACACGGTGAGTAGAAGAATCTATACCATGCGCTTTAAAGACCTGAACAGCGGTGCCTTTTTGCCAGACGAGATTCCAGGCACCACCGGAAGCGCCGTTTGGGCAAAAGACAACAGCGCAGTTTTTTACACCAAAAAAGATCCGGATACCCTGCGCGCATTTCAAGTGTATCGCCATATCATGGGTACCCCGACAGAAGAAGATGTGCTGGTGTATGAGGAAAAGGACGATACTTTTTACGCATACGCGAGCATGTCAAAGTCGCGTGAATACA